>NZ_AQXX01000142.1 GCF_000376785.1 Hahella ganghwensis DSM 17046
GATCGCTGAGGTTATAAAATAGCTGCATGCAGTGGACACGAAGCATGGTGGATAACGGATACGGAGGGCGGCCGTTCTCGCCCTTGGGGTAATAGCGGGCGATCTTCTTTTCCATGCGTTTCCATGGGATCAGCTTATCCATTCGCTCCAGAAAGATTTCCCGGCGGGTCTTACGCTTCTTATTCTGGTATTCAGCTTCGGAGAAAGTCATCTGATCCATGGATAGTATTCCTGATGAGTGAAGTTGGCCGTATTATGACTGATTTGGGGAGTTATTCAGAGCCTCCTTAGATTTATTCACAAATATTCCTAATAAAAAAGATACCGCCTAACGCTTCGCATACCCACGCCCTGACAAGAGCAACAATGTGCTGTGGCTTGTTGCACGGCATTATGGCGCACCCCCTGGAAGCATGATGGTGATTTGCTTTAGCAAGTGTGATCCTGCATGAAATTCAACATGAATGCACATATTTTCCAGATCAAAACGCATCCTATTGGAATTATTAAGGGGCTGATCTAATAAACACCCGCCAGCATGTCATCATAGAAACTATCGAGCGTTCCATCATCCATCATTTTTTCGAGAGACAGGTTAAACAGATTCATGAGTTGCTGGGATTCTGGTCGCTGACGACTCATCAGCAGAGTGACCTCAGCCGATCTTAGCGGCTTATCATGGGTCGCAACCAGATTGGCGATTCCATGATTAAACTCGCGATTCAGAATCCGCCACCCTGTCACTTCCTCGCAGGGAAAAATATCGATGCGCCCCCTCACCAGTTTGCGAAAGTTCACGATATCCGAGGAGGTTTCCTCCACTTGCAGCTCTTTCTCTTTCGCCATCTCCCAAAACTGCGGAGTATAGCTGTAGCCGATGGTGGCGCCGAATACCAGATCTTTAAGGTCACCAAGCGTACGCCAGGACGGTAGAGGCTTTTGTTTCAGATAAAAAAACACCTCTCTCTGCACGAATATGGTATTGGACAAGAGGTACTGTGTTTCGTACTCAGGGTTTCTGAACCAGAACGAGGAGGCATCAAACCGCCCAAGTTCGGTTTCCGTTCGAGCCCGAACCCAGGGAACAAAGACAAAATCCACATGGTATCCCTGACGCCGAAACGCTTCTTTCACGATTCGGTTGATCAAGCCTGAATGTTGGGAATCCTTGGTTGTCCAGGGGGCATACTCCCCAGTCCCGATACGCAACGTGTCAGCCTGAGCGCCTCCCTGAATCACCAGCAGGAATCCTGCGACAAGCAATGCCCACAAAAATCACCGCTAATACCTCCACATCGGATAACCGTGCCGGGGTCACTGGCGCCGAGCGCCACCACATTGATCAGCAGACTGCCAGATTGATAGACAGCCTGTTCCAACGACCCACTATACCCACTATACCCACTTGCAGATGCCCGATTTTCCTTAACGATGCTAAAGCCGACTGTACCTGACACTTTACTCCGGGAATCAACCTTAAGTTTAGCAGTATTCAGAAAATGATCAGGAACTTGATCGCAACACGGCCATTCCATCAAGGTCTGGTGCCTGGACAACCCCTCTTTCTGTAACAATCGCATCGATCAGGTGTGCCGGAGTTACATCGAATACAGGATTAAAGGCTCGTGCACCTTCGGGAGCAATCGTCACCCCCTGGAGGCTTTTCAATTCCTGCTCCGTGCGCTCCTCGATCGGAATATCTTTACCGCTGCTCAGATTGAAATCGATTGTACTGGAAGGCGCGGCAACCATGAACTTGACACCATGTTGTCTTGCCAGAACCGCCAGACTGTAGGTACCGATTTTGTTGGCAACGTCGCCATTTGCCGTGATCCGATCCGCCCCGACCACGACCCAGGTGACACCACAGGTTTTCATCACGTGTGCCGCAGCACTGTCGGCAATCAGGTGAACAGGGATCTCATCCTGGCACAGTTCCCAGGCAGTCAGCCTGGCCCCTTGCAGCCAGGGACGTGTCTCGTCCGCAAACACCTTCTCCACCAGCCCGCGTTTATTGGCTGAGCGAATCACTCCCAACGCAGTTCCATACCCGCCTGTAGCCAGACTACCGGTGTTGCAGTGAGTCAGGATATTACCCTTGCCGGATTCCGCAATCAGGTCTGCTCCGAGTTCTCCCATATGCAGATTGGCCTGAAGATCTTCCTGATGAATGGCGATGGCTTCCTGCTCAAGAGCCTGCACATCGACCGAACCGAGTTCTTCAAGACGCTTCTTCATTCGATCCAGCGCCCAGAATAAATTCACCGCTGTGGGCCTTGATTCAGCCAACACTTTAAAATGTGGCTCCAGAGCGCCGGGGTGACTACCAGAATGCGCTCGTGCTGCCAACACAACACCATAAGCCGCTGAAATACCAATCGCTGGTGCCCCACGAACCACCATATCTCTGATGGCACCAGCAACGGACTCAGCATCACGACAGGTCACATAGGACTCTGTAGCCGGCAAAATTCTCTGATCCAGCAAAATAAGTTCTTGATGATTCCAGCGTATCGGCGTAACAGATGAATTGGTCATGAAATTTCCTGGTTAAATTAGCTGATCAGGCTGTCGGCACAAACGGGGCAGGCTTCCTTCCTGGGTGAATAAGCATGGAATGACTAAACAAAGTCAGAATTATACGATTTATCATCAGCAGCGATCTACGCTGAAAGGTCAATTCGCACCCTGGGTTCACCCCTTAAGCTGCCTGGAGGATCATATTATCGATAGAACGTCTCCACATTGCTGACAACAGAATGACATCTGTTTGCAAAGGTCAACCTACTTCTCACCTCATAATCTGAGTATACTTTGCCCTTTCAAGGACTTGTCACAGGAATACACATCGTGTCGCAACAAAACGTTGATCTGATTATTACCGCCCGCTGGATTGTTCCAATCCGCCCAGCCAACCTGATTTTGGAAAACAGCTCCGTCGTTATAGACGGAGGCCGCATTCTTGACATTGGGGACAGCAATGATCTGATGCAACGCTACAGCGCCAAAGAGCATGTACAGCTCCCCGAGCATGCCCTGATGCCGGGAATGATAAACGCTCACGGTCACGCCGCCATGACACTGTTCAGGGGAATGGCTGACGATCTGCCATTAATGGAATGGCTGAACAATCATATCTGGCCGGCCGAGGGCAAATATGTCGACGCCGATTTTGTACACGACGGCGTCTCTCTCGCCATCGTAGAAATGATTCGCAGCGGGACCACGACGTTCAGCGACCAGTACTTTTTTCCTGCCAGCGCCGCCGCTGCAGCCGTTGATGCCGGTATGCGCTGCCAGCTTGCCTTCCCGATCCTGGATTTCCCCTCCTCCTGGGCCAGCCATGCAGAGGACTACATTCACAAGGGAGTCAAACTGTTTGACGAGTATAAGCACAGCGATCTGGTACAGATTGCGTTCGGCCCTCATGCCCCCTACACCGTCTCGGATGAGCCGTTAAAGCAGATTGTGACGCTGGCCAATCAACTCGATGCCCAGATTCAGATCCACCTCCATGAAACCGCATTTGAGGTCAACGACGCTCTGGAGAAGACCGGCAAGCGTCCGACTGAAAGAATGTACGAGCTGGGAGTACTGGGCCCCAATACCCAGTGTGTTCACATGACCCAGATTAATAACCGGGATATTGAAATCCTCCAGGAGACGGGGGCTCATATCGTCCACTGCCCGGAATCCAACCTCAAACTGGCCAGCGGATTCTGCCCGATTGCCAAATTATCAGCCGCCGGTATCAACGTGGCGCTGGGAACCGACGGCGCTGCCAGCAACAATGACCTGGACATGCTGGGCGAAATGCAGACAGCCGCCCAAACAGCCAAAGCAGTGGCAGAAGATGCAGCGGCCATCAGCGCATTTGAAGCACTTGAGATGGCGACTATCAATGGCGCCAAGGCACTGGGCAAAGAGGCCGACCTGGGCTCCCTGGAGGCGGGTAAATGGGCTGACATGATCGCTATCGATCTCAGTGCGCTGGAGCTGCAGCCCGTTTTCCATATCACCTCGCACCTGGCTTATGCGGTAAAATCCCATCATGTCACCCATTCCTGGATTGGAGGTAAGCCTCGCATGACAGATCGACATCTGGTTGGCATGGATACAGGTAAAATCGCTAAACTTGTTGCGGGCTGGCAACGTAAACTAGTCGGTAACAACTAGGATATTAAGATCCCGGCAAAGTGCCCGTCCTGACTTCAGGCTTTCAAATCAAATGACGGGCACCCAAAAAAGAGAACCCCGGACAACAACCGGACAAACGACAGCACCTATGACCGCTGCGAGAGAACCTATGACCGCTGTAGACAACGTTGATCTGGCAGAGATCAAAAAGTTTGAAGACCTGGCACACCGCTGGTGGGACCCGGAGAGTGAATTTAAACCCCTGCATGATATCAACCCCCTGCGTCTGAATTTTATTGATCAGAAAGCCGCTCTACCGGGAAAACTGGCATTGGATGTTGGTTGCGGCGGCGGATTGCTGAGTGAAGGAATGGCCCGGCGCGGCGCCCATGTAACCGGCATCGATATGGGAGAAGAGCCCCTGTCCGTGGCGCGTCTGCACGGCTTGGAGTCCGGGATCAAAGTCGATTATCGAAAAACCACGATTGAAGATCTCGCCGCTGAACAATCAGCGCACTATGACGTGGTGACCTGCCTGGAAATGCTGGAGCACGTACCAGACCCAGCCTCGGTAATCAAAGCCTGCGCAGAAGCCGCAAAACCCGGCGCCAATCTGTTCTTCTCCACACTCAACCGAAACCCGAAATCTTATCTGTTCGCCATTGTCGGTGCAGAATATGTGCTCAAGATGCTCCCCAAAGGCACCCATGACTGGAAAAAGTTCATCAAGCCTGCCGAGCTGGCCAGAATGCTTCGGGAAGCCGGCCTGGAACTTCAAGAAACCAAAGGCATGACCTACAACCCGATCACGCGGGAATACAAGCTGAATCAGGATGTTGACGTCAATTACCTGATGCACGCGGTAAAACCGGTACTGTAACGGCTGTATAGGATTTCTGGACAATGACACAGACCCACTCCCTCCCCCGCGGAATCCTCTTTGACCTGGATGGCACCCTGATAGACACGGCCCCGGATTTTCACCGTGTACTGAATATCCATCGCAACCGCCATGGCCTTGAAGCACTTGCTTTCCCGGTCGTCAGACAGGCGGTATCGGAAGGTGCGCGAGCCATGGTCAAGCTGGGATTCGATGTTTCAGAGGACCACCCGGACTTTGCCGCCTTGCGACAAGAGTTTCTGGATTTATATCTGGATAACATCTGCATCGACAGCGGCCTTTTCCCCGGATTTGCCCCTTTACTGGAAGACCTGGACAAGCGAGGGATATCTTGGGGAATCGTCACTAACAAGCCCCGCCTTTACAGTGAAGCCCTACTCGAAGCTTTAGGCCTGGCTTCTATTGCAGTCCTGGTATGCCCGGACGATGTCACCCGCACCAAACCAGACCCTGAGCCGTTACTGAAAGCTGCCACTACACTGGACCTACCACCATCTTCGCTCTGGTATGTAGGTGACCATGTCAGAGATATCGAAGCCGGCCGCAATGCCGGCATGAAAACCGTGGCGGCCGCCTATGGCTACATTCCCGGACATGACAATATTGAAAACTGGTCAGCGGACTACATTATCCGGCAACCCCAAGACTTGTCCTCTCTGCTTATGGCATCATAGGCGCAACAGAACTCTGCGTAACCTGGCCATCACTGAGACGACCAGGTTACCGAACCCAAACAGTCAATAAAGAACCATTAAACATGATGTATCCCTACGAAGCCCCTGAACAACTGCTCAAAGGGCGGGTTATCCTGGTCACAGGTTCCGGCGCCGGTATTGGCCGCGCGGCCGCCACCACTTTTGCCCGCTACGGCGCAACCATTATTCTCACCGGCAGAACCACAAAAAAACTGGAAGACGTCTACGATAGCATTGAAGCAGCTGGCGGCCCGCAGCCTGCAATTTTTCCGGTCAATTTCGAAGGCGCTGTTGCCAAAGATTATGACGACCTGGCCCAGGCCATTGATGACGAATTCGGGCGCCTTGACGGACTACTTCACAACGCATCGATTCTGGGACACAGAACTCCCATTGAGCATTACGATCCGGATTCCTGGGCGCAGGTCATGCAAGTAAATGCCCATGCCCCATTTCTGTTGACCCGCTCTCTACTCCCGGTTATCCGTAAATCAGAAGACGCCTCCATCGTGTTCACATCGTCCAGTGTTGGCCGAAAAGGACGCGCCTATTGGGGAGCCTACTCTGTTTCAAAGTTCGCCACCGAAGGCCTGATGCAGGTGCTGGCTGATGAGTTGGATGACGAAGAACACCTGATACGAGTGAATTCCATCAACCCCGGAGCCACTCGAACTCACATGCGCGCCATGGCTTATCCGGCTGAAGATCCGAAGAAGAACCCCGTACCGGAAGACATTATGAACGTATACCTGTACCTGATGGGGAAAGACAGTATCGGGGTAACCGGCCAGGCATTTGACGCCCAGATCAAAGACTAGCGCAAAGTCCAAAGCAAATAATCATTCTCTGCGCCAGATACATAATCAAAGGGGGTAGGCACCAGCAGTGTCTACCCCCTTTGTACGTTCTCAGCAATGAGACAAAACTCAATCCAGTTTACTGTATCACCCGATCAATCATCACTTCAGCAGGCGCTTCCTGGCCTTTTACCGAAACCGGGCCGATCAACCCTTCAATATCGCCGCTTTGTGGCTGCGGCGTACCAGCTTTGGATACTCTCGCCACAATTTCCACTTGCTCCACTGACGACAGTTTTGCCATCGGCCCCATGGACATAGAGTCATCAAGCGCAAGGGTTATTGGAAGATCTTGAACCCTGACCCGAGTCACTGCGACTGGCATACGGCCACCGACCGGGCGTGCGAGAATATAAACCACATCACTCCCATCGGCCTGAGCACTGACAGCTTCTGCCAATGACACCTTAACCGCAAGCTTCACCGGCTCACCTACCTCGGTGTTTTCACCGGATTCTGACTGCCTGACAGCTGCCAAAGCCTGGGCACGGTTGATGCCATTCCTGATCGCGTCCGCATTCGGATCATTGGGATTACTATCCAGTATCGCCTGCCAGTAGCGTACCGCATCTGCGTATCGACCCTGCTGGAATGCAGAGACCCCCAGAATACTCAAAGCATTGGATTCCCCAGGATCGGCTGCCAGGGCTTTACGCACAGCCTCCTGCACTCCTGCCGTCATTCCCTTTTCACCAAAGAAACGCGCCTGAGCCAGCAGACCATATCCAACACCAGGATTCTGATTATCCTCTTCGAGCAATCTGGCCACCTCAGCAAAGGCACCGGCTGCCTCTTTGTATCGCTCCAGAGTCATATAGGAGCGTCCCAGTAGCACCCAGCCTTCGATATGTTCGGGATCTTCCTGCAAGCGCTGCTCCAGACGATCCAGAATCGCCTGCATATTATTCCCTTCCCTGGCCAGAAGGAGTCTGGTTTCATCCATCCAATGAGCCTGGTTGAGGCCTTTGTAGTCACCCAGGTATTGATATAATCCTAACGCCAATGCCGGCAGACCGATAAACCCCAGAACCATCAATACCCCAGCCCCAGCGTTCTTTCTGACGGGTTTTCCGGTATCGTTTGATGGCAAATCATTCAGCAGACTGGTTTCCAGCTCCGCCTTAAGCTCGCCAAATTCTTTCTCATCGATCAGACCTTGCTTATGATCATTCTCCAGCTCAGCCAAACGATCCTTGAAGATGGCCAGGTTCGTCTGCTTCTGACTCGTATCCTTCGACGCAGCCGTTTCCTGATTCAGCATATTGCGCAAGGGCAATGCAATCATGGCAATCGCCATCAGCGTCAGTATTCCAAGTGCCAGCCAGAAAAAAAGCATAGTTAAGAGTATTCTCGTTGATGTTTGGGAAAGCAGCACGCCCCAAAAGCCAGGCCGGGCTACATGATTTTTTAGGATTTATCGTTTTTTTTGTCAGACAAGTGATCGGCTTCTTCAAGCAACTGCTTTAATCGCTCCCTGTCACCAGCGCTCAGAGCATCCCCATCCCGACCTGCATTGCGGTTACGGCGCCCAAGTATCATGACCACTGAAACACCGATCAAAACCAGGACCAATGGAGCGATCCAGAGAACGACTGTGTGTCCGCTCATTCGCGGCCGATAAAATACAAAGTCACCATAGCGCTCAACCATAAAGTCCACAATTTCCTTATCCGAGCGACCGTCCATCAACAGTCGATGAACCTCGCGACGCAGATCCTGTGCAATCGGCGCGTTGGAATCGGCAATATTCTGATTCTGACATTTAGGGCAGCGAAGCTCCCAGGTCAGATCCTGATAGCGCTCACGGGTCTGCTCGTCGGGAAACTCGTAAACATCAATAGCGAAAGCCGGGCCAGACACCACCACAGAGAACAGAATCAAAATTCCAAACCAGGATTTCATGAAGACGCTCCCTGTTCTGAGCCTGTAGATTCATTAACCCTGGTGTCCTTTACCTCAGACTCCCTCGTCCCCGAATCTTCCATCAGGGGGGCCAACACTTCATTCCAGACTTTTTCGTTTACCACCCCCACATGGCGGTAGCGGATAATCCCTTCAGCATCGACGACATAGGTTTCTGGTGCGCCATAAACCCCCAGATCCAATCCCAGACGCCCCTCTTCATCAAAGACGGTAAAGACATAAGGATCGCCAAGTTTATCCAGCCATTCCAGCGCAGCGGTTCGGTCGTCCTTGTAATTGAGCCCGACCAACTGCACGCCTTTTTCTTTTGCCAGCTTCAGGAGGTAAGGATGCTCCACCCGGCATGACGGACACCAGGTAGCCCACACATTGACCAACATAGGCTTGCCCTTAAGGTCTTCCTGGGTAAAAAAGCGCTCGGGATTGCGCAGACCAGGCAAGGCAAAAGCCGGAACAGGCTTATCTTTTCTGGCCAGCTCCATTTCCGTCGGATCGTGATCAATCATCTGCTGAAACAGAAAAAACATGGCCATGATCACCAACAACGGAACGAAGAGAATCAGACGTCTCATTATTCGGCGCCTCCTGCTGTCACGCCTGTCGCCGAACGATTTTCCTGAGCCTGGATGTCAACTGAGTGTTTTTCCGAAGAGGCTTTGCGCAACATCCGGTAACGACGATCAGCAACCGCCAGAAGGCCGCCCCAGGTCATCAGTATAGCCCCTAACCAGAGCCAGCGGACGAAGGGCTTGTACTGCAACCGAACTGCCCAGGCCTGTTCGCCGACAGGTTCTCCCAGAGACACATAAAGATCACGCAGCAGACCAGGTGAAATCCCGGCCTCTGTCATCACATTATCGGAAACCACGTACCGACGTTTTTCCGGATGCAGAGTCGTCACCACATCGCCATCACCATCAAGGATCTGAATATCCGCTTTATCTCCCACATAGTTGGGGCCCTGTTTGCGACCAACAGAGAGAAATTTGAACTGGTAACCTGCCACTTCTGCGACAGTGCCCGGCGCCATACGAACATCTTTTTCGACGGTATAGTGTGATACCAACGTTGCACCAACAATGGTCACCGCTAACCCCAGGTGCCCGAGCACCATCCCCTTATAACTGCGTGAAGTCTTCAACCAACCCTGCAAGCGGCCTTTACGGGATGCACTTTTTGCCCATACATCCAGCGCTGTTGCCACAGTCAACCAGACGGCAATAAACATCCCCACAACTACCATCCACTCGAAACTGCCCATCAGCCAGGGAACAACCAGCGCAAGCGGCAAACTGATCACTGCCAGAGGCGGAACCTTGCGGAGCAAGGTGCCTGCAGGCGTGTCTTTCCAATGACTGTAAATGCCGACCCCCATAATCAACACCAGCACCGGCGCAAGGAATCCAAACATCAGGTTAAAGTAAGGGGCACCTACCGACACTTCGTAGCCGGCATACTCGGCAATCAGAGGAAACATGGTGCCACCCAGAACAGTGAGTGTAGCTACCATTAGCAGAATATTGTTCAGCAACAGAAAGATTTCTCGGGACCGCTCACTGAATCCGATATGACTTTTCACCACAGGGGCTCTGAGAGCGTAGAGCAAAAGAGAGCCTCCAATCGTGACAATCAATAAGGCCAGAACAAAGCTTCCTCTCTCTGGGTCAGAGGCAAATGCATGCACCGAGGTCAGGATTCCTGAGCGAACCAGGAAGGTTCCCAGCAGACTCAGTGAAAAGGTAAAGATAGCCAGCAGAACAGTCCAGCTCTTGAACACGCCACGCTTTTCGGTAACAGCCAAAGAATGCATCAGAGCAGTCCCGGCCAACCATGGCATCAGAGAGGCATTTTCCACAGGATCCCAGAACCACCATCCGCCCCAACCAAGCTCGTAGTACGCCCACCAGCTACCCAATGCAATGCCCAATGTCTGGAAAGACCAGGCAACCGTTGTCCAGGGACGCGACCATCTGGCCCAGGCGGCATCGAGACGCCCACCAAGCAAAGCGGCCACTGCAAAGGCAAAAGCAACCGAGAATCCAACATAGCCCATGTAAAGCATCGGTGGATGCACAATGAGGCCAAAGTCCTGCAGCAGAGGATTCAAGTCTGCGCCATCCTGTGGCGAAGATGGCAGATAACGCAAAAACGGATTGGAAGTCATCAGGATAAACAGCATGAAGCCGATGTTGACCAGCCCCATGACACCCAGAACGCGAGCCACCATATCCAGAGGCAACGATTTACTGAACTTGGCAACGGCAGCAGTCCAGCCAGTGAGAATCAGAGCCCAAAGCAACAGCGAGCCTTCGTGCCCACCCCAGACAGCACTGATCTTGTAGTACCAGGGCAGCAGACTGTTAGAGTTTCCGGCAACGTACTGAACACTGAAATCATCCAGCAGAAAGTTCAGACTCAGAGCACAGAATGAGCCCAACACCAGAATAAACTGACCTCCCGCCAGTGGACGCGACAGTCGCATCCAGACACGATCCCCCATCCATGCTCCCACCAAAGGAATCGTCGATAGTAGAATCGCAAAGCAAAACCCGAGAATCAGTGCATAATGACCTAGTTCAGCAATCATCTAAGACCTATATGTCAGTAGCTTGTCTCAGCCCGGTTGGCTTTATCCACCGCCCGCTGAATTTCCGGTGGCATGTAATTCTCATCGTGCTTGGCGAGAACCTCATCGGCCTGGAAGATACCTTCGGCATCCAGCCTTCCCTGGGTCACGATCCCCTGCCCTTCACGGAATAGATCAGGAAGAATGCCCGTATAGGCAACCGTCACAACCCCCTGGTAATCCGTCAAATCGAAAGTGACAGCCAAAGAATTGGGATCACGGTTCACGCTTCCTTCCACAACCATACCACCAACCCGTATACGCTGGTCGACAGGTGCTTCACCGGCTTCCACCTGAGTGGGATTAAAGAACAGATTAATGTTTTGACTCAGGGCAAACAGGGCCAGCCCCACGGCTGCTCCCACCCCGAAAACGATAAATGTTACCGCCAGCAACCTTTGTTTGCGCTTGGGGTTCATTTGGCAAGTTTCTCCCTTTTTAACTGCTGGGATAAACGCTTCTTCAGAGCATTTCTCTTCATCTTTGGTGCCACCAGGTTATAACCGAGAATGGCAAAGCCCACGCCGTAGGCCAACCAGACATAGAAACCATGCCCTCCCATATGAATGATGTCACTGAAACTGGCAAAACTCATGCGACAGACTCCCGTTCCACCAGCTCGCGGACCCATAGGGTACGACGTTCACGTTCGATTATCTCATTACGACTTCGTAAGAAAAGTACGTAACCAAAGAAGGCATAAATACCGATCGTCATGATCAATAACGGCAACCACATTTCCATTGGCATGGCAGGTTTTTCGGTTAATTTGAAAGTGGCGGGCTGGTGAAGCGTATTCCAGACATCCACCGAATATTTGATAATGGGAATATTCACTACACTCACCAGACAAAGAATGGCGGCCGCTTTGGCGGCGGTAATGGTGTCCTGAATTGCAGACTCCAGAGCGATCACCCCAAAGTATAAAAACAACAAAATCAGCATGGACGTCAGCCGGGCATCCCACACCCACCAGGTTCCCCAGGTTGGTTTCCCCCAGACGGCACCCGTAAACAGCGCAAGAAAACAGAAGGATGCGCCAATGGGTGCAGCGGATTTCAACACCACATCCGCCACTTTCATTTTCCAGACCAGCCCCACCAATCCGGCAATAGCCATCAGGACGTAACAGGACTGAGCCAGAACGGCCGCCGGAACATGCAGGTAAATAATTCGAAAGCTATTGCCTTGCTGATAATCCGCCGGCGCAAAAAACAATCCCCAGATAATGCTGGTTGGTATACATAGCAAAGCAATCAGCCCCAGCCAACGGGACCAGACCAGGCTACGTTCGTAAAACCATTTGGGCGATCCCCACTGGTGAAACCACCTTTTGAAACTGCTCCACATGGATTTTCTATTTCACCTCTATCTGTTGAAATCCGACTTACAATTGAAGCCTGATTTAGTTCGAAACACTGATCTTTAACCCTGCTGCCGCGGCAAAGGGCGCCAACGCCAATGCCAACATCAGAATTGCCCCCTGTATCGCGAGGAACCCGGTATATTCAGATCCTGCAGCAGCGGCCTGCACTGCACCGGTGCCGAAAATGAGAACCGGGATATAAAGAGGCAGAATCAGCAGCGAAATCAACACTCCCCCAACTCTCAATCCTACTGTCAAAGCCGCCCCGATTGCACCAACCAGACTCAAAACCGGTGTCCCGACCAGGAGAGTCAACGCCAAAATGGTCAGAAGGGACTCATCCAGATGCAACATAATGGCTAATATTGGGCTCAGCAAAATCAGTGGCAATCCGGTGACCAGCCAGTGAGCCAACACCTTCCCCAACACAAGCAGGAACAAGGGCTGTGGAGTCAGGAGCATCTGTTCGAGCGCTCCATCTTCATAATCGGCACGAAACATTCCGTCCAGAGAAAGCAATGTCGCCAGCAAAGCCGCCACCCAAACCACACCTGCAGCCGCAGTGGCCAGAAACGACGACTCGGGAGACACCCCCAGTGGAAACAGGCTAATCACAATCACAAAGAATATCAGTGGATTGGCCAGATCCTGTCGACGCCTGAATGCCAGCAACAAATCCCGCTTTACCACGGCAAAAAAAACTTGCCAAAGACTGGGAGACGCCACACTCATGACTCCCCCTCATGCTTGGCAGATGCCATCTCTTCTTCTCCCAACACCTCGTGCACGATTTCTATTTCCTGCCCTTTACCAAGCTGCAATTTGCGCAACCTGCTATTAGTTGCAATGCGGTGATGAGTGGTTAGAATTACCATCCCTCCCTGAGCGGCCTTATCAACAATCCAGCCCTCAAGCTCAGTGACACCCTGTTTATCAATGGCCGTAAAAGCTTCATCCAGAATCCAGACAGGAACCGGGGACAAATGCAGTCTCGCCAGCGCAGCGCGACGCTGCTGCCCGGCCGAAAGACTGTGGCAGGGCACTTCTTCATAACCGCCAAGCCCCACTGCCTCCAAGGCAGCAATCATGCTGTTCTCATCAACAGAGAAACGGGCACCACACCAGATGCGTAGATTTTCCAACGGCGACAACAGGCTTTTAATACCCGTCTTATGCCCCAGAAAAAGCAGGGAGGAAATAAAATCAAAGCGCACTTCAGAGACTGGCTTGCCCTTCCAGAGCAACTCCCCCTCATGAAGAGGCATCAATCCACTGATCAGCCTCAGCAAGGTGGTCTTTCCTGCCCCATTTGGCCCTTCAATTTGTAGAATCTCTCCATAGTCCGCGCTAAATGACAGACCGTCGAACAATATCCGGTCATCGCGCTCGCAGAAAAGTCCACGGGCCTGCAGTAGTGGGGTGGATGAAGTCATCAGCTCGCTTCAGTATATTCAGGTGACAGATCCGCCGGAGATAAAAAGCCGGAACGGAACCGGGTTATAGTTCTTTATAATCCATGACTGCTATGCTTGTTATAGGAGCCAAATGCCGCGCATTATAGCCCAGGCAGCGGCGGATCGTCAGGGTAAGTCATCGGTTTAAAACTGAAATTTAATAATTTTCACCTGACGTACGGCAAATTTTGCGCAATTCGACACTATACCGACTCCAGACTGCGCAAAAATCAAACAGAACACATTTCAAGACCCGAGTCAGTTGTGAATACAGATGAAAACCAATGAAAACTGAGCTACCTCCCACCCCTCCTCCATCTCAATCAAACGTTGCCAGCAAGTCAACGGCCTCTTCAGAGCTGGTTGATTTAAAAAGAACCGTCGGGGAAATCATCACCGCCAGAGTACTCAGCGCCAGCCTGAAAGCAGAACACCAGACCTCGCAAGCTACGGGCAACCTGCTGCAGAGCACCCCAGCCAGCAGTCAGCCGGGTTTACCACCTGAAGCCAGGGCAGCACAGGTTTTCAGCACCAATCAACAACTGACCACCAGTCAGCCCGGCCTGCAAACTTCCTCAGACCAATCCCTGCGGCTCTGGCAACTGACTTTACAGGTGCTTGGCGCCGGACAATTAACAGGCAACGAAAAAACAACCGGTGGCGGAAAAACTCTGCTGACTGAAATTCTGGCCAAACAGCTTCCAGCCGACCTTACCGTTGGAAAACTTCTCACCCTGAAAGTCTTACCCCAGCAAGGCCTGCGGGTGATAGGAAATACCGCCCCTGAAGCGACACTTGAATCAGCACTCCGCCCCATCATGCAGGCTTTATCAAAGTCGCTCCCCCTGCAAAGCGATTTACGCAGCAGCCTTGACCAGTTGTTATCAGCTGGTCGCGAAACGACAAAGTCGCAACCGGCAATTCCTGAGCCGGCAAGACAACTGGCCAGACAACTCAGCAACGCCATTCTCAAGCAAAGCGATATAACGCAGCCCCAGACTTTAAAATCCGCCCTCAGGGACTCCGGAATCAATCTGGAGGCCAATTTATTAAAAAGTGCCGCCAGAAGCGCAGACACCAACATCAACCCAAGAACCTCGACAACGCCGCCAGAAACCACTCTGTCCCAGCTGGCTCCCAGAGATCTGAAAGCTCTGCTGATAGTGACACTTTCATCATTGATCAACCACATCCAGCAATCGCCAACTCAGGCGCTGCCGCAGAGCTGGGAAGCAACGGTAAACTGGCTGACACAACAAGTCGCCAACTATACCCAGGGAGGACACCCTCTTGCCTTCCCCTCGAGCCATACAACCACTTCACAGAGACAGGCCTCGACGCCGCTGGATGCCGGCGAAATGCTGCGCGCACTGGCTCAAGCCTTGTCCAGAATTCAGGTCAATCAGCTCAATGCACTTCAACAGACACTGACTCCCGGGCCGGACGGCACCAACACTCAAGTCTGGTTTCTGGAACTTCCGATACAGGGACAGCGGCTGGATTCAGTCCAGCTTCGCCTGGAAAAAGATGAGCAGACCGATAAGGAAAAGAAGAAACCCCAGGCCAAATGGAAACTGATACTGGCATTTGATCTGGAAACCGTCGGCCCTTTCCAGAGCCATGTTCTTTATACGGACGGCACCGTGTCAGCCACCTTCTGGGCAGAAAAACAACACACCCTGAAACTGGTCAACACTGAGCTACCAAGGTTACGCAAAGGGCTACAGGACTGGGGCCTACAGGTCGGTGATCTGGCCGTCCGCAAAGGAGCACCTCCCCCACCGAGCACTCCAATCTCAAAACAACTGATTGACGAGCGTGCCTGATGCCTGAATATCACGATCAAAAAAAACCTCCTCAGAATTCGCAGAGAGGTCCACGGGACCCCAAACCGGACTCCCAGGCCATAGCTCTACTATATGATGGCGTGAAGGCTCCGACGGTATCTGCCAAAGGCGAAGGGGATCTGGCAGAGGAAATTATTGCTATCGCCCGGGAACATGGCGTTCCGCTATACGAAAACCCGGAACTGGTGCGCTCCCTGTCACAGCTGGATCTAGGGGATGAGATCCCGGAACTACTTTACCGCGTAATCGCTGAAATCATTGCGTTTGCCTACCATATTCAAGGCAAAGTGCCGGACGGGTTTAAAAGTGACTAACCCCAATCACAAATCATCACCAATGACTGCTCATTGCTGACATCTGACCTCTGGATTTCAACTCAACATCAGGTTACCTTTTTCACTACCCGGCATTTCCACAGAATCTGTTTAAGTAAAATTTGAACACACTCTGAGTATCTGCCATCACCAGAACCAAAAGACTTGAGTTAATTCCATGGATCAGAAAACCCAAACCGAAATTGAAGCTGCTGTATTTCGCCGCCTGGTCAAACATTTTCAGGACAATACCGAGGTCCAGAACATCGATCTGATGAATCTTGCCGGATTTTGCCGTAACTGCCTGAGCAAATGGTACCGAGCCGAAGCTGAGGAGAAAGGGATCTGTCTCGAAGACGCTGCTGCACGTGAAATCGTCTATGGAATGCCCTACACCGAATGGAAAGAAAAACACCAGAAACCTGCCACCCCAGAACAACAGCAGGCTTTTGAAAATAAGAAACCTTCCTGAACGGACAACCATCACCCATGAATAAAGCTGTTTCTATCACGTTACTTTTGTTATCCCTGGGCATTATGGGGGGCTGCGCTTCCGACTCCTTTGAAAAAGCAGGCAAGTCAGTCGATGAAGCCCTGACAAGTACCGGAGAGGCAATCAAGGATGCAGGACAAGCCACCGGTGAAGCACTGACCAAAGCCTGCGAAAATGTGAAGGAAGCTGTTGCCGCACAGGACAAGAACTGCTGATAAAAACTGGCATATCGCCAATGCGCTTTTTTACGCAGCGCCTGAAACTGACTTGGCCCTTTTAATATTCTCAGTCCCTACAAGAAAAAAAGGCAGACTCATTGAGCCTGCCTTTTCCGGTTTCCGGTGTTGATCCCACCTAAAGAGTTATTAGCTCTCCACAAAAGCCCTTTCGATGACGTAATGCCCAAGATCGCCGTGACGAGCTTCTTTAAAGCCGCGCTCATCGAGGATTGCGCAGGTATCTTTCAGCATACTGGGAGACCCACACACCATGAAGCGGTCCACTTCCGGATCCATATTCGGCAGACCGACATCAGAAAACAGCTTACCACTGGTCATCAAATCGGTAATCCGCCCGCGATTAACATAAGGCTCACGAGTGACCGTCGGATAGTAGATCAGCTTATCCTTGACGAACTCACCGAAAAACTCATTGTTCGGCAGCTCTTCGGAAATCATTTGCTGATACGCCAACTCTGACACCTGACGAACACCGTGGGTCAGGATCACTTTGTCATACTGCTCATAGGTTTCCGGATCTTTAATGATACTCATAAAAGGCGCAAGTCCAGTACCGGTGCTGATCAAATACAAATGCCGACCTGGCAGAAGATGATCCAGAACCAGCGTACCTGTAGGCTTACGACTCATGATGATTTCATCGCCCGGCTTGATTTTCTGCAGCTTGGAGGTCAAGGGCCCATCAGGCACCTTGATACTGAAAAATTCCAGCTCTTCTTCATAATTTGCACTGGCGATACTGTATGCACGCATCAGCGGACGGCCATCTTCCTGTGGCAACCCGATCATAATGAAGTGACCGTTTTTAAACCGGAATGACGGATCACGACTGGTTTTGAAACTAAAGAGTGATTCGTTCCAATGATGCACATCGGTAACCACTTCTTTACGGAATCCTGACACGGTAACCTCTCCTTTCGTTCTTTGCTGATCTCTCTTTATAGACAACGAATCTATAAAACGTTCAAAGTATTTACACACCGCATGAGCAATAATGCATTGCCCGCCATTTAGCCAAAGTGTAACCTACCTGTAAAACAGGATTATTAAATTACCATAATCGAATTAGCCGATAATGCACTTTACCCTACGCCAACTCCAGATTTTTCTTGCCGCTGCCCACTATGAAAACATCACTCAGGCAGCCAAGCACCTGTCCATGTCCCAATCGGCAGCCAGTGAAGCTTTGAAAACCCTGGAATCTCAGTTTGACATCCAGTTGTTCGACCGTGTCGGGAAAACACTACAGCTCAATGAACTCGGCAAATTATTGCGCCCACGTGCAGAGGCATTGATCGAGCGGGCCGAAGACCTGGAACTGGACTTTCGCCAACATACTGACATCGGCGCCCTCAAAGTCGGCGCGACACTTTCTATCGGTAACTATCTGGCTGTCAGCATTATGGCCCGTTTTATGCGCGAGCATCCGGCCGCCAGCGTATCCCTTGAAGTTGCCAATACCACAACCATTGCCCGCAAGGTTCTTAATTTCGAACTGGATATCGGATTAATCGAAGGTGAACTGAATAACGAAGAACTGGATGTCATACCCTGGCGTGAAGACGAGCTTGCGGTGTTCTGCGCACCGGAACACCCTTACGCCCGCTTACCTGCGCTAACAGATGAGGACATTCTGAATGCTGACTGGATACTACGGGAACGCGGCTCCGGAACCCGACAGGCATTCGAATGGGCAATGCATGGCATTATTCCACAATTAAAAGTCCTGATTGAACTACAGCACACCGAGGCCATCAAGAGAGCTGTCGAGGCCGGCCTGGGCATCGGCTGCCTTTCACGCATCACTCTCGAAGACGCTTTCAAGCGGGGCAGCCTGGTGCCGCTCCCAGTCCCACAGCGACAGTTCGGACGACATTTCTATTTCATCCTGCACAAAGAAAAGTACCGTAGCGCCGGAATTCAAAACTG
Organism: Hahella ganghwensis DSM 17046; assembly: GCF_000376785.1. Lineage (GTDB taxonomy): Bacteria > Pseudomonadota > Gammaproteobacteria > Pseudomonadales > Oleiphilaceae > Hahella > Hahella ganghwensis. Next base: position 18,782 of record NZ_AQXX01000142.1, read on the forward strand.
GCTGGACCTGTGCCGGGAACTCACCTGACGCCCCTCCGTCGCCAAACTCCAGCGCTACTCCACATACATCAGATCACAACTGTAGAAGTAACTGCCGTCCAATTCTTCATTCAACACCAGTGTCCGCATATTCATATCCAGAGCCTGTTTGCAGAGCTTATCCCGCTCAGCATTGTTCTCACGAAACTCAAGAAGATACTCTGCGTTAAAAATTGCCTTGCCAGCTTTACTGAAAACTTCCAGAACATCGCATTCGTCATACTCGAAACATTGTTCGTTGATGGCAAAGTCAAAATAGGGTTGAAGAACCTCCGCCTGATCAAGATTATTCTTTAATCCGACAGCCAGTCCCCGCTTGTGAGCCTCCTGACTAAACCACACCAAAAAGGCAAGCTGCTGAGAGGGACTGATATCAAATCCTGTGTCTTTATCTTGATAATTGAGATTATCCGGCTCAACAGCATCACACCCCATCTTACGGGCATAATCCAGTCTACCGAGCATGATCTGACGAACATTTCCGGATTCCGGGTTTACCCACCTTTCCGTTGGATGACCATCCATTTCCGCACCAAGGTCGCCTTTCTGAAACTTCGCCCGGTCCGGGTTATACTCTTCACTCGTCCCCAGTGAAAAATAGCAGATCAGATAAACACCCTGGCTCTTCAGTTTTTTTAGATAGGATTCAGACACGTCATACAAAGAAACGTCATAGACATCGAAGGGCAAATCCAGAGAACTCTCATTATCCAACTGCCAGAACCAAGTAAACTCGGGCTCCGGCGCTTTCCAGCCGGATTCAGCCTGCGCAGGGATCGAAACAGACAAGGCCAGCAAAACAAATAAAGCACCGCAGCAATTCTTCCACTTACCAAGTATCGATATATCCTCAGTCATCCCTTGCCTTCCTCTCCGTCAATGTAATATTTGTGTACCCAAGCTGACCAGCAGCAGTTCAGGACATTAGCATATTAGTCTGGCTTTACTGTAGCCGCTTATCTTCTTCGTGAATTATCACCATGCGCTATTCATCCCCAGCTTTTTATAAACGATGCACGCCCCCTATCAGATGTATAAATTTTATCCATTAACACTCCTCCCAAACCTTGACTACCATAAATAAGCTGTACAAAAAACGAGCAGCAGAATCCTTTGTTGCCAAAAAACTCTGAGGAGAAACGCTATGTCATTAAAAGGCTCTAAAACCGAGCAAAACCTGAAAGACGCCTTTGCCGGTGAAAGTCAGGCGAATCGTCGTTATCTCTATTTTGCTGCAAAAGCCGACGTCGAAGGCTACAACGATGTGGCGGCCGTTTTCCGCTCCACAGCCGAAGGTGAAACCGGTCATGCTCACGGTCACCTGGAATATCTGGAAGAAGTGGGAGATCCCGCAACAGGCCTGCCCATTGGCGGCACCTCGTTAAACCTCCAGGCGGCAATTGCCGGCGAAACCCACGAATACACCGACATGTACCCCGGCATGTGCAAACAAGCCCGCGAAGAAGGCTTTGACGAAATTGCCGACTGGTTCGAGACTCTGGCCAAAGCTGAGCGCAGCCACGCCAACCGTTTTCAGAAAGCGTTGGATAACTTGGACGCCTGACTCCAAGAGCAGTTAGCCGCGGGCATCTCAAAAAAAGAGGTGCCCTCTGCAGAGAATAACAATTTCAGGCACTGAAGTGACTGCGGATCAACCTCTCCTATCAATGTGATAGCAAGGGCATCACTTCAGACCGACACTGTGCTTACTCTTGAGGAGTCTACCCATGAGCCAGGAAAAGACGACGAGAGAAGGAAGTCTTGAGGCCCCGACCCGCCATGCACTTGACTGGCAATCCCCTGACTTTTACAACGAAGAATCTCTGAATCAGGAATTGGAGAGGGTTTTTGATATCTGCCATGGATGTCGGCGCTGCGTGAATCTGTGCCAGTCCTTTCCAACCCTTTTCGATCTTGTCGATGAATCCGACACCATGGAGGTCGACGGCGTCGACAAGGCAGATTACAAAAAGGTCGTCGATCAATGCTACCTCTGCGATCTCTGTTACATGACCAAGTGCCCTTATGTACCACCACACGAATGGAATGTTGACTTCCCGCACCTGATGCTACGGGCCAAAGCAACCCATTTCAAAAAGCATGGCGCCATCTTTAGAGACAAGATCCTCACCAGCACTGACACTGTCGGCAAAATGTCGACCATCCCCGTAATCAATACCGTCGTAAATTCGCTGAACACCAATCCAGGGTTTCGAAAGCTCCTGCAAAGCCAGCTGGGCGTCCATGAAGATGCGGTCGTGCCCAAGTACTATTCTCCGACCATGCGGCAGCGATTGAAGAATGAAAAGACTGGGGAAAGCAATTCCGCAAAGGTGGCCCTTTTCACCACTTGCTACGGCAACTTTAACAGCCCTCACCTCGGCGAGGATCTGGTAAAAGTATTTCGTCACAACAATATCGATGTGGAGCTGGTTCCCAGTGAATGCTGTTGCGGCATGCCCAAACTGGAACTGGGGGATCTGGAAACTGTCAAACAACACAAGGAATACAACATTCCCATACTGGCGAAGCTGGCAGACCAGGGCTACAGAATCACCGCTTTGGTCCCCTCCTGCGTCCTCATGTTCAAACAGGAACTGCCATTAATGTTTCCAGATGATCAAGAGGTGAAAAAAGTGCAGGAAGCTTTCGTCGACCCCTTTGAATATCTGGCCATGCAACACAAAGACGGTGCACTGAATCTGGATTTCAAGGAGTCACTCGGCGACATCAGTTACCACGTTGCCTGCCACCTGCGGGTCCAGAATATTGGACTGAAAGCCCGCGATGTCCTGAACCTCATCCCCGACACCAAGATTCATCCCCAGGAACGCTGTTCAGGTCATGACGGGACTTATGCCGTCAAAGTGGAATCCCACGAAAAAGCCGTCAAAATTGGGCGTCCAGTGGCCCGAAAAGTCGATCAGCTGAAAGCTCAGCACTTTGCCAGTGATTGCCCTATGGCGGCGCATCATATTGCCCACATTGCCGATACGGTCGATGAAGCTTTACACCCCATCACCCTGCTCAGAAAAGCCTATGGCCTGTAAAAAGCCTGCAAACCTGCAAAAGAGCCAGAAAAGCTTGAGGAGATCACTATGCACGCTACCAGCATCAGCAAACTGACCCACAAAGACCTGTGGTCCCTGGAGGAATATGACATCCGCCGCAAGGACTTCCGCACCCAGGTAATGCACCACAAAAAAGATCGACAGGTTGCCCTGAATGAACATATGCGTCTCTATTTTGAGGATCGCATGACGGTGCAGTATCAAATACAGGAAATGCTGCGCATCGAAAAACTGTTCCGGCGTGATGAGATCCAGGATGAACTGGATGCCTACAACCCGCTCATCCCAGACGGCAGCAATTTCAAAGCCACCTTCATGCTGGAATATGATGACCCTGATGTTCGCAAAGAAGAACTGAAGCGACTGAAAGGCATCGAGCGATCATTATCACTCAAAGTGAGCGATCATAGCCCCGTACCCGCTATTGCCGATGAAGACCTGGAGCGCGAAGACGCGGAGAAAACCACCTCCGTTCACTTTGCCCGCTTCGAGCTCACGCCGGAAATGGTCGCCGCTGTTAAGCAGGGAGCAAGCATCGGATTTATCATCGATCATCCGCAGGCACAATTGACGATGACGGTTCCCGAAAATGTTAGGAAATCTCTGGCTGGCGATTTGGCAGGGGAAGTTGTTTAGGTGCTCAGCTTATCAATGGCTGAGCGATCATCTGATCGACAGCCATTTAAATAAAAGCTTTTTAAAGTCGCAACCTACACTTCTACAAAATCATCGTCATCATCTCTTGACGGCCGAGACTTACGCCGCTTCATCAGCTCTTTTTCTAACGGCTTATAAAAGACCTCATCATCATGCTTAGGCCAGCCAGCCTTAACAACATTCAAGAACTCATTCATTGTTACCCAACCCACGACTTTCGCAGAGTAGCCTAGCTCCCAATCCTGACCATTCCATTCTGCAACATCATAAGAGCCAAAGCCGTGCTGGTAACGCACCGCAATAAAATGCAAGCCTATTTGAGAAGGGTTTTCATTTTCATGCCACTCAAGTGGCAAATTAAGATCTTCATTCATACCTACACCTTATCCCTGAACATTTCGGCTTTATCAACCTCAATTGGCAGGAAGCCAAGAAAACCAGGTAAGTCTGTCTTTATAGATTGAACAATCTACGTCATCAACACCTTTCACATTGACAAATCGGTTGTTTGAATTAAAAACAGGATTGACATACAAAATCTACAACCTCAGCAGACATCATCGACATTGAAGCAGATAAAACCGCCATATCTGAGTACCTGAGACTAACCCACAGCCATCCTGGCCTGTTTGCTTCCGAATAAGGCAAAGTTCAGCCACAATGGCTCTTCCGCATATGGATAGATACTCAGGATCACAAAACCAAAATGAATGTGGACCATGTCAAAGCCTTCTGCCTGTCCCTCCCCCAATCGTATGAGAAAATCAGTGGAGAGCCTGCCAATATTCACGTATTCAAAGTCAAGGAAAAGCAATTTGCTTATTTTAAAACCAGCGATCCCGAAAGGTGGCGCTTCAGTCTGCGGGTGTCACCAGAGCGCTTTCTGGAATTAACGGACCAGGGCGGCGTAAAACCAGCCAGATACATGCACCGGTCCCACTGGATTTCTATTGTCGATGTTGCAAGCTTTGATGAAACCTATCTGCAGGAGCTTATAGAGTGGTCCTACGATAAAGCGGTAAAATCGCTTTCCAAAAAAGACCAATTACAGATACAGTCATACTCACAACACTCTCACTCATGACTTTAACCCCATACCGCCAGGAATCGTGATGCCCGACTTCGATAGTCTGTTATTTTTCCTCGGCGCCAGCGTAATTCTATGGATCACGCCAGGCCCGGACACCATGTACATTGTGGGTCGAACCATCTCCCAGGGACGCATGGCTGGCGTCATTTCAGTGCTGGGAATCGGAGCTGGAATCATGGCGCATACACTTTTTGCTGCCGTCGGGCTTTCGGCCATCCTACTCGCTTCCGCCACGGCATTTACCCTGATCAAAGTGGCCGGTGCCGCCTATCTGATTTACCTGGGTATCCAGACCTATCGAAGTGGAAGGAAAGTAAAGCCTGACGGCGCCATTCTTCAGCAAAGCCACTGGAAGATCTTCCGGCAGGGATTTGTGACCAATTTACTGAACCCCAAAATTGCCATTTTCTTTCTGGCATTTCTCCCGCAGTTTGTTTCGCCCACAATTGATAATCCGGCCTTGGCTTTCCTGTTTCTTGGAGGTTTGTTTGTGGTTGGGGGCACCGCCTGGTGCCTATTGGTCGTGATGTTTGCCGCCAGATTCACCCATATGGTGAAAGAGAACGAAACTATGTCAGCACGAGTCAATCGCATCGTGGGCATCGTCTATGTAGGATTGGGCTTGAATCTGCTCAGCAGCAAACTCCAGTCATAATCGGCTGGAAAAGCCTGGTGAATCAATACATCAGGCAACTAAAATAATTTATGGGTTGAAAACCCGGACACGATCCCCATTTACTGAGATTACGGGTATCGTCAGGTCCCCATTGTCAAAACTAGTAGGAGAGCAACATGGCACGAGCATCCGCACGCCACATCCTGGTCAGCACTGAAGATCAGTGCAATGAACTGAAAACCGAGATCCAAAACGGCGCGGACTTTGCCGCATTGGCGAAAGAGCATTCTTCCTGCCCTTCCGGCCGTCAAGGCGGTGAGCTGGGCGAGTTCGGCCCTGGCCAGATGGTAAAAGAGTTTGACGAAGTCGTCTTCAGCGCCCCCGTTGGTGAAGTTCAGGGCCCGGTGAAAACCCAGTTTGGTTATCACCTGGTAGAAGTCACCAAGCGTACAGACTGAGATCTTAACAGCAAGATCACAAAGATTTCTGAAGGGAGCCATCGGCTCCCTTTTTTGGGCCTGCGACCATGGATCAGATCACAGACCATGGCGGAGTATCGCATCCGGCTCTTCTGAAACTATCTGACATCACCGGAATCTTATGCAAACCAATCGCTGGCAAGCCGTCAAAATGGCCTCGCAATTTCTGGCACCTTACCGCCGTCAGATCGCCTATGCTCTCCTGGCGCTGCTGTTTACAGCGGGAATCACCCTCTCTATCGGACAAGGCATCAGGCTTCTGATAGACCAGGGATTTGCCACAGCGTCAGCAGACCTGCTGGCACACTACGTCCTGATTTTCATCGGCCTGATTGTCGCCCTGGCCATCGGGACGTTTACACGCTATTACTGGGTGACCTGGCTTGGCGAAAGAGTCGTGGCGGATATCCGGGACAAGGTATTCCGCCACCTGATTGAATTATATCCGGGATTCTTTGAACAAAACCGCAGTCTGGAAATCCAGTCCCGCCTCACAGCCGATACCACGCTTCTGCAATCGGTCATTGGTTCATCGGTATCCATGGCGCTTCGCAACTTAATCATGATGCTGGGTGGCATCGTCTGGCTGTTCATCACCAACGCCAAACTGACCGCCATCGTCATGATCTCGGTGCCTCTGGTGGTGACTCCCATTTTGATTTATGGGCGTCGGGTCCGTCGACTTTCCCGTGTCAGCCAGGACAAGGTGGCGAATGTTGGCGCTTACGTGGGAGAAGTCCTCGGGCAGTTAAAGACGGTTCAGGCCTATAATCATCAGGATATTGATAAACAACGATTCCACCAACATGTGGAAGACGCCTTCCGGGTAGCCAAACAAAGAACCGTACAACGTGGATTACTGATTACAATTGTGATTGTACTGGTATTGGGTGCTGTGGCATTAATGCTATGGATCGGTGGACTTGATGTCATTGAGGGTAGGATTACCGGTGGTGAACTGGCCGCATTTGTGTTCTACAGTGTTATCGTCGGCTCGGCCGTTGGCTCTATTTCAGAAGTCATCGGAGAACTACAGAGAGCCGCCGGAGCAACTGAGCGTATCGTAGAGCTTCTGGCCTCACGGAGTGAGATTCTCACTCCGGAGAACCCTGCGTCATTGCCCGAACAGGTACAAGGTGACATAGCCATTCAGCAGTTGACCTTCTCATACCCATCCCGAAATGGAATACCGGCAATTGATGGCCTGTCTCTCCAAGTCAGGAAAGGAGAAACCCTCGCACTGGTAGGCCCTTCAGGTGCAGGTAAATCAACCTTATTCGATCTGCTTTTACGCTTCTTCGATGCCGACAAAGGCTCTATCCTTCTGGATGGACAGGATGCTCGCCAGTTGGATTTAAAGGATTTACGCCGCTGCTTTGCACTGGTATCCCAAAACCCTGTTTTGTTTTACGGAACTGTGGAAGACAACTTGAAATATGCACGACCGGACATTTCTGAAGAAGCGATGATCGCCGCAGCCAAAGCAGCGCACGCCCATGATTTCATCACGGCTTTGCCTGAAGGTTATCAAACTCGCCTGGGAGATGCGGGTACTGGTTTATCCGGGGGACAAAAACAACGACTCGCAATCGCGAGAGCCATCCTTGCAGATGCCCCCATTCTGTTGCTGGATGAGGCCACCAGCGCGCTGGACGCACAAAGTGAATACTGGGTGCAGCAGGCACTGGACCAGTTGATGATCGGACGGACAACACTGGTCATCGCCCATCGCCTGGCCACAGTGAAAAACGCCGATCGCATAGCGGTCCTGGATCACGGCAAACTGGACGCCTTGGGAACACATGAGGAGCTACTGGAGAAAAGCGAGCTTTATGCCCGTCTGGCGTCTCTGCAATTCAGATACGGATCGACAGAAAGCGAAGCCTGCGCCGAATAGTGTGCACGGCTGTCGATTTCACCAGGAAGGCTCCGAGAACTTGGCGAGGCCGCCAGAGCAAGGATAAAGTTGGCGAAAAAGTGCAGTCTAGCGCGATATAAATGAGCATTTTGAGCCAACTCATTTTGAGCTAACTTTGACGCAGCAATGGCAACGCAGGTAGTTTTTAAGAGCCCCCCCTAGCCCGCGTCTTTACTTGCCTGCTGTTGCACCAAAAGATCATGAATCGCCTGACCGGCTTCCAGAATATGCTTGCGCAGCAGTTTGGCAGCCGCCTTTTTGTCACGCTGCCGACAGTAATCCAGAAGTGCCGCGTGCTCCGTTTCAGCTTTGTCGATTCCCGTCGTAAACAATAGCTGCAGACGAATATACCGGTCTGATTTGATATTCAGATTGTGAATAACTTCCATGGCTTGAGGCAGATTGGCAGGTTTATAGAGCGCTGCGTGCAATTTGTAATTGAGATCACTCCAGGTCTGTACTTTGGTACCACTCTCGACAGCCTCCTCAAAGGCTTTGAGAATCTTCCCAGCCACTTCCAGATCCTGCTCCGTCATATTGTCGATGGCCTGCTCCAACACATAGCATTCCACCAGAGCCCGCAATTCAAAAAGCTCACGGATTTCTGACGGCAGCAGCTCCGTCGCCGTTGCGCCTTTATGTGGCTCAAAGCATACCAGCCCCTGTGCTTCCAACTGAAGCAACGCTTCCCTCACCGGGATACGGCTGACATTAAATTCCTTGGCGATGGCATCCTGACGCAATGGTTCACCGGCAACGATATCCCCGGAAAGAATTTTCTTACGCAGAATATCAGCCACCATCTGGGTGCGGGTTTTGTATACGGGATCGGCATTCATGGAATGATTATAGGGTACCTTTCAGAGTAGAGCGGCAATAGTAACATTTAAACCACCCGTGACTGTAGTGGAAAACAACCGGCTGTCACGGCTGGTACAGATCTCTGCACCAGCCGATATTTCAACGCTGCGCGCAACACAGATTATTTCACCTCAAAGCCATGTGCGTAGGGATCTTCACTGTCTACCCATATCGTATTATGGCCATACACTCTTGCCCAACCCTGGACACTTGGCTTGATAGCCGAAAAGCTTCCTACGCTTGTTTCCGCCTCGATACGGCCTTCAAAGGTGCTGCCAATAATACTTTCGTGAACAAACTGATCGCCAACCTTAAGCTTATCTTTGGCAAACCATTGCGCCATACGCGCACTGGTACCTGTACCGCAGGGAGATCGATCAATAGCCCGATCCCCATAGAACACCGCATTACGGGCATCCACCCCTGGCCGGCTCGGAGTACCGGCCCATAACACATGGGAGACGCCACGAACCGTCGAATCGTTGGGATGAACACATTCAACCGCTTCATCGACAATACGTCGGACAATAGGACTGAAGTGCAGAATCTGGTCCACACTGAAATGCTCCAGACCGGCAAAGTTCTTTTGTGGATCAACAATGGCGTAATAGTTCCCCCCATAAGAAACATCCACAACCAACTCTCCCAGGTCAGGCACCTGCACCACCACCTCACTGTGAGCCAGATAGGCAGGAACATTGTAGATTCGGACCTTTTCCACCTTGGCACCATTCTGCATATAGTCCACGGTAATCTGTCCCGCCGGGACATCCAGCACCAGCTTGCCAGGCACTTTCGGCCGAATTATGGCATTCTCAATTGCCGCCGTGACAGTACCGATAGTGCCATGTCCACACATCGGGAGACATCCGCTGGTCTCAATAAACAATATGGAGGCATCTGCATTATCAGAACAAGGAGGGTACACAATGGAGCCTGACATCATCGAGTGACCTCGGGGCTCAAACATCAGTGCCAGACGAATCCAGTCATAGTGTTTCAGGAAATACTGGCGCTTCTCGCTCATATTTTTCCCTTCCAGGGCCGGATACCCTCCCGCGACCAGTCGCACCGGGTTACCGCAGGTGTGAGCGTCTATACAGAAAAACGTGCCTTCTCTCATGTCCGAGTACCTTTTCTTATCTTATTCTCATTTCCCAGGTTCCCTGGTCATTCCAGAGCACCCTTCTCATCTCGAGATGCTTTGCTTGAATTTATCTCTATCAGTTCTCTACCGGCTCTCCATCAGCAGAACTATTGAATTCCGTTGATGAGCCTCGGATTGTGCAAACCCGAAAAACTGTATATTTTATATAATATTTAAAATAACAAGAGAAGAGGAGTTTTCATGCAGATGCCAGATACTGACATTTCTGTCGTTGGCGGGGGCATTGTGGGCATATGCTGCGCCCTGTCACTTCAACAGGCCGGATTCAAGGTCTGTTTAATTGACCGCGAGGGCATTGGCGAAGGCTGCTCCCGGGGCAATGCCGGTCACTTCGCAACGGAGCAGGTGCTACCACTAGCAACTCCGGGCCTGTTATGGAAGATTCCCGGCATGCTGATGGACCCATTGGGCCCGGTGGCAATTCGTTGGCCTTATCTGCCCCAGATCACCCCCTGGCTGCTACGGTTTATGCTCAATACACGAAGCAAACCATTCAATATCGGCGCTCAGGCCCTGGAAGCACTAAATACAGCCTCCCTACCCGCATGGAAACGCCTTTTGAATGGGACCGGCGAAGAGAATCAGATCAAGATCGATGGCTCATTGCTAACCTTTGAACAGGACGCCACATTCCAACAGTATCGACATACGACACTGGAAAAACTCGGTCATCACAACGTGAAGTCCGAGATTCTTAGCGGTGATCAGGCTCGGGATTTGGAGCCGGGATTGAGCTCGACCATCCGGCATGCCGTTATGTTTCCAGACACCGGCCATACCGCCAACCCTTACCGACTGGCAAAAAGCTTGGGAGAGCTTTTCCAACGTCAGGGAGGACGGATCATCCAAAAGGAGATCTCAAACCTCAAGGCCGTGCAGAATGGAATAAACCTAACCCTCAATGGCCAACAGGTCCAAACCCCAAGACTGGTCATCGCCACAGGCGCCTGGTCAAAACCATTGGTACACCAACTCACCGGTATCTCGGTCCCTTTGGATACGGAAAGAGGCTACCACCTGATGCTCCCCAATTCGGCAACATCTCTTTCAATACCGGTAACTTCCGCAGAGCGCCGATTCATCATGACACCCATGAACGAAGGACTCAGGCTTGCCGGAACAGTTGAGTTCGGAGGCCTGAAACTTCCCGCCAATATGCGAAGGGCCACCATGCTTGCCTCCCATGCCCATGCGCTTTTGCCAGGCCTGGAGGATTCGGCGGGGACGACCTGGATGGGATTCCGCCCTTCACTTCCCGATTCTCTGCCAGTCATTGATCAGGTCGGCACATCCAATCAAATCATTCTGGCATTCGGGCATCAGCACCTGGGCCTCACGCAAGCCGCTGTGACCGGCGAGCTAGTCCGTCAATTGGCCCTGAAGGAAAAACCTTCCCTGGATCTGACCCCATTCAGACTGAACAGATTTTAATCGTTTACTGGATAAAATTTTTTGTTTTTGTATATTGTATAAAATATACATTTAAAATAGGATGAAATGACTCCACCCAAACAGTGACCGGATACGACCCCATAAAGACGTCCGTTCCGGCACTCAAGCCCAACCAAAGCGGAGAGAAGTGCGAGATGAAAAATAAAATAAGAAATCTATCGTTTGCATCTGTAGCCCTGCTGCTGAGCAGCCAGGTATTGGCGGATAACAGTTTGACTGTTGTGTCCTGGGGAGGTGCTTTTACCAAAAGCCAGGTCGAAGCCTATCACAAACCTTTTACAGCAAAGACGGGTACTGAAATCGTCTCCGAGGATTTCAGTGGTGGCCTGGCAGAGATCAAGGCCCAAGTGGAATCCGGCAATGTCACCTGGGATCTGGTGTCCCTGGACAAGCCCGATATCGTACGAGGCTGTGCCGAGGGTTTGCTGGAACCTCTGGATCCCAAATTACTTCAACCCGGGAATGACGGCACCCCAGCCAACCAGGATTTTGTTGACGGCGCTATCCATGAATGTGCCGTTGCCTCTATCGTCGTCTCCAATATCCTGGCCTATGACAAATCCCGTTATTCCGGTGAATCCACCCCCTCCAAACTGAAGGATTTGTTTGACCTGAAAAAATTCCCAGGACGCCGGGCATTACAAAAACAACCTCAGGGCAACCTGGAATGGGCCCTGTTAGCGGACGGCGTTGCACCAGACCGGATTTACCCGATGCTGGAAACCCGCGAAGGTCGCGACCGGGCATTCCGCAAACTGGACACTATTAAGTCCAACGTCGTGTGGTGGACAACCGGCGCTCAGCCGGCCCAACTGCTGGCTGACGGCGAAGTGGTAATGACATCTGCCTTCAACGGTCGCATTGACAGTGCCCAATATGTGGAAGGGAAACCCTTTGAGATTATCTGGGATCATCAGATTGGTTACATGAATGGTTGGGCGATTCCCAAAGGCACCAAGAATCTGAAGAAAGCTCTGGAGTTTGCCGTTTTCTCCTCGAGCACTCAGGCGTTGGCTGATCAGGCCCGCTGGATCGCCTATGGCCCCACCCGAAAATCCTCCGCGGCCATGCTGGATCAGGAACTGCTGGCTCGACTTCCCACTGCACCGGAGAACTATCAGACCGTTTTTCTGTTTGATGATGAATGGTGGATCGACTACGCCGACGAGTTAAACGAAGAGTTCAATACCTGGCTGGCACGCTAGCAGGCTATTGAAAGTCGCTGGAGAAATAGTCGAAGCAGGTCGCTTTCCAAATCCCTGCCTGGACTTCCGGGCCTCGGTTTACAGAGGCCCGGCATACCCTTCGGCACTCCCCTCACATCTACTGACAGAGTAAAAATAACAATCAGGTTCTGCAGCATGAATAAATCAGATACCCACTACGTACGTTTTCTAAATGTACAAAAGACCTACGATGGTGAAAACCTGGTGGTCAAAAACTTTAATCTCGATATTGCTCAGGGAGAGTTCGTCACAATGCTCGGCCCATCAGGTTCCGGCAAAACCACCTGCCTGATGATGTTGGCCGGATTCGAAAGTGCGACACAGGGTGAAATTTATATTGATGGCACACCAGTCAACAACCTGGCACCACACAAACGTGATATTGGCATGGTCTTCCAGAATTACGCCCTCTTCCCCCACCTCACCATTGCTGAAAATCTGAGCTTTCCACTCAAAGTGAGAAAGCTGCCAAAAAGCGACATAGAACAGCGGGTGAAACGGGCTCTAGACATGATTGAGCTACCCCAGGTTGCCGGGCGTCGACCGGGTCAGCTATCCGGCGGCCAGCAGCAGAGAGTCGCCCTGGCTCGCGCTCTGGTATTCGAACCCAAACTGGTATTGATGGATGAACCACTGGGGGCACTGGATAAACAGCTTCGAGAACAAATGCAATATGAAATCAAACGCCTGCATGAGCGCCTTGGCATTACAGTACTCTACGTGACCCATGATCAGACAGAAGCGCTGACGATGTCTGACCGAATCGCCGTGTTCAACGAAGGTGTGGTCCAGCAACTGGCCTCGCCAACAGAACTGTATGAACGCCCCTCCAATGCCTTTGTTGCTCAGTTTATCGGGGAGAACAACAAACTTTCCGGGCAAGTGGAGCAAATCAACCAGGATTCCTGTGTGGTCTCCGTGGAGGGATGCAGCGTCCAGGCACTACCCGTGAATATTCGGCAATGCGGCGAACCCACGACGTTGTCGATCCGACCCGAGCGCATTCAAATCAACCCCGACGCCAGTTATGACAATCGTTTTGACGCCCGGGTACTGGAGTTGATCTATCACGGAGATCATCTGAGAACACGGGTAGAACTCATGAACCATGACCAGTTCATCGTCAAAGTTCCCAACGGCGCCCATCCTCTGGCAATCAGCAAAGGTGATCAAGTGCAGGTCGGCTGGCACCGCCGGGACTGCCGTGCGCTGGATGCAATGATCCCTGGCCGGCCATAAGCAAGGGGATGCTGTCATGAAATACGAAGCAATATCCGCCGGTGCACTCGACGAGTCTCAAACAATAGGCACTCCGAGCACCAACAATTCACTCAAAATGCAGTTGCGCAGAGCGGAGCGCTGGAATCGTACTCGCGCCTTCCTGCTGGTTGTTCCACTACTTTTGTTTGTCGGTGTTACTTTCATTATGCCGATTATGGACATGCTGCATCGCAGCATTCACGATCCATTGATCGTGGACCACCTGCCAAAAACTGTGGCGGCACTGGAATCCTGGGATCGCCAACAGATACCGGAAGATACCACTTATGCAGTGCTGGCACAGGAATTGGTCTCCCTTCACAAGCAACGTGATCTGGCCAAAGTCGCCGGCCGCCTGAACACCGAGTTTTCAGGGATGCGAAGCCTGCTTAGCAAAAGTGCACGCGGCTTGGCCCGGCTAAATGCCGGCGCAGGGCTGGAGTCTGCTGCAGACACCCGGGAAGCCATGATCAGGATTGATGCCCGCTGGTCAGACATTCAACCCTGGGCGGCTATCAAGAACCTGAACAGCCGATATACACTCAGCTATTACCTGGCAGCGCTGGACATGCATTACGATGTCAGCGGCGATATCAGCGCGCAGCCTGAAAGACGCCAGATATACAAGGCTCTACTGATCAAGACATTTGCCATGTCAGCCCTGATAACAGTGCTGTGTCTTCTGCTCGGCTACCCACTGGCACACCTGCTCGCCACCTTGCCTGAAAGCCGCTCCAACCTATTGATGATCATGGTGCTGCTGCCCTTCTGGACATCTCTACTGGTACGCACCACGTCCTGGATTGTTCTGCTGCAGACAGAAGGGGTCATTAACGATGTTTTGATAAGCATCGGATTGATCTCGGAGCGTATACGGATGGTCCACAACCTGTTCGGCACGGTGATCGCCATGACTCATATTCTGCTGCCTTTCATGGTGTTACCGCTCTACAGTGTCATGAAGAACATATCACCGAGCTATATGCGCGCAGCCCGCTCACTGGGTGCCAAACCTGCGTATGCTTTTATCCATATCTATTTACCGCAAACCCTGCCGGGTATTGGCGCTGGCGCAATCCTGACGTTCATCCTGTCCATCGGCTTCTATATCACCCCGGCACTGGTCGGCGGACGTAGCGGCCAGATGATCTCCAATTTCATTGCCTACCATATGCAGACTTCTCTGAACTGGGGACTGGCCGCTGCATTGGGAGGCATCCTCTTGGGCATGGTGCTTCTGCTCTATTTTGTCTACAACCGCCTGATCGGCATCAACAGTCTCAAAGTGGGGTAATACACCATGTCTCTACCCGTTTATCTGACACCTATTGAGCGACTTGGCTTCTATGGCTACCGGCTGTTTTGCTATGCAGTATTGTTTTTCCTGATCATGCCGGTGCTGATCATTATCCCTCTGTCATTCAACGCTGAGCCCTACTTTTCCTTTACTGAAGGTATGCTCCGCCTGGATAGCAGCGCTTTTTCTCTGCGCTGGTATGAAGACATGGTCACCAATCCGCAATGGATCAACGCACTCAAAAACAGTGTCATCATCGCCACCGCTTCCACTCTGCTGGCAACCACCCTCGGCACTATGGCAGCACTGGGACTTTCACGGCACAACATGCCACTTCGGAATGCCGTTATGGCCCTATTAATTTCTCCGATGATAGTCCCAGTCATTATCGCTGCTGCCGGCATGTACTTTTTCTATACAGACCTGGGGCTCGCCCAGACATTCACCGGCGTGATCCTCGCGCATGCCGTACTGGGAATCCCGTTTGTGGTAATCACTGTCACCGCGACTCTGGCAGGATTCGATCACAGCCTGACCCGGGCAGCCGCCAACCTCGGTGCCGGGCCAGTGTATACCTTCTTTCATATCACCATGCCGTTGATTCGCCCCGGCGTAATTTCCGGCGGCCTGTTTTCCTTCGGAACCTCTTTTGACGAAGTCGTTGTCGTGCTGTTTGTCAGTGGTGTTGAACAACGCACGGTCCCAAGACAGATGTGGTCAGGCATCCGCGAACAAATCAGCCCAACCATTCTGGCAGTCGCCACGCTGCTGATTGTGATGTCGGTGTTGTTATTGATCACCCTGGAGTTGTTAAGGCGTCGCAACGCCCGAATGCGTGGCATGCGTGAGTGAACGGCGGATCTCCGGAGAAAAAACCACATCCGCAGATGTGGTTCCTCACCCGCCTTCGCTTGGACGATGAACGACGGAATACATCGTGAAGTAGAGGTATGTATAGGCATACAGAGATACACAGAAGTATGCAAGAGGTATTTGGCTACAAGCAGTTGATTTCAAGTAAGCAGTTGATTTCAAGAACACTGATTAATTCACATAAACAGATTGATTCACACAACAGAACAGTCTCAAGCAAGAGGAAAGAGAATGAACATTGATGGCGTACTGGTTCCTGTCGTTACACCCTTTGACACACAAAATCAGATTGATTTTCCAGCTCTGGGTCGTCTTCTGGATTACCTTATCGAATCAGGCGTACACGGCATCGTGGCCTGCGGCACAACGGGAGAGTACTACGCTTTGAGCCCTGAGGAGCGCCGTGACCTGATGGCTTTTATTGCCAGTCATGTCGGTCAACGGGCGTTGTTGGTCGCTGGCGTCAATGACACCCATACCGCTGGCTCCATCAACAAAGCCAAAGAGGCCAAAGACATGGGTTATCAGGCACTCATGCTGGCCCCGCCCATATACTGCCTGCCTCGTGAGTCGGAAATTATTCAACACTACCAAACCGTCAGCGAAGTCGTAGACATGCCGATCATCATGTACAACTTTCCGGCCCGTTCCGGCGTGGAAATCAGCATTGAAGCTGTCCTGGATCTGGCGAAAGACAAGAACATCATCGGTATCAAGGAAAGCAGTGGTGACTTCAGTCGAGCCTTGAGTCTGATCAACGCCCGGACCTCTGATTTTCAGGTGGTATGCGGTTCCGATGATCAGGCCGCTGACTATTTCTTCTGGGGCGTCCGCTCCTGGATTGGCGGTGCCGCCAATTATCTGCCCAAAGAGCATGTGGCCATGTATGACGCCGCCAGATCCGGCAACTACGATCAATTGCGCTCTATCATGCAACGAATTTTACCGGTCATCAAAAACCAGGAAGCTGCTGACTACAACCAGAAAGCCAAGCTGGGATGCATCCAGAGAGGACTGCCAGTCGGAGAAACCCGTCCACCGATGCTGCCGATAGGCGACGAAGAAAAAGACACCTTCCTGGCCCTGCTGGCCCAGGCAGACCAATAACCGGAGGAAGCCATGACCTTAACAAAAGATTCTGTATTTCAACTGGCCCGGGATGGCCAACTTTACGCCGGCGCGATTATTCCTGGCCTGGAGCAGGAAAATGCTCACCACTTCGATACGTTAAACCCTTTCGACCACAGTATCATCGGCAAGGTGCAACGCTGTACTGAACAGCACGTGAAAGCCGCCGCCCAAATATGTCGGGCCACTTTCGAATCCGGAGATTGGTCCCGACGCCCACCCAGTGAACGCAAGCAGGTGATGCAACGCTGGGTAGCCCTGCTGGAGCAGCACAAGGAAGAATTGGCGGCCCTGGATTCTATTGATGCCGGTAAACCTATCACCGAATGCCTGGAGACCGATCTTCCGGAAACCCTCCATACCTTTTCCTGGTATGCCGAGGCGATAGATAAAGTGTTCGGCCGGGTCTCTCCTACAGCCACAGACACGCTGGCCCTGATCGTCAAAGAACCAGTCGGTGTGGTAGGGGCAGTTCTGCCCTGGAATTTCCCCGCACTGATGCTGGCTTGGAAAGTCGCGCCGGCCCTGGCTGCCGGCAACTCGGTCATTGTAAAACCGGCAGAACTGACTTCCCTGAGCGCCTATCGAATAATTCAACTGGCGCACGAAGCCGGTGTACCTCGGGGAGCACTGACTCTGGTAACCGGATTCGGTGAAGAAGTCGGTAAAGCCATTGGCCTGCATCCTGACATCGACGTGGTTTCCTCTACCGGGTCAACCGAAGTCGGTCGCCTGTTTCTCACCTATGCCGCCGAAAGCAATCTGAAAGAGATCATCCTTGAGTGTGGCGGCAAGAGCCCGCAAGTGGTTTTCGATGACACTTATGAACTGGAAAGTATCGCCGATGACATTCTTTCCGCCGCATTTTGGAACATGGGCGAAAACTGTAGCTGCGGTTCCCGCCTGATTGTCCATAAAAATATCAAGAGCGAACTTCTGGCGATTCTGCAACAACGCCTGGATAACGGTTGGAAGGTAGGCAACCCCCAAGACCCGGAGGTCTCTATCGGACCAATGATCGAACCGGCTCATTTCGAGAAGGTCTGTGACCATATCAACCGTGCCCGAGAGGAAGGCGCAAAACTCATCCGCGGTGGAAACACCCTTAACCAGGGCGCGGGAATGATCGTTGAACCTACCATCTTCGATGGGGTGACACCGCATATGCGCCTATTCAGGGAAGAGGTCTTTGGTCCGGTTCTCGCCGTGACCAGCTTTGAAACGGAGGAGGAAGCCATACATCTGGCCAATGCCACAGACTATGGTCTTGCAGCCTCGGTCTATACGTCTGATGTCCGACGAGCCCACCGGGTTTCCAGAGCCATCCGGGCTGGCACAGTATCAGTCAACTGTTTTTCTGAAGGGGATATCTCCACGCCGTTTGGTGGCTATAAGACTTCCGGTTTTGGGGGGCGGGATAATGGCCTGGAAGCCTTTGACCAATACGTGCAGACGAAAACTCTCTGGTACAGTAATTAGTGTCAGCAATCAGTATCCGCAACACGTCACTGACCAACTGAAGCTTGCTGGCAAGTAAAAAAGCACCGACACCCATTCGTCCAAAGTATGAAGGAGTGTCGGTGTCAACCACACAAAAGACGCTAAATCAGACCGCTGTTAACACTAAGACAATCAATCCATCAAGCCTGGCTTATTCAGCACAGTCCAGGCTCCCCCACAATGAGGTAAATCCTCTGCGGGCGAGAGACTTTTCCGGTAATAGAGATAATACCGCCTGGCGCTCCCGCAACAGTTCCTGCTCGGTTTCACGAATCATTTTCTTGCAGAAATCATCAAGCTCCAGACCTTCGACAATATCAACGTGACCATGCCGACATGTCACTGGAAAGGAAAAAAACAACCCAGGTGCCACGCCATATTCACCATGACTGAACACGCCCATGCTGACGAAGTCCCCAGTGCTGGTGCCGATCATCCAATCACGTAAATGATCAATAATGGCCTGCGCAGCAGACGCCGCACTGGTCCGCCCTTTGACATTAATCACAGCCTCGCCACGCAACTGCACTTCACCAATCATGATTTCCCGATACCAGTCGATATCCAGCCCTCGTCTCAACGGCTGCCCATTAATATGCACATGGTTTGCATCGGGAAACTGAGTACTGGCGTGATTCCCCCACACAGCCAGCCTTTCGACACTTTGTGGGCTGACGCCCAGTTTGCGGGACAGGAATCCTTTCGCTCGGTTATGATCCAAACGCATCAGAACAGTGAGCTGGCTGGGAGAAAGTCTTTCCGCATTGGCCCAGGCAATCAACGCATTGGTATTGGCGGGATTACCCACCACCAGGACTTTCACTGTCGGCTTGGCATACTGGCCCAGTGCCTTGCCCTGCTTGGCAAATATTTCGGCATTGTCCTTCAGCAGGTCAATGCGCTGCATTCCTGCACTGCGGGGTTTAGCCCCCACCAGCAAAGCATAATCACAATCGACGAAACCGGTTTCAGGTGAATCATGGAGAGTCACTGACTCAAGCAACGGAAAGGCGCAGTCTTCCAGTTCCATTGCCAGCCCCCGCAACACCTGCATGGCCTCGGGTCGTTCAATCAATTGCAGACGAATGGGGCGTTGCCCAAATGGTTCACCAGCAGCCAGCCGAAACAACAACGACTGACAAACACTACCTGCCGCACCAGTGACGGCGACGGTCAAAGGCTGAGTCATAACATCCTCCAAGAATGTTTGATGAAGACCGTTTCATTTTACGTCGACCACGGTATTGCTGTAGTTTCCACTATGGTCGAAAACGCTTTAGACATTAGGCTATAGCTTAGAAAAGACGCGATATTCTGATGCGATATTGGCACATAAAACTGCACTAAAAAGAGGCTGCTACTGCCTATTTCCAGTGCACCCGACCACAGTTACTCATAAACATCATCTGTAGTATGATGCATAAAATTTTCACAATACTTATAAATCAAACGATTAAGTAGATATCTATGAACAAGCTCAAATCCCTCTCAATTCTTGCAACATTGGCCTTAGCATCCTGTGCAACGGTCAAGCCAACTCCCGGTTCTGAAAATGTCAGGCTGATTACAGATGGACAGGCTGCTCAGTGCGAGCGTCTGGGTACAGCATCTGCACAGGTACTGGATGAAGTCGTCTTTCTGCCTCGCGGTGCCGGCCCAATGGCGGATGAACTACTGGCGCTGGCCAAAAACGAAGCGGTAAAAATGGGCGGCAACGCTGTCGCAACTGCCGGTGAAATTATCGACGGCACCCGTGAGTTTGTTGTTTACAACTGCCAATAGCGCTTATGGCGGCGGTGTTTTCACTGCCGCATTTCCTGACGAATTAAACGGTCCCCCGTACCACAAAACATGTCTCATGCCTTCCTCCTGACCCGACAATGGGATGATGTTCCCGCCAACGGAAGTGGTACACGAAAACTGCAGCTGACGCTTTGGGCAATTGGGCCTGATGGCCCGATTCGGCTGCGCTATCAATCGCAAAATGCCATCTGTTTCCTTGAACAAGACTGCGTTGATCAGGCAAGAAGCGTCTTAACACGTGAATATGGACCACCCACGAGCGCCAATCCCGTCTGGTATGACAGGCCGGTTCAGTTATGCAGCTTCAGCGGACAGCCTGTCCATGCGTTCTATTTTCGGGAGCAACGGGGGTTATACAGGGCACGGGATCAGTTGGCCAACACAGGCCTGACACCACTTGAGGCCGACATTCAGCCCCACGATCGGTTTCTAATGGAAAGGTTTATCACCGCCTCTTTCGAGTATCGCGGCAACCCGATACAACATCCGCGATATCAGGAGCTTCATGAAGCCACCCTGAGGCCCACACACTATCGCCCGGACTTTAAAGTCGTTTCCCTGGATATTGAAACCTCCATGACCGGGGATCACCTGTATTCCATCGGACTGATTACTGCCAACAGCAATGCGCCCATTAAACCCGAAGAAGATCATCGCAGGGATGAGAATGGTCGGGTCATCGCCAAAGTTTTCATGATTGGATCCTCCCCGGATTCAAATTCCTCTCAGTCTCCTGTCTCTCACCCCACTCTGGATGAAGAGCCAGATCAAACCCAGGCTGCACCAGATTATCTGGAGTTCTGTCGGGATGAACGCGACCTCATGCAGCGCTTTCTGTCCTGGTTTGAAGCTTATGATCCGGACATTATCATCGGCTGGAGCGTGATCAACTTCGATCTGCGTTTTTTGCAGAAAAAGGCCGACTCTCTCGGCATCCCTCTGAATCTGGGGCGCGCCAACAGTGCATTGGACTGGCGACAATCCCGCAATGACGAAGGACACTTTACCCTTTGCATGCCCGGGCGACTGGTGCTGGACGGTATAGAAACACTGAAGTCTGCCACCTATATCTTTGAAAGTTTTTCGCTGCAGAACGTGGCCAGTGTGGTACTTAAACGCGGCAAACTCATTCATGACGTGGACAACCGTGGAGAAGAGATCACCCGGCTATTCCTGGAAGACAAAGCCTCACTGGCCGCCTACAACCTGGAGGACTGCCAGTTGGTCTGGGACATCTTCAGACACACGGAACTGATCGCCTTCGCCGTGGAGCGGGCTGAGCTGACCGGCCTGGCCATGGACCGTTTCGGCGGCTCAGTGGCCGCATTTGATCATCGTTATCTGCCGAGACTGCATCGTGCGGGGTATGTGGCTCCCAGCCTGATTAAAGACCCGGTGGGTGTCGGCAGCCCCGGCGGCTATGTGATGGATTCCAGACCCGGCATTTACGAGCATGTCCTGGTGTTGGACTTTAAAAGCCTGTACCCCAGCATTATCCGCACCTTCAAGATTGATCCTCTGGCCAGGATCAAAGGCATCCTCGATGAACCCTCGCCTGCCCAGGACAGGGATGACCAGTGGGACCAGAGAGAAACACCGGAAGTACCAAGAACAGACTTCGTTCCAGGATTCAACGGCGCCGTTTTCAGCAAGGACTCTCCTATCCTGCCCGATCTCATCGGTGAACTCTGGCAGGCTCGGGACCTGGCCAAAAAGCACGGCAACGCGGCTATGTCGCAGGCAATCAAGATATTGATGAACTCCTTCTACGGGGTATTGGGGACTCCGGGTTGCCGCTTTTTCGATTACCGCCTGCCAAGCTCCATTACCCTCCGTGGCCATCAGATCCTGAATCGGACCAAGGCATTGATCGAAGCCGAGGGACATGAGGTGATTTATGGGGATACTGATTCGGTTTTTGTGCATCTGCGACAGGTTAAAGATCTGGATAACCAGCAGATATTTTCAATTGGGGAGCAACTGGCGGGATACCTCAACCGATGGTGGCAAAAGGAACTGAAAACCGAATACCAGATTCAGAGTTACCTCGAAATCGAATTCGAAACCCATTTCACCCGCTTTGTCATGCCCACCATTCGCGGATCGGAAAAAGGCAGCAAAAAGCGTTATGCCGGCTTGATGGTCAAACCAGACGGCAAGGAAGAGCTGATATTCAAAGGCCTGGAAACTGTTCGTACCGACTGGACACTCCTGGCCCGAGAGTTCCAGAAAGAACTCTATCGACGGATTTTTTACCAGGAACCCTACGAACACTATATTCAGGACATCGTCCAATCCATTCGCGCAGGCGAGCGGGATGAACAGCTTTACTATCGCAAACGCCTGCGACGCCGCATTGACGAATACCAACGCAATATCCCTCCGCACGTTCAGGCAGCCAGACGCGCCAACCTGCACCGCCAGGAGCAGCATCAGCCACCGCTCTATCGCCGCGGTGACTGGGTGGAATATGTCATGACCGTCAATGGTCCGGAAGCACTGCCCTATCGGCAGTCTTCACTGGATTACGATCTTTACATTGAGCGCCAGGTCGCCCCCATTGTCGACGGCATCTGCCACTTTCTGGGTACGTCATTTGATAAGATTGCGAGTCCGCAGATTGGGTTGTTCTAAATAGCCGCCCAAGACAGTCTCCGGATGGAACTGGCCTAATACTGGAGAATTATCTGCAACTGAATTGCCATCACCAGAAAGAACAACAGGCCACCCGCTCCCATCGCAATCCAGTCGGTTTTTTTTCATTCTTTTCTCGTTATCCGTCATCAGCACATACTCTTTAGCGAAGTGCTTAACGCCCCAGCAATAAAAGGGAATAACGAGACAAATAAACAACAAGGCCACGCTGAAGGTTATTAACACACCCCCAAAAGGCGTTTCAGGGGCGATAACTTCTTTGGTAATACGATCTGTCACAAAATATGCCAGAAAAAATAATACGGGGGATCTTTTCTTTATCTGCCCCCCCAACCACACTATAGGACGTTGGTCGATAGGAGGAATCACAGTGTCCACAGCTGATATTGCCGGAAAACCAATGATACTTTACTGCCCGATGACAATCGGGGCACCTGATGTTTTTATCCATACGTGACTACCTGCGCCCCTGAGCAGAGGAATCCGAACGAATTGGCTGCACCAGATTCTGGGGGATTGCTTCTGCCATCACCTCTTTGTACTTTGCCTCCATTCTACTCCAAGTGCTGTAGCCATACAGGACGCCACCAAGACAAAAAAGCAATGACTTGAACAATAGAGCGGACCAAACTACGGAAGAATCCGCAAAGAACAGGTAAAGAGCATACACTCCGCCTGCCGGCACCCCAAAACCCAGGACACCATATCGCCACACGTATTGATCTCTACCTAAGACGCGACGTTTCTCCCAGCTTTTCAGTTCTTTCTCAGTCATAATCGATCCTACATTGTGGCGCAGGATTATAGCAAAACACCCATGACAGGTAATCAGAAAGGGTAAGGATATCGGCCACATTAATTTTAAGGCAGTAGATACGGTCCATACCAGGCTCGTTGCCGGGCATATCGGCTATGCGATAACACCCGTACAGCAGACCTATTTCAGCCGCTCCAGCAACTCACAGGCCCGCACCAGGGTTTCATCATCCTTACCAAAACAGAAGCGCACCAGGTGCTCTCCCCTGCCTTCCTGAAAGAAGGCACTGCCAGGCACGCAGGCAATCGAGGCTTTTTCCAGAATATGCATGGCAGCCTCTTTTGATGACTCATAACCAAACCTGCTGACATCCGCCAACACGTAATACGCCCCCTGGGGAACATGAGGAATGAGGCCGACCTGCTCCAGAGCTGAACAGAACAAATCTCGTTTTTTCTGATGCTCTTCAGCCAGTTGGATATAAAAATCCGGCCCCAGAGTATCCAACCCCTTGGCCACCGCATATTGAAGTGGCGCTGCTGCACAGGCGTAATACAGATCATTGGCAACGCCAACTGCTGTCATCAATGATTCAGGCCCTGCAGCGTATCCGATGCGCCAACCGGTGATACTGTAGGTTTTGGAGAAACCCGCCAGGGTCACGGTCCGATCCCACATCCCGGGCAGACTCGCGATACTGATATGCTGGTGACCGTCATAGAGAAAGTATTCATAGATCTCATCCGTAATACATAAAAGATCATAACGCTCACAGATATCGGCAATCGTCTCCAGTTCCTGCCGATTGAAGACATGTCCGGACGGATTGGAGGGCGTATTAACAACAATCGCTTTGGCGTCCCTGGCCAGAGACTCAAGACTTGCAGAATCCAGAGAGAAGTCCCCGGGGTTGGTCGGCACAAACACCGGCTCAAGTCCAGCTAGCATAGAGGCGTTCAGGTGATAACCGTAGTAAGGCTCGAACATCAGGATTTTATCTCCGGGATCACACAACGCATTGACAATACAGGTAAATGCGCCGGTGGTACCGGCAGTCACCACGAAATTATTTTCAGGATCGAGCGCCATACCGCTGTCACGCTTGACCTTTGCGGCCAGAGACTCCCGCAACAGCTGTATGCCGTCAAATCTTGTGTAGCTGTTATATCCGGAAGTGACTGCCGGTATCAGGCTGTCCAGAAGCACCGAGGGAGGTGGTGTATCACAGACACCCTGCCCCAGATTAATACCGCCCTGTTTATGGCATTCCTGAGTCATGGCACGGATATCAGATTGTACCAGTTGAGCAATACGCTGACTTGGATTCGGCATAGATACGTCCTGTTGGCTATGAATAAGTTGCCCAACAGACTAGCAGCCACAGCGTGCTTTTTAAATCGGGACGCAGAATCCGGATCGATCAATTACCTGGATTGATGAACACCGTTTTCATCAATCCAGCCACTGATCAGGCTTTCCGGTATACGCTCAAAGTATATGTTGCGCGCCTGGAGGTGATCTCCCATGGGCACATGCAAGTCGGACGCATCCATCTCCTCAAGAACAATGTCTTTTAATTTGCAATCCCTGTGCTTGAAGGTATCCGCCAACACCCAGAAAGGTTTTCCTTTTTCTCTGGCAGACAAGGCCAACAGATAAGTTCCGCATTTATTGACAAACCCTTGCCGGGGAACCAGCGAGTCACACCCCACAACCACCAAATCGCAATCATCGATCAAGATTCCTATTTGTGTGTCGGGAATGATCGTGGTTTCCACTTCCAGTTTGTCCAACTGCTCCGCCAGACGCAGCCCCTCCATTCCCGGATAGCTGGTTGTCAGCATGACATTGAACGGCCTCCCTTCCAGCACCATGTATTCCATAAAGGCCGCCACAGCAGAGCTATAGCTATGTGTCAGAAGACAGGGGTTATCCGGAAGAATCGCCTGGCAATGCTGGGCAATTTTCTGATTGGCAGAAAGCAGATCTTCAACGACTCCGTGCAGCTCCTGCAGAATCGCACTCTTTACATCGACTGCCGGTGACAGAGATTGCAGACGATGATGCCAGCGGGCAGCGCAATTACCAATCGGGGCCATACTTGGGCGGCAGGTCATCAGCGCCTGGGCTACTTCATCCATCTCGG
This sequence comes from Hahella ganghwensis DSM 17046, assembly GCF_000376785.1. Taxonomy (GTDB): domain Bacteria; phylum Pseudomonadota; class Gammaproteobacteria; order Pseudomonadales; family Oleiphilaceae; genus Hahella; species Hahella ganghwensis. Next base: position 44,778 of record NZ_AQXX01000142.1, read on the forward strand.
TGAGAAAGATTGAGTCATTTTCCTGCACCCACTCTTCGAGCCGACCAAGCATTTCCCGGGCGAGCTGGTTGGCTCCGTGATCCCGGTCTGCAACGACAAAATCAATAATTGCCCTGGCTTTAGGGTCCATTGTCAGTACTTAATGAATGAGTGGTATTAGAAGTATAGAAAATGAACCCACGGATTAAAGGTGGATTGCCAACAAAACAACCGGATCGGAAAAATAAAAGATCATTTGGCGGGATCAGTTCAGACAAGAAGCAACCAGAGCAGGCTTTATCAGGTAACGACTAAAGCCTGCCTGATAAGATAGCGCGTCAGCCAGTGGCTGCTTTAGTGTAAAAAGAATCGTTGGCGTAGCGAATATAAAGGTTCAGTTCGTTTTCTGCTTCCCGCATTGTCGTAAATGGCCCTTCCTGGGTATTTTCCCTGGTGACGAAGTACCAACCGTCAGCAGTGTGGATAAAACGATCACTACGAAACCAGGGACGTTCTGCTTCTCCAGATCTAACAGCCATGACACCCTCCACAGAAAGTACAGCTTACAATCTGAGGTTAGTTCACTTTTTAACCACCCCCAAGCGTACAATTGTCAACAAATGAAAAATGCAAAAGGCATCGGAAAACTGTCTGGCATTACTTTTTCGACTTTGCCTTGTTCTGGCTTCGCTTTATTCGACCTGAGGAATCAGTAACACCAGATCAGTGTCCCCAGGATTCACACCATGCTGACTCAGTAGAGTCGTAATCTGACCACGGTGATGTGTCTGATGGTTGAAGAAGTGTTGAATCAACATCCCGAAATTACGGGTCATCGCCTTGCCTGTACTGTCCATATACGGCAGAGCAAACTCCAGATCTTCTTCCTGCATGTCGCCACACCAGTCGATAATCACCTGATCCAGACGGCTACGGCGTGCGCCGAGGTCAGCAATATCAGTTTCCAGAATCTGGTCAAGGGTCTGAGGTTTGGGGAAGCTCTCCAGGTGATTCAAAGCCGGGTAGTGGCGGGGGTGATCCCGATACCGATTCAACCAGAGAATATCTCCGACCATAACATGATTCAGAGTTCCAAGAATCGACTTAAAAAATGCCCCTCGATCCATCCAGAGCACATCCCGACTCAACGTCCTCGCACAATCATAAATCTTGCGATTCATCCACTGATTGTATTGGGCCATCAACCGAAAATTATTCACCAGCATCACGAACCTCCTTGATATTCTTTGTTTTTCAAAAGCATATACCTTTACCCAGCAATAGCAAAGATGCCCTGATAAAAGTTCGCCTGAAGAAAGCTGCGCACACAAGCCTCTGAGAGCTTCTGTAAAACACTAGGGTCTCCAGTTTTTAACACAACAACGGCAACGCTAATAGTTTAAAACGCAGATAGCTTTCAGAGGCTCCTCAGTGCCAGGCTTTAATCGCCTCTTCATAGCTGAGCGTTTTTCCTGGAGGCCGTTCGTTACGCTCCGGTTTAGGAGCCCCAGGCCTATTAATCCAGATATCAGGATCTATTTCCAGATTCAATTTTGGCGCACAAGGGGAGTCAGAAGATAAACCAATTTCCTCCAGCTGCTTGTCCATTGCCGCCGCCAGATTCGACATTACAACGTCAACCTTCAACTCCCCGGTAACCGCCTTTGACACATGTTGCCACCAGAGCGGTGAAAGCCTCGGATAATCCGGAACATTCGTGCCTGTTGGCGTCCAGACATCACGCCCGCGTGAGCGGTAGAATTCAACGAGTCCACCGTACTGTGGTGCCCGGCGAGTCATTTCCTCAGAAAACAGATCCGACTTGCGAATAGGTGTGAGACCTTCAATCGTCTTCTTCAGCGACACGGTTTTGGAAACCGTGAACTGGGCGTATAACCAAGCCGCTTTCCGGCGCTCCAGGGGAGTACTCTTCAATAGCGTCCAGCTCCCTGCATCCTGATAGCCCGATTTCATCCCCTCTTCCCAGTAAACTCCCAGCGGGGACGGCGCCACTCGCCACTTAGGCGTACCATCCTCATTGACTACAGGCAGCCCCGGCTGGCTGGCCTGAGCGACAAACGCGGTGTACCAGAATATCTGTTGAGCGATCTGACCTGAGGAGACCCACCGTCCAGCATCAGTGAAATTGAGGTAACGAGCTTCTGGTGGCGCAAATTTGAACCAATCCGCAAACTTGTTAATGGCGTAGATTGCCGCCGGCCCGTCCAGAGCTCCTCCACGAGCCACAGACGCCCCTACTGGTCGGCACCCATTGACACGAATTCCCCAATCATCCACCGGCAAACCATTGGGTAATCCTGCATCGCCCATTCCCGCCATGGACAGCCACGCATCAGAAATACGCCACCCCAGGGAAGGGTCTTTCTTGCCATAATCCATATGCCCCCAAACCTGCTTGCCGTCAAGTTGCCGAACATGAACTGTAAAAAACTCAGCAATATCCTCGTAGGCCGACCAGTTCAGGGGCACTCCAAGTTCATACCCATAGATGGCCTTAAAACGCTCCCGGAGATCTTTACGGGAGAACCAGTCATACCTGAACCAATACAGATTGGCGAATTGTTGATCCGGAAGCTGGTAAATCTTTCCGTCAGGTGCCGTCGTAAAGCTCAGACCAATAAAATCCTCCAGATCAAGAGTCGGTAGGGTAACCTCACGACCCTCTCCTTCAATAAAGTCCGAGAGTACAACCACCTCGTCACTTCGATAATGTGTACCGATCAAATCGGAATCATTGATATAGGCATCGTATATATTGACACCGGTTTCAGACTGAGCAACCAGCTTTCTGAGCAAGTCATCTTCGCCGGTCAGCTCATGAATCACTTTAATGCCGGTGAGCTCAAAAAAGGCTCGTGAAAGAGTTACGGCCTCATACTCATGGGTATCTATTCGCTCGGACACCACATATAACGTCATACCCTCGAACGGTCTGGCAGCTTCGCTGAACCACTTCAGTTCTTTAAATTGCTGTTGGCGGGAAAGCGTGGATGGTGTAAAGAATTGGTCGATCTGATGATAAATCTGTTTATCGGTCGCCCGGGATAGACTCACCGGCGAATAAAGAATGGCGAAAATGCCGATGACAAAAAGCCAGACAGACTGGTGTGGCAAGAAGCTCATAGCCACTGTCTGATCGTTATTATTTTCGCAGCTCGATAGAATGTTTTTGAAGCGCTGCATTATTAACAGATCCGCTAGATTCCGATACGCTCAGCCATAGTGTGTGGTACTGAGTAAAGTATAGACATCCCTCGGGAAAAGACATCTTTGCCTCACAGAATGCGGCAAAGCCTCCAAATACAACGTCCGACAGAGCAGACAGGTGACAACTGTCGCCTGTCTGAAGACTCGCCTTATCCGGCAACCTGAGAATATGCCTCCAGCTTACGATTCATTTCAAAGAGTTCCTTCTCGCTGACAAAACTTGCTTCAAAACTGTTCTTTACCAGCGCGACTGCCTGCTCACGACTAAGATTAAAAGCCTCGTGAAGTGCCAGGAAATTCTCATTCATATAACCACCAAAATAGGCCGGGTCATCCGAATTCACCGTGACTCTGACCCCTTGCTCAAGCAAGGTCAGAATATTATGCTCCCGCATATCATCAAAGACACACAACTTGGTATTGGAAAGAGGGCACACTGTTAACGGTATTTTTTCTGCGATCAGTCTTTTCACCAAACTTTCGTCTTCAGTACATCTGACTCCGTGATCAATGCGTTTCACCCGCAAAAGATCAAGCGCCTGCCAGATATAATCGGCGGGCCCTTCTTCGCCAGCATGTGCGACAGTCAAGAATCCCTCAGAGCGAGCCCGGTCGAATACTTCCCTGAATTTCTCAGGAGGGTGTCCAACCTCAGAGCTATCCAGACCAACCGCCACAATATGCTGCTTAAAGGGTAACGCCTGCTGCAAGGTCTCCATTGCTGCTTCTGCACTCAGATGCCTGAGGAAACACAGGATCAAACGGGTACTCATCCCCCACTCTTGCTCAGCATCCTTCAAAGCCCCACAAATACCATTGATAACCACTGCCATATCAATACCGCGGTCCGTGTGGGTCTGGGGATCAAAGAAGATTTCAGCATGAATCACATTCTGTTCCCGGCACCTGCGCAGATATGCCATGGTCATGTCATAAAAGTCACGCTCATACAGCAGAACATTGGCTCCCTGATAATATATATCCAGAAACTCCTGCAGGTTATGGAATTTGTAGGCTGCACGAACATCCTCCACAGTGGCAAACGGCAGCTTGATACCATTACGCTGACCTATCTCGAACATTAATTCAGGCTCCAGCGAACCTTCGATATGAAGATGCAATTCTGCCTTGGGCATCCCCTCCAAAAACGCTGTCATATCAGCCATGTCTTATTCCTCTTCGGGCGTCAAAAGAATAAAAACACCATAGCAATCCCTGCTGGAGACTGCGATGGTGTTTATAGAAGATGGTGCCTTTTTTAGAAAAGGTGATCAGAGATTATTTTGGAATATTGCCTTCAATCCCTTCAACGTACCAATTCATGCCAGCCATTTCGCCATGAGGAAGAACTTCCCCTTCCTTCACTTTCAATTCTCCCTGTTGGTTCTTGAGAGGACCAGCAAACGGATGGATCTCGCCGGCCTTGATGCCCTCGATCAAAGCATTGGCCTCGTCAGCGATTTCCTTGGGAATGGAAGAATTCATACTGGCGATAACAATTTCCTCTTCAGCCATCCCTCCCCAGTAATCTTTGGGTTTCCAGGTACCGTCCATCACCTGTTGCACGGTTTCAATGTAGTGGGGTGCCCAGGAATCCACAACCGACAGCAAATGCGCCTTGGGTCCAAAGCGAGACATGTCAGATGCCTGCCCCACCGCATAAACACCACGCTGTTCAGCAATTTTCATGGCTGCCGGGCTATCAGTGTGCTGCAGGATGACATCAACCCCCTGGTCAATCATCACATTCGCAGCATCAGCTTCTTTGGCCGGATCAAACCAGGTGCTGACCCACAGAATTTTCAGCTCGTAATCCGGATTCACTTTATTCATTGCCAAACGTACAGCGTTAATATCGCGGATGACTTCCGGAATCGGGAAGGAAGCGATGTAGCCGATTTTCCCGGTTTTAGTCATACGGGCAGCCACATACCCCGACACGTACCGACCTTCATAGGTCTTGGAAATATAGGTCCCCATATTCTTGCTGCGCTTATATCCGGTGGCATGCTCGAATACCACTTTAGGGAACTGTCGGGCCACTTTTGCCGTCGGGTTCATAAACCCAAAAGAAGTCGTGAATATCAGGTCATGGCCGGATTTTGCCAGATTGCGAATCACCCGTTCCGCATCAGCACCTTCCGGCACATTTTCCACATAGGTGGTTTTCACCTTGTCACCAAAATGTTTTTCGACAGCCAAACGTCCCTGGTCATGTTGATAGGACCAGCCATGGTCCCCGATCGGGCCAACATAAACGAACCCTACTTTGAAAGGTTCATCAGCGGCCATGGTGCCTGCACTGAACAAAGACACAGCCAGGCCGAAGCTCATAGCCAATTTACGGGTCCAATGACGGACACTGCCTTTTGACATGATGTATACACTCCTTTTAGTTGGAGATTGTTGGAGGTTTGGCGAATTCGCCACTTAGTTTTGACCACACGGTCAGGTATTCGCAATTTTAAACAAGTTTTCTATAAGGCAAATTTCTCACCACATTGGACAATCTGCCTGCATAGCGCTCTTCGAGCTCTACAACACTGGTTTCAATAGATCCGAATTGAATTCAATTGGTGCAGAGCTCCAGCAACCTGCCCCAAACAAGCGCCAGATTTACCAAAGTTTGACCAATCGGACAATAGTAAACGAGAGACTGTTATTATCTTGAACACTCCGTTATCTACCTTGAACATTCACCTGCGGAGCGCATTTATTCCCATTTTGAGGCTGGAGGCTGATAGGCCCGCAGGGACTGAAGCAACTGCTCCGGATCATTTTCAATAATCAACATATCCCGATAACGTTCACGCATAAAGGACTCACCGACCATATGGTCAATAAAATCTATCAGCTTGTCGTAGTAGCCATTGACGTTCAAAAAAGCACAGGGTTTGTGATGATACCCCAGCATCGCCCAGGTCCAGGCTTCAAAAATTTCTTCCATCGTACCGGCACCACCAGGCATTGCGACAAAGGCATCGGCAATGGCAGACATCTTTGCTTTTCGCTCATGCATATCCTTGACGACGAACAAAGAAGTCAGCCCCGGATGAGCGATCTCCCGATCACGCAACGCTGTCGGAATCACACCAGTAACCTTACCCCCAGCGTTAAGTACTGCATCCGCGATAGTTCCCATCAATCCCACATGGCCACCACCGAAAACCAGCTCAGCGCCACTTTCAGCCAGCAAGGTCCCAAGCCGCACAGCCTGCTCGGCATAGACTGGCAGTCTGCCATGACCTGAACCACAAAATACCGCTACTTTCATCAGAACCCCTTAGGTTGTTTTATGGATTGCCTGGAAGCTGTTCACACCTGCACATCAATTCAGAGGTATGTCCTGTGCATCCTTGTGCTTTTGATAGTTATCGGACATCACTCCGTAATGTGATTTCAGTTTTTCCAGACGCTCTCGCCATTCAGATTGCTGTTCAACAGTGCCTTGATCAACCATGTCCAGCAGATAATGTGCGGTCCAATATTGGTTCTCACGGCAGTAATGACCGTCTTTGCAGGCAAAGACTTCTTCAAGAATTTTCAAATCATGGGGAATATTGAAACTATCGCGAGAATCGAAATAGCTGAATACATAGTAGAAATTATCAAAGCCGCTCCAGGTGATGGCCGACAGGCAGAGTGAGCAGGGTTCATGGGTTGACAGAAACAGACAGTCCTTCGGATCCGGCCGGGAATCTGCCGGAAGACCCCAGAACTGATTCAGACAGGAGATTTCGCCATGAAACAAGGGGTTTTGGGTTTCCTGATTCGTAGCGGCCAGCACCAGAGAAAGATCTGATTTCCTCAGAATGGCAGCGCCGAAAACTTTATTTCCAGCTTCAGTTCCAGCTCTGGTCAGGGGAAGAATATCGCCCTCCATTACTTCAAGTAATCTGCCCGTAAGCTCTGCGCTCATAATCTCTCCCATCACAACCGCGTGATTGTCTTCGTTTTTCGATAATTCATCCGGGCCTGCAGATACAGGCCCGACAACAGGGAGAGAAGATTACAACGAATAAAGGTGAGAGCAAAGACCTGAGTCGTCCTCAGCTCATATTGCGCGTCGTCTGCCGCTTCCCATCACCCCGACAATGATGGACTGCATAACCAGAAGAAAAATAACAAAAACCAGGATGCTGTAGAAAGCAACCGGATTTTCGTTCTTGAAGCGAATCACTTTGTACAACCACTTATATATAAACGGGACGGCATCTTCACTAGCGTAGGAATTCATTTGACTGGCATTTCGCCCGGAGCCGCCACTCCTTCCTGAATCCGAAAAACTGACCGAACGACGCTGGTAGTCCTGCACAAAAAGATCAGCGCCAACCAGTCCACGAATTTCATCGAGCTGGGCTCCCACGGAGTTTCTGATGTTTTTGCCAAACTCTCTCACACCGCCCTGCAGCAATCCCCAGTCCTGAGCGATGGCCTCGCTATCCATGACATCACTGACACTCAGGTTTTCAGACGCCCCCCAGACCGAGTATGACAACACATCCACCGGATCCTCGGATCCGGCGATATAACCATAGCTGTCATACCCTGCCCCACCATAGACTCCAGACTCTGTACGAATATCGATAAATGAGGAATCATCCAGATACTCAACGTCCTCGAAATCATCAAAGCGAGCATTCAGCTCTGACAGGGAGGCCTCTTCAAATACTTCACCCGGCACAACAAACTCAACATTATCCGAGTAGCCTGGTTCCGAGTAGCTCGCGCCTGCTCCCACCCTGGCAGCGCTGGCCCCGGAAGTCATGCTTTCCAGTCGAGGAGCCAGTTCAATGGCATGAGACACTCCACCCAAGGACAGAAGTATCAATACAAATAAATGATGTCGATGTGTACGTTTCATTCTCTTTTCGGACAGTCCTGTTAAGTCCGATCCGCAATCAGTCTGGCTAATGAATTCCAGATTTCAGTGACACAGTGGTCATTCAGACTGGCGGATACTAAATGCTGTTACAGCATTTTATCGGATTCTACGCTTTAGGGTTAACCCATGCATTGGGTCTATTTTAGTTATCAATATCAGCCTAGTGCTTTTTTCTAGCCCACTTGCCAGGGAGGCAAAATAAACGCCAGAATACATTTCGGCTTAGATATCAAAAGGTTGGCAGGTGCTGGCCGATTTCAGGTGTAAAAATTATCGACATATTTGGGGGCATGGATCTTCCTTTATCATGTAAGTTCGGATAGGTATCAAAAATATTTCAGGCGTCGTCTGCAGGAGACACTCTCTCACGAGCCTTTTCGGCGAGCTCTTTCCCTTTGGTCTTTTCAGTAAACCCAAGTTCATAGTGCAAAGCTGTTTTTGCGAGCATATGAGCGGTCACTGGTGCGGTGATAAACAAGAACAGAGTAATCAGCAGCTCATGAACACTAGGAGCACCCTTAGTGAAGCTGATCAGCACCATTGATGCAATCAACAAACACCCCATCCCCAGCGTTGTAGCTTTTGTGGGAGCATGTAAACGGGTATAGAAATCCGGCAACCGGATTAAACCGACAGAACCAATCAACACAAAACCAGCCCCGGTAACCAGAAGAATGGAAACAAACAGCTCGACATAAAAATTCATGATTACCTCACCTCACTCAAGGCTCTTATTGGGCTGCCTATCAAGCCTCATACCAAGCTTCCCGTTTACTCGATGATATCGCCACGCAGCAGATACTTGCATAACGCAGCCGTTCCAACGAATCCCAACATGGCAATCAACAACGCCGCCTCAAACATCAGGGACGACTTGAGGAATATACCAAACAGGATAATCATCGCCATGCTGTTGATGTACATCGTATCAAGCGTCAGGATTCGATCTGGCACATCCGGCCCCAGATACAATCGCCAGAGATTAAGAAGTAATGCGATACACACCATTCCGGTCGCGATCGTGATTGCCCAGGTCAGCATTCGAACATCTCCCTCAGCTTCTTCTCATAACGTTGCTTGATCTGCCTGATCAGCGCCTCTTCATCCTCAAGATTCAGCACATGCACATACAGCCACTTTCGGTCCTCAGACAACTCGGCACTAACCGTTCCCGGTGTCAGCGATATGGTGCTGGCCAGAACAGTCAAAAGAAGATCGTTGGTAATATCCATTGGGACCGCGATCAGGGCTGGCTGCAAATTCTTCAGGGGGCCGACAATTTTAAGGGCCACTTCAATATTGGCAACCACAATGTCATACATCACCATCAGTGCATAGCGAACAGCCAATCCGTAACGGCGGATACCAGGTTGTGGTGTATGCAGCCCGGATACCAGCAACGGTATCGTAAAGGCCAGAAAAGCACCCAACACAATGTGACCGGGAGACACACTGTTATTCAGAATCAGCCATGACACCAGTAACAACACACTGTGCATGGGCATGGGCAATAACCGGGAAGCCAGCGACTTCATGGCTGATAGTCCTCCGGTAGTAGCGAATAAACTGATTGGGAACGATCATGCAACTGATCTGCCGCCGCCTGGGAATAATCAACCACCGGGCCGCCAAACACAACCAACAGCGGAGAAGCCGCCAATAACAGGTATACCGCCGTCAGCTTGATACCCGCAATCGGCTCACCGGGCAACGGATCGCCATGGCAGCGCCAGAACAGACTCGTCCCTGCCCGTGACAGGGCTATCAGAGCAGCCAAACCGCTCAACAATATCAAGGGCCAGACCCACCCGGCCTGGGGCCACTCGACCGTCGACTGCAGGAGCATCAGCTTGCCGACAAAACCGGATAGAGGCGGTAATCCCACAACGGCCATTGCGGCAATGAAAAAGGCAATTCCCACCGCTACCGGCTGCCTCATCCTGCGAGCCATCACAAATCGGTCCTCAGCCTTGCCGCGCTGCTCCCAGATGAGATCAGCCAACAGAAACAGCGCACCGGAGATCAATGTGGTATGCACCATATAGTACATAGCGGCGGCAGTCGCCTCTGGTGACTGCAGAGCCACGGCAATCAACAACGTCCCCACTGAAACGATGACCAGATTGGCAGTCAGCGCTCTCAACCCCGGACTGGCCAACGCCCCTATTGCACCGATCACGATCGTTAGTAACGCCAGAGGCCACAACCAGGGCATAGCAATGTTGGCAAGCTCTCCAGCACCGGCCCCGAAAATTACCGTATGTATCCGAAGTATGCTGTAGACCCCCACTTTGGTCATCACCGCAAACAAAGCTGCCACCGGGGCCACCGCAGCGGAATAGGTTCTCGGCAACCAGAAATGAAGCGGCAGCATTGCAGCTTTAAGCCCGAACACCACCAACAGCAACATGCCACCAGCTTTGGCCAGGGCACGCTCCGCCTCATCAAGCCGCGTCACTTTTACTGCCATGTCAGCAATATTCAGAGTTCCCGTGGTTCCATAAAGCATGCCTAAAGCAAACAGAAATAGCGTGGAACCAATCAGATTCAGGGTTACATAATGCAGACCTGCCCGAGTTTTATGCTTACCACCGCCATGGATAAGCAATCCATAGGAAGCAATTAGCAAAACCTCAAAGAACACAAACAAGTTAAAAATATCACCCGTCAGAAAAGCACCGTTGATTCCCATCAACTGGAACATAAACAGGGGATGAAAAAAACGTCCGCCCAGATCATCTCCGGCACAGGCATACAGCAACGCTCCGAAAGCAAGAACAGCGGTCAGAAGAACCATCAACGTCGCCAGCCTGTCAGCGACCAGAACGATGCCGAACGGAGGCTGCCAGTCGCCAAGAACGTAGACCATTGTACCTGACACCTGGCTTTTCAGGAGCAGAAGAACAGCAACCACGACAATCGCCCCACACAATGCCAGAGCAAACAGCCTCTGCCGCTGAATGGAATTCTGGATCGGCGGCAGCAACAGGAAAACCCCGGCCAGCAACGGCAGGAAAACAGGCAGTATCGGCAGGTGAGAAATCAAGACTTATATCCTCGGTGTCTCTGCATAGCTGATTCTTTGGCAGGGATTCGCCCATCAACATGATCGTTACCCAGATCCGCCCTGCCCCGCATGGCCAGAATCACAACGAACGCCGTCATGGCAAACCCGATCACAATGGCAGTGAGCACAAGTGCTTGAGGCAGCGGATCAGTATATACACCACTTTCGTTGAGAACTGCAGCCGACTCCAGCTTCAGACGCCCACTGGAAAACAGAAACAAATTAACCGCGTAGGACAACAATGTGATACCTATAACGACAGAAAACGTTCTTGCCCGCAATGTCAGAAAGATGCCGCAGGCGGTCAACAGTCCAACACAAAATGCATATACGGCTTCCATTATCTCGCCTCGCTCAAAGTCAGTGTTGCTCTGGAGAAATCCGCTCACTGGTCGTGAGCTGCCCCAGATTTGCCAATATCGACATAGTCGCGCCGATGACCGTCAGGTAAACCCCCAGATCAAACAGAATGGCACTGGCCAGTTCAAAATCCCCAACCCAGGGAAGATGGAAGTGGTCAAACCAGGAGGTCAGGAATGGCCGCTCGAACAACCAGCTACCCGCCCCCGTCAGCGCCGCGACCAATATTCCACCGGCAATCAGCCATTGATAGCTCAGGGATATCCGAGGCTTCACCCAATCCACGCCATTGGCGATGTACTGCTGAATAATCGCCACCGACGTAATGAGTCCGGCAATGAATCCACCCCCGGGCGAGTTATGACCTCGCAGGAATATGTAGGCCGACACCAGAATGGCCAGCGGTAACAGACTTTGGGAAATCACCGACAGTATCAGCGGTCGCTGATCAGTGCTCCAGGTACGTCCCCGCTCATCACTGGAAGGCATATAAAGACGCATTGCCGCAATGAGCTTGAAGATTCCCAAAGCAGCTATCCCGAGCACTGTAATTTCACCTAAGGTGTCAAAGCCGCGGAAATCCACCAGAATCACGTTGACCACATTATCGCCCCCGCCGCCGGTCTTACTGTTCTCCAGGTAATAATCTGAGATGGTATCCGGGGCCCGGGTCATAATGGCGAAATTGATGGTGCCGACCACGCCACCAATCAGCAGCGCAATCGCGATGTCCCGGGTAATTCGTCTGGGACTGGATTCTTTAGGCAGCTTCTGGGGCAGGAAAAACAGCGCCAGCAACAATAGAATGATGGTGACAATTTCCACCGCGAGCTGGGTTAACGCCAAATCCGGCGCAGAGAAATAAGCGAAGGCGATGGCGACAATCAGCCCCACCACGGACAACATGAGCAGTGCCACCAGCCTCTCACGATGCCAGATAACCGTAGCAACCGCCCCCACACACAAAAGCAGAGCACCGGTCAGAACCACACCATTAAGGTCCAGTAGAACCCTGGGGCCTTCTGTTGTTTTCAGGTCCAGCAACGGCCCAGCCATGAATATCAGCGCCATGATCATCATTGTGACGATATAACGCTGCAGCGAACCGTTATCAATCCACTCCATAAACTGTTCACAGCGGTTGACCAGTTTCTGTATCCAGCGTTCAAAAATATATTTTGCATCCTGATCTTCAAACTGAGCCTGAAACTGAAACAGATGACGCCGGTTGTAGTAAACAATCAACCCACCCACCATTGCCAGCGAACTCATGATCAGAGGAAGGTTCAGGCCATGCCAGATCGCCAGACTATACTCCGGCAGACTACCGTTAAGCACAGAAGAAGAAGCGGCGGCCAGAATACCGGAGACGGCAAACGAAGGGAAAATCCCGACCAGCAGACAAAGAAAAACCAGCACTTCCACCGGCAACTTCATATACCGGGGAGGCTCTTTCGGTGTCTTGGGCAGATCTATGGGTTCGCCATTGAAAAACACATCATGAATAAAACGCATGGAGTATGCTACGGAGAATACTCCACCAATAGTCGCCAGAACCGGGATCATCCAGGACAAAGATCCCAGCGTGTCCTGATCCAGTGTTTCAGCGAAAAACATTTCTTTGGATAAGAAACCATTCAGCAACGGAACTCCGGCCATAGAGGCCGCCGCCACCATGGCAAGCAAGGCGGTGTGCGGCATATATTTCCAGAGTCCGTTCAGTTTTCGCATATCCCTGGAACCGGATTCATGATCGATGATTCCGGCTGCCATGAACAATGACGCTTTAAATATCGCATGATTGATAATATGGAAGACAGCAGCAACCGCAGCCAGTTTGGTATTCATCCCGAACAATAACGTAATCAGCCCGAGGTGACTGATGGTCGAAAATGCCAGCAAGCCTTTCAGGTCATGCTTGAACAATGCCATGTAGGCACCGAAGAGGAGTGTCGCCAGGCCGGTCATGCTAACAATCAGAAACCATAACTCCGTACCGGCCAGCACCGGATAAAACCGGGCCATCAGGAATATCCCGGCTTTCACCATGGTAGCAGAGTGCAGATACGCGCTGACCGGCGTGGGGGCCGCCATGGCATGAGGCAGCCAGAACTGGAACGGAAACTGTGCAGATTTGGTAAATGCACCGAGTAGCACCAGTAGCAGAATCACCGGATAGGCCTGATGCTCCCGAATCAGATCGCCACTATTGAGTATGTCGTCCAATTGATAACTTCCGACCAGATGGCCAATCAGCAACAGACCGGCCAGCAATGCCAACCCTCCGGCCCCGGTGACCGTCAATGCCATTCTTGCCCCTTTGCGGGCTTCCGATTTATGAGACCAGAAACTGATCAAAAGAAATGAACTGATACTGGTCAACTCCCAGAACATCCATAGCTGGATCACGTTGTTGGAAAGCACAATCCCCAACATGGCGGTCATAAACAAAATCAGATAAGCGTAAAACCGCCCAATGGAATCCTGGGAAGATAAATAATAGCGGGCATACAGTATGATCAGTAGCCCGATACCGAGAATCAGGCAACAGAACAGGAAGCTCAACCCGTCCATTCGGAAAGAGATGTCCAATCCCAGTGACGATATCCACTGGGCATGATAACGAAGCGTCTCCCCGTTCAGAACATCAGGTGCCGCCAACAATGTCAGCAAGAGGGAGGCTGCAGGCAGAACAGCGACGGAGAACGCACAGAGATTTCGACCAAAACGGGAAGTCAGCAAAGGGACCAAGGTTCCCAGTAAGGGGAACAGTGGAATCCATATAAGACTCATCAGAGACGACGCTCCTGTATACGACTTTTCATTCTAAGAATTAACCTGCCCATGTCATTTGATTTTCAACTGCCAACAGATGCAGTCGAGTTCCCTTTTTATCTTCTTGGTTTAGCGGGAATTTCGGCAAGAGAGAAACTTACAGAAATATCCTGCCAGTTCAAGTTTTTTAACCAACATTAATTTTCTTTTAATATCCCTTAAAGGCTTGATATTCCTGGCACTCAGAGTATATCCGCACCAGACAGAACCCCGCTCCTGACACAATTTCTTCCATCTGTTTTTGCCTGATAAAGGGCATCATCGGCCTGCTTCAACAATTCTTCTTCCCTGCCGGGATCATCAGGTATGCAACTGGCCACACCAAAACTGGCAGTAATCTTTGTCTGAGTGTGATCCAGCCTCATATCAGCCCCCATCACCTTCTTCCGCAATCCTTCAGCAATCGCTACAGCAGCATCCAGTGGCGTGTTCACCAGCAACACCACAAACTCCTCACCTCCATAACGGGCCAGGATATCGCCGGTACGGGAAATATTCTTCTTCAACACATCTGCAAAATTTTTAAGACAGATATCACCTGCCAGATGACCAAAATTATCATTAATACTTTTAAAGTAGTCGATATCACAGATAACCAGAGAAATGGGAATCTGCTGCCGATGAGCTCGGGAGTACTCTCGGGAGAACTGTTCCGAGAAATAGGCCCGGTTGTGTATCCCGGTAAGGGAATCCGTAATGGAAAGAGAATGCAGCTTCAGGTTCGCATCCTCTAACTGCTCCAATGTCGTCCTGAGCTCCAGGGTGCGCTCTGTGACTTTCTGCTCCAGATTTCGGTTTGCCTCTTCCTGGGCAGATATCAGCTTTTCCTGTGATCGTAACAGCATTTTTTCCTGTATGAGCACTTCTGCCTGCGCATTGATACGCAGTAGTTTTTCCCGATTAATCCGGTCTGCCAGAGCAAATGACAGCAGTGAGACCTGCATCAGAGCAGCCATCTGTGCCGCATTTTCTGTCCAGAAGTTCAGTGGAAGCAAACCAAATTTACCCAGCACCAGGATAGATATCCCTAAAATAATCGCGGTTGATGCCAGACAGAAATACCGGGCATGCACGCCCCCTTTCAACCACACCCAATAACCGGAGAACATGGCAACTGCACACACCGGCAACACCAAACCCGTTGTTACCCGAATAGTCAGCGAATAAGGAGCGAAAAATGTCGCAATGGTCACCACGACACTAACCGCCACTAAAACCGACAGCAAATAGTGCCCCGCAGGAAACAACTGTCGCAAACGCAGAAAGTGGTGACTGAAAAGAGCAAAGAATATTTCCGAAAAGCCAACAAATGTGGCGATCGCATAGCTATTGAACTTAATGGAGTTCTGCCACAGATAAGCATACCCATAACCTTTGAGGCCAACCTGAAAAAGCAGGAAACTCACAACAAATCCCACATAATAGAGATAACTGTTGTCCCGAACAGAAAAATACAGAAACAGGTTGTAGAGCACCATTATGCCCATCACACCGGCAAATACACCCTGCAACAGACGCGCATCCCAGGTCCGCTCATAAAAACTTTGTGGACTCCAAATGGTTAACGGAGCTTCTACGGTACCGGCAGACTGCACTCTGAGCAGTATCGCATTTCGCCCCGGCACAAGAGTGACCGGCATGACAAAGTTCTGATGTCTGACGGGTCGCTCGGCAAACGGCCGCAGATCTCCCAATTCGTATGCGCGCTCCTGAGCTTCATCAACAAAATGATACAGACGGACGTCATCGAGAAACGGGATAGGAAGTTCAATCAACTGATTTGTCGCCGTTGAACCAGAATGATAGATATCAAACCGGAACCAGTGTGCTTGATCTGTAAAGCCGAAATTGGGCGATTCTTTATCTATCTCACGCCAACCGGATGACTGACCCAGAATATCTTCCAGGGAGAGCTCATTATTCTCGTCGACCCGCAGCAGCATCCTCGGCCCGACATTCTGGCCGACGGTAGAGGACTCTTCTATTTTTAAACGAATCTCAGGTACGGAGTGCCCTCCAATGACGGCCCCCAGAACAGGCTGACCGGCAGCATATACTCCCTGCCCTGATAATATCAGGATAAGCACTGTTGTCGTGGCAAGTCGTACAAGGAACATGAGTATCCCTGCGCCAATATCCCCTGTTACAGGCAGCGGGATCTGGCGCGCTTTGATATCGTTATCATTGGAGTATAGACAGATTCCCACGCCAGCCCCAATACTCTTTTGGTAAGGAAATTGCCAATTTGTGAAATTGTGTCATGCTTGAATAATCAGAGCTGTACAACTTATCTCATCATTTTGCTCCACAGGATCAGGAGGAGAAATGAATACAAAATCCAATAAGTCCAGTTCAAAAAAAAACGCCAAACCTTCGCGGACAAGTCAAGCCAAAACCTCAGAGTCCGACATCAGTCCGGACACACCGGAAAACCCACCCGACGCTCTGGAACCTCCGGAAGAAGTTCAGGCCTTCAGTGAGCTGGAGGCCATTCGCAAGCTGCTCTACGGAGAACAGGTCCGACAGATCAATCTGGATATGGAAAGCCTGGCAGACAGGATTGATGAAAGAATTCAACAACTGTCTGACAAAATGGAACGCACCTTTGAAGAAATGGACAACCATTTCAGTGCCAGACTCAGCGAATTGAGCCAACACCTCGAATCACTAAATAGGCAAAGGTGCCAGAGGGAAGACGATCTTTCCGCCGACATTGACGACCTGCGGAACAAGCTGGATGAAGCCCACAAGGAATCCGAACAGGCTGACCGGGCACTGCATAATGAGCTGCAAACAGAAGCCGAGCGCCTGACCAGAGAAATGGTGCACCAGCATAATCAGGCCATGGCTGAACTGAAGAAATCCTCGCAGGAACTCTCAAGCAACAAAGCAGATCGTAAGACTTTGGCGAATCTTCTGGCCAGTATGGCGAATAACCTGACGGCTGACGAAATGGGTTAATAGTGTCCACTTGCACTCCCCCTACATCCTCCGACAAGCCAAACAGCTCAAAGGAAGAGCTTCACCGTCTGCGGCAGTTGGTTCTGGGACCTGATTACGAACAGGCCCTGAGCACAATGCTGTCTCAAAGCGATACGGAACGTATCGCCACAACCATTTCAGAAGCGATCATTCAGCGCAACCTTTCAGACAAGAGCGTGGCCCAGGCTTTGGCACCAATCATTGACGATGCCATTGATAATGCCATCCGGCATCGCCCTCAGAGAATTACCCGAGTTATCTACCCGATTATTGGCCCCTCGATACGAAAGTCTGTTGCCAGAGCCTTGGCAGACATGGTGCAGAACCTTAATCAGATTCTGGAAAGCAGTCTGAGCATCAGATCATGGGGATGGCGTTATCAGGCGTGGCGGGCAGGCATGAAATACGGCGAATACGTCCTGCTGAAAACTCTCGATTTTCGCGTGGAACAGGTGCTGCTGATTCATCGGGAAACCGGTATTCTCCTGCATGCGGAGAATGCGGCCGGATTTCAGGTCGAGGATCCCGAACTGGTCTCCTCCATGCTGACGGCTGTCAGTGATTTCATCTCTGATTCTTTCAGCCGCCATCCAGACAGCTCTCTGGACAATATTCGGGTTGGTGATTTTATCCTGGAAATTGAAACCGGCCCTTCAGCCATTCTCGTAGCGGCTATAAGAGGAACTCCGAGCAAGCAAGTCAGCCAAACCCTGAAAACAACTCTGGAACGTCTTCACCTGGTATTTTCCAGAGAGTTTGACCGATTCGACGGCGACCGCACCATTTTTGCCTCCGCCGCTGACCTGATGCGCCCTTGCCTGCTGATAAAACACAAAGAACACACCAGACCCGGCATCCCCTGGCGGGCGTTGACCATGCTTGCATTTTTCATTGGATACGGTTTCTGGGCAGGATATCTGAAGGTTCAGAATGAAATCATGTACCTACATATCCTGGATGCACTACAGACCTCCCCGGGTTATGTGGTCGTCGGCGAAAGCAGGAACATGCCCCGGCTCAATATTGAAGTATTGCGGGCGCCCACTTCGGAACCATCGAGAGAAATATTGAATCGACTCGACACTGGCAATTGGGATGTCGCGGTAACAGAGCATATTGCCCCTCTGGATATGCAGGAATATCTACTACCCATGATTCCCAGCATGTTTCATCTTGGCCGGGATACCAATTTCACCCGTGACGGACAGGCGCTAGTGGTTACAGGCTCACTGAAAGAAACTCAGCGCAACAACCTGGAACAGAACCCTCTTTTGAAATCGGTTTATTCCCATATCGATTTTTCCTCAGTTGAGGTTTACGCGGACCAGACACCGGAAGAGCAGCAGAAAAACGAGTGGCGACAACTCAAGGCAACCATTGAAAATATACGCTTCCAGTTCCAACCTAATACCGCCGAACTGGTCTCCGGAGAGGAGCAAAAGATACCAGCATTGGTCGCCAATATTGAAAGCATTCGCTCTCTGGCCGAAAAAATTCCGGTTTATCACTGGCAACTGTACATCGTAGGACATGCCAATAGCGCCGGAACGGATACTGCCAACTTGAGAATCAGTGAAGAACGGGCCAAACTGATCAATGAGTTATTGATAACCAACCATCTGGACGCCGAACTGCTATTGGCCTGGGGGGCTGGCAATCTGCCGAACAGCCGGCTGCCAGAGCATCAACAGCGTATGGTTTCCCTGCAACTGATCCACTCACCTTTCATACCGGGAACGGAGTACCCATGATCGCCAAGAAAATCTGCTTATTGGGCTCCTTCGCGGTTGGCAAAACCAGCCTGATCCGCCGCTATGTGGAAAGTATTTTCAGTGAGAAATACCACACAACAATTGGCGTCAAGATCGACAAAAAGATCGTCCACTGCCAAGGGCAGGATGTGCAACTGATGATCTGGGATATTGAAGGCAAGGATGAATTCAGCGTCTATCGGCAGAGTTACCTGCGCGGTGCTGCAGGCTACTTTCTGGTTGTGGACGGAACCCGCCCGGAAAGCGTTGAGGTGGCAAAAGAATGGCACACACTGGTTAATGAGCAGAGCCTGTCGCTTCCTTTCGTTCTGCTGGTAAACAAATCAGACCTGTTCTATGAACAAAGACTCAAGGAGGAAAACCTTGCCGAACTCACCACCATGGGCTGGGAGATCATCCTTACCAGCGCCAAAACAGGTGACAATGTGGACAAAGCGTTTGAACGCTTGACAACACGGCTGCTTGAAAAGAGTTAATCCCAGCATGAAGCTGGAGTATGATGGAAAGCAGGCAATCGGACGCCCAACAAGTGTACGCTCCGTGATGAAGCCCTATATTCAAGAAAGTGGCGAAAAATATTTCCTTACGGTGGCGACAACAGATGGATAGCCAGGGATAAATCTTGAACATTCGTTCCCCAGGGATATTGGCCTTGATAGGATAAGGCCTGTTGGAATCCGAGGCGAGGACGCTAGGAGGCATCTCCGATGGATAGCCAGAATTTGTTGGAATCGTTACTGAGTGAACTGGATATTGCACTGTTTCAATGTGAATCTCCAGACGATGAATTACCGAACTTTCAACTCCTGAACGAACCACCTTCGTGGACTTCCGTGTTTCAGGATATTGCCCGCAATCAACCTCTCGCCCTGACCGAAGTTTTCCCCTATCTGGAGGCCTTTCTTCCCGAAGCACGTGAGTCGTGGACATCTACGAATAACAGCCGGGCCAACTCCGGGGTATGGACAGAAGTCGACGACGAAGGCAACAACCAACAGCTGGAAGCCCTTGCATTGCGCATTTCCGGCGCTCCTATTCTGGTACTGTTGAATCTCACCCGCAATTTCGACGAACGTCACCACCTTTATCAACGCGCTCGCGAAATAGCTCTGGCCAACGAAAAACTCATTGTTCAGCTAAATCATCGTCAACGGGAATTGCAGAATAGCCTGGAAAAACGCCTGCAGGATAATCAGGCATTGCGGGATATCGAAAACAGTGTGCGCAATAATGCCTCCGCTGTACTTATCTGCAAACCTGACGGTGGTGTGGAAATCATGAATCAGGCTTTGATCGACATCTATCGGGTAAAGGCCCCAGAGGATACCAACGAATCTCTCCTTGATAAGTGGCTGAAAGAGGCTGAGAAAATCTATCCGGAGATTCACCGCATTGTAGCTTCAGGATCGTACTGGGAAGGTGAGTTTGAAAGCCATAACGAGTCTGGAGAATCGAGATGGATCAGACTGGCCATTGGCCCAGTATTGGATACCTCCCATAAACTGACCCATTATGTCTGCATCGCCAATGACATCAGCATGCTGAAGAAAAGCAGTGCCGAAATTGAAAAGCTGGCTGACTACGACTTCACCACACACCTTCCCAATCGTCGTCATTTCTGGAAACAACTGACCCGCTGCCTGGACAAGGGGGCTCAAAAGAGTACCAGTCTGGCGCTGATCTATGTCGATCTCGATCATTTCAAACGAGTCAATGACAGCCTTGGACACCACGCCGGTGACTTTCTGCTAAGCACCATCGGTACACGTCTGGCAAGATGCATTAAACGGGGAGACTTTATTGCGCATTTGGGTGGTGATGAGTTCGCTATTATTTTGGAGTTACCCTACCCCAACATCAATATTGAGAACATTGCACAGCGGGTTCAATCCGCCGTCAGCAAGAGCATTACAATTGAAAACTCAACACTGAAGATGACCGCCAGTATCGGCATTGCGCTATATCCCCGCGATGGTCGCGACGCCACCTCGCTCATGCGACATGCCGACCTTGCCATGTTTCATGCCAAGAAAATGGGCAGAGGAAAGTACCAGACCTTCACACCCAATATGAATTATGAATTCCTACAAATGCTGCAACTGGAAATCGATTTGCAGAAGGCAATAGAACAACAACAGTTCAATCTCGTTTATCAACCCCAGGTGTGTTCGGGACAGGATCACCACCTACGCCTGGAGGCATTGATCAGATGGCAACACCCAGAAAAAGGCAGCATCTCCCCAGGGCGCTTTATTCCAATCGCAGAAGAAAACGGCATGATTCTGGATATCGGTTTATGGGTGTTGGAGCATGCATGTAAGCAAGCGATAAATCTTCTCAACGAAGGCTTCAATGTCATCATGGCCGTTAACGTCTCCGCCAAACAAGTGCGCCAGGAGAATTTCAAAGACCTCGTCAAGACAGTACTCACCAAAACCAGCCTGCCTCCGCAACACCTCGAACTGGAAATCACCGAGACCACGGTCATGGAAGAAATGGACGTCGTGGTGGCCTTACTGAAAGATCTGCGCAAACTGGGCGTCTCCATTTCACTGGACGATTTTGGATCCGGATTTTCCTCACTGACTTATCTTAAAAACCTGCCAGTAGACTATCTGAAACTGGACCGCGCTTTTATCCACGAACTTCCCGCCAATGAAGAAAGTAAAGCAATTACCACGTCAGTCATAAACCTGGCCCATGAATTAAAAATCAAAGTGATAGCTGAAGGTGTAGAAAACCAGGATCAGGTAAACTTTCTTACTGAGAAAAAATGCGATTATATGCAGGGTTTTTTATTTTATTACCCAATGGAAATTGAAAAGATACGGGATATATTTACAGCCATCAGAGGCGCTGCCAATCACTGACTTTCAACCAAATGCATTAGTCTGATACGTATAACCTTAACGGAAACTCTTCGTATTTTTCACATTACCTGAATAATTCACCAGATTATTAATCCTTACGGCCGATTAAGTATATTATTAGGTTGAATATTCAATTAAAAATCGCAATAGTGTGCTCTTTGATCAGCGGTTGGACTAAACTGCAACTTGAGATCAACTGCAATGCAATTTCCCAGCAACCATTTGGAGTTTTGTAATGGCCAAAAAAGAAAAAGGCGTATTAAAAAAGAATGTCAAAAAACTGAGCGACACACTCAGTAAAGAACTGCTGAAAGCCACCGATCAGGTACAGTCGGTTGTATCCGATTTCTACAAACAGGCTGAAGACATTCAAAAGCAAATTAGAGAGCCAGTTGTAAAGCTCGTTAAAGACCTGGAAGATCTGCGCGAAAAAGAACTCAAGCGGGTACAGGACGAATACCAAAAGGTCGTCAAGGAAATCAATACTCTTCAGGAACAATTCCTGGATAAATTGGGCATTGCTCCCCCCAAAAACACTTCTGCCGGCACAGCCAAGAAAACCACTCGCAAATCGACCACAACTCGTGGCAGCACCACAACGGCTAAGAAGACCGGGACCACCACCAGAAAAACGGCAACAACCGCCAAGAAAACATCAACTGCTGCCAAGAAAACCGGCACAACTGCAAAGACCGCAGGCACCACCGCAAAGAAAACTGGCGCTGCTGCGGCAAAGAAAACCAGTACTACTACGAAGAAAACAGGAACTGGCACTACTGCGAAAAAAACAGGGACCAGCACTGCCGCTAAGAAAACCGGCACCACGGCCAAGAAAGCAGGTACAACGACCAGAAAAACGACAGGTGCGACCAAATCTGCCGCTTCAAAGACAACAGCAAGCAAGCCGGCAACGACCCGCAAAGCTCCTGCGAAGAAAACGACAGCAGCATCCAAGGCCAAAACCACTTCAGGCTCAGCCGCAAAAGCAGCCGGCCCCAAAACCGCAGCCACCAAGGCAGCAACTACCCGTAAGCCTGCAGCAAAAACTACTACGGCCAAGAAACCTGCTACTGCCAGCAAATCCACAGCTACCACAACAACTGCAAAGACTGCTACCGCAGCAAAAAAACCAGCCCCCCGTCGCCGTACCGCAGCGAAAAAGACAGACACTCCAAGTACTGCGACACCTGCAGCGACTACTACTGAGACCTCTTCTGCCACCAGCAGCAGTGAGTCCACTTCGTCCTGAACAGGGTGAAGGCAACAAAAAAGCCTGGTTAAAACCAGGCTTTTTTGTTTGTGTAGACTTTTGACAGAATCAACCCAATATCAGCTAACCCTGATTTAGACAAGAACCAAAAGATCGACTATCGGTATCTTGCCTGACTGGACATTTGGCTGTTGTGCAGAACTTTGATTAAGTCCGCTTCTGCCCGGGACAACCCACAGGTTGTCATGACATCATCAACATCAGCACCGAGAGAGAGCAGCCTTACGGCTTCGTTGTAAGAGACCTGTTGGACGTCATTCGACTCAAGTTCCTTTTGCTTTCTTTCCGCAGCTTTCATGCGCTTATCCAGAGCGACCACTTTGCGACCGACACCTTTGCCGCTGTCAGACACCATCAACAATTGCTCATCAAAAGTTTCCAATCTCTTTTCCAGATCCTGGATATAATGACGTTGCTGACGGATATACAACATTAAAGCTCCACCGACAGTAAAATTGGCGGCAAGCCCGACAAGTGTGACCCAGCCTGGGATGGACTCAAACATATCCCCAACCTCTTATTAACTGACTTAAATCAGATCGATGCCAGTTCCGACCATTCTTCTTCCGACATCATTTTCTCAAATTCAACCAAAATGATGAGTTCACCATTTTTATTGCAAACACCTTGAATGAATTTGGCACTTTCCTCGTTGCCGACATTCGGTGCTGTTTCCATTTCTGATTGCCTCAGATAAACCACTTCAGCAACGGAATCCACAAGAATCCCGACGACCTGGTTATCCACTTCAATCACCACAATGCGGGTTTGATCCGTGACTTCCGACTCAGACAGCCCGAAACGTTTACGGGTGTCAATGACGGTTACAACATTGCCACGCAGATTGATAATTCCCAGCACGTAGTCCGGAGCCCCTGGAACCGGAGCAATCTCGGTGTACCGAAGTACTTCCTGAATCTGCATTACATTAATGCCGTAGGTTTCATGATCCAGCTGGAATGTCACGTACTGCAGAATAGGATCGTCAGAGCTTTGGCCTTGTCCGGTTTGGGATGCCATATCTATCAACCTCTTTTTAGCAAACCTGTGCGCTCGATATCGTGTCTCCAATACCCAAGGAAACCGCCTATCCGGGCAATCTCTTCTGGCATCAGACAATTAGCGTCAATTATTTAACACTTCTAATTATCTAATATAGAACAACGCAGGATCTATGCCAGCCTAATTGAAGTGAAATTAACAACAGCGGGAAAGGAAGATGTCTTGGTGAATCCCTTCCAGATGAGCTCAAAGTCCCTTATCCTGATGCTCAATTTTCTGATGAAGAATGAGCATCGCCAAGTAGCTTCTCAAATCCTGCGACATCAATCAAGGCACACATGTGGGTAACAACAGTTCCAGCCAGCCAAGGACGCCTGGAGCGCTCAGTACGCCACTTCACCTGCTCAGGGTCAAGAGTAAAGGCTTCAGCAACGGTATCACAGCCAATCCCCCACTCGGAATCCTGCAGTCTGACAATATATTTCAACTGCTCAAGCCACTTCTCCGAATACCGTTCAGGCATCACCCAAAGCGCTGTGTCAACCACGTTCAGATTCAGGTCTCCGTGAGGAAACAGACCCAGAAACCACTTGGGCATTCCAAATAGCGGAGTCAGTTCGCGATCCAGCGCATACACACCACCCAAAGACACCAAAGGAACGGCCAACTTCAACCCGGCCACATGAAACAGGAGACACTCAAACCTTTCCTGGGCCCAGGATGGCCTTTCATTCGGCCAGGCTCCGTCAGGCGTTCCATTATCCAGCGAAGCGTCCTCTGCAACCTCCTGCTCCTGCACCACCACTTCTTCAACAACCTTTTGACGCTCGATGTCGACTTTGGCCTGCGGTACGTCAATTTTATGACGGGACGCAATATCAGGGGACTCTTGTTTCGCTTCCTCAACTTGTTTCGGTTCAGCTTTGACCTCTGTTTTAGCTTTCGCTATGCCTTCCTTCAGAGAATCTTGCGTTTTGACAGCCTGCCTGGCCACTGTTTCTGTAGCCGTTTTCAGCGCAGCGCTTTTCGTGGAAACCGGTGCAGGCTTCGCCTCTTCAACTGCTGACTGAATCTTGAATTTCGGTTTAAAGCTGAGCTTAGGAGGTTCCAGCTCCTGCAACGGTCGCCTCTTCTCAACCCGAGCATCCTCTCGGTGAGCCAACCAATCCTCCCTGGCTCTTTTTAAAATCGAATCAGCATGGTCAGCAGGCTCCTCACTTTTTCGGCGTCCCGTCATGGCGGATCCAAAAGAAGGCTTCCGATCAGACAAAGAGAACTCTGGTTTGGCTGCCGGCTTGCTTAAGGGCTTTGCTGCTGATCCAGGACCTGCCCCGGATTCAGGGGACGATTTTGGCTCAGGAACGAACTCAGGCGCTTTTGCCTCAGCTTTGACCTTCTCTCGGGGAGGTGCACCCTGCTCACGCGCCTCTTCATCAACCTGCAGAGGGACTGGTCGCAGTAAATCCGACAGGTAATCCATGATTGCCTGATCGGATTCATTAGGGTCTGCAAAACGTTTATCAGACATGAAATCTCGCCATCCGGACCAGTCATGCCTGTGAGGTAGACGGTTCCCTTGTACCGGAACTGACACCAACATTCGCGTCGATGAGATCCTCCAACAACTTTCGATACCCTCTGACTCCATGAGTCATTGGATCAAAAGCCGAAGGAATCAGGCCGGCTTTACTGGCATCCCGAAATTTAGTATCGATAGGGATCGCGTAACGCCACACCTCATCAGCGTATTGTTTGCGAAGCGTTCTGAAAGTATGCACAGATGCCTGTGTACGACGATCAAACATGGTGGGAATAATAGTGTAAGTCAATTGACTGCCTTGACTCTTCATTACCATCCCAAGAGTATGCAGCATTCTCTCCAGCCCCTTAAGCGCGAGAAACTCTGTCTGCACAGGAATCAATATGTGCTGACTGGCAGCCAGGGAGTTGATCAGCAACACGCCTAGCACCGGCGTGTTGTCCAGAAACGCGTAATCAAATTCATCCCATAGATGGGCGAGCGCCTTTGAAATAATCAGCCCCATACCTTCCACGCCGACCATCTTCCGCTCCAATGTTGCCTGAGCCGTAGAAGCCGGAATCATTTTCAGATTGGGATGTGTGGTATCCTGAATTAACTGTCTTGGCAGATCGGCCGGAACTTTGCCATTGTGCATGAACAAATCGTAGACGCTACCGCGTTGAGTATCCGGATCAAAGCCAAAATAAGAAGACAAAGAGCCATGCGGATCCAGATCCAGCATCAGCACACGCTTGCCCTGCTCTGCCAGCAATCCCGCCAATGATACCGTGGTCGTGGTTTTACCCACACCACCTTTCTGGTTTGCAACTGTCCAAATACGCACCAGGGATATCCCCCAAACTTAGTGATGTCGACTCAACTGGTAACGATCAGCGATTCGCAACCGCTATCGTCCTGCTTTGTTCCCTTTCCGATTCATTGTTCCCTGTCTGCACTTCATGCCATCGCCGCATGCATTGCCATATGTATCGTTCCAAGGCTGTAGGTTAAATTTCAGCGCCGTGCATTTAATTATAGTGCCAGCCACACTTTCACGCTTCCCCGGTTTTGATTCCCACAGCGGCAATAAGCTTCCGGTTTACGGACAAAATATTGTCTTATTCGCTCAAAATTCGTGTTAAATGTTGGCTGAAGTGAATACAGCAGAATGCGTGCCACCTGCTGTAGATGTTTATAATTATCGGCAGATAGCGGAAAGACTTTAGACCCAGTTGACCTTATCAGCAGCTTTGAACGATGAAGTAAAACACCTCCGCTACTTGCGCACGGTCAAGCGAACTCTTTCATCTTTGGCAATTAACAGGACCACTCGGCGATTACGCTGGCGCCCCTCAGAAGTATCGTTGCGGGCAAGAGGCTGAAATTCGCCATAGCCGACGGCCGCCATGCGTTTCGGGTCCACACCACCAAAGGCCAGCAACCTTACGACAGCCGATGATCTGGCCGCAGACAACTCCCAGTTGGAAGGATAAACCGGACTCCGGATCGGTACATTGTCTGTAAACCCTTCCACAAGAATGGCATTGGGGTAGTCTCTAAGTATTTCGGCAATGGTGTCGAGCAGCGGGAAAGCCGCATCCACCGGCACCGCATCACCACTGCTAAACAAGAGATTATTGCGCAAAGAAAGCTCAATCCAGTCGTCATTCGCATTCACAGACACCAGACCGTCACTGATCAACTTTTTAAGACTGGTGCTGAAGCGGTCGGCAATTTGCCTCATGGTCCCTTCCACATCAGCATTCCCGGTTCCCCCAACAGGCTTTCTGTCAGGATTTTCAAAAGGCTGCACAATAGGAGAGTCACTCTTTGGAGGGGACGAGGATTGTTGTCCGACCTGTATTGGCGTCAGGCTTTTTTGTGTCGCATTGAATACCCCCTCCAGAGTTTCAGAAAGCACTTTGTACTTCCCTTCATTCACAGAGGATACGGAATACATCACCACGAAAAAGGCGAACAGGAGCGTTATGAAATCCGCGTAGGACACCAACCAGCGTTCATTGTTGTGAGATTCTTCTTCACGACGCCTACGTCTCATGATTGGCCACCTCGATCATCCCAGGGCCTGCGGGGAAAAGCGCGCATCAGGAATCAACAAAGCCTTTGAGCTTCAACTCAATCGCTTTGGGATTCTCCCCTTCCGCGATCGCCACAACGCCTTCGATCATCATTTCACGAAACAGGGATTGCTCGTGAACAATACCCTTGAGCTTATTGGCGATAGGGAAATAAAACAAGTTTGCCAGAGCAACGCCGTAGATTGTTGCAACAAAAGCTGTCGCGATTCCGGGCCCGAGCATGGAAGGGTCTTCCAGGTGACGCATCACCTGAATCAATCCCAGCACCGCACCGAGAATACCCAGCGTTGGCGCATACCCGCCCATGGCCTCATAAACTTTGGTACTGTTCAGTTCACGCTGCTCACGACTTCCCAGCTCCAACTCCATCACATTTCGGATAGACTCTGGCTCGGCGCCGTCCACCAGTAACTGCAAACCTTTCTGAGAAAACGGGTCCATTTCATTCTCGGCCACTTCCTCAAGACCGAGCAACCCTTCCTTTCTCGCCACCATACTCCAGCCAACGATCTTTTCGATACCTGCCTGGAAGTTAATATAAGGAGGTAAGAACACCCACCCGAACTGAATAAGCGAGCGTTTTAGAACCGCACCGGAGTGCTGCAGGATAATCGCACCGACGGTGCCACCCAACACAATCAGGGCCGCCGGAAGATTCAACAGAGCGGAGACTTCCCCACCCTCAATAAGGTTACCACCGATAATAGCGACGAAGGCGATGATAACGCCTACAATACTAAGAATATCCATAGTCTTTAAGAGACGCTTTCCACCATCCGGCCCGCAAACTCATCCAGCGACAGAATATCATCTGCCAGCCCGGCCGTTGCCACCGCCATCGGCATCCCGTATATGACGCTGGTTTCCTCGTCCTGAGCCCACACCGTTGCCCCGGAGTCCTTCAGCATACGACACCCCTCACGCCCATCAGCTCCCATTCCGGTGAGAATAATACCAAGCACCTTACCCGGAAAAGTTTTGGCGGCAGATCCAAATGTTACATCCACACAGGGCTTGTAATGCAATCTTTCATCGCCATCCAGAATTTTAATCCTGGCAGAACCACCAGAGCGCTCAATCAGAGTCTGCTTACCTCCCGGGGCAATATAGGCCACACCAGGCTTAAGCACTTCACCGTTTTCCACCTGTTTCACGCCGATGGCCGACAGACGATTCAGACGTTCCGCAAAGGCGGGAGTGAAGGTCGCAGGCATGTGTTGCACCAACACCAGAGGTTTCGGAAAATTGGCTGGCAACTGAGTTAAAATTTTCTGCAATGCCACAGGCCCCCCTGTAGAGGTACCGATCAATACAATACTGGCATTGACCTTTTCACCTTTGCGTGAAGGGGGTCTTTTGATCTCGGGCTTTGCCGGTGCAGCTGCTGGCGCACTCTTTTTAAGAGAAGCGGCCTGCGCTGTCGCTTTGGCAGCAGGAGAAGGCTTTACCGGCGTAATCCCCGGCCTGGAGGACCTCTCTGCGGGCTTGGGAGATACAGGTGCAGCGACTCCCCCGGAACGACCTTGTCGGCTACCTGATACAGCCATAATCCGGTCGTGCAATAATGCCTTGATCCTGGTCGCATCCCCTGACATAGCCTCAAAGCTTTTGGGCAGAAAATCCACCGCTCCGGCTTCAAGTGCATCAAAGGTTACCCGAGCCCCTTCGTAGGTGAGAGAGGAAAACATCAACACCGGAGTGGGATTTGTGCGCATGATTTCCTTAACGGCAGTAATTCCGTCCATCACCGGCATTTCATAATCCATGGTGATGACATCTGGCTTCAACTTGGATACCAGATCAATTGCCTCTCTTCCGTTGGTGGCGGCGCCGACGACTTCAATGTCCGTCATAGGTTGCAGGATCTCACTCAGGCGACGCCTGAAAAACCCGGAATCATCTACAATGAGGACCTTAACGGCCATTCAAACTACGCCCCCTGCTTCCTCATACCTGTTCTTTTTCAGGTAAACCTACTTTATTCAATACACCCGGCTTCATCAGGCATACCCCATTATGGTGCTGGATTACAAACGCCCGCCTGTATTTTCTCCGGATGTTCTCATTCCAGCGGTCATGTTTATCACCCTGTTCAGCCTGCCGAAAGCGCGGTAGGGGAATCACTGGAAAGTGCGATATCATCCTCATCTTTGAAAGACGGCCGACTGAAAACCTTACTGGTTTTAGCGTAGCGTCCGAGCAAACTCGGAATGTCCAGAATTAGAGCAATCCGACCGTCACCGGTGATCGTGGCCCCGGCCATCCCCGGAGTACCATGGAGCATTTTGCCCAGAGGCTTAATCACAACTTCTTCCTGGCCGACCAATTGATCCACTACCAGACCGACACGTTTGGTTCCCACTGAAACAATCACCACATGACCGGCTTTACTGGATTTTTCAAACTGAGCCCCTCTCACCAACCAACGCTTGATATGGAACAGAGGATACACATTCTCTCGTACAACAATACATTCCTGTCCATCCACGATATTGGTTTTGGTCAAATCCAGATGGAAAATTTCCACCACACTTACCAGAGGGAATGCAAAGGCCTGACTGCCCAGAGTGACCATCAAGGTCGGCATAATGGCAAGAGTCAAAGGCACTTTAATAATGAGACGCGAACCTTTGCCAAGCACAGAATCGATATGAATCGTACCGTTGAGTTGGGTAATTTTGGTTTTCACCACATCCATACCCACACCACGACCTGACACGTCTGATATCTCGGTCTTGGTCGAAAAGCCCGGCGCAAAAATCAGGTTATAGGCTTCTGAATCTGTCAAACGCTCTGCGGCATCGGCATCAAAAATACCTTTTTCCACGGCTTTTTGGCGCAGAACCGTCGGATCCATCCCTGCCCCATCATCTTCGATGGAGAGCAGTATATGATCTCCTTCCTGTTCTGCCGCCAAAACCACCCGTCCGACTCTGGGTTTGCCGTTCTGTTCGCGCTTTTCAGGGGATTCAATACCGTGATCAACCGCATTTCGAACCAAGTGAACCAGAGGATCAGAGAGAGCTTCCACCAAGTTTTTATCCAGATCCGTATCTTCCCCTTTCAGCACCAGGTTCACCTCTTTCTTGAGGTTACGAGCAAGATCCCGAACGACCCTGGGGAATCGGCCAAACACTTTCTTGATCGGTTGCATCCGCGTCTGCATGACTGCCGACTGAAGATCCGTGGTAACCACATCCAGATTGGATACGGCTTTACTCATGTTCTCGTCTGCAAATTCCTCACCCAATCGCTTGAGCCTGTTCCGCACCAGCACCAGCTCACCCACCATATTCATGATGTCATCGAGACGCTTAGTGTCTACCCTGACAGTGGTTTCGGTGGCAATGTTGGCCTGAGGCTCTTTCGCTGGCGCTGAGGCCGCGGCAGGTTTAGCTTCCTTGCCGGGCGCAGCCTTGGCGGGAGTCGCTTTAGCGGGAGTGGGCTTAGCCGCAGATTTCGCGGCGGCTGCTGGTTTAGCCTTATCATCCCCTTTCGCTTTAGGCACTACTGCTGGCCCTTTGCCTTTGCCATGCAAATCATCCAGCAGTTTCTCAAACTCATCGTCTGTAATCAGATCAGAATCCCCATCAGAGGATTCTGCCGGCGCTTTCTCTTTGCTGGCCGGCTTTTTAGCTGTGTCAGCCTTGGGCGCTTCACCCTTCTCAACGACACCGCCGTCAAATTTTCCTTTACCATGCAGCTCATCCAGCAAACTCTCAAACTCATCATCCGTAATTTCGTCACTGTCACTGGATGAAGAAGCTGTTTCCGCTGTCTTCGATTCTTTGGGCTTCGCTGGTTCCGCGGCTGGTTCCGCGGGTGCTTCTGAGGATGCGGCACCACTAAACTTGCCGGGGCCATGGAGCTGATCCAGCAAGGCCTCAAACTCATCTTCGGAAATTTCATCACTGTCTGACTCAGCGGCAACAGACCCAGCCTCTGCTTCAACAGCTCCAGCTTCGGCCTCTCCGTCGTCCAAAGCATTCAGCAGGTTTTCAAACTCGTCATCAGTTATATCGCCTTCGTTTACCGGCTCACTGACATCCTCTTCCTCAGCCTCAACAATGTCTTCAGCAACCTCTTCCTCTGCCGCCTCTTCCTCGCCGGCATCCCCGATAGGTTCGCCTTTTACAAGACACTCAAGAGCATGGATCAGAGCCGGGTCTGCCGGAGTGAGTTCTTCGCGACTCTTCACTTCATCGAACATCGCATTGACCGCATCCAGAGCCTGCAATACGACATCCATCAATTCGGAATTGACCGACAGCTGCCCGTTTCGAAGCAGGTCGAATACGTTTTCAGCAACATGGCAACAGTCAACCAAGGGGTCCAGCTGAAGAAAGCCGGCTCCACCCTTAACGGTATGAAATCCCCGGAATATGGCATTGAGCAGATCCTTATCTTCAGGATTTTGCTCCAACTCCACCAATTGCTCAGAGAGTTGTTCCAGTATTTCCCCTGCCTCAACCAAAAAGTCCTGCAGGATTTCTTCGTCAGCTTCGAACCCCATTCACCTGCTCCTCAGAAACCAAGGCTTGATAACAGGTCGTCTACATCATCCTGGCTGGAAACGACATCTGAGCGCCCTTCTGTTTGTATCTGCGGGCCTTGCCCTTTTAAAATATCTTCTTGTTCTGCCTTCAGCTCATGCTGAATCCCGGTCATTCGATCCACTTTACCGGCCATGGAAACCAGATTGACCAGGTTTTCCTCAACCTCCCGTACCAGGGTCGTGACTTTCTGGATAACCTGGCCCGTAAGATCCTGGAAATCCTGCGCCAGCAGGATTTCAGAAAGGTTCCCGTATACGGTGTCGCTGTTCTTGGACAGCTCCAGAAAGAACTTGTCGATACGTTTATAAAGCTCCCTGAACTCAGATGGGTCCATTTCACGGCGACGCAGACGTCCCCATGCCTCTTTCAGCTCAGTCGCCTCATTTCTGATTTCTACAGCAAGAGGCATACTTTCCTCAACCAGGTCCATGGTCCGGTTGGCAGCTTTGTTGGTCATGTCGACCACATACCCCAGGCGATCAGACGCATCGGCAATTTTCGACATTTCCTCCCGCTGCTCGGCAGTACCAATATCAATCTCGAATTTTCGAATCGCTTCGTGCAATGAGCGGGTAAGTTTTCCAACCTCCTGATAAAGCGTCCTGTCACGGGTCTCGTTCAGCTCGGAAATGACCTTCATCGCTTCGGCATAATTGCCCTTGGACACATGCTCCATCAATGTGGATGCCTGCTCACTCAGGCGTTCTTCCTGCTCACCGTAATCGGGTTTCTTATCCATCGGTAATTCTCTTAGGGAGCTGTTCAGTCAATCCGCTCAAATATTTTTTCTATTTTTTCCTTCAACACAGCGGCGGTGAATGGTTTAACCACGTATCCATTTACACCAGCCTGGGCGGCGGCGACAATCTGATCCCGTTTTGCTTCGGCGGTTACCATTAACACGGGCAGGTTCTTCAGACTCTCATCTGCACGAACGGCTTGTAAAAGTTCAATACCAGTCATGCCGGGCATATTCCAGTCAGTCACCAAAAAATCAAACTTACCGGTCTTCAGCATGGGCAGAGCCGTTTGCCCGTCATCCGCTTCTTCGGTATTGGTAAAACCAAGATCCCGGAGCAGGTTTTTAATAATTCGCCTCATGGTCGAAAAGTCATCGACTACGAGAATTTTCATATTCTTGTCCAATGTAACCTCCACAATGGCGACGTTGGAAACTCTTTGATTTCATTGCCCTACTGGATAAGTCTAGACGTAGTTCGAGTACTATCCAGTTTTTAGGGCACTCCAATTAAAATATTTACCATCTTCTCTTGATAGGAAAATGACACGCACTTCCGGGCAGACTTTTCGCCTTCCGGTTCGGCGCGGCAGAATATATACCCGGATCAGCTTTCAGTCCAATCCGTGAGACGAGATCGCAACCTTATCGTTGCCTGAGAATGAATCTGACTGACCCTGGACTCACTGACCGACAGTACCTGGCCAATTTCTTTCAGATTAAGCTCTTCGTCATAGTAAAGTGACAGCACCAGCTTTTCCCTTTCAGGTAAAGCGTCGATAGCCGCTGTGAGTTTTTTCAGAAACGCCTCGTGTTCGATGCCAGCCAGAGGATTACGATTATGAGGGTCTTCTCCGAGCGGATCCTGATCACCGTCAAACCCCATCTCATCCAGACTAAACAGGCGGCCCGCAGACGCGTCTCTGACCGTGCCATGATACTGTTCCAGCGTTATTCCCAGTGCCTCTGCCACTTCATGGTCCTGGGCATCTCGTCCGGTACGGGCTTCAATCTCATGAATTGCCTTGGCAATACTACGCGCATTCCTGTGCACTGAACGGGGAATCCAATCCCCTTTGCGTATCTCATCCATCATCGATCCGCGAATGCGGATGCCCGCATAGGTTTCAAATGAAGCGCCCTTGCCAGCATCGTATTTATGGGCAGCTTCCAACAGACCGATCATACCGGACTGTATCAAATCCTCTACCTGCACACTGGCAGGTAATCTTGCTATCAGATGATGCGCAATACGCTTGACCAGAGGTGCATATTGCTGGACTAACAGGTCTGCGCGTTTACCACCGGCATCACTGTAGATCATATATGAATTCGCCACATGCATTTACTTGTATTAATGGAGCTTACGACAGTCCGCTCCCGATGGCCCACGCCCGGCATAAATGACGAAGCCGAAACGACTGCGGATACCGATCAATGCTGTACCAACCGCTCCACAAAAAATTCCAGATTGCCACGAGGGCCTGTAGGAAGCGGCCAATTATCCACGCGTTGAGCCAGTTGCCTGAAGGCCAGAGATGCCTTTGACCTGGGATAAGCTTCGTATACCGGACGCTGTCTTTGTACCGCCTTCCGAACCGTCTCATCAAACGGGATACTGCCTTCATATTGTAGCGCAACTTCAAGGAAGCGTTCGGTGACTTTGGAAAGTTTATTAAAGAGATTGCGCCCCTCATCATTGGAACGAACCATGTTCGCCAGCACCCGGAACCGGAACAGATCGTGATTCTTATTGAGAAGCTTGATCACAGCATAGCAATCCGTGATGGATGTGGGCTCATCACAGACCACCATCAGGATTTCCTGGGCAGCTCTGGCAAATGACAATACCTGCTCCGAGATACCGGCAGCAGTATCAATAATCAGCACATCAAGATCATCGCTGATTTCGCTGAAAGCATTGATTAACCCGGCATGCTCAAGAGGAGACAGATGCGTCAGATGCTGGGTGCCGGACGATGCGGGAACAATTTTAATACTACCGGGGCCATCAACCATTACCTCCCTCAGACTGCATTCTCCCGACAATACATCGCCGATGTTACGGGACGCGGTAATCCCCAGAAGGACATCAATATTGGCCAACCCCAGGTCAGCATCAAGAACGACAACCCTGCGCCCCATTTCTGAAAGCGCCATTGCCAGATTAATGGACACATTACTTTTTCCAACACCACCTTTACCGCCGGTGACTGCAATGACCTGAACCGGATGTAGTCTGCTCATACCGGTATACTTCTCCTCAACATACTCCTCCCCCAAACCGGCCTGTCCGGTTTACCCGAAAGCCGCCTAATCGACGGATGGAAATCTTTTAATAGTTTATACTTCAGCTCCAATCGCTCATCGGCCATTACATCAACAACTGCTTTAAACCAAGCCATGGCATATCGGAAATTCTCCCGCAGGCCCTCGTCTTCACCAAACCTGCCGATCCCTATAATCTACTGCCCATAACCTATTGTTAAGTAAAACACCTCACGCCTGGATTTCCATTTTTTCATCTGACACGATGACCACCCACCTTTTACAGCCATCAGACAACCAGATTCTGTAGATTGCTGGCCTGATTCCTGGTTTGCTTTTCCCACTCGGATGAAGCCTGCCACAAGGACACAGCGCGAACCACCAGAGCATGAGCCCTGGCATGATGAATATCCCGGGGGATTTGCTGGCCGTCAGTAAAATAGGCTACGGGAAGTCGATTTACAATGGACATACTGATGACTTCTCCAAGGCTGAACGCTTCATCCACCTTGGTAATGACGCATCCTGAAAGCCCCAGCATCTTATAGTAATGATAAGTGGACTTCATAACCTGCGGTTGATTGACCGCGGATAATACAAGATAGTTCCTTAACTCATGCCGCTCAACCTTAAGGTCACAGCGCTGAACCTCCCAGTTAGGGTCCTGGGGATTCAAACCGGCCGTATCAATCAGAACCAGACGTTTATCCGCCAGTTCATCCAGAACATCATCCAGTTTACGACGCTCATCCACCACGATAACGGGCACGTTGAGCAAACGGCCAAATGACTGTAGCTGCTGTGTACCAGCCACCCGGAAACGGTCCGTGGTGACCAGAGCCAGCTTGTTATTGCCATATTTCTGAACAAATCGGGCAGCCATTTTAGCGATAGTGGTGGTTTTACCTGCCCCTGTAGGGCCAACCAGAACCACATTGCCCTGCTGGTCGATCAATTCTTCCTCTTCAGCCCGCAAACTGTGCGCCAGACGCGCCATGAGGTTGCGCCACTGCTCCTCCAACCCTTTGCTTTCATTCAGCTTGGCGGTCAGCGGGTCCTGCAGTTCCGGAAATATACCCATAGCCTGCATGCGTTGCGTCAACGCTTTATCAGCCACGTTAACATTATCCATCGTGCTATTTTTAACTGTAACCGAATGACTATCAGGACGGGATGTTGGTGCCTGGGGTTTCGAGGCTTCAGCCACCGAAGCCGCTGCCGTCCCCTCGTGGGAATTCTTCAGTTGAATCATATTGCGCAGCTGCATGATTTCTTCGCGCATTTCAGCAATGATCTGACCTGTCTCTCCTGCAACAGAAGAAGCCTGATGTGCCGCAGCCGGTTCGGATTGCCTGTACATTGATTCGGAAAATGCACTCTCTCTTCTGGGCTCAGATCTTGGTTCTGGCCGAGGCTCACGCATTTGATCCAGTCTGGTACGAATCCTGGCCATTTCATCTTCCAGTTGCGCATGGCGGGACGCGGCCTCTCTGGCAATGGAAGATGCTGTTGCACTTTCCAGACTTGGCTCCGAAATTCGCTCCCGAGCTTCGGCTTCGTCATAATTCAGCGCGCATACCACTTCGACACCGCCGGCAATTTTTTTACTGGACAGTATCACTGCATCAGCACCCAGCTCTTCACGAATGTCGCGCAGTGCATGTTGCATATTTGCCGCAAAAAATCGCTTCATCTTCATTTTCTATGCCTCGATCAGGGTTAACCGCTGATGGTTGCTACAATGGTAATCTGTTTGTTGTCCGGCACTTCCTGGTATGCCAGCACATGCATACGTTCTACGCCCAGCCTGACAAAACGGGACAACACCGACCTCAGGGTATTGGACACCAGGAGAATGGCCGGCTTTCCTAACATTTCCTGACGCTGGGCCGCATCTGATAAAGAACGATGCAGTTTTTCCATCATGCTCGGCTCCAGAATCAGTCCTACATCATCCATGCCACCAGCCTGCTGGGCCTGCTGCATGGACTTCAACAACAGTTGCTCAAGCCCGGGATCCAGTGTCACCACTGGCAGCTCAGCTTCATTGCCGATAATGTTCTGCACAATCAGCCGACGCAACGAAGCACGTACTGACGCAGTCAAAATTCCGGCATCCTGGGTTTTGGGAGATGTATTGACGATGGCTTCAGCTATGCTGCGCATATCCCGAATGGGAACATCTTCCTGCAGAAGGTTTTGCAAGATCTTCAACAGCAGACTGACGGAAACTGTGTTGGGCACCAGCTCTTCTGCCAGTTTGGAAGCGGATTTACCCAGCTGCTCAAGCCACTGCTGAACCTCTTCATGACCAAGCAGTTCGTAGGCGTGCTTGTTCAGCACCTGGTTTAAATGAGTCGCAACAACAGTACTGGCATCAACGACCGTGTATCCCAGAGTCTGCGCCTGCTCTTTTTGATTGGGATCGATCCAGATCGCTTCGAGGCCGAATGCGGGATCTTTGGTATCAATGCCTTCCAGCTTGCCGAATACCTGACCGGGATTAATCGCCATTTCCCGATCCGGGTGAATTTCTGCCTCTGCGATAGTCACTCCCATCAGAGTGATGCGGTAGAAGTTTGGCATCAAGTCAAGGTTGTCCCGGATATGCACTGATGGCATCAGAAAACCCAACTCCTGAGAAAGTTTTTTTCTCACTCCCTTAATCCGGGCCAGTAGCTGTCCGCCCTGGGATTTATCTACCAGCGGAATCAACCGATACCCGACTTCAAGCCCGACGATATCGACATTTACCACATCATCCCAACCCAATTCTTTGGTTTCCGGCGCTTTAACCGCTGGTGGCGCTTCACCGTCCCCCAGAGCAGGACCTCCCGCGGGTGCCGGACCACCGGCACGGCGAGCCGACGGCGCAGCCCCCTCATCCACCACCTCAGCTTCCTGCTTCTTCTTCCAGATAAAATAAGCAATCGTGGCTGCGATGGTAGACAACCCCAGAAAAGCCACGTGCGGCATTCCGGGAATAACCCCCATAATAAAAAGAATGACCGCTGGAATCGCCAATGTTCTGGAGGAACTGAACATCTGTCGAATAACCTGGGTTCCCATATCCTGTTCACTGCTGACCCGGGTGACCATGATGGCGGCAGCAGAAGACAGTAACAGGGAAGGAATCTGGGCAACCAGACCATCACCGATGGTCAGCAGTGCATATTTCTGCATGGCATCGCTGAACTCCAGGTCATGCTGCATCATACCGATACTGATCCCACCGATCAGGTTGATCGCCAATATCAGCAATCCAGCAATCGCATCCCCGCGAACAAATTTGCTGGCACCATCCATGGAACCGTAAAAGTCAGCTTCCTGAGCAATTTCTTGTCGCCTGGACTTGGCATCTTCCTGGTCAATCAAGCCCGCATTCAGATCCGCATCAATCGCCATCTGCTTACCGGGCATAGCATCCAGAGTAAATCTCGCGCTGACTTCAGACACCCGGCCGGCGCCTTTGGTGACCACCACGAAGTTGATAATCATCAGAATCGCGAAGACCACAATCCCGACCGCATAGTTACCACCGATCAACACAGCGCCAAAGGCTTCAATCACCTTACCGGCCGCATCTCCCCCCTCATGCCCTTCCAGCAGGACGACACGGGTGGACGCAACGTTCAAGGCAAGACGCAACAGCGTCGCCACCAGCAACACCGTCGGAAAAATGGCGAAGTCCATCGGGCGCATGGCATACACACACACCATGAGAATGACGATGGAAAGGGCAATATTAAAGGTAAAGGTGACGTCCAGCACAAATGGCGGCATCGGCAGCGTCATCATGGCAAGCAGAACCATGAGTAGCAGCGGGATACCAAAATTTCCCTGGGTATGGGAGCGGAAACTTGTCAGCGCAGCGGCTCGATCCATATCACACCTTTGTTCAACACATGACGCCAAATCTTTGACATCAACTACCGGTTTTTAAGGTGTGCTGCAGGAATCATACCTAAACGTATCGGGCCCCAGAATTAAAGCACCAGAAGTTTATATTCAGCTTTCCCGCCGCAAATGACTGGGGATATCGAAATCCGGAATTTTTCCTGGGCGCTTGCCGAAACCTCGACGGAATCGACGCAGCTGGAAGACATAAGCCAGCACCTGTGCCACCGCCAGATAAAGGCCTGAAGGTATTTCTTCGTCAATATCCGCGTGATAATAAATCGCCCGGGTCAATGGTGGCGTTTCCACGAGTTCAACATCATGGGCTCGTGCAATTTCCCGGATCTTCATGGCCATATGATCCACCCCTTTGGCGACAACCACCGGTGCATCCATGGTTTTCGCATCATATTTCAATGCGACCGAGTAATGCGTGGGGTTGGTAATCACGACATCCGCCTTGGGCACTTCCTGCAACATCCGACGCTGGGTCATCTGATATTGCAGTTCTCTTACCCGGCGCTTGACCTCCGGTTTACCTTCCGTGTCTTTAAACTCGTCTTTCACTTCCTGTTTGGTCATTTTCAGATTCTTGGTGTGGTCATAAATCTGAAACGGAATATCCACCATGGCAATCAGGATCAGGGAACTGGCCAGAAACAGAAAGCTCCAGGCCATGATCTCCAGTGCATGCCAAATACTGACCATCGCGTCCTGCTTGGTCATATCCTGCAAGTTCGGAACGGCATTGGTCAGAATCAGCCAGCCAACACCACCAACAACCAGTGTTTTGGCAATAGCCTTGAAAAGCTCCATTAGAGACTTCAGCGAGAACATCCGCTTGAGCCCCTCAAGTGGATTGATACGACTGAATTTGGGCATAACGCTTTTGCCGCTGATCAGCATCCCTCCCAGGGCAATATTGCCGAGAATCGAAGCCACCAGCAAAATCAGCATAAACGGAATCAGCGCAACAGCCGCCTCCATGGCCATGGCCCCCAGATGAAGGACCGGCATGGCAGGATCAAAGATTTCATCTCTGGTCATAGAAAAACTGTACTTAAGAATATTCTCCAGCGAGCCTCCCAGTGCAGGGCCGAAGACCAGAAAAGCAACAGCTGCAGACATCAGTATTGTCATGGTGCCGAGTTCCTTGGAACGCGGAATCTGCCCTTCCTCCCGGGCTTTCTGGATCTTTCGCCCGGTGGGTTCTTCGGTTTTTTCCTGACTGCTGTCGTTCTCTGCCATTGTCGGTTACCAGGACAAATTAAGGTTGTGGAGCTAGCAGCATCCCACGCATGAACTCAAAAGTGTTTTCGCTGAATCCGGTAAACTGTGGAATCACGTTGCCCACATTGATCCAGAAGACCAACAATCCGAACAGGACCGTTAACGGAAAGCCGATAGAGAAAATATTCATCTGCGGCGCCGCTCGGGTCATTACGCCAAAAGAAATATTCACAATAAACACAGAAGTCACCGCCGGCAGCGCCACCACCAGCGCACCAGCAAACATCCAACTGATCCGCGAGGCCAGATACCACCAACTCAAATTGTCCATCCCCCCCTGGGAAATCGGCAGAATGGTAAAACTCTCAATCAGGGTTTCAAACATCACCAGATGACCATTCATTGCCAGAAACAGCAATGTCACCAGCATCAGATAAAACTGACTGAGCGCCGTCACCGATATCCCGTTGGTGGGGTCAACCATGGCAGCGAACCCCAACCCCATCTGCATCGCAAGCATCTGCCCCGCCACAACAAACAACTGAAACAACATCAGAACAGCAAACCCCATCGCCAGGCCGATAAAGACCTGATGAAAAATCAGGGTCACCGCCGACAAACTCAGTGGATCGATCTCAGGTACCGCGGGCAATGCGGGAACGACTACAACCGTCATCAGCAACGCCAACAGCAATCGAACCCGGGCGGGGACAATCTGCGTCCCAAGGATGGGGGCTGTCATCATAAAACTGGAGATGCGAAACAGTGGCCAGAGATGGCTGCCGATTAGTGCTCCGATCTGTTGCTCAGAAAACTCAAACATGGACAGGCTCTATCCGATCACCATCGGAATATTGGTGATCAGCATATTGGTGTAATCCATAATTTTGGTCAGCATATAAGGCCCGGCAATAATGATGACCAGCAATGTCACCAACAACCGGGGAAGGAAGCTCAGGGTTTGTTCGTTGATCTGTGTCGCCGCCTGAAAAATACTGACAATCAGCCCCACCACCAGACTTGGCGCAACAATGAGCGTTACCAGCGAGACAATCAGCCACAGAGCTTCACGAAAAATATCGAGTACAACTTCGGGAGTCATCGTTATCCCCTTCTATATTTGAGCTTTTTTCAGCGAAAGCTTCATTTCACTTTTCCCAACTGGCATGAGTTAAACAGCCTCAGCCGCATACTTGAACGTCTCTGATCACACCCCAAAGCTTGCCGCCAGGGTTCCCAT
The DNA here is from genome assembly GCF_000376785.1 of Hahella ganghwensis DSM 17046. Lineage (GTDB taxonomy): Bacteria > Pseudomonadota > Gammaproteobacteria > Pseudomonadales > Oleiphilaceae > Hahella > Hahella ganghwensis. The sequence continues at coordinate 86,579 of NZ_AQXX01000142.1, forward strand.
AATCAGCGCCCAACCATCAACCAGAACAAATAGCATGATCTTGAAGGGTAAAGAGATAATGATCGGTGACAGCATCATCATCCCCATAGCCATCAGAACGCTGGCCACGACCATGTCGATAATCAAAAAAGGTATAAATACCATAAACCCTATCTGGAAGGCGGTTTTAAGCTCACTGGTGACAAACGCGGGCAGCAGTATTCGGAAGGGCACATCCTCTGGGTTGCTGTACTGTCCTTCTTCCCGGGCGATACGAACAAACAGATTGAGATCATCTTCACGCGTCTGTGCCAGCATGAATTCTCGGAAAGGTCCACTGGCGGCGGCCACTGCGTCCTGCATCACCATTTCTTCCGCCAGGTACGGCTGAAGACCAGCTTCGTTCGCCTTCTCGAATACCGGGGACATGATAAAAAAAGTCAGAAACAGTGACAGCCCCACCAATATCTGGTTAGAGGGTGTTTGCTGCAACCCCAGCGCCTGTCGAAGAATGGCAAACACAATCACGATGCGGGTAAAAGACGTCACCATCATCATGAAAGCCGGAATAAACGTCAGCGCCGTCATCAGCGCCAGGATCTGCAGGGTTACGCTATATTCCTGGGTGCCATCGGGGTTGGTGATCAGCTTGACAGCAGGCAGCCCCTCGATGGCAGCTGATGCCAGGGAGGGAACTGATAAAAGTATGAAAGGTAATGCAGCTCTAAACCACCTATTGCGTACCATTCGCTTCGCCTTCTGCCTCGTTTTCATTACGACGCAAAAGGGACTGCAACTTCCGTGCAAACTCACCGCCAGGCTGCGAAAGATCTAGGGGTTCATCCAATACATAGAGGGTTGAAATTTGTTGAGGAGTAATACCGACAAGAATTTGACGGTCCCCCACCTGAACCAGGGCGATACGCTCCCGGCTCCCGACAGGCAGAACCGCAACGGTTTTCAGATTCTGATTATTCTGAGGTGTCAGACCGGTAAATCTCTTACTGAACCAGGCAATCCCCAGAATCATCAGAACCACCAGAATGAGAGCACCAAAGATCTGCATAATCTGGCCGCCCTCTACACCTGTGACCGGCACCGGTGCCTTTTCAGCCTTCTCCGCCGCCAGGGCAGTGACACTGACTCCCAACCAGACCAGACCGTGGGACAGCAATTTAACAGGTTTCAGGAGCAAATCAGCCTCTCAGTTTTTTGATGCGCTCGGTAGGACTGATCACGTCTGTCAGCCGGATACCGAATTTTTCATTGACCATAACCACTTCCCCATGGGCGATCAGCGTTCCGTTCACCAGCACATCCAAAGGTTCGCCCGCCAGCCGGTCAAGCTCGATGACGGAGCCCTGGTTAAGCTGCAACAGATTACGGATAGCGATCTGAGTGTTCCCGACTTCCATGGAAATGGTGACCGGGATATCCAGAATAACATCCAGATCCGGTGCGCCAACGGCAGTCGTCGTGGTCTCAGAAAATGATTCCATAGGGGCCTGACGAACATCCTCTTCAGGTTTTTCTGATGTTTGCTCTGCAGCTTCAGCTTCTGCCATGGCAGCCGCCCATTCATCTTCCACGCTTGCCTCGTCTCCCCCGCCAGATTCATCATCCTGCTGTTGTTCCAGAGCTGCAGCCCACTCATCCGCCAACGCTTCATCGTCAGCAGAATCAGCACCACTCAACTCTTCTTCTTCGTCTCGTTTGTCTTCAGCCATTCTGCCTCCTTCAACATACCACTACCGGTGGAACGTTTGATCTTGTCTACAATTTTCAACGCCAGATTTTCGTTACACTGTCCAACCTTCGCGGTATAAACGGGAACGCCATTGGCTGTGACCGTCACAGTCTCAGGCAATTCCACCGGAATAATATCTCCTGCTTTCAGCCTGGATAATTGCCGCAGTGAAATTTTCTGCTTCACCACAGACGCATTGATGGGTACCTGTGCATCCAGAATGTCCTGCTGCAAGGCGTTGATCCAACGCTCATCCACATCATCCACATCACTCTGAACGCCCGCATCCAGCACTTCCCTGATCGGCTCGATCATGGAGTACGGCAAGGCAACATGCATATCACCACCACCGCCATCCAATTCAATATGGAAAGTACTGACCACAACCACTTCGCTTGGACTGACGATGTTGGCCATAGCCGGATTCACTTCTGAACCGGTATATTCAAATTCGACTTTCATGACGGCGTTCCAGGCTTCTTTCATGTCGACGAAGACCTGCTCAAGCACCATCTGTACAATGCGGATTTCTGTCGGCGTAAATTCACGCCCTTCGATCTTCGCGTGACGGCCATCGCCACCGAAAAAGTTGTCGACCAGCTTAAAGACCAGCTTGGCATCGAGAATGAACAGTCCCGTTCCGCGCAGTGGCCGGATTTTTACAAGATTGAGACTGGTAGGCACGTAAAGTGTGTGAATGTATTCACCAAACTTCAGTATCTGCACCCCGCCGGATGCCACATCGGCGCTACGTCTGAGCAAATTGAAAAGACTGATGCGGGTGTACCGTGCAAACCGTTCATTAATCATTTCGAGCGTCGGCATCCGACCGCGCACGATACGATCCTGACTGGTCAGATCGTAGGTCTTGACCCCCGTTGCATCGACTTCCTCTTCGGTATCGATGTCACCGTCGTCTACACCGTGTAAGAGGGCATCGATCTCGTCTTGTGATAATAAATCTTGCACCCGCTACTACCTTTTACCCACATTAATGGCTTGTGCTTAAATCAGCTCAGATTGACACTTGCAGGTGTCAGCCTGTTTCTGACATTGATACTGCTTACCGCGATTTCCTTGTTCTTTATCACATTTCCCGTGCTATATGCGATTTTACATATTCTACTATGTCATCCCGGCAGAATGTCATCCCCATGTATCCCTTTGCGGCATTCTGAGCAAAAGCAGGACTTCCATCACTACTGCAGCACGAGATTCGTATACAGAACTTTATCCACCGGGGTTTCCTGCCCCTGGTCCAACAATACCTGATTGATAACCGACAGGGAGCTTTCCTGCATCTGTACCCGACCCTCATTGGTTTGCAGCTGCTCGAATGACATACCACCGAAAACATTCAGCAACTTATTGCGGATCAGTGGCATATGGAGCTCCACGGTTTTAATGACATCCTCATCCCGACTCATCAGCGTGAGCGATGCCTGCATGTATCTCTGCCTGCCCCCTACATCAAAAGTCACGATGATCGGAGGCTTCACATCAAAATAGACCGCTGGAGCTTTGGTGACTTCTTCTCCAGCCCCCTCTTCGGGCTTATCACCACCATTATTACCGCCGGCCACCAAAAACCAGGTAACACCTACACTGGCAGCCACTGCCAGGAACAGCACAACCACCACGATAATAATCAGCTTTTTATTCGACCCACCACCGACTCCCTGGGCCTTGTTTGCACCGTCTTCTTTCGCCATGATTCGACTAACTCACCTTAGCATCTCGCGTTACCCCGGAGGGCTTTTCATCGGCCAACATGATGCAGCCGATCCTCATATTCTTCTGCTAAGTGTAGCCCATTACTTTGATTTATCAGTAAAAAACCATAAGGCATCAGCTTTGAGAGCGTTATACGTAATAATCCACCAGTTGATCCAGCGCCAGACCCTGTTCTACGCCGTGCGAGGTCTCCTCACCCTGCAGATCGTCAGCCATTGCCAGGTCCTGATTCCCGGATTCATCCTGACCGTCCCCGCTCTCAGCACCGGATTGCTCGCCCTGCTGACTTGATACATCAAACTGAGAGAGCTCAATTCCCTGATCCGCCAGCATGTCGCGTAATCGGTTCACCGTACCCTCCATCAGGTCGCGGGTCACCGCATGCTGACTGTGAACCTGGATATGAGCCTGATCTTTATGCACCTGAATCTTCATTTCAATAGGACCAAGTTCAGCCGGATTCAAATGAATCTTCGCGCTCTGAATATTCTGGTTTACCATCCACATCACCTTGTTCGCCATACCATCCTTCCATTCCGGATGCTGCAACGATTGCTGCAAAGTAGTGATATAGGGACCTGATGCTATACCCGCGTCAGCTCTGGCAGGACTCAGTTGCATCGCCAGTTGTCCTGGTATGGAAGCATTCTGGGCCGGTAATTTAATCTGTCCACTGTCAGCCAGCTTTGCCAGAATTGCCTCAAGCCCCTGCTGGTCACTACCGCCGGCCTTCAGATTCAGCGAAGGTGCAGACACTTTTCCGATAAAGTCTTTCAATAGCTGCGAAACCTCAGCCACTTTCTCAGGCTCGACACCTTTCAGAGCATTCTCTACTCCCTGCTTGCCTTTAGCGTTCTTCAAAATGGACTGAATGACTTTCGCCAGCTCAGTTCCGGCCTCGCCAGCATCAGCGACTTCAGCGCCTTTTACCTGTCCACCCTTACCGCCAGCCAGCGCCGCAAGAGTGGTGATAAATTCAACCACTTCGTCAGAGGTTTCCGTATTCGCAACAGATAAATCCTGGGCCAACAACTCTTCCGCAACGACAGCCTCGACAACGGCTTCGCCGCCTCCCTCATCTGCGGTTTCTCCGGCATCAGCCTTTGGATCGTCGACTTCCCCGGCGCTTGCCTCTTTGACCGGCAAAGAATCTCCGCCATTGTCAGACTCTTCTACAGCCCTATCTTCCTCATGACCATCTTTCTTGCGGTCAGCCTCATGTGATCGATTATCTGAGCGTGCACTGGAAGCCTCCTCTCTGGAAGCCTCCGGCTTTGAAGTGTCTTTTCGCTCGGAGGCACTACCGACACTGTCGTTATACACTTCAGAAAACGGTTTTTTCTTTTCTGCCATAGAGTTAAAGGAATCAGCCACAGAAGAAGATGTTTTTTTCGCCGCGGCTTTCGGTGTGGAAGCGATGTCCAGAATCGACGTTGATGCAGGTGCAGCCATAACGACCTCTTTCGATGTATTCCAACCACAGGCAAGAATCTCGCCTGCGGCAATCAATCATTCAAAGTGGTTATATGCACAGAACGGGCCAAGGGGCAAAGTCACCTCTGGCGAACAGATAAAACTTCATTCCGAATGGCCAGATCGAAGTATGGCCTCAATAGGTCAGACGTAGTCCTTCAGTAGATCCGTTACCTGCTCAAATTCCTCCTTAATATCGCCTACCAGTTCTCCAGCGGCATCCATCTGATCACTGTATCCCAGTTCTTCCCCCTGTCGACACAGCTCGGAAAGCCTTGGCAACCCAAGGTTGGTCGCGCTACCTTTGAGGCTATGGCAGGCTCTGCCAAAAGCAGCGGAGTCTCCAGAATCCAGTTGATGCTGAATATCTTCAAGACGCTGAGCTGAGTCATCCAGGAAGGTAGTCACCAGAAACTCGAATTCACCTTCCATCATTTCCCGCAGGTCTGACAGAACGGCATCATTCAGATGTGTTTCAATAGTCATTATATAAGCCTTGAATTCAGTGCGACTGACATCACAGCAGTCAGTTCATCTTTTTATTGTTTTATACGCCTACTGCGAAAATTACTATCACCCGTTTGGCCTCCGCCAATTGCCTATAATCTTGTCAGACGTTATACGGTGAGCCTTTCCGGGGATTTCCCCTGCCACCATTATACTGATAAAGGGGCTTATAATCGCCATTCATATTCAACTTCCACCACATTGCCTGGCTCAAAATATTCCACCCGCCGGCAAAGGGACTTCAACAACGCCACCCCACGCCCGGAATACTGACTGGCACAAGGCTGTGTAGAATTGATTTTCTGCCAGTTAAACCCTTGCCCACTGTCTTCCACCCGGATAGTCAGCACTCCTCCCTGATGTGTTCCATCATGCTTGAGACGGACCATTACATGGGCATCCACAAGTTGATTGCAACGCTGCTCACGTAGCCGATAGTACTCGGCAAAACCTTCCGAACTGTTTTTCAGACTGGAATCCAGCTTCAGCACACCATGATCCAGCGCATTGGAATAAAGCTCACTGATAATGGTGAAGATTTCACCATTAAAACTACGCATACCGGGAACTTCCATGACGATCTGTAGCAATAATGGGATCGGATCAAACCTGGCCAGAGAGTCATCCGTCAGGCGATAACTCATCTCCCATTTCCCCGGCCCCCTGCCACCGGCACTGGCATGTTCACTTTCATGTATCCCCAGCTCATGCTCTGGCATCATGGTGACTTCCGCCATGGTGAGATCATCCCCTGGCCCGCAATCACCAGCAAACGCCAGCACATCCCGCTGAATCCGATAGAAGAGCTCATCAGACTCGATATATTGTTCGACTAACGCCTGCAAGCGCTCTTCGCCATAAAACTCATTTTGGGAATTTGCAGCCTCAATGATACCGTCTGACCAGAGGTAGAAACGGTCACCATCATGCATTTCATAACGTTCAGTTGAGGCATCGAAAGAATCACTGCCACGAATACCCAACGGCAGATGCCGCGATGGCACTTTGATCAGTTTGCCGCCCTGCAACAGGTAACCACTGGGCAGCCCGCCACTCCATATTTCAATCGACTTGTCGCCGAATTCCACATCGATCATCGTGGCACAGCAGAAAAATCCAACCGGCAGTATGGTTTTCAGTTTCAGATTGATTTCCCGGAGGATATCCGGCAGTGCGTACCCCTTGGTGGTCATCCCGTAGAATATCTCTGCCATAGGCATAGCCCCGATCGCCGCAGGCAGACCATGGCCGGTAAAATCCCCAAGCAGAACATGCATCCCGCCAGAGGGCTTCTGGCATGCCAACAGGACATCACCGTTAAACACCGACAATGGTGACAGCAAGTGACGGATGTTTCTTGCCCCCAGACAGCCGACATGAGCGACATTGTCAAAGACCTTTTTGGCAACTTCCTGTTCCCTGACCAGATGCTCATTGTGATCAGCGATCTGATCCCTTTGCATCTGCAGCGTCCTGTGCATCACCCGCATACGATTAAAGGCATTAATTTTGGCCTGCAGAATGATGGGGTTATAGGGTTTTGAAAGAAAATCATCACCGCCGGCTTCCAAACACTTGGCCAATGACTCTGCATCACTCAAAGAGGTCAGGAAAATAATAGGAACAAGATCTTCACCTGAGAGCTTTTTGATCTCCTTGGCAGCATCAAAACCGTCCATGCGGGGCATAAGAGCGTCCAACAAGATAATATCTGGCTCTTCTGCAGAAAATTTCTCTACCGCATCCACACCGTCTACGGCAGTCACAACATGATGTCCCTGACGTTTGACGATGGCCTGAAGGATAAGACGGTCAGAATGATTGTCATCGGCAATCAGAATCTTGAGAGGGCCTGCGGAAGCTTCCTCAGGTTTGGGGGCTGACTCCGTTACCACGTTGAAAATCTCAGTTATGGTATGGATTACCCGGCCGGTTTCATCATCAGATCCACCCTATCACTTGTTCCGTTTCAACATCAGACGCATGGCTCACTATCGAAAACCATGACCAGTTAACGAAAACCATAGTGACATCATGAAAACTATGGCGTAATAACGGAAACGCAGTGTATTGACTGAAACCACCCGGTCTTTTAATGCCTCATCGTGCCCGAAAGGGCATTACTGAATGACAAACAGTTGTTCAAAATTGGAAATGGTCAGAATTTTTCGGACATCATTGTTGCAATTGAGAATCTGGATATTGGCGCTGTCACCTCCGGCATAATCTCTCAGCAATAGCAGCATGCCCAGCGCAGAACTGTCGAGATAGGTCGTTTCAGCCATATCAATTTTATAGTGCTCATAGGGGCCTTCCGGGTTTTCATAGGCATCCCGAAATTCCTGATGGGAACTGAAGTCGAAACGGCCTTTTATACTGATTGTCAGCTCTGCCTGATTTGTCGACCTACTAGTCGTAATGGACATGTTTCCTCCTTATCCAGGTGTTTCCTTACCTAAAATAGTTTAAGAAAACTTCTTTAACATTTCATTCGTATTGTTGCGGCCAGCCTGACGACCCCTTTCACTGTCATATCCCTGACACATCGTCCGTAAGCATGCCCGGCCGCCATATTCCTGAATGCCATTAACCTGAATATAGTATCAAGTTGTAAAAACCGAAAAATATTAATTCTTTTACACTAGTGGACCATGCGAAAAATTCAGCAACTTATTCTTCGCCATTTTCCCTCTGACTCTGTTGCTTTGTCTTTGACGCAGTACCACTGGAGTTTGTTGATGTTTCATCTCACATTCATGCTGGAGTCTCGTTTTGCTCTCAGTAACAGTGGAAGGGGTGCCTCAGGACCATTGATTCATGCGACCGACAACCAATGCAAGCAACTGACAGCGCACGATGAAGCAAATTGGCACCCTCTCTGGCACATTCTTACATTAAAGACATTACGTACGTTAAAGAAAGCCTCCTAACCAACTTCCCATACACCCCGATATCGCAAGGGATGCATGGGAAGTCAGAAATGCGCCTCCGAACCAACCGGCAACTCAACAGACCCTAATAATAATCAATAGCTTAAACTCTGAAAATGTCCAATCCGAAACAGGTCAATTATATGTTTTTGTGAGCCCGTCGATAAGCTGCATCGTCAAGTCGACGTTGCTCTTTACGGTCTTCCTCTAACGTTTCTTCCTGACGACAGCGCTCAATATGTTCTTCCATGTTCTTTTTTTTCTGGTAGACCGCCTGCCATTTGCCGGTTTGCGCCTCCAGTTTCTGCTTGAGCAAAAGTGATTGTTGCTGCTGCTGCTCAATGGCAGTCCCCAATCGACTGATGAAAACATGAAACGTCTGAATATGCCTGACGGATTTGACAGAGGCACTGTTACTTTTCAAGTCCTCCTGGTACTGCCTCTGGTAGGCAATCAGTTGCTCAATCTTGTCTTCAGAAGCCTGCATCTGGGTACGGATCTGCCCCAATAACTGCCGCTCCTGATCTTCCTCCCTGGCGATCAGATCAAGCACAATCTGCAGGCGCTGAGAGCGTTTTTGCGTCGGCATTAACGCCTATCCTCCGGATATGTTGACGAAGCAGTGGAAAGCCTGCTGTGAGAACTATCCTCTCTGCAACTGTGGAGTCTGTGGTGCCCCTTTGTCTGCCTTGGGCGTATCGAACAAGCGCCCCAGGCTTCCAATACTATCTTCCAACGACGCACTTTCCTTCAACCCCTGCTGAAGAAATTTTCGCATGTGCGGATAACGCTCAATGGCATAGTCTGTTTCCTTATCCGAACCTTGGACATAAGCTCCAACACTGATCAGATCGCGGGTTTGCTGATAACGGGAATAGAGTTGTTTGAAGCGTTGTGCCTGCTGAAAGTGATCCGGCTTGGTCACCTGAGGCATGACTCGACTGATAGAAGCTTCAATATCAATAGCAGGATAATGACCTTCCTCCGCAAGACGCCGGTTAAGCACAATGTGACCATCCAGAATCGCTCTGGCCGCATCAGCGATTGGATCCTGCTGATCATCCCCTTCAGTCAGAACCGTATAAAAGGCCGTAATAGAGCCGCCTCCTGGCTTTCCGTTTCCAGCCCTCTCCACCAATTGCGGCAGCTTGGCAAATACTGAGGGCGGGTAACCTTTTGTCGCTGGAGGCTCCCCGACGGACAGAGCGATTTCCCGTTGCGCCTGTGCGTAGCGGGTCAGACTGTCCATCAACAGTAATACATTCTTGCCCTGATCCCGGTAATACTCTGCAATCCGGGTGGTTAACACTGCCGCCCGCAGACGCATCAGAGGAGAGTCATCTGCCGGAGAAGCAACCACCACTGACCGGGACAGACCTTCCTCACCTAAAATATCCTCAATAAACTCCTTTACCTCACGCCCCCGCTCACCAACCAGTCCGACCACAGTGATATCAGCATTGGTAAATCGTGTCATCATGCCCAGCAGCATACTTTTACCGACACCACTGCCGGCAAACAAGCCCAGACGCTGACCAATTCCCACCGATAACAATGAATTGATCGCCCGGATACCTACATCCAGCTTTTGACGGATCGGCGCCCGATGCAACGGATTGATAGGCTCACCAAACAAATCCACATGGTGATCGGCCTCGATCGCTCCCCGACCATCCAACGGCTCACCCGCCCCGTTTAACACCCGTCCCAGCAGTTTTTGCCCTACCCCGATACGTCCGACACCAGCCATTGGCCGCACCCGTGCACCGGGTTGCAGCCCTTCAACAGCTGCCATGGGCATCAGATAAATTCTGTCTTCTGCAAAGCCCACAACTTCCGCTTCCACCATGCGCCCACCACGAACCTCGATCAGGCAACGCTCTCCCAGAGTCATCGGACAACCTACAGCCTCCAGCGTCAGCCCAATAACACGAGTCAAGCGACCGTTAATCTCCGGACGAATCTGTGTGGGAACATAATTCTGGTATTGCTTCAGACGATCAGCCAGGTTCATGATCAGACCTCTCCCCGGAAGGGAAATCGTCCGGGTGCTTCAACGACGCTTCATTCTCCCCAGACTCAGAGTCTGGGTCCGATTTCAGCTTACTCTTGTTTTCAGTCTCATTGCTGACGATCTCTTCCGCATCATCTATAGACTTCGCAGCGGGGTTTTGAATGGCAGCCTCTTCAACAGCAGATTCGAGCAGATCCCGATGAAAATCGCTCATTTCCCCCATCTGATCAGTGTAATCATGGGCGTCTGAACTCTCCGTTTCATCACTGTGCCGGGACAACAGTTGCTGTATTGCGGCCTGAAAACGCTTTTCTACAGTATAATCCAGTAAGGTATGCCGGGTTTCCACGCGACAACCGCCAGCCATCATCTTGGAATCTTTGGAGTATCGATAGGTATGATCGGCTGGCAAGTGTTCTTCCAGATAGGCTGCGTCCGCTGGAGAAATATACACCGTCACCTGTTCTTCCGTATTTGGCAGCGCAGCCAATGCTTCCCTGACCACCGTAGCAATTTGAGTTGGCCCCATGGTCAGTTCCCGAAAGATAACTGAGCGACTGATAGCGAATATCAGATTGAGCATGGCTTCCTCAACCTCTTCCTGGCATTCCTGGATCGGTTGCTGCAGCGCACGCAATAGCTGTTCGAACTGGGTCATCTGGGCCTGGATAGCAGCACTTCTCACTTTGAGCGCCGCCGCTTCACCTTTGGCGGTGCCCAGTTTCAAGCCTTCCTGCTTTCCTTCTTCCAGACCTTTTCGGTAGCCTTCATCCCGGCCAGCTTTAAGGCCTTCGGCTTTCCCCTGCTCCAGACCTTCCTCATAGGCAGCCTCACGAATACCTTCAAGTTCCGCCGCTGTCGGAGGCTTATGGGATTTTGACGCAGATTGCCGATTCTCAAATTCTTCCCCAATCACCGGCAACTCCCAGCGCTCATAGGCTGTGAGCTGTTCTGGTGGCGTCTTGGGATCGGATTTCTTCATCGGTGTTTCCTGGCTTGATAGAGGCGGTAGATGAACTATTTGACGGCAGTCAGCAGCAAGCGGCTACCGCTAATCTATTACAACATTTCCTCGCCGGCGCCACCAAGCATAATCTCGCCCGCATCTGCCATACGTCGGGCAATCGTAAGAATTTCTTTCTGGGCCGCTTCCACTTCACTGATTCTGACCGGTCCGCGAGCCTCCAGATCATCTCGCAGCAATTCCGCAGCCCGTTTTGACATATTCCGGAACACTTTCTCCTGCAGGTCGTCATCAGCCCCTTTCAATGCCAAAATCAGGTTGTCAGAGGAGACTTCCCGCAGCAGAGCCTGAATACCGCGATCATCCACATCCTTCAGATTATCGAACACAAACATCAGATCTTCGATCTGGGTTCCGAGATCCGTATCCATCTCCTTGATGGAATCCATTAACGGCGCTTCAATACTGCTATCCATGAAGTTCATGATGTTAGCCGCACATTTCACACCGCCAATTTTACTTGTCTGGGCAGAGGTACCGCCGGAAAACTGACGCTCAAGAATATTATTCAATTCCTGCAGCGCCTGAGGCTGTATCGTCTCCAGGGAGGCGACACGCATGATAATATCCAGCCGCACTTTTTCATCGAAGTTGGCCAGCACTTCAGCGGCCTGGTCCGCATCCAGATAAGAAATGACAATCGCCTGAATCTGCGGATGTTCATAGCGAATAATATCGGCAACCGCTCGGGACTCCATCCATTTTAATGTATCCAGCCCAGTTGTATTGCCTCCCATCAAGATCCGGTCAATCAAGCCGGAGGCCTTGTCTTCCCCCAGTGCCTGGGTGAGCATGGTGCGGATATAGTCATCAGCCCCGATCCCCAGACCGGTTTGCCCGCCAACAGCCTCCAGGAACTCTGATGTCACCTGCTCAACCACTTCCTGGGTAACATTCTGCAGCTGCGCCATCTGAGCGCCAACACGCTGCACTTCCTTCGGCCCCATATGCTTCAGGATCTGTGCGGCATCTGCCTCACCCAGAGACATCAGCAATATGGCAGCCGCTTCAGTCCGATTGACCTTTCGTACCGGCTTTTTTTCGCCAGATTTTGCTTCACTCATCCGCCATTACCCACTGCCGAACCACCTGAGCTACGCGACCAGGATCCTCGGCGACAAGACCTTTTAATGCGTTAATCTGTTTTTCATAACTCTCGGAAGCTCCCGGGAGCATAAACTCACCGCTGGCTGACAGTCCTACGCCTTCTTCCACTCCTTCAGTATCGCCAAGCTTTTGTAATTCTACCAATCCTTCTTCGTCTCCTGCGAGAGCAAGATCCTTTGCTTCCGATCCACCGGTCGACAGGTTTTTAAGTGTGGGGCGGATTACCCCGAACACGAGAATCAGGATAATCAATATGGCAGCCACCCATTTCAACAGCCCACCAGCCCAAAGCTCCCACAGTTGCTGCACTATGGAAAGTTCTTCTTCGACAAACTCCTGCTCTTCGGCCAGGAACGGCGTGTTAATCACATTCACACTGTCTCCTCTGGCCGCAGAATAGCCCACTGCATCGCGCACCAACACCGTCAGCCGCTCCAGCTCTTCCTGGGGCCAAGGCTCCATGGTCACGCCATCAGGTCCAGGGCGTCGAATATCGTCCACCACCACAGCCACTGTCAGCCGCTTAATTTTACCCTGATGATGCTTGATGTAACTGACAGTCCGGTCCACTTCATAGTTTCTAACGGTCTGCTTGCGAATATCGGTAGATTGGCTCTGTCCTTGCCCCTGAGCTCCCCCGCCTGCCTGCTCCGGCACACTCGTCTCGCCCGGTGGCTGGTTGGAAAGCGCTCCCGGAATCCCTTGTGGTCCGGTACCCGCCACTCTTTGCTCACCAATTTCCTGCTCGCTACGAATCGCCTGCAGGTCAGGGTTGAATACTTCTTCTGCCTGTTCAATGGCGGTAAAGTCCACATCAGCTGACACTTCCGCCCGGAATCTGCCCATCCCCAGAATCGGCTCAAGAATACTGTTGACCCTGCGATTCAGAACCTCTTCCATTTTGCGGGCATATTCAAACTCTCTGGAAGTGCGACGATCATCCTCACTCAGATTATTCATGGAAAGCAGGGTACCGCGCTGATCTACAACGGTGACATCGCTCTGATCCATCTCTGGCACACTACTGGATACCAGATTCACGATGGCCTCAACCTGAGAGGGCTGCAAGGAACGGGTACCAATCAGTTCCAGAAAGACAGAGGCGGAAGGTTTACGATTATCACGTACAAAGACACTTTGTTTGGGAATGGCCAGATGCACCCGCGCACTTTTAACGTTACGCAGACTGGCAATGGTTCTCGCCAGCTCTCCTTCAAGTCCACGACGATAGCGAGTGGACTCCATGAATTGACTTGTCCCCAGACCTGTATCCTGATCCAACAGCTCAAAACCAATGGTCTTATCTTGTGTAATACCCGCTGAGGCCAACTGCAAACGAGCTCTATGGAGATCTTCTGCCGCGATCAACAAAGCCCCCGTCTTCGGCTCTATTTTGAAGGCGACATCGTTCTGGTTCAGGATACTGGCCACTTCAGTTGCATCGTAGCGACTCATGTCCGCAAATAGAGGCTGATAGGCAGGCTCGTTAGCCCACAGGATGATGGCAATCCCCATGGCGATACTGGCAGCCACTCCAATCATCAACACCAGTTGTCGCAATAACGAGAGGCGATTGAACCCCAGCAGCATATCGCTTTTGTTTTCAATCAGATCAGTATCGGCGCCACCAACATTGGCCGTCATATTGTTGCCTGGAATTTCAGCCGGTACGGATGCCATGGGAAACCTCTATTACAAACTTGTTGTCATGCAGAAACCGTTTCTCAACCATTTCATACTGTTCTTAGATCACTGCTGCTCTTAGATCATTACAGGTCTAAAATTGTTTTAGATCGGCATTTTCATAATATCTTCGTAGGCCTGGACCACCTTGTTTCTCACCTGAGTCAACGCCTGAAAAGCAATGGAAGATTTCTGGGAGGCAATCATCACTTCTGTCAGATCTGCCTGAGGATCGCCAGCCTGATAAGCCGTCGCCAGATTATTGGCGTTCTGCTGCAGATCGTTCACCTGGCCGACCGCCTGCGTCAGCATCTGATTAAAACTTGGGGCCGCTTCTTTCGCCTGCTGTACACCACGAACTTCATTGGGATTGACTTCGGGCTGGACTTTGACAGGCTGCTGCATCTGCGAACGAATGCTTCTGATTTCCGCCAAAACATTGTTAATGTCCACTCGATTATTCATGCTGCACTCCTCGTCTCGATACCCAATCCCGATGACAGGTGACGCCACTCATGCTCTGCGTCAATAATTCGTCGTTTCAGGCTGAAAAATGGGTAAATTGAAAGCCTTTCCCATTACAAAGCAGATTCCATACCATCTGCGAAAAAGCCTTATACTGCCCGTGCCAACTGTTCATCCACATCAATACCACAATCCCGCATACGGGCAATTTTATATCGCAGCGTCCGGGGAGAAATACCCAACTTTTCCGCCACCCGGTTGCGACGCCCACCCTCACTTTTCAAAGTATCCAGGATGATCTGGAACTCACGCATTTTCATTTCCTGCCCCAAGCCACTGGTGTCTTCGTCCTCCACCCGGAGGCTCTCAGTCGCCACATCATCACCAGACACACTGCTATCCGTCGAGACAGCATGATTCATCATCACGTTATCGAGACCGGCACCTTCAAGACACAGATCCGCAGCTGTAATCACACCACTTTGCTGCAGTATCAAGGCTCGCTGGACAGCGTTATCAAGTTCACGGACATTACCAGGCCAGCTATGGGACATGAGGACGCCTCTGGCGCTGTCATCAAACCTGACAAAGGACAATTTCATCTTACGTGCATGATTCGCCAGCAGGTGTTCCGCCAATGGCACGATATCATCCCGCCGTGCACGCAGCGGCTGCCAGGAGATTGGAAATACAGACAACCGATAGTACAAATCTTCCCGGAAGCGACCTTCCTGAACATAGGTTTTCAAATCCCGATTGGTCGTCGCTAACACCCTGACATCGAGTTGAATGCTTTTACGCCCCCCGATTCTCTCCACTTCACGCTCCTGCAGAACACGCAACAGCTTAGCCTGCAAACCCATATCCATTTCCGAGACTTCATCCAGCAGCAGAGTTCCGCCGTTAGCCTGCTCAAACTTTCCAGGCATGCTGGCATGAGCACCGGTAAAAGCGCCTTTTTCATGTCCGAATAACATGGCTTCCAGCATATTCTCCGGAATTGCGGCACAATTGATTGCAATAAATGGCGCATTACGGCGTGACGATTTCTGATGAATATAGCGCGCCAGCACTTCTTTACCGGTACCGCTTTCCCCCGAAATCAACACCGTAGAATCTGTTCTGGCCACCCGCAAAGCTAACTGGAAAACCCGTTTGCTATTGATATCGACAGCTACGGGTTCATCTTTCGAGGATTCATTGGCGGTTTTGCCCAGGTATTTTTCCAGCATGGATACCAGCGCTTCAGATTCGAACGGCTTCACCATGTAATCCACCGCCCCTTTCTGCATCGCCGCCACCGCCTGACTGATCTGTCCATATGCAGTCATCAATAGCACTGGTATGCCAGGATATTGGCGCCGGACCTCTTCCATTAACTCAAACCCATTCATCCCCGGCATATTTACATCGCTGACCACCATGTCCACCGTCTTTTGCTCCAGCACCGCCAGAGCCTCTTTGGCAGAGTCGACGCCAATGTATTCAAAGCCATGGATTTCCAGCGTCGTGGTTAACGCATCCAGCAGTTCCAGATCATCTTCCACAATTAGCACTGTTGATTTATTCATGGGTTCTCTCCCGGGTATCAAATTCGTTTTACTACCAGTTTCCAGCCTGTCGGCCTCAACTAATGCCGATCAACGTCGGCTGGTGATGCCATCATTCGCCATGACACACCGGCAACGTCATGATGGCGCGAGCCCCTTTACCAAGGCCTTTGGAGGTAATAAAGAACCTGCCATGATGGGCCTGAGCCACACTATTCACCACTGCCAACCCCAATCCTGTTCCATTGGACTTAGTGGTATAAAATGCATCCATCAGCCTTACTGTCTCTTCAGGCTCAAAGCCTGCTCCGTTATCTCGCACCTCAATAGAAGCGAACCCTTTCACAGGAACATTGAAATGCACCTCAATGACCGGCGCCTCTACGCCGGACAAAGCTTCGCAAGCATTATTAATCAGGTTCTGAAGGGCACCGATCAGAGCATCCTTGTTCCCGACCAGATCGACATTAACGTTGTCCGCGTACCATTTAATGGAAAGATTGTCAGGACCCCGCCCTCCTTCGGCAGCCACTCGTGTCTGCTCGTAGAGGTCCGCCAATGAAATTCTCTCCGCAATGGGTGAGTCTCCTTTGGCGAACACCAGCATATCCCGGACCTGTTGCTCCAGATGAGCAAGCCTTGACTGCAGCTTTCCAGCACACTTGATTCGCAGAGCCGGCGTAATGTCTTCTGCTGCCAGATGACTGGCATACAACATTGCCGCAGATAATGGCGTTCTGATCTGATGAGCCAGTGAAGCAACCATTTTCCCCATCGCCGAAAGGCGCTCATTACGCGCCAACTGTGATTGCAGGTTACGAGTTTCTGTCAGGTCCGAGAGCAGAATCAGCTGCCCGAAACCATTTTCCAGAGAGCACGTCTGAATATTCAGGCGACGACCATCCTTCAGAGAAACTTCATGCCCATCATCAGCTTTTGGTGAAAAGCAGCGCTGAATAATATCCACCCAACGCTCTCCCTCAAGCGGCTCACCCAGAAGATCAACAGCGGCGGGATTGCAGTCCTGAACCGACCCCCTGGCATCGAGTACCACGACACCAGCAGGAAGCGCCTTCAGCAAAGTGGAAAGCCTGTCGGCCAGTTTCTCTTTTTCTTCAAATTCCGCCTGACGCCGGCGGCCCAGAATTTTCAATTCCTCGGCCAGCGCACTGATACGCCCATTCAGCTCGGAGTAGGAGTGCGAAATTTCATCGGCAATATCATCAAAGAGAGCGACGGCCCGATCCATCTCATGGTCTGGCTGGCGCGGGATGGCAGACCTTGAAGGCTGGTTGAACTTAGTGTTCAGAGCCTGGTCGGTGGTTAGTGAATGCAACATCGTCACATTCGCTTCAGTCCCTCTGTCAGATACTGCTTTTGGTAAACTCATAAGTTTCCCCGACTTTTCATAACGATGATTCTTTGACACACAAAGAGGCGCTACGGGGTACCAATCACAGATCATGCCACCTGCATTTTTTACTTTTTATTCATATAGATAGAGAAACAGATTATCGGCCTGTGGCGGATTTTTGACGCAGAGAATTGAAAACCTGGGCGCTGGAAACACCTAAACACAGCGCAACTGAAGGACAAACCAATGAAGTGAAATAGTTGGTCGCTGTGACAGAAAAGCGAATACTCCATCACAGCAACGGAAGGAATGAAAATTACTCAGAGGTATTCAGATTATATTTCCTGACTTTTTCTACCAGGGTGGTACGGCGAATATGAAGTCGCTCTGCCGCTCTGGCCACAACGCCACCCGCCTCATCAAGCGCCTGTCTAATCAGATCCTTTTCCAGATTGGCCAAATAATCTTTCAAGTCCAGACCGTTGACCGGCAACACTGCCGGACTATTTAGCCCAACCAGACCAGGCTCGCCTTGAGACATCTCGCCCAGGTCCGCCAGATCTTCATCATCGTCATCAATGTGCCTGAATTTGGCCGGCAACTCATGAACCCCAACAACACCGTAGGGATACATGATCGCCAGACGCTCCACCAGATTGGCCAGCTCCCGCACGTTCCCCTGCCACTCATGACGACACAAACTCAATATGGCAGCGGAATTGAAACGAATGGAACCTCGTTTTTCCTTTTCCATTCTGGAAATCAGTTCATTGATCAGCAGAGGAATATCTTCTGAACGCTCCCTTAGCGGAGGCATATCGATAGGAAAAACATTCAGTCGATAATACAGATCTTCCCTGAACTCCCCTTTTTCAATCATCTCATCCAGATTTTTATGAGTCGCAGCAATAATTCTGACATTAGCATCGATTGTTTTACTACTGCCCACTCTTTCAAATGTACGTTCTTGCAATACACGAAGGATTTTCACCTGCATGTGCAAGGGCATATCGCCGATTTCATCCAGAAACAAAGTACCGCCCTGAGCAAGCTCAAAACGTCCAACACGAGAGGTAATCGCCCCTGTAAAAGCCCCCTTCTCGTGTCCGAACAATTCACTTTCCAGCAATTCGGCAGGAATCGCTCCGCAGTTCACTGGCACAAAAGGCTCATTGCGTCGATGGGAGTTATAGTGCAGGTTTCTGGCGACCACTTCCTTACCGGTTCCAGACTCACCGGTAATCAGCACACTGACTTCCTTATCCGCCACCTGAGACATCAGTTCCCGGACCTTCTGGACACTACGACTGGTCCCCACCAGACTCCGAAATAACAGAATTTCCCGCTGCTGCCCACGACCGCGGTTAGCGGCATACTGCTCACGGTAAACCTGTGCCCGATAAAGACAATCCATAAATTTGTTGTATTGTGGCGGCATCTCCAGCTGAGCAATCACTTTTCGATGACAATTATCATCCAAGTGATCCAACTCGGTCTCGCCCAGCATGAGTACCGGCAACCCTGCATCCCACTCATGCATTCTCGTCAGTAGAGCATCCAAATCACCACATTGACTGTCGACCAGTGCGACTCCGACCTCCGAGCTACCTTCAACCTCGCCCGATATATCATCTTCCCAATTATCTTCACCACAAGGCAGACATATTTCCCCCAGGAACTCCAGAATAATCTGAACCGCATGACGCCGTTCATTATTGTTGCTTACCAATAGAACTTTGGTTTCTTTATTCATTGATGTCGTCTATTTTCCCGGCTGTGCACACCGTTGAAGGCTGCTGTTATTATTTCAGGGAATTAAAGTATGAAAATGGGGCTGGGTCAAATAAATGACGCTTTATCCCTTCTGATGTGGTCAAAAGGTAGTCGCATTCAAAAAACCGTCACTTCTGACCTTGATGGACTGCCACACGCTGTAACAGAATACTGAAACCTATCCCTGGTGAACCTCTGAAAGCGACCAGCATGATCACTGCCGCACGAGACTCTCTCTAAAACTTGGAAGAATCCAGATAAGACTTTGCTGCCTTATAGCTTCTCTGCATGGATGCCAGCTCACTGGCAGACTCTCCCTGCTTACGCTGCATGCTAGCCAGAGCGGTGGCATAGGACTGCTGCAGGTTATTCAAATCTTCCCGAATCTCATCACGATTATCGTCTGTAACCGATTGCACCGCCTGACTGATGACATCCCGCACAATTTCATCCAGTGCCGCAATTTGTTGCCATTGCGCCTCCTGCACCAGAAGATCAATTTTCTGCCTCAGAACCCTGAGCTCACTCATGCTGTCGCCTACCCTTGTCTCCGAGATATCTGCTTCTAACATAAAAAAAAGGCCCTGGAATTACCAGAGCCTTTTTCAAAGCACAGCGATTTAGCCGAGGAATTTAATCATAATCCCTGCAGCAACCGCCGAGCCGATAACACCGGCCACGTTTGGCCCCATAGCATGCATTAACAAGAAGTTCTGAGGATTCGCCTCAAGCCCAACCCTGTTCGACACCCTGGCCGCCATAGGTACAGCAGATACGCCCGCCGACCCAATCAGTGGGTTGACCTTATTTTTACTCAGGGCATTCATCAGCTTAGCCATCAGAACCCCAGTGGCGGTACCCACACAGAACGCCGCCAGACCAAGAACCAAAATCCCCAGCGTCTGCACATCCAGAAACTTATCAGCAGACAACTTACTACCGACAGAAAGCCCCAGAACGATGGTTACGATGTTAATCAATGCATTCTGCGCAGTGTCGCTCAAACGGTCCACCACGCCGGATTCCCGCATCAGGTTACCCAGACAGAACATCCCCAGCAGTGGCGCCGCATCAGGCAGGAACAACGCGACCAGGACCAGGAGAATAATCGGGAAGAAAATCTTCTCGACCCGCGACACATGACGCAGTTGCTCCATTTTGATCTTACGCTCTGATTCGGTGGTCAGCGCCTTCATGATCGGCGGCTGAATCAAGGGGACCAATGCCATGTAGGAATATGCCGCAACCGCTATAGCTCCCAGCAGATGCGGAGACAGCAGTGTAGCCACATAGATCGAGGTTGGGCCGTCCGCTCCGCCAATGATACCGATCGCCGCAGCTTCTTTGATGGAGAACTCAATCAGCCCGGATGCATCCAGCGCCGCCGCTCCCAGCACGGTACCAAAAATTCCGAACTGCGCAGCAGCCCCTAACAGCAAGGTACGGGGATTAGCCAACAAAGGACCGAAGTCCGTCATGGCTCCCACGCCCATAAATATCAGAAGCGGCGCTATTCCACTCAGTATGGCCACTGAGAAGAATTGATAGAGCATTCCGTGAGCATACCCCATATCAGTAGCAGCAAAGGTCACGGCCTCATGCATGCCGGCACTCGAACTCTTATAAGCGACCAGCAATTCATGCCTCAACGCCTCATTGATCGTTGCCGCACTATCGAAGGGGACATTCAATGCCGCTGCAATATTCGCAAGTTGATCAGCATTGCCCAGGTGGATTGCATTTTCCACCGCCGACATAGCCAGACCCGCTTCGGGAATATTTGCCATTAACCCACCGAAACCGATAGGCAGCAAAAGCAGAGGCTCGAAGCCTTTGCGGATCGCGAGAAACAGCAACCCCAGACAAATCACGATCATCAGCGCCTGTCCCCATTGCAGGTTATACAGGCCGCTTCCGAATACCAGTTTAGACAAACCTTCCATCATAGAGTCAGTCCCCTTACGACAGGCTCAACAGTGTCTGGCCGACGGTTACTGCGTCACCAGCTTTCACATCGACACTGGCGACAGTACCGGCTTTAGGTGAGCGCACTTCCGTTTCCATCTTCATCGCCTCAAGAATCAGCAAGAGATCGCCTTCCTGAACAGCATGGCCCGGTTGCGCCACAATACGAACAATGTTACCAGCCAGAGGAGCAGCCACTGGTTCTGCAGGACCCGCAGAAGGCGCTGGTGCAGCCGCTGCCGGTGCTGCAGCAGGAGCACCGCCTACAGGTGCCACCGCAGTGATATCACCACCTTCAGAGACTTCTGCCACATAGGATTTGCCATTTACGGTAATGGTATACACCTCAGGCTCGCCAGGTTTGGCCGCCGCTGCCGGTTTCACTTCATCGCCGGTCGGCACAGGTTCAAAGGCATCCGGATTATTGCGGTTTTCCAGGAATTTCAGACCGATCTGCGGGAACAGTGCATAGGTCAGCACGTCATCCACTTTAGCATCCGCCAGCTTGATCCCTTTCTCCTCAGCCAGCTTGGAAAGCTCAGCAGTGAGCTTATCCATTTCCGGCTCCAGCAAATCTGCCGGTCGACAGGTAACAGGCTCTGCGCCTTCCAGTACTCTATCCTGAAGCTCTTTATTGAACGGAGCAGGAGCTGATCCATACTCGCCCTTCAAAACACCTGCTGTTTCTTTGGATATTGACTTGTAACGCTCTCCCGTCAACACATTCAGCACAGCCTGAGTCCCCACAATCTGGGAAGTAGGAGTGACTAGAGGTATGTAACCGAGATCTTCTCTCACCTTGGGAATTTCTTCCAACACGGCGTCCAGCTTATCTCCTGCACCCTGCTCACGAAGCTGGTTTTCCATATTGGTCAACATGCCGCCGGGAACCTGAGCAACCAGAATACGGGAATCCACCCCTCGCAGAGCCCCTTCAAACTTGGCATATTTCTTACGCACACTCCGGAAGTATGCAGCAATCTCTTCCAGCAGATTAATATCCAGACCGGTATCACGATCAGTACCTTCCAGAATCGCTACCAAAGCTTCCGTAGGAGAGTGCCCGTAGGTCATACTCATAGAAGAAATAGCTGCATCCACATTATCGACGCCGGCTTCTGCGGCCTTCAAGGCGGTAGCGGTCGACATACCCGTGGTAGCATGACAGTGCAGATGAATAGGGACAGCCACTTCTTTCTTCAGGCGACTGACAAGCTCATAAGCCACGTAAGGCTTCAACAGGCCTGCCATATCTTTAATCGCAATCGACTCGGCCCCCATACTTTCAACGTTCTTCGCCAGGTCAATCCACATATCGATAGTGTGAACCGGGCTAACAGTGTAGGAAAGTGTACCTTGAGCATGCTTGCCCACTTTCAAAACAGCCTTGACAGCGGTTTCAAGGTTCCTGGGATCATTCATCGCATCAAAAACACGGAATACATCTACACCGTTATCAGCGGCACGCTCCACAAAACGCTCAACAACATCATCGGCGTAATGACGATAGCCCAGCAGGTTCTGTCCACGCAGCAGCATTTGCTGCGGTGTGTTGGGCATAGCTTTCTTTAATTGACGAATACGATCCCAAGGATCTTCGCCAAGATAGCGGATACAGGAGTCAAATGTCGCCCCCCCCCAGGATTCGAGTGACCAGAAGCCAACTTTATCCAGTTTTTCTGCTATGGGAAGCATGTCGTCAAGACGCATACGGGTCGCCAGTATGGATTGATGAGCGTCACGTAAAACAACATCCGTTATACCTAGGGGTTTCTTAGTCTCAGTCATGGGTCTATAGCCTTAGGGTTAAAGGTTTATTCTCGCGTTCCGACACTCACTTCTTGTGGCGTGAGCGGTATTTAGATACGGCGGCCGCGATAACGGCCATAACATCTTGATCTATTTCAGAACCGGACTGCTTTGCCGCAGGTGCCGGCCCAGACGCAGGCGCAGGTTGAGCCTCCGGGAAATATTTATTCACCAGTTTGGACATTAGCGATGTTGCGAAGACCAGAATGGTCAGGAAGAGGAACACAAACCCCATCCCCACAAGCATCAGCGTAATGGCATCTTGGAACAAATCATTCATCTCGCACTACCTGTTATTTTCTTTGAGGCACACTAACGCGGAAGAATCGAGCTCCCGAAATAGTGTCGTTATAGAGATTTACAAAACCTTTAGGAATGGCAAATCCCGCTTAATGTACAGAGATGATATGAGAATCGCAACAAAAGGAGGGGCAAATTGAGAAAAAAGTTTACAATCTTGTCACACTTGTCAATACGTGATTTTACGTATCATCAAACACACCAAGGCCAGAGGTAATTTTTCGTCACAAAAATCAAGCCAAGGGAAATAAGAATGAGAAAAGACAAGGAAGATGGCGCGCCAGGAAGGATTCGAACCTCCGACCGCCTGGTTCGTAGCCAGGTACTCTATCCAGCTGAGCTACTGGCGCGAAGAGTAAAGTCGTTTTTGAAAGTGGCGCGCTCGGGAGGATTCGAACCTCCGACCGCCTGGTTCGTAGCCAGGTACTCTATCCAGCTGAGCTACGAGCGCGCAAATTGTTTTCTATTTGATTGCCACACCCTCAAAGAAGGTGCGGCAAAATCAAATGGCGGAGAGGGAGGGATTCGAACCCTCGATGAGGTTTCCCCCATACACCCTTAGCAGGGGCGCGCCTTCAGCCACTCGGCCACCTCTCCCTAAAAACGCGGCGTATAATACCACAGTTTTTCTAAAATGATAGGGCTAAATCGATAAAAATTTCAGAAAGTTTTCGATTAATCGTCCTGATGGTCTGATTCACCGGCATTAGGTGATTTTTCGCGCTGAATGCGCTGATAAATCTCCTCCCGGTGTACCGCGACCTCTTTCGGCGCATTGACACCAATACGGACTTGGTTACCTTTTACCCCAAGAACGGTTACAGTAACGTCGTCACCCACCATCAAGGTTTCGCCAACACGGCGAGTCAAGATCAGCATTTGAATCTCCTTAAAGATCGACCTATTCCAATCTACCCTTTGTCGCCGACCGGACCGAAATAACTTTCATCGCCACCGACAACTACTGCTCCCTATGAGTATTGTCTAAATTCCGTTTTTTTAAAGGGCATATTTTTTATTTAAGCAGAGAGTCATTCTGATTTTGCCATTTTTGACAAACGAATTGACTCTCCATTTCTTTTTGGCCAGTCAGACTGGCCGGTTAATTGGAAGGCGATTGACTCGTCTCAAGTATCAGCAAACTGCCATCGTCTTCCACATCAGCAATAGAGCTAAGCCGCCGCCATTCTACCCAGCATTTCCAGTTATGACAAAAAGTCTTTTAAGCCGGCTTCTCACTTAACTCAAACGCACTATGCAGACTTCTGACGGCAAGCTCCAGATATTTTTCATCAATCACAACGGAAACTTTAATTTCCGATGTGGAAATCATCTGAATATTGATCCCCTCTACAGAGAGAGCCTCAAACATCTTACTGGCAACACCGGCGTGAGAACGCATACCAACCCCAACGATGGAGACCTTGGCAATTTTGTCGTCACCCTTCACTTCTTTAGCCTCAAGCTCCTCAGACAGTCTCACAAGGATTGCCTGAGCCTTCTTGAAATCATTACGGTGAACCGTAAAAGTGAAATCAGTGTGATTATCTGCGCCAACATTCTGAACGATCATATCCACTTCGATATTGGCATCGCTCACCGGCTTCAGAATCTTGGAAGCCACACCAGGAATATCAGGCACGCCTGCAATTGTCAGCTTGGCTTCATCACGGTTGAACGCGATACCTGAAACAATGGGTTGCTCCATATTGTCGTCATCCTCTATGGTAATCAGCGTGCCCGGCCCTTCCTGAAAGGAATGCAGCACACGCAGGGGAACATTGTATTTACCGGCAAATTCAACTGAACGAATCTGCAGTACCTTGGAACCAAGACTGGCCATCTCCAGCATTTCTTCAAACGTTATCGTGTCCAGCCGACGAGCACTGTCAACAACACGGGGATCCGTAGTGTAAACACCATCAACGTCGGTATAAATCTGACACTCATCCGCTTTCAATGCCGCCGCCAGTGCAACAGCTGTCGTATCTGAGCCTCCGCGGCCCAGCGTGGTGATATTGCCACTTTCATCAACACCCTGGAATCCGGCGACCACCACCACACGACCGGCAGACAGGTCCGCCTGAATGTTGTGGTTATCGATATCCAGAATCCTCGCCTTGGTATGCGAATCATCAGTGAGAATGCGAACCTGAGGTCCGGTATAGGACCTGGCCGCAACACCGCGCTTGTGTAGAGCCATACACAAGAGAGCAATTGTAACTTGCTCTCCGGTCGACACCAGCACATCCATTTCTCTTGCGGTCGGCTCCTCCATAATCTCGTTAGCCAGCGAAATCAGGCGGTTGGTTTCGCCGGACATCGCCGACACCACCACCACAATATCATCGCCCTGATCACGGAACTTTCTTACTTTTTCCGCAACCTTTTCGATGCGATCCACTGACCCGACAGAGGTACCACCAAATTTTTGAACCAATAGGGCCATAAGCTTTTATCTTACCCTTTTATCTATTCCAGAAATTTTGAGTGATTGAGTTACTGTTTTTCGACCCACCCATAAACAGATGCCAGCGCTTCATCCAGCTTGGCAACATCAGTACCGCCACCCTGAGCCATATCAGGGCGACCGCCACCTTTACCACCAACCTGCTCTGCAACCAACTTCACCAGATCACCAGCTTTCACTTTACCGGTTTCTGATTTTGTCACACCGGCCACAATGCTGATTTTTCCATCCTCAACAGATGCCAGCACCACAGCTCCCTGACCAAGCTTGTTCTTCAACTGGTCCACAGTATCCATCAGCGCCTTTCTTTCTACACCATCCAGTCTGGCCGCAAGCACTTTCAGTCCATTAACATCCTTGGCTGAAGCTGCCAGATCGCCACCAGCTGCTGCTGCCAGCTTTGACTTTGCTTGCTCCAAATCCTTTTCCAACGCACGATTGCGCTCCATCAATGCCTTCACCTTCTCCAGCACTGATTCACGACTACCTTTTACAAGACCCGCAATCTCTTTGAGAGACTGCTCTCCCGCCTTCACCCAGCGCTCCGCATTCTGGCCGGTTACCGCCTCAATTCGACGAACACCGGAAGAAATACCCGATTCGCTGGTAATCATAAACGATCCGATATCACCAGTACGCTTGACGTGAGTCCCACCACAAAGCTCAACGGAAAAGTCGTCCTCCCCCATCGCGAGCACACGTACGGTCTCGCCATACTTTTCGCCAAATAGCGCCATAGCGCCACGCTTCTTGGCAGACTCCATATCCATCAATTCAGTGGAGACATCAGCATTGGCTCGGATCTGGTCATTAACGATCTCTTCAACCTGACGCAATTGCTCAGGCGTCACCGCCTCATAGTGAGCAAAGTCAAAACGCAATTTCTCAGCATCGACCAGCGAACCTTTCTGTACAACATGTTCACCCAGAACTCGACGCAAAGCTTCGTGCATCAGGTGCGTGGCAGAGTGATTAAGCGCAGTCGCCTGGCGCTTGTGTCGATCCACTTCCACCGACACCTGATCTCCCTGACTGATACGACCTTTACTCACCCGTCCGATATGAAGGATAGCCGCACCTTCTTTTTGAGTATCTTCTACCACAAACTCACTGTCGCCAACCTTGATCAAGCCAGTATCACCAACCTGACCACCGGATTCTGCGTAGAACGGCGTACGATCCAGCACAAGAATCCCCTTCTGACCAGACTCAAGCGCTTGAACGCCCTGACCATCAACAAGCATAGCCTCAACCTGATGAGATCCGCTTAATTCACGATAACCCGTAAACTCAGTGGCCACATCAAGATCCAGCCCGGCGTTGTAATCCACACCGAACTTACTGGCTGCACGCGCCCTTTCACGCTGAGCTTCCATGGCCACTTCGTAGCCATCAATATCCAGCTCCAGGCCACGCTCACGAGCAATATCGTTAGTCAGATCCACTGGGAAACCGTAAGTATCATATAGCGTGAACACTGTTTGCCCGGGAATGACACTTCCCTCAAGTTCAGCAATATCCTGCTCCAACAAACGCAACCCCTTATCCAGGGTTTTGGCAAATTGCTCTTCCTCCTGCTGGAGAACTTTTTCAATCTGTTCACGACCTCTAGCCAACTCCGGGAAGGCATCTCCCATTAAATCCACCAGGGCACCTACCAGCTTATGAAAGAATGGCTCTTGTGCACCAAGCTTATTTCCATGTCGAGCAGCACGGCGAATAATGCGACGCAACACAAAACCACGACCTTCATTGGAAGGCATGACACCATCAGCGATCAGGAACGAACAGGAACGGATGTGATCCGCAATAACGCGCAATGAAGACTCGGTTGTCGCCACACCACCCAACACCTTGGATGCAGCATTCAACAGATCCTGAAACAAATCGATTTCATAGTTGGAATGAACGTGCTGCAGCACAGCTGAAATCCTTTCCAGCCCCATCCCGGTATCAACGGAAGGTTTTGGAAGAGGCAGCATCTCGCCATCGGCCTGGCGATTGAACTGCATAAAAACCACGTTCCAGATTTCGATATAACGATCACCATCTTCATCCGGGCTGCCGGGAGGACCACCAGCCACTTCAGGACCATGATCAAAGAACACCTCTGTACAGGGACCACAGGGACCGGTATCACCCATCTGCCAGAAGTTATCCGAGGCATATTTGGCGCCTTTGTTGTCGCCAATTCGAACAATTCGATCAGCAGGCACGCCGATATCTTTATTCCAAAGATCGTAGGACTCATCGTCCTCAGCGTAGACAGTGACCCATAATTTTTCTGAGGGGATGTTCAGCCAATCCGGGGAGGTCAGAAAGTCCCAGGCAAAGTGAATTGCCTCTTTCTTGAAATAGTCACCAAAGCTGAAGTTACCCAGCATTTCGAAGAACGTGTGGTGACGAGCAGTGTAACCGACATTTTCCAGGTCATTATGCTTACCGCCGGCACGAACACACTTCTGTGACGTGGTTGCTCGGGAATAAGAGCGCTTGTCTTTCCCCAGAAAAACATCTTTAAACTGGTTCATCCCCGCATTGGTAAATAACAGGGTTGGATCATCTGCAGGCACCAGTGAGCTACTGGACACGATTTCGTGACCGTTCTGCTGGAAAAACTTCAGGAAAGCATTACGTATATCAGAGCTCTTCATCATCGTTCCGTTCTTCGGAGTTCAATTATTATGGGTGACGGGCCAGCCTTAATCCCAGGCGCAGAGCCCACCGAGCGGCGTACTTTAACACAGAATCATGAACGTAAAAACGGGCACTGACGGGCGAAGCGGCGGGCCTGGGCTTCATCTGCGACAGTCTTCGGCTTCATCTGCGACAGTATAAACGGGATTTTCAGCAGAAATAGACGAGATTTTCAGCGCAACGCACTGAAAATGTGGAAAGCACCACAAAAAAAAGGCCCCTGATGGGGCCTTCACTTACGGAATGGGCAACCAAAGATTAAAAAGCTCTCAAGCAGACAGTTGCCCCAACAATTGGCGAGCAAAGTCCATAAATTGCTCATTGTTCGCCCTCTCTACCTCAACACGGCTTACCAGACGGTCCATCACCTGCTCAATTAAACTGACAGAGTCACTGAACTGGCCAGCCTGTGCCAGCGCTCCAGCAAATTTCGGCACTTGGTCGGCCAACGGCTGGAATCTCTCAGCCGCAGGAGACCGACTTGACTGATAGGCAACACCCACCTGCTCATAACGGGTACTACTCATGGATACGGCATAGCTGGCAATTTCTGACATATCCACATCCAACTCCAGTGCTGCCGAGAAAGCGCTATCGAGATCCCCAGCAAAGAATGATCCGGCTATCTCCTCAATCTGCGCCAACATTTCTCCCAAAGCCGCCAACTCTTCATCATCCAGATCCCCCTCAACCAGCAGTTCAAAACCACTGCTTTCAAAGGAACTGCGACTCATCCCCAGGTATTCATTCTGCCCCCGCCCGGCATAGATTGCAGAGGTTTCACTTCCCGATGCCGCCCCAACATAAACAGTCACTTTATCACCATCCCGAGTGGTCACCGTCAACCCAAGATCATTCGCTGCCAACTCGGTCCGGTTATACGCAAAAGCCTGGGCCAGCCTGGACAGACCTGAACCATCAACAGACGACTGACCGGCATCATCCGAGGACGCATCATCCTCAGCCGCCTGCCCAGCCTGAGAACTTTGAGCAACCACTGAATCTTCGTCTACCAAGTCAACCCCATCCGGAATAGAAGCCTCATCACCTTCGGCATTACCATTCGATTCATCAACGAGATATTTCTCACGCAAATCAGCCAACCCGACTTGTATCAGGCCATATCCTTCATCAATATCAGCTTGCAACTCTTCAGTAACCAACCCTCTTGCTTCCAGCTCCTCAAGCGCTTCACCATAGCCAGTATCAATACCTTCAACAGCCTGAGCAAAAAGACTCTCCAACTCCTCCTGAGAGGCACCGCTCTCAGCTTCGCGTGCAATACGCTGCTCAACAAACCCCAGAATCCGGTTGGCTACATCCTGCGGCGAGGGAACTTCGGCCTGATAGGAAGGAGCTTCAGAAGAACGAAAATCCGACAAACGACCGGACATTCTGGCTTCGAATACCTGAGCACTAAACTGCCGCCTTTCCGCAAAGAATCCTTCAGACGACAAACTGATTTGAGTGGATGAATATTCTGCAGAAAAGGAGAAATGACTGATAGAGAGCGCGTTTCCGTTACCCAGCCCATTGGAATGCTGCGGCGGATGCCCCCCACCATGACTAAAACCGGCAACAAATTGATTTAACGACCCGATACCCTGAAACATAGCCCGTCCTCCCGAAGGTTGTAACTTTATATCGGCATGCCTACAAAAATCTTTAGAAACGTTGCCTTATGAAAACACCTCCTCTTACAACTCTGACTTATCAAATTCACCCGACAAATATTCAAGACCCAACCGACCAAATGCGCCCTTTCAATGCAAGCTCGACCAAACAACTTATGCTATATTGCGCCTCCATTTAAGATTACAGGCATAAGACGTTCGACAATGAAGCCAGCATCGGTCAAACAATTCCCCGAAGCCCCAACCTCACTCAGACCCGCTCCACTATGGAGGCGCTTTGCCGCCATGTTTTACGACGGCATTCTGCTGATCGCCATCTGGTTCGTCACCACAATGGTTTACCTGTTGTTAAAAGGCATGATAATCGGACTGGATGCCATGAAAGTTCTGGCGGAAAGTGATAAAGGCCCTGGCGATCCGCTTCTGACCATTTGTCTGTTTATATCCACCTACTATTTTTTCGCCTATTTCTGGACCCGGATCGGACAAACTCTCGGGATGCAGGTATGGCGTATCCGAGTGCAGAATAAAGACGGCTTTAAAATCAACTGGAGCCAAAGTCTGCTGCGTTTTTTTGCGGCATTAGCCTCCGCCGCCTGCCTGGGCCTTGGCTATCTTTGGATGCTCTGGGATAAGGAAAAGCTAACCTGGCCTGACCGCGCATCCATGACAAAGATTGTTTACATCCCTTCTGAAAAAAATAAGAAATCACAGGATGGCGCCACTCACCCAGCAAATGAAAACGACAAAAAACGCTGAACCAAAAAGTAGAAACCACGTTTTTTCCGGAAAAAGTTTTCACCACATCAAAATTGGTCTATAAGGGATATCCGAAATTAGCTGATTGTTGACATTAAATTTCAATTAAGCTGGAATACCCCAGAACCGCAAACGAAGCGAGTCTTTCTGGAACCGCTGATTTGGATGGGACAAGGGCGCCTTAACAGGCGAAAGTTCCACATGATAGTCTGCGCTTAGTACGCATTCGTTCAAGGAAAATTCAGAAAGAAGGTTGAAAAAAATAACAACACGTTCCTGTGCGCGAGCAAGCATTTAGGACAAAACAGTAAAGCGGTCTGGTTCATATGAACATAGATACATCTAATCAACACACGAAGTCTGGCATTGCTGACGCCCTCGCCTCTTCGCTATCCTATCTGGATGATTTCCTCGCTACGCGCTTGTCTTTGAGCGAAGTGCTCGACGAGTAGCACCCCCAGCTCCCAAATCAAATCATGGAACCCGTCACTGAGCATCGTTGCGAGCATTCTGGATCGATAACCAGCATCGCAGCCGTCAGTGTCCAGGTATTCGCACACCTTGTTCAGGTGGATAAATTTTTATTACTGGAGTCTGCATATGACTGAAGTAGCCCCACTAGTCGTAAAAGATGTACACAAAAAGTTCAATGAACTTGAAGTACTTAAAGGGGTTTCTCTGCAAGCACAAAAAGGCGACGTTATCTCTTTGATTGGATCTTCCGGATCAGGCAAAAGCACCTTTTTACGCTGCATCAATCTTCTCGAAATTCCGACCTCGGGCGAAATCGAGGTGCACGGAGAACAAATCAAATTCATGACGACCCGCAAAGGTGAGCGCAAACCTGCAGACAACCGCCAGGTGGAAAAAATGCGTTCCCGCCTCTCTATGGTATTCCAAAGTTTCAACCTCTGGTCGCACATGACCGTGCTCGACAATGTGATAGAAGCCCCTATTAATGTGCTGGGCATCAGCAAGAAAGAAGCGATGGAGCGGGCCGAATCCTATCTACAAAAAGTCGGTATTTGGGAACGTCGTAACTACTACCCGGCCCAGATGTCAGGCGGACAGCAACAACGTGCAGCCATTGCACGGGCGCTTGCCATGGAGCCAGACGTCATGCTGTTCGACGAACCCACATCAGCACTGGACCCTGAACTCGTTGGCGAAGTCTTGAAGGTTATGCGATCCCTGGCCGAAGAAGGCCGCACCATGATCGTCGTCACCCACGAAATGGCCTTTGCCAAAGACGTGTCCGGCCACGTGATGTTTCTGCATCAAGGCCGGATAGAAGAAGAAGGACCACCAAGCAAGGTATTTGAAAACCCTGATTCGGAACGTGTCCGTCAATTTCTTGCACCCAAGTATTAGCGGGCGCAGGTTATACCCCAAACCAAATGAAAGACGTTGGAGTCAATACAATGAAAAAACTGCTTATCTCTGTAGGTTGTGCGCTGTCACTGGTTGCCGGCCAGGCACTGGCAGACAAATGGGACACCGTTCGTATCGCTGTTGACGTACCATATGAGCCGTTCGAGTACAAAAAGCCAGACGGCACCCTGACCGGTTTTGAAGTTGAGCTGGGTAATGCTGCCTGCGAAGAAATCAAAGCCAAGTGTGAATGGATCGTTCAAGCCTGGGACGGCATCATTCCAGGCTTGCTCGCACGTAAATACGACGCGATCATGTCTTCCATGTCCATTACCGCTGAGCGCGCAGAGAAAGTCCTTTTCTCTGAAGGGTACTACAACACCCCGACAGCGTGGTTCGGCAAAAAAGAAAACGCCTCACTGGACGTTACTTCCAAAGACGCCCTGAACGGTAAAACCATCGGCGTTCAGCGCGGCACTGTTCAAGACAATTACGCCACTGAAAACTTCGGTTCTGTCGCTGACATCAAGCGCTACAGCACCGCAGACGACCTGGTTTTAGACTTACAGGGCGGACGCCTGGACGTTGTTGTACTGGACTTCCCAGTTGGCGAACAAACCATCATGAACGATGACAAATACGACCAGATCGGCGAGCGCTTCCAACTGGGTGAAGGCATCGGCATGGCATTCCGTAAGCGTGACAAAGAACTGGCGGCCAAATTCAACGCAGCTCTGGACAAGCTGAAAAAGAATGGCACCTACGACACCATCATGAAGAAATACTTCACTTACGACATCAAGATTTAACCGTCCAATTACCCGGCCCAGTTTTTTTGGGCCGGGCTTCTAAGAGCGTAACAACATGATTGAATACCTGTTCGATTTCCACGGCTACGGACCCTCAATCTTCAAAGGTGCCATCATCACCATTGAGGTCGGCTTTCTTTCCCTGATACTGGCACTGTTACTGGGCCTGCTGGGAGCGTCAGCCAAGTTATCCAATAACCCCGTCTCCAGAGGAGTTGGCACGCTCTACACCACGATCATCCGCGGCGTTCCCGATCTGGTATTGATGATGCTGATTTATTTCGGCGGACAAGTCCTGATCAACAACTTTACCGATTGGTTGTTTGTGCAATTTGAGATCGACATATTCATCAATATTGACCAGTTTGTAGCAGGTGTCATTGCCATTGGATTCATATTTGGCGCCTATATGACCGAAACCTTCAGAGGCGCCTTTCTGGCAGTAGACAAAGGACAGATTGAAGCAGGCTATGCCTATGGCATGTCCAAATGGCAGGTTTTCACCCGGGTCATGTTTCCCCAGATGATGCGCCACGCACTCCCCGGACTTGGCAACAACTGGCTGGTCATGCTGAAAACTACTGCCCTGGTATCCGTTATTGGCCTTGCCGACATGGTCCGTCTGGCGACAGAGGCCTCCAAGGCTGTACACCAACCATTCAAGTTTTTTATTCCCGTAGTGCTGGTATACCTGGCATTAACCACTGTTTCAGAGTGGTTTATCAAGACCATGGAACGCCGTTACAGCACTGGCGTAGTTAAGGGGTGAGGTTTATATCATGGAATGGTTAGAACAAATATTATCCAGCAACAGCGTATTCAAGCTGTCCACTTTCGTGGAATACTGGGGCGGACTGACCCAAACGGTTCAACTGGTATTTCTATCACTTGTCATTGGCCTGTTACTGTCATTTCCCCTGGCCTTGATGCGCTCAAGCGACAATCCATATCTGTCACGCCCAGTTTGGCTGTTCACTTATGTATTTCGTGGCACACCTTTGATAGTCCAGCTTTACCTGATCTATTATGGCTCCAGCTTCACACTGCAAGACACTTTCCTGTGGCCTGTTTTTAAAGAAGCCTTCTATCCAGCCCTCATTGCCTTCGTTCTAAATACTGCGGCCTATACCACTGAAATTCTCAGGGGCGCTATAGTCACCACACCAAGAGGCGAAATCGAGGCAGCTAAAGCCTACGGTATGAGCTGGTGGAAAAGAACCCATAGAATCATCGTACCCAGCGCATTTCGCCGCGCACTGCCGGCGTACAGCAATGAAGTCATCTTCATGCTCCACGCCAGCGCCATTGCCTCTACCGTCACTATTCTTGACTTGACAGGTGCAGCCTACAACATTTATTCCCGTTACTATGCACCGTTCGAGGCCTTTATATTTGTGGCTTTTGTTTATCTCCTTATTTCTTTCAGTATCATTTACCTCTTCAAACACCTGGAAAACAAAATGATGGCTCATATGAAGCCTGCAGAAGCCAAATAACCGGAGTATCACTCCCCTGTTTATGAATACACTGTTTGCCCCTCACCCTGATTTTCTCCACCAGACTCTGAACCACGACAAACCGGCAACGCCGGTTTTGTCGCTGGATTTCGGTACAATCAACATTCCTGATACAGGCTTTCTGATCTTCAGAACTCCAGAGGGAACCAGCAACAAAGTCGTCATTTCCGCTGGCGTGCATGGCAACGAGACAGCCCCAATAGAATTAGTAAATCAACTGGTAGACGATATCATCGCGGGACGATTAATTCCCAAAATCGATTGCCTGTTTATTCTTGGCAATCCCGAAGCGATGAATGCCGGCGAGCGCTTCGTAGATTCAAACCTGAACCGCCTGTTCACGACTCATGATACCGCAACGCCCACAAACGACATCGAACACACACGAGCCAGACTCATTATGGCTCAGACAAAGGCGTTCCTCAGCGATGCAGGACACAGCATCCACTACGATCTGCACACAGCAATTCGCGACTCGTTCTTCGAGAAGTTCGCGATATATCCGTATCTACCTGCCCGCACCTGCTCCCCTACACACATTCATCTACTGGGGCACAGCGACATCCAAGCCATTCTTTTGCAAAATAAGCCATCTACCACATTCTCAGGCTGGACAGCGGCCACTTTTGGCGCCGAGAGCTTCACTGTAGAGCTGGGCAAGGTCGCCCCATTTGGACAAAATGACCTCGACAGACTTAAAGGGATTAGCGAAACAATCCGACGGCTGCTTCAGAGAGATTCATACAACACCTTGCCGGACAAACTCCCGATTCAGTTTCAGGTTGTCGACGAAATCACCAATACCGGCGCTTCATTTGAATTGTGCATTGAAGAAGACACTGCCAACTTTACAGAGCTGACGTCCGGATACGTTATTTGGCGCGACGCCAATACCGAATACCGGATAGGTGAAGAGTCTCTGTATATTGTGTTCCCCAACTCCAAAGTCGGACCAGGACAACGGGCCGGCCTACTGGTAAAACCTATGGCCGGGATCACAATAGCCTAAAGCACAAGCACCGAACGAAAGGAAAATAACAGATTGGCTATGTGGCGCGAGCTATTCAGCAATCGGCAGTAGAAAATAAAAGGTACTGCCACCCAGCTCGTTAGGCTGATAGCCAATCTCACCACCATGCGAATGAATAATGGACTGACACAGGGTAAGACCAATACCCATGCCTGATTTTTTCGTTGTAAAGAAAGGACTGAACAGACTCTCCCTGAACTCCTCTTTCACCCCAGGGCCAGCATCTGAGACATCAAACCGCACTTTGTTTGACCCCTCTAACACCTGGACAGAAAAATCTATGGTGCCCTCGACACCCGCCTGCTCCATTGCTTCCATTCCGTTTCTCAGAAGATTCAACGCAACCTGCTGAACCTGGATCTCCTCCACATTCAGATTAGGCAGATTTTCTGCAACCTTGGTCACCAATTCGATGCCATGCTCCTTGGCCTCAATTTCCGCTAATTCGATGATATCGTGAGCCAGTTGCTCACCAGTCACAATTTCCTTGCCCTGCAAAGGCTTCTTCACAAAGTCCCGAATATGCTGAATAACCTGACTGGCACGCAAGCACTGACTTTCAATTTTTTCCAGCGTACTGGTCATTGACTCCCTGTCCAGATCCTCCGCTTTTGAGATCCTGGCAGCAAGACGGACATAATTAACGATGGCCGTTAACGGTTGATTGACCTCATGGGCAATCCCAGCAGCCATCTCCCCCATCATACTCAGACGGGACACATGAGCCAGCTGCGCTCTCTGGGCATCAAGGCTTTGACGGGCACGCTCCAGTTCCTGCTCCTGCTCCAGCTCTTCACTGATATCATGAAACACCACCACAGCGTGAGTAGAGAAGCTTCCCGAGCTGGTTGAGGCCGCACTGAAGGCGACAGGGAACACCGTACCATCCAGCCTTGAGAACATGGCATGACCAATTTTAAGAGACTCGCCGTTGGTCAAAACTCGCTGCAAGCGCTCTGTAATACGATCCAGATCGTACTCATTATCGCCCTCTGGAATATGACTGTGATTAAAGTGCAGGTTAGTAAAGCTCTGCCCCAGCAACTCACTTTCTTCACAACTATTCATGCGACAGGCGGCAGGATTGGCAAAGATAATCTGACCTTTGCGATTAAGCCCATAAATCCCTTCACTCATCGCTTCCAGAATACTGGTCTTATCTGTCTGGAGTTCGAGATTTTTCCACTCCAGCTGCTGCTCAAGACGATGGATTTTGAGGTGAGTCTCCACCCTCGCGATGACTTCTTTTATCTGGAACGGTTTGGAAATGTAATCGACACCGCCCGCATCGAAACCGATCACTTTGCTATCGGTATCATCCAGAGCAGATAGGAAAATAATGGAAGACCGTGCGGTTTCGGGATCCTGCTTAAGCACCCGACAGACTTCAAAGCCGTCCATACCGGGCATCATAACATCCAGCAGAATCAGATCCGGATGTGATTTCTTGACAATACTGACCGCTTTCTCACCGCTGTCAGCCACAAGAAGCTTGTAGCCGCGACCATCCAATGTTTCGTAAAGAATCTTCAGATTAGCGGGATTGTCATCGACCAGCAGTATTTGATCTTGACGGGAAACCTTCTTGATCACATTAATTGCTGCTGTCGCCATATACCACCGAAATTTTGCCTAGACTTGCGACTATAGTCAGGGCTTCCGGGGCGAAATATACGCGAAAACACCTATACAAAATGGCCGCCCCCATTTGAACAGCCATACACAAGACCTATACCAAAGAGCTTAAGAGCGCGCCGCCAGAACCATTTGAACCAATTGCGCCAGAGAATGGGTTCCCATTTTCTGCATCACTCTTGAGCGGTGAATTTCTACCGTCCTCTGGCTGATATCCAGCTCGATTGCGATAACTTTGTTGGCATTACCCTCAATCATCATATCCATAATCTCAAGCTCACGAGGCGTCAGTGACTCAATTCGCTGCTTCAGCTTCTCTTTGTATTTCAACGCCTCCTGCTGCTCAGCATCCATACTCAAAGCCTGCTTGACCTTTTCCAGCAAGTCTTCTTCCCGATAGGGCTTCTGGACAAAATCTACAGCGCCCAGCTTCATCGCCTCCACGGCCATGGCCACATCCCCATGACCTGTAACAAAGATCACCGGAATGGCACACCCCATCTCCAGCAACTTCTTATGCAGCTCCATTCCTGTCATTCCAGGCATCCGTATATCCAGAATCAGACACCCGGACAGATTTACCACATCCTCTTCCAGAAACGCCGCTGCGTTCCCGTATCCTTTGGTGGCATACCCTTCCGCTTTCAAAAGCAGCAGCAACGAATCTCTGACTGGTTCATCATCTTCAACTACATATACGGTCTGGTTGAGTTCGCTCATTAAAACTTCCCCGGCTATTTTTTATCTTTTGCGTCGAGAAACGCCAGCTAAGTACGTTGTTTTCAACAACCTGTTAGAGTCTGTTGACTCTATACTATGTAACACATAATCCCCGAACTGCCCATTAGGCATTCCGGGATGTTTTCAATGCAGGACCTCATAATCCGTTTTGTGGCAACATAAACGGCCCGCCTGATGCACTGTATTTTCAGGGTTGCGGTTCTGACATCAGCAACTGGGGATCCAACCGGGTATTAAACCAGTTGATCCGCCAATCCAAATGCGGCCCTGTCGCCCTGCCTGTTGCCCCCACTCTGGCGATCGCATCCCCCTGTTTAACTTCTTGCCCCTCTTCAACCAGAATGGCATCCAGATGAATAAAAGTCGACGTTATGCCATATCCATGATCCATGATCAGAGTGCCGCCGGAAAAAAACATATTATTGTGGGCCAGGACCACCTTACCTGAAGCCGGGGCAATCACTTCTGCCCCCCTGGGGGCCGCAATATCCAATCCAAAATGCGGACGCCGTGGCTCTCCGTTGTAGAACCTCTGACTGCCATAGACACCAGTGATCGGACCTTTAGCCGGCCAAATAAAAGTTTCCAGAAAGTCCTCCCTTACCGACGCCCCAGCCCTGGCTTTGGCGACCATGGAGTTTTCCCTGC
Organism: Hahella ganghwensis DSM 17046; assembly: GCF_000376785.1. Taxonomy (GTDB): domain Bacteria; phylum Pseudomonadota; class Gammaproteobacteria; order Pseudomonadales; family Oleiphilaceae; genus Hahella; species Hahella ganghwensis. The sequence continues at coordinate 125,304 of NZ_AQXX01000142.1, forward strand.
GGATTCGCTTCAGGTCCTCTTCATTGGGAGACATGATTTTTTTGGAAATACCCTCAATATACTGGATATCATAATCCCTGGGTTTCACCTCAAGTTCCCTAAGCGCTTCAGTGCCATTTGGGTACTTTATCTTCAATTGATGGGTATTTTCTGAGTCTCGACCAAACCCGAACACAAAACGCCCATCCGGCGTAACCTTCACCACCTCATCATTCAACCAGACTTGACTCCCTTGTGGAGCTCGCCCGATCACCATACCGCCTTGAACCAACTCCCCCTGCAACTCCAGAAGGCTTCCCTGTCCAGCACTATCTGTCGCCCATACCTGTAGCGCCAACATAAACATTGCTGACACCACGAGCATCTTCTTTACAGTAAAATGCAACAAAACCTCACCCTAAATTGACTCAGACCAGTCACAGGTCATTACCGACACACTATAATCTCTATTAGCCACAGCATCATAACGGCAGAACCCGACAGGTCAAACAACTAGCGAGTCATTTATCTATAAATAAGGGAAACTTACTAGGATCTGTTGACGTTTTACTGGAAACTCCTGCTGAGTGCAGACTCACATGAGTGCACCAAGGGTTATAATGGATATATGCGGCAAGGCAAACTGTAGGAGGTCATCATGACTCACCTAAATCCTCCAGATTTTTATCCGACCCATTACTGGCATGAGCTGGAAGACGGACGCCTGCAATGCGATGTATGCCCCCGGGCCTGCAAACTCAGAGAAGGACAACAAGGGTTGTGCTTTGTCAGGGCGCGGCATGACAACGCTGTCGTACTCACCAGTTACGGCCGCTCCAGCGGCTTCTGCATTGACCCTATCGAAAAAAAACCGCTGAACCATTACCTGCCGGGCACGCCAGTGCTGTCTTTTGGTACCGCAGGGTGCAACCTGGCCTGCAAATTCTGCCAGAACTGGGATATGAGCAAATCTCGGGAAATGGACACCCTGGCCGACCAGGCAATGCCGGAAGAGCTGGTCCGCACAGCAATAGCCCACGACTGCCGCAGCATCGCCTTCACCTACAATGATCCGGTCATCTTTATGGAGTACGCCATGGACGTAGCGGACCAATGCCACAAACATGACCTGGCAGCCATCGCCGTTACCGCCGGCTACATGTGCCCACCACCCAGAGAAGAGTTTTATCGACACATTGATGCTGCCAATATAGACCTGAAAGCCTTCACTGAAGAGTTTTATCGCAAGACTTGCGGTGCCGGCTTAAGTGAAGTTCTGGACACGCTGCTCTACCTCAAACATGAGACTTCTGTCTGGTTTGAAATCACCACCCTGCTGATCCCCGGTTACAACGATTCAAATCAGGAAGTGGAGCAAATGAGCCAATGGATCTCCGACAAGCTCGGCCCTGATGTCCCACTTCACTTTTCAGCGTTTCACCCGGACTGGAAGATGATGGACACTCCGGCCACTCCGGCCGCCACCCTAACCAGGGCCAGGAATATTGCCATGCAGCAAGGACTTCATTATGTCTACACAGGCAATGTTCATGACTCCCGGGGCGGTAGCACATGGTGCCCCAATTGCGACCTCTGCCTGATCGAAAGAGACTGGTACCGGCTGGGTGCCTGGAATCTGGACGCCAACGGATGTTGTAACAACTGTGGCACCCGGATACCAGGTCGATTCGAAGCCAGTCATGGAGACTGGGGACCAAAAAGACTCCCCGTCGCCATACATCGGCATTAAGCGCTTCCGTTTAACCCATCGCCCAGACCGGTTATCATGCGCGCCAGATTCCATTTTCAGCGGAACAAACATGACGTTACTATCTACGGGCTCTCGCATGTCTGCTGTTAGCGCGCACATACCTACTGCCAGTGAACATATGCTTGAGACCCGAATTGATATTGAACTGGGGCAGATCAATCTTATTTCCCCAATTATTGAAGAAGAGATTGATATCTATGAAGTGCTGACGCAATCGCTGGCCTGGCGTAAAGACAGCATCAGGATTCGCGGAAAGCTGGTAGACATACCACGATTACAGGCCTGGTATGGAGAGCCTCACTGTGTCTACACCTACTCAGGACTGACAATGGCACCAGAGCCTTTCCCTCCGATTCTGAAACACTTGAGAGACATCGCCCAGGACAAGGCAGGGGCGCCGTTTAACTGCGTACTTTGCAATTGGTATCGGGATGGCCAGGACAGTGTGGGATGGCACTCAGACAACGAGCCTGAGCTAGGCAACAACCCGGTTATTGCCTCCTACTCTTTCGGGGCTACCCGTCGATTTCTGATCAAACCCAAGAAAGGTAACCACCGGGCGTCCGCGATTGAATTACCACATAATTCACTCTTGATTATGGGCGGCGCGATGCAGCATCACTGGAATCACCAGGTTCCCAAAACAGATAAACCGGTAAGCGGTCGTATCAACCTGACATTTCGATACATCCGCAATTTTTGATAATTTATCCGAAAAAACACTAAACAAGGAGCCAATGTGGCTGAGGAAATCAAGCGTTCCCGCCTGAGACAAAAGCTTTACATCATTATTTTTCATGCCAACACCCCTTTGGGCAAAGCGTTTGATATCGCGCTTATCGCAGGCATTCTGATCAGTGTACTGACCGTCATGCTGGACAGTGTAAAGGCCTTGCATGAACAATACGGAAACTGGTTTATGGTGGCGGAATGGACGTTCACCATACTGTTTACCATTGAATACCTGGTACGTATTTACTGCATCGAACGCCCCATCAGATACATATTCAGCTTTTACGGCATTGTGGACCTGATATCGATCCTTCCCAGCTATCTGAGCCTGCTGATTCCCGGCAGCCAATACTGGCTGGTCGTCAGAATATTGAGAGTATTGCGAGTATTCCGGATACTTCGTCTGGCCCGGTACGTTTCTCAAGCTAATCTGCTGATGCACGCCATCCGACAGAGCCGCCAGAAAATCACCGTATTCTTCTTTTCTGTCATGGTGCTCGTAACAATCTTCGGCTGCATCATGTACATGATCGAATCCCCCCAGAGCGGGTATACCAGCATCCCCCGCAGCATTTATTGGGCGATCGTGACGCTGACAACCGTTGGCTATGGCGACATTTCCCCCCAATCAGATCTGGGACAAGCCATCGCTGCGATGGTCATGCTCATGGGTTACGCCATTATTGCCGTCCCCACAGGCATATTTACCGCTGAGCTATCCAATGTACTGCGGGGAGATATAAAGCAGGTCGACTGCCCCCAGTGCAAGAAGGCACTCCATGACAAAGAGGCCGTTTATTGCAGCCAATGCGGGGAGGAGCTAGTGACAGCGTCAAGCTAGAGAGCCTCAGAAAAACGCAGACAAGGCCGCCAGCGCAAGAAAAATTGGCATTTTGAGCCAACTTTTGAGGCCGCAATGACAGCACAGATAGTTAGAAAAGCCGGGATCGCAGTTCCATCTTTAGCGGTTATTGCGGTCCCGGAGGAAGAAATGCCACCCTGGGTGCGGGAGTCTTACGAATGGCGCTTCTTATCGATCGCCGCCAGCTGCTTGAGCCGGTGCTGAACTTTCCCATACACCGTATTCTTGGAATAGGTTCCTTTCTCGTTCGGGTACCCCACCTTGATCCCTGTCAGCAATTCAATCGCTTCTGCCACGGTTTTCACTGAATAGATAAAAAACTGCTTTTTCTTGCAGGCATCCTGCACTTTCTGGTTCAGCATCAGATTACTGACATTCTGATCAGGGATAATCACCCCCTGCACCCCACTTAGCCCTTTAATACAGCAGGATTCGAAAAAGCCCTCAATTTTTTCATTAACGCCGCCCACCGGCTGAGCTTCGCCAAACTGATTCATTGAACCGGTAATCGCCAGACTTTGGCTGATGGGCACATCCGCAATTGAGGAAATCAGGGCACAGAATTCGGCCATGGAAGCACTGTCACCGTCCACCTGATTATATGACTGCTCAAACGTGATACTGGCGCTGAGCTTGATCGGGTCTGACTTGCCGAAAGTCGATGCCAGATAAGACGAAAGAATCATCATTCCCTTTGAATGGATGGCACCAGCCAGCTTCACATCCCTTTCAATATCAATCACCTCACCACTTCCATAGGCCGTCGTGGCAGTGACCCGACTCGGAACACCAAACTCATGATCCCCGGTATGGAGCACCGAGAGAGCATTGATCTGGCCGACCCTTGCACCTTCTGTATCCAGCAGCGTGGTGCCGTCACGTATACTGTCAAAAACCTTGTCCCGGATACGACTGGAACGAAACTCCGCACTATCCAGTGCCTTATCCACGTGCTCAGCATGCAACATCTTCGCATTTGCCTGACGAGCCCAGTAATTACTCTCTCGCAGAAGATTCGCGATATCGGCAGCATGCAGGGAGAGTCGGTTTTGATCTTCCGCCACCCGGGAACTGTGTTCAATAATGCGCATAAGCGCCTTACGGTCACAATGCAGCAGATTCTTGTCCCGAATCAGCGAAGTGATAAAACGGGCGTAAAGCTTCTGGGATTCCGGCGTACGCTCAATCTCGCTTTCGAAATCCGCCACGACTTTGAACAACTCACTGAAATCAGGATCGTATTGCTGCAACAGCAGATAGGTTTCGCGGTCGCCGAACAGAACGATTTTCACTTCAAACGGCATCGCCTCAGGTTCCAGCGAGATGGTGCCGGAAAGCGTCAGTTCTTTTTCGAGCGTATTGATAGACACATTACCCGAGCGCAGTGCCCGCTTGATCCCATCCCAGACAAAGGGCTGCTCCAACACCTTGATGGCATCCATCAACAAATAGCCGCCATTCGCCCGATGAAGAGCCCCGGGCCGAATCAGTGTGAAGTCTGTAAATACCGTCCCCTTATAAGTCACACTCTCGACAGCACCAAACAGATTGTTATAAGTGGGGTTATCCTCCACCACAATCGGAGCATGGCCGGTGGAGTCGTGATGCACCATAACATTGATCTGGTAACGTCTGGGCAGCTTGTTATCCATTGTTGCCGCCGCCAAAGCGGCCTGCTCTTCCCCATCCTCCAGGAACACTTCCACATTTTTGAGAATGTCCTCCTGAACACTTTCCAGATGAGAAACAACCTCCTGGTACTGCGAATATTTCTTGATCAGTGCCGCAATCAAGTGCTCTGACACCGCCAGGGCAACCTCTTCATTCAGCCCCTGCTGTTTGTCGGCATATTCCTGCTCCCATTGGCTGAGCTTGCGCAATACATTCCGCAAGCGCTTTTCCAGCTTGTTGATCGCATCCTCGAATTCCTGCTGCTTGCTCTCAGGCAACGCTGCAAAAGATTCCGCATCGTAGGCATTCTCACCGTCGGTTGCGACCAGCCGGTATCCCCCAGGCGTGGTAATGGTGAGACTGATATTCTGCTTCTTGGCGGCATTCGCCACCCGCGCCAGCGCTTTTTCCTGTTTTTGCGCCAACTCGTTCTTCAGTTGCTCCGAACGCTCATAATAAGATTCATTATCAAAAGCCTGAGGAACCCCTTTCTGTAACCGGGTCAACAGTTGCTCAATATCTTTCTTGAGCGGCATTCCGACACCTGCCGGGAGCCTCAGAACCTTTGGCGAGCGCACATCGTCAAAGTTATTGACGTAACACCAGTCGCTTGCCACCGAATCCGAGCGTTTCTTCTCCAGGTACCGCATAATCATGGTGCGCTTGCCCAGCCCATTGCGTCCTGTGGCATATATGTTGTAGCCACTGTCCATCATGGAAATGGCAAACTGCACGGCGTCCTGAGCTCGGCTCTGACCGAGAATCCCCTCCAGCGGTTCCAGATTACGAGTGGAAGTAAAGTTAAAGTCTTTGGTCAGACAAGGCTTATATAAGCTCGACAGTGGTAGGGCTTTGGCAGACTTCATCATGAGATATACAGACGTCCGGTAGTGAAATCATTATATTTGAGATGCTTCAGCACCCTGAAAATCCAGGAACCAGAGCATAACGAAGTTGGAGCTTGCTTTCGGTGAAGTGTAACCAATTCGACATGGCGTAAAAACCAGTTTTTGCAGGGGATTTTTCACCAAATACTCGCATCTCCCGACATTTTCGCGCAAAATTTAACCACCCGTTAAAGAATTCATGCATCCTGCCGATAAAATGAACAGAGTCTTGTGAATTTAGATAAACGGTTCTTAAGAGAACTCATAGACAAGAAAATATAAAGTACAACAACAGGGCGTGGAAAAATCAAAGGTTGATTAACGCGCAGCAGATACCAGACCAGGTAGCCTCTGAAAAGCCGTTAAACTGCTATGACAAAGCAGGTGTTTATTCAGACGCTCCTTAGACTTCGAGCATCGATTACAAGAACAATCCATTGATCTCGATAGCAACTGTGTAGGCGATAAGAAACCGGACGCGAAGCCGGTAATTTCAGGAGAATTTCCGGCCGAAAGGTTGAATCAGTACTTATGAAGGACTAGCCGACATGATTAATATCGACTCAAGAAATAAACCGGTGGTACAACCCTCCTCCCCTAACCTGCGACAGGCCAAGCAGGTGGAGTCCACCCCAACCCAGGCCCCCATCAAAGAAAGGGAACCCAGTGACCGCCGCATGGTGCCGGATCGCCGTCGTCGTAACGATCCCGAGTATAAAGGGTCAGAAAGGCGCCGCCGGAAAGACCGACGCAAACCTGAACTTTTAAATGCCAAAGACGGTTCTCCGGAAAATATTTCTCAAAGAAGAGGCCGCTTAATTAACACTTCTGTGTGACATTTCACATTTTTTACATTAAATTTCTATTTCGCCGGTTAGATAGGTCGCTTGATTCATACCTGATTACAACCATCTCTCCGGCCGCCTCAACGGCAACATATAAGGGGTATCCCTTACACAAAGGTTTATGTACAATGAAAGGCCCTGTCAGCAACACCCTTCCTTTAATCGGACTCTGTGTTGGCAGATAAATGGAATAAAAACAATACTAAGCACTCTTTAGGCTATGCGAGATTGTATTTTCCAGCGCCACTTTGAGCGGCGTATAAAAACCAGGCATAAAGCGCCATTTTTGTCGGTGACAGCCAACTTTGTCGGTCTGTTCAGCCGCTCCAGACACCCGTTGAGCGTCAAGTGTGTCGACTTCAATCGATACGGCATGGCCATTACCAGCGAGCACAAACTAAAACCCGGCGACAAACTGGAGTTCAGTTTTCGCGGTCGTTACATCACTGAAGACGGTATACAGGGAGTGGTCACCAGCATCTCAGAAGTTCCTACACCCGAGACTTCAGCAGCTCAGAACTGCGCCAGAAGCAGCTCTCATCCCACCTACCGTTACGGTATTAAATTCAGCTATTGCCAGTCTCCCAAGGACTACAGCCGCGATGTCGATAATGCCCTTTCACGCATTGAAGGCCTGTTCGGGCAGATCGGCCAACGCGTACAGCCTCAGGCAGGCTGAGCTGTCTCCCAATTAATGCAACCGTTGAGATTACAATTTGTCTGATTTAATAGGCCTAATTCTGGCAGGCGGCGAAGGTTCACGAGCCGGAGGTAAAGATAAGGGATTATTACAGTGGCAGGATATCCCCCTGGCCGAGCATATCGCCAAGGCACTTCAGCCCACCTGCGACACCATTGCGATCAGTTGCAACCGAAACCTCCGCGAATATCAGGCGATCACACCAAACTGTTTTACTGATGTGAACCCATCCCTGAAAGGTCCGTTAGCCGGTCTTTACAGTGCCTGGCACCTTTTTCCGGAAACCACCTTTTTAGTATCAGCCTGCGACACTCCTCTACTCACCCGAGAATATGCGCTTCGAATGTGTCCAGGGCAAACCGACTGTATTGCCCGAATTGCCTGGGATGGAGAAAGACAGCAATACCTTCATTGTCTGCTGAGCCCAAAGGCGCACCCGGTTTTAAAACAATACCTGAATGACGGCGGCAAAAATGTTCGCAACTGGCTGAATCTGCTCAATCCGGAACTGGTCGATTTTTCAGACTGCCCTGAAATATTCACCAACATCAATACACTGGAACAACTGAAAGACCTCTGAAAGCCTAACGGTAGCGTCAGGGGCAACCACTCCAGCAGGTTCGCCTACGCATACCCGCCCGGAAAGTTTAATCGGAACCGTTAAGTGATTGATCAATCTGCCACTTTTCAGCCCTTTCCGAATCCTTATCACGAGCCTCCACCCAATGATCACCATCATTGGTCAACTCCTTCTTCCAGAAAGGGGCATCAACCTTAAGATAATCCATAACAAACTCACAGGCCGCAAAGGCTTCAGCACGATGGGCAGAGGTTGTCACTACCAGGACAATCTGCTCTCCCAGCATCATTCGTCCAATCCGGTGGATAACGGTAATACCTTCAATTTCCCATCGATCACAGGCTTCTTCAGCAATTTTTTGTAGTGACTTTTCGGTCATCCCCGGATAATGCTCCAGCTCCAGACCAACAACCTCAGGCCGCTCGCTGAAATCCCTGACATATCCGACAAAACTGCAGGAAGCTCCAATACCATTATCATCACCAACCAGTCGTTTGACTTCTGTTCCAAGATCAAAATCACGCTGACTGATCTCGATATGAATATTTTTGCTCATGGAGAAATTCTCTCGAGTATTTTTAGTGAATATCATTGCCCACGATCTGTTTTTGAGCCCAGGGCATCACATTTGCCTTAACCTTGGTATCCTAGACCATCCGCGTTCGCAGGCAAGGAATTCCAGAATATGTCTTACAGTGTTTTGAAAAGCATCCATCTCACATGCGTAGGCCTGACCATTCTATCCTTTTCGCTGCGCTATTACTGATAACGCACTGCTGAACGGCCGCCTGACCAAAGTCATTCCCCATATTATTGACACAACATTGCTGGTCAGTGCCATAGGACTGTCCATGCTACTGGCTCAATACCCGCTGACAAATCACTGGCTGACGGCCAAGATTATCGCCTTGATTGCCTACATCGTACTTGGAACGGTGTCACTCAAGAGAGGAAAAACCAAAAGGGCCCGAGCCCTGGCAGGGGTCGGCGCTTATTGCTGCATTGTGTACATTATCGGGGTAGCAGTGACCAAATCAGTGATCCCAATCTGAGCCACAACCTGTCGGCCTCACCGGCATGAGAGAACACAACTGTCACCTCATCCCGGCGAATTTCATTTCAATTGGCCGCTATCAGCCGTCAGGATATCAGTATCGATCATTCTGATGATCGTCAGGGATCCGATCTTCTTCATGCGGCGGTTTGACATAAAATCGGTTCTGATCAACTTCCTTGTGATCAGGATCGGAATATTTATTCTGCAGCTTGCTTTTGCGAATCCATACGGCAGCGACAGCGATAATCGCAATCAACAGCACCCACTTCAACATATGAACCTCCCTTGGCTCCGATAAAAATTCAATGCCTGCCATTCCCTGGAGGCTTCATTACTACCATAACATATTCATCCCCGATTCAAAGTCAGAACCAGGACCTCCGCCATCAGCCTTCCTGGACTAGCTCAAACAGCTTTTCGGAGGGGGTCATCAGACAAAATCGCGGCCCCTGCTGATGGTAAACTGACGCCTTTAGTATCAGGGGCACTCTCTTGCCCTCGACATCAAATTCAAACATCAGATCTTCCTCTTCACCGTCACCCAACCCTTCGGCCAGAGAAACAGCAGCCTGCAAACTATCCGGAGACAGAGCGACTCCCACCCTCTCCCCCAACTGATGCAGATAACTCTCCAATTGATCCAGTGATATATCCAGATTGGTCTGATACATAGCGGCACTCGCTTCCTTATATTTTTTTCGGCACAGCTTGGTATTTAGCACAGAACATTGCTTGAAATATCTACCTAACTACTCCTCAGATTACTGTCTCAGAGGCTCCAATCACGCTCTACGCTTTTGCATAAAGACTGTCCATTATCATAGACCCAGATTCCTAAATATTCTTGATTCCGCTCAATTTACGGATGCTCCGAAAAATGCCGAAGCCCTCCAGGAAGCAGATGAGCCGGAAATCAACTTTGCGGAGAACAGAGCAATCATTTTTCATAATTGCTCTGATATCAGGCATTGCGGCCCCCAGAGAATACGGGTGAACTCCCTATCCAAAGCAGCCTCCTGACAACCAAGCTTTTCTCCGGCAAACGCTTTTTCGACCTCTTCTCTGTTCAAGGGAAAGTGAGGCACAACCCTTAAGGTGAAATCCTCACTAGCCCTCTCAGTGTTGACGCCAATCCGATAACAGTATCCATAAACCTCTCCGGGCAATGGATCACAACGCTGCAGTTCCAGGGAAGTCATGGCGTATCCATTAAAGGAGTCAGCATAGAGTTGCACAATGACACATTCGGCAGAAATTTCGCCCAGATGCACCTGAACCTCAACTGAAAACCCCTCCTGTTTAGCAATCACTTCCATTTCGCCAAAGTGAATCTCGCTCCAGTAGCGGTGTAATTGCCGCTGCCAAGCAACAATCTCGCGCCCAAACTGCCCCTGCTCGCGCAGTGCGAATGCTACTGAGGCTGGTTGATATATCTCTTCGACGTATTCTCTGACCATGCGATTGGCACTGTATCGGGGAGCCAGCTGAGCCATACTGTTGCGCATTCTGGCCACCCACCTTGACGGAACGCCATCCCGTTCTCGAGTATAAAAGTCCGGAATCACCTGCTCTTCCAGTACGCTAAAGAGCATTTCTGTTTCATGTTCATCTTCCTGTTCGACATCCTCGTCGCGCCCGTCTCCGATTGCCCACCCCACATCATCGGTATAGGCTTCCGCCCACCAGCCATCGATTTCAGATAAATTCAGCCCACCATTGACCAACACCTTCATCCCACTGGTACCGCAGGCTTCCCAGGGACGCCGAGGGGTATTGATCCAGACATCCACTCCACGCACCATTTCCTGGGCTAGAGAGATATCGTAATCCTCCAACAGAACAGCTCGCCCCCTGATGTCGCTTCGCTTCATAAAATCAGCCCACTGCTGGAGCATTTTCTTGCCCTCTAAGTCTCTGGGGTGAGCTTTACCTGCAACAACAATCTGAACGGGCCTGTTACGACATCTAAGAATACGCGCCAGCCTCTCAGGCTGGCGCAGCAAAAGATTCGGGCGCTTATAGTTGGTAAACCGCCGGGCAAACCCCAGCGTGAGAGCATTGGGATCCAGGACACATCTGGCCTGCTCCAGCTCTTCATCCGACCCTCCCTTTCGAGATAACTCGTACGCGAAACGCTCCCGGGCATATCCCACCAGATCGCATCTTTGCCGACAACGAAAGGTCCAAAGCTCCGCATCCTCTATAAGGCTGACAGATTCCCCGAGTGATTCCTGAACTCCCAGCCAACGATCCTTGCCAGCCGCTTCCGTCCATAGAGTGTCAGCCCACACAGAATCCCAGGAAGGAGCATGCACACCATTGGTAACATGGGTTATTGGAATTTCATCAATCGGCCAGCGGGGGTACAGAGCAGAAAACAATCGCCTGCTGACCTGGCCATGCAAAGCACTGACTCCGTTTACCCACAAACAACCGCGCATAGCCAGATAAGCCATATTGAAAGGCTCATCTTCAGCACTCCCCTTTAAACACCCCAGAGTCAGAAGCGTTTCCATGGATATTCCGGTATCGCGTATGATCAGTCGCCCATACTCCCGAATCAGCCCAATATCAAATCGATCAAAAGCGGCAGCTACAGGCGTATGCGTCGTAAAAACATTTCCGGCACGAGTAATCGTCCAGGCAAGCTCTGCCGAAACGTTATGCTTTTTCATATAGGCCCGTGCACGCTCCAACACGACAAACGCTGCATGCCCCTCATTGATATGGCACAGGTTAATCTCAAGCCCCAGCGCGTCGATGGTTCTCCATCCGCCAACCCCCAATACAATCTCCTGCAGCAGGCGTATCTCTTCACTCCCCCCGTACAACTGCGAGGTAATACCACGATCAACCGGCGAATTAAGCGGGTGATTACTGTCCAGCAGGTAAAGCCTCACTTTACCCACTTGCGCCTGCCATATTCGCAGTAATAGTGAACGCCCCGGGAGCTCGATGGATACCTGCAACCATTCACCAGAAGTCCTGTACACCGGCTCAACGGGAAGCGTCGAAGGATCGCTCAAAGGATAAAACTCCTGCTGCCAACCTTCCGAATCCAGCATTTGCCGAAAATACCCTTGCTGGTATAACAACCCCACCCCTACAACCGGCACCTGCAGGTCACTGGCGCTCTTCAGATAATCACCGGCAAGAATGCCAAGCCCGCCGGCATAAAGCGGCAGCGCTTCGCCGATACCAAACTCCATACTGAAATAGGCAACACCCTTGACACTGGATTCAGGCAGATACTCAGGGAACCAGCCTTTCCGTTCCAGGTAACGCTCGCGATCACGCAACACTTCCTGAAGCTTTTGGGTAAACCCCTGTTCCTGCGCCAGATCCTGAAGGCGCTGATGACTAATACTCTGAAGTATCACATAGGGATTCTGGGTTTTTTCCCAGATTTTACTGTCCATCGCCTTCCACAACTCATCCCCGGCATGACTCCAGGTCCAGCGCAAATCTGCGGCCAGTTCAACCAACCCCTCAAGAGGTTCAGGTAAATCAGCTATCAGATGGGTGATGGATCGTCTTTTATCTTGCATGATGTAATTCTTGCCCCAGCATTTCAGGAGTAACCAATACGACGCCCTGATCACTGACATAAAAACGCTTGCTGTCTTCTTCAGGGTTTTCCCCAATCACAGTACCGTCGGGCACCACCGTTCTTTCATCGATGACCGCATTCCGAATTCGACAATAACGCCCGATGCTCACTTCGGGAAGAATGACTGAGTTCTCGACCTGACTGTCCGCCTCCACCCGAACATTGCTGAATAAAAGCGAATGCTTGATATAAGCACCAGAAATAATACAGCCGCCGGCAACCATAGAATCCGCCGCGACGCCACGCTTTCCACTATCGCTGAAGATGAATTTGGCGGGAGGCGTTTGTTCCTGATAGGTCCAGATCGGCCATTCCTTGTCGTAAAGATTCAAGTCTGGCGTCACATCGATCAGTTCAAGATTGGTCGCCCAATAGGCATCCACGGTACCGACATCACGCCAGTACGCCTGCTTACCCATGGCTTCACGAAAAGGATAGGCAAATACCCGGTGCTCATGAATCAGGGAAGGGATGATGTCTTTACCGAAATCATGCTCAGTGTCTCGGTTATTGGCATCTTCCTTCAATATTCTCAACAGAAACCGGGTGCTGAACACATAGATACCCATACTGGCCATCGCCAGACCTGGTTGATCCGGGAGCGTTTCAGGATCGGCAGGTTTTTCCACAAAACGCTCTACCCGCTTATCTGCATTGATGCTCATGACGCCAAAGGCTCGCGCCTGCTCCAGAGGGACTTCAATACAGCCGACCGTCACATCAGCACGGTTTTTGACGTGCTGAGCCAGAATCAGAACATAGTCCGGAGAATGCCCCTGAATGATGTCGATATTCTGATATACCGCGTTAGCAGTCCCCAGATACCAGTTACTTTCCAGGCGCTGCTGGGCAGGAAGCAACTCGACAAACTCATCAAACTCGCCCCTGAGAAACCCCCAGCCTTTTTGCACATGACGAATAAGGGAGTGGGCTTTGTACTGAGTGAGAACACCAACCCGACGAATACCCGAGTTGACACAGTTAGACAGGGGAAAATCGATAATTCTGTACTTACCGCCAAAAGGTACGGCAGGCTTGGCACGCCAGTCGGTCAAATTTTTCAGCCGGCTTCCGCGTCCTCCTGCCAGCACCAGAGCAAGGGTTTTCTTGGTGAGGCGACTGACCAGCCGCTCAGTGGGATTTACAGTCATCGGGCAATCTCGTCCAAAGTCATCCTGAGACACCAAAATGAAAACCAGACTGCAATTAATGCAGGTCCTACCCGGAAATGGTGACCATCACCAGTCACCAGCCCTTCCCGGAGACGGACAGAACCGCAGATTAAAGGTGATCAGATTGGCAACTAAACGTGTTGATCAGGCAGCTATCAGTTCCGGCAACAACCTTAGACAAAAGTCATCACCGCTGTCCCACATCAACCCGGCCCGGCCGTTGGTGGTATGTATCACTAACCCTTGCATGAAGCAATCATCGGGCATCAGCGTACTGGTATCGGCATTTTCATCCAGATACGCATAAATTGAGTGCGGAAAAATCACTTCAACAAAGTCGCCTATCGGCAACTTGCCTTCGGGGTCCTCGAGTCCGATCCCCCCCTCACTGATGTCCAGGACTTCAAACGTCCCGAGAGTCTGTGAAACATCCCCCAGTTTAACGGTAAAGTTCACTCGGTTTCTGATATCCAACCTGTGCTCCATAGTATCGCCTCTAACTATGACAATTTTTATTATTCAAAGTGGAACATGGAAATCTTCAGTTCCCGACTGCGACTACCTGAGGATTGCTTTGCTTGATTTTTAACCAGACATCCTTATCGCTTCTTGTCATATGTCAACTAAACAACGGTTACTCTTAAATTGTCATATTTCGATACTGGTTCGATCAACAAATTCTAGGCAAAGGATCGCTATACCGCCAATCCACCAAACGCTTTCCGCCAAATCGGGTATTCAAGCTCACCACCCCCGCCTGGCCGACCTGAACTTCGCCAATAACCGTCGTATTTCTACCCTGAGGATGAGCCTGCATGACTTGCAACAATCTATCCGCATCTTCAGGCGCACAGAACGCCAGTAACTTTCCTTCATTGGCAATGTACAGAGGATCCAGCCCCAGCAACTCGACCACAGCCCTGACGGAATCATCTATTTTGAGCGCAGCCTCCTCCAGAGACATGGCAAATCCGCCCTGATGCGCCAATTCATTCAGGCTTGCCGCCACTCCCCCGCGGGTAGGGTCACGCAGAAAATGGATACCGGGAACGGCTTCCGTCATGGCTGCTACCAAGTGGTTTAAAGGCTGAAGATCTGAGCGGATATCAGACTCAAAGGCTAAATTCTCTCTCCGGGACAGAATTGCCACCCCATGATTGCCTATGGGCCCATTAATCAGGATTTTATCCCCCGGACAGATCCGGGTGGGACTGAGTTCCAAGGTCTCCGGAATAAAACCTATTCCTGTCGTGTTGATATAAACGCCGTCCGCTTTTCCTTTTTCCACCACCTTGGTATCACCAGTTACCACCACAACCCCTGCTTCTCTTGCTGCAGCAGCCATCGATTGCACGATACGACTCAAGTCCGCCAGCGGAAAGCCTTCTTCAAGCACAAAGCCCGCTGATAGATAAAGCGGCTGAGCCCCGGACATGGCAACATCGTTTACCGTGCCGTAGATTGACAGACTCCCAATATCACCGCCTGGAAAGAACAGTGGGGACACCACATGACTGTCCGTGGACATCGCCAGCCGACCAGCCTCAGTCTGCAAAGTGGCGTGATCCTGTTTCTGCTGCAGCCAGCGGTTATCAAAATGTTTTAGGAACAGCTGATCGATGAGCTCCGCCATTGCTCTCCCACCACTACCATGGGCCATTTCTATCACACCGTGAGCCAGGTCTGGTTTCATATAGTTCCGATCTCCAGCTAAAAAGTTAACAAGGGTCTGCTTATACTGATCCGGCCGCCCCTGTTCGATAGGTGTAATAAGCGGCACAGGCCCCTTCTGAAGACACCATACAGGAACCGATCGGGTTTTCAGGCGTACAGGACCTGCCAAATAATTTGCAGTCCGTCGGCTTCAGAGCGGCACGAAGAACAGCCGGACACTCGCAGGCTTTATTATCCAACCCAGCACTGTCGGTGAGATCAAAGCGACTCTCTGCATCCAGATGGGCATAGCGTTTTTTGATCCGGAGAGCACTGGCAGGCATTTCGCCCAGGCCTCGCCATTCAAAGCTCTCTCTCAGTTCAAAATATTCTGACATTAATTCCTGTGCGCGAAGGTTACCCTGCTCCGAAACCGCGCGTGTATATTGGTTTTCTACCGTGCAACACCCCTGATTGACCAGACCAATCAACCTGTGAATGGATTGCAGTAAATCCAACGGTTCAAAGCCTGAAACGACAATGGGCAAATGATAATCATCAACTAATTGCCGATAAGGATTCGAACCAATGATCAGGCTCACGTGCCCTGGGCCGATCAGGCCTTCGAGGATAGAGCGTCCGCTTTCCCTGGCTGGCTCCAGAATCCCTCTGATAGCAGGCGGGGTCAGCACATGATTGCAGAATACGGAAAAATTCCTCAACGCCTGTTGATCGGCCTGCTGCAATATAACAGCCGTCGGTGGCGTAGTGGTCTCAAAGCCGATAGCGAAGAACACCACCTGTCGATCCGGATTCTGGTGCGCGATTGCCAGAGCGTCCGCGGGGGAATACAACATGCGGACATCCGCTCCCTGACCTTTGGCTTTCTGCAGACTCATCCGTTGTGATCCCGGCACCCTGAGCATATCGCCATAACTGCAGAGTATCACCCGATGCTTCAAAGCCAGCTCAACGGCCGCATCAATACGCTTCACGGGAAGCACGCAGACCGGGCACCCGGGGCCATGCATCATCTGGACATTGTCAGGCAGTAAATCCGGAACGCCGCACCGAAAGATAGTGTGGGTATGCCCTCCGCAGAATTCCATCAACCGATACTGGCGATCAGGCCGAACTTCTGCCCCGATCTGTTCGGCCAACACTCTGGCGGCATTACCATCACGAAACTCATCAACATATTTCATTTCACACGCCTATTACTCATAGCGACGCTATGCGCTCGATATATTCAGCTCCCCGGCCGCGAAGCTCTACTTAACGGCGACGCCTTAAGTTGCCTGATTAGCTCTATCTTCCTGAATAGCTGCTTCTTCCCGACCAGCTATATCTGCCTGAATAGCTCCAATGTTTTCCGGGCTTCTTCTTCACTGAGCTTACTCAGGGCATAACCCACGTGCAGGATCACGTAGTCTCCGACCTGTACATCCTCTACCAGAGCAACAGAAATATGCTTTTTCACGCCGCCCAGCTCCACGACCGCCTGATCGTCTCCGATTAATTCTTCAACTCTGACCGGTACTGCTAAACACATACTGCACTCACTCCTGAATTCCCGACTCTGCCTGATTCAATCTGGAAAGCGCTATCCATGCCTGTCCCAGGCTGATACCACCATCATTGCAGGGCACATTATCCGCCAGGTATAACGTCATTCCATACCGGGCCAGACCATCCCGCAGCGCCTTTCTGAGCAGTCGGTTCATAAAACATCCTCCGGCCGCCACCACTCTCCTGGTCTGATAAATTTCCGCCTGCATTACACACCAGCGTACCAATCCATCTGACAGCTCTGCATGAAATACCGCAGCCGCCTCCGTGGAATCAGCAAACTGCACCAGGTGTCGTATTAATGGGTAAATGTCCAGCAGGCCGGAAGAGTCAACGACCACCAAGCCTTGGGGTTCTGGCCAGGGAATTCCCGCGGCGGCAGATTCCAGCAGCATGGGGGCCTGACCTTCAAAGGAGACATCCTCACAAATCCCCAAAATTGCGGCAATCGCATCAAACCAACGTCCGGCACTGGACGTCAAAGGGCTGAAACTGGAATTCTCCATCATACCCTCCACAGAAGAATAGATGGGCCGGTTTCCAAACTTTTTCCTGGCAACCTCCCGCATCCCCATAGACCATAACACACCAGCCCCGAGACGCCAGATGTCCCTCGCCGCCACATCACCACCAGGTAATGAAAGCTCCGAAAAGTGCCCTATTCGTTCAAGCCGGGCGCAGTCTCCATAGAACATTTCACCGCCCCAGACCTGCCGATCTTCGCCCAAACCTACGCCGTCCAGAGTCAGTCCCAACACCGCCCCTGTCACTCCCTGCTCTGCCATGACGGCGGCCAGATGGGCGTGATGGTGCAACACCCGAAACAACGGAACACCCTGCTCTTCAGCATAACGCTCGGCAAACCGGCTGCTGAAAAAATCCGGATGCCCATCACAGGCCACTGCCTGAGGCTTTACACCGGTTAACTCTGACATATGCCGGATCGCCTCCTGAAACCACTGACAGGTATCCGGGTGATCAAGATCACCAATATGCGGAGAAAGATAAGCCAGATTCCCCCGGGTCAGGCAAAAGGTGTTTTTCAGATATCCACCACAAGCCAATACAGATGGACCAGCTTCAGGCAGTCTGACAGGCTGTGGCACCCAGCCTCTGGCCCGCCTTATCGAGGCCTGTTCCACTCCTTTCTGAGCTACTCCTGCCTGAACCACAGAGTCATCACAGCGGGTCACAATATCCCGATCATGAAGCACAAAATAGTCAGCAATGTCACTCAGTTGCTCAACACACTGATCATTCGTGTGAACCAGGGGAGCCCCTGATTGATTAGCACTGGTCATGACCAACAGCCAGGGATGAGGCGCATCCAGCCACTCCAATCCTGCTGGCCGGCCGGCAGCCTCGTGATACAGGAGATAATGTAACGGTGTATAGGGCAGCATCACCCCAAGATCGGCCAGTTGCGGTGCCACCAGCTCAAGCTGTAGATCACAGACAGCTGTTTTAGCTGATAGGACAACCGGACGAACATCCGTCTGTAAGCACTCGGCCACCTGAGCATCCATTCTCACGACCTGCTCCAATGACGCGGTATTCAGCCCCATAACAGCAAAAGGCTTGTCAGGGCGCCGCTTTCTTTGCCGCAGCCTGTTCACGGCATCAGGTTGACGCGCATCGCACACCAGATGAAAACCACCCAGCCCTTTGATGGCCAATATGTAGCCTTGATTGATCAGGGAGACAATCTCGCTCAGGACATTGCCGGCACTACCAGAACAGGCGGCCAATGACATCGGCACACCATGGTTATCGACCAAAGAAAGCGTTGGCCCACAATCCGCACAGGCATTGGGCTGTGCATGAAACCTACGGGACGACACTGACTGATACTCATGATGGCAGGCATCGCACAATTCGAACCCTTTCATACTGGTTCTGGAGCGGTCATAAGGCAGTGATTGAATCAGCGTGTAACGGGGTCCGCACTGGGTACAATTGATGAACGGGTATTGATAGCGCCTGTCAGTCGGATCAAATAGTTCCTGCAGACATTTCCGACATACCGGAAGATCAGCCGGTATCTGTGCCGATGACAGGATATTTGACCGGTAAGTTGGGGAAACCTCCGAATTCAGTATCCGGAATCCTTCAAAACTCTGCTCTTTTGATGATGCACCACCCACAGACAAGTCATCTATCGAGTCTATACTGGCCGCGGCCGGCATATCGGTTCGTAACCGGGACTGAAACTGCTTCAGTGCTGACGAGTCTCCCCGCAGGTCAATCAACACTCCTTGATCATTATTCTGTACCTGACCGGTTAACCCCAGTTCCGTAGCCAGTTGATACACAAAAGGACGAAAGCCAACGCCCTGGACCCGGCCCGTCACCATCAACTGGCAGTATTGCATACGAATTCACCCGGTATGACCGTTGCCCTGGCCGGGGAAACCTTTGTCTGCCGACACCACTGAATCCAGGCATCCATTCCCTGCCCGGTTTTTGCGGACACCTGTAACACTTGGATATCGGGATTGATGCGCCTTGCATACTCGATACTTTTTTCCACATCGAAATCCAGATAAGGAAGCAAGTCAATTTTGTTGATGAGCATCAGGTCCGAGGCGTAGAACATATCAGGATATTTCAGGGGTTTGTCTTCTCCCTCGGTCACTGACAACACAACCACCCTGGCCGCCTCCCCCAGATCAAACGCCGCAGGACAGACCAGATTCCCCACATTCTCAATGTAGATAATATCCAGTTCATCCAGCGACCAGTGTTCCAGGGCATGCCCGACCTGATGAGCGTCCAGGTGACAGCCTTTTCCGGTATTAATCTGTTGCGCAGACACGCCAGTCTCGCGAATACGCTGGGCGTCCAGTTCTGTCTGCTGGTCACCTTCGATCACCGCTATCCGGGCAGCGTCTTTCAGTCGCTGAATCGTCTTCACCAAAAGTGTGGTCTTGCCGGAGCCGGGGCTGGAAACCAAGTTAAATGCCGCCACTTTATGATCTGACAGCATCTGCCGGTTAGTGGCGGCATATTGGTCATTTTTACTGAGAATATTCTGCTCTACCTGCAGAATTCTGGCCTGATCTTCATGATCGTGACTGGCATGCGGATGGTGGCCATGCTGATGAGACACTGCACCATTGCAGCCACAGGTTGTACACATCATCTCCTCCCCAGTTTGCACTTATCTATCAGTGACTCTTGACTTGAGCTTTCGACCTTCAGCCTCCAGCTCTTCCAAACCGATTACCGGAAACGTTATGTTTCCGGCGATTGCTGTCATATCACCGCCAGAGATTTAACCCTGACATCTTTGCCTTGAACAACATCCATCCCAAAGTTTCCACATTCAGGGCAGCAATCATATAACTCCCGCACCTGCCACCGATGACGGCACTGTCGACACTGCCCCTCACCCGGGACGGAAATAATCTCCAATCTGGCATCCTGTGCCGGCGTATCCGCCATCACAGCGGCGAAACTGAAAGTCATCGCATCCGGCTCCACACAGGACAACGCCCCCACTTCCAGCCAGACGGCCTCGACTTTCCGAAAGCCCTCCGTTGCAGCCCGCTCCACAATCAGATCCCGTATATTTTCTGCCAGGGACAATTCATGCATGCTCAACCCTACCTTCCAACGGGTGAGCCTGCAGCCAATGCCGGCAATAACAAAGGGCTTCGTGCAGATTACGCTCTGCTGCCGGGGAAAGCTTCTCCTCAAACTGATCAAACTCATACCCATCAATGGCCAGAATATAGGCAACCGCACTCGCCTGGAACAGCGTTTGACTCAATGCCATCAGCCCTTCCGGCGTCAGACTGTGACTGGCAAATGGCTGGGCAACAGCAGAACTCACTGCCGAGAAGGAATATCCAGATCCGGCGTCAACCCCATTCCTCGCAGCACCAAGGGCCGCATCAACAAAGATTACCCGCTCAAAATTCGCGATATCGACAGCATCTTCAACTGTCAGTTGATAGTTCACCTGGGTGACAACATCCAACCACGAATCAGTATCCACCCGGCGAACGAATTCCGGCCCCAGGCCATCATCCTGACGTCCGGGATTGCCATAACCGATGATGAGTGTTTTTGCTCTGTTCACATCCAATACTCTTTGTGTCTGGCCATTTGACTCATGACTGATCATCTCATTTTGAGCCGACTTATCGCTTGATGAACTCATGTCAGACCTGGCGTCTCAATTTCTGCAAACTGACTTCCCCGGTCCACGATCTTGCCTTCCGCGTCCAGCACTTCCACCACCAGTGGCATCTGCCCCAAAGCATGGGTTGCACAGGACAGGCAAGGATCATAGGCCCGCACCGCCACCTCAATATGGTTGAGCATTTTCTCCGTGATGGTTTTCTGACCTGAAAGATACTTTTTGGCGACATCCGTCACCGCCCGGTTCATGGCGGTATTGTTATGAGTGGTGGAGACAATCAGATTGCAGTATGTCACCTGATCATTTTCGTCCACCTTATAATGATGAAACAGAGAGCCTCTGGGAGCTTCAATCACGGCAATACCTTCTTCACGACGCTCACCTTTCAAGCGCAGATCCGTTCCCTGAAGATCCGGGTCGTGTAAAAGCTCTTTGATCTTTTCAACACAATGAAGCACTTCAATCATCCTGGCCCAGTGGTATCCAAGCGTCATACTCACCGGCTTACCCTGCCCAAAGCGCCGAAACGCTTCAAACTCCTGATTGGCCAATGGCGTATCGATGAAACTGACCGTATTCATCCTGGCCAGGGGACCCACCCTGTACCAGCCATCCACATTTCCCCGACTTTTGATAAAAGGAAACTTCATATAAGACCAGGGCCGGACTTCTTCCATCAGGTAATCGTTGAAATCCCGATAATCCATCTGATCAAAAATAATATTGCCCGCAGCATCCACAGCCCGCAGATTGCCGTGATAAAGATCCAAGGCCCCATCTTCTCTCACCAGAGACATATGACTGGACTTGAAATTAGCAAATTGCTCGACCAGCGGAAGATGATCCAGGGTATAGTTCTTGGCCACCTGAACCGCGTTCTGTGCCCACGACATCATCAGATCCACGTCAACCAGCAATGCATCCCGTTCTTTGAGGGACAGGTTTTTATTGATACCGCCGGGAATCGCTCCGGTACCGTGAATTTTTTTGCCTGCCGTATGAAGAATGACTTCCTGGCCATACTTGCGCATCAGCACGCCCTGCTTCGCCAGATCGGGAAACTGCTTGATAACTTCGAAGATATTGCGTTTTTTGGCGGCCGCATCAAATCCGAATAGCAGATCCGGCGAACTCAGATGGAAAAAATGCAGGACATTGCTCTGCATGATCTGCCCATAGTGCATCAGGCGCCGCATTTTTTCCGCTGTAGGGGTCAGTTGGTCGACGCCGACGATCATGTCCATGGCCTTGGCCGCTGCTATATGATGGCTGACAGGACATATCCCGCATAACCGCTGGACAATCACCGGCACTTCCCACAGCAGACGGCCGCGAATGAACCGCTCGAAGCCACGGAATTCAACAATATGAAGCCGGGCTTCACTGACGTTATTATGTTCGTCCAGGTGCACGGTAACCTTACCATGCCCTTCCACACGAGTAACCGGCTCTATCTCTACAATACGCGCTTTACGGCTTTCCATGAACCTGCCAACCTGGTTATGTCTATAAGTCAGTATTTAATCGTATTTAATCAATGCCCAGTCCAGCTCCGGCGGCTCACCTTTGATAAGCGCCGAAAGAGCTGTCCACAATACATCTCCGGAGGGAGGACACCCCGGAATCTGGTAATCCACCTTTACCACATCCACCAGGGTGTAAACCTTGTCCAGTAATAACGGCAACGCCGGATCATTGGGGATCTGGTTTTCCGGATTCATCACTTTTGGCGAGGCCTTGTAAGCCTCATCAAGACACTCTCTCAGCGGATCCTCCGAATGCATGATGGCATTCCGCATCACCGGCAGCCCGCCCATGATGGCACACTGCCCCACCGCCACCAGCACATCACAGTTCTTCCGGAACTCCCGGAGAACATGGACATTGTCTTCGTTACAGCATCCGCCTTCGATCAGGCCAATATCGCAACGGCGGGTAAACTTCTTAAAGTCATTCAGCGGAGAACGATCAAACTCCGCCACTTTCATCAGATCGATGATTCGCTCGTCGATATCCAACAGGGACATATGACAACCGAAACATCCGGCCAATGATGCTGTGGCAATGCGCTTTTTCCTCATCTACCGCCCACCTTATCTAACGGCTCTACTTTATCCGGTGCCATCTTTTCCGACACCTTAGGTATCATCCTGGGGATCGTACTGCTTCACAGGAATCAACCGACTGTCAGGATTCTGGGCCTGCGTCCCGATAGGTGCCGAATCAAACTGACGCTCACCAATCGGCGCAAAAAATCCTTCACCTTTTCGAATGATGCAACCGACCGGGCACACATCCAGAGACATGGCATAATCATCAATCGAGGCGTCGGTATTGGCCAGGCAGTCAGCATTAACGCCAATGCGTTTATGAATTCCCCGGCCGACATATTCGAACACATTCTTGCCGTCCACATCCCGGGAAGCTCTGATACAACGACCACAAAGAATGCAGCGATTATTGTCCAGAGCAATATCAGGATGAGACGCATCGACCGGGCGTACCGGTTGCAGATAGGGATACTTGGTCGCCTGACTGATCCCCAATCGATAGGCCATTGCCTGCAATTCGCAGCGACCGCTGGCTTCACAAATGGGGCACAAATGATTCCCCTCATGAAACAGCATTCTCACCAGGTCACGTCTGTAGTTCTTGATCTCAAGGGTCTCATTTTCAATGACAGCCCCGTTCTCCAGGGGCTGAGTACAGGCCGCCACGGTACGACCATTCTGTTTGACCGAGCACACCCGGCAACTACCCTGAGGAACCAGACCATCGGAATCGCACAGCCGGGGAACATAAATGCCCACCATATCGCAGGCATCCATGATGGACAGTCCATTTCGAACAGAGTAAACCTCTCCGTCGACCGTAAACTCGATATATTTCTGACTGATGTTCGGTGCTTCGTCTGGCATCGTTATTCTCTACCCGCTCTCTCGGCTCCTACCTGTAACTGAACCACTATCCAGGTCAACTCCACCCACTTCCCTGCGCCATTACCTCCGACTTTCTGCCAGCTTTCATGACTGGTCAGCGTTATCCGGATTGGCATAGTCAGGGTCGTAAATAAGTGACCGGCGTTTCGCGATAATGCGTGACTCATCCAGAGCCTGTTGAATGTCAAAGCCTGCCTGCAACCCATCAGACCGCTCCTTCAGCAAAGCGGCATAGACCAATGGAAAATGCTTTATGGAGGTAAGAATCGGTTTGGGTGATGTATGCCCAAGACCACAGCGGCTGGTCTCGATAATGGTTTTCCCCAGATCCTGTAGATACTGAAGATCACCGGGCTCACCCTGACCCCGGATAATTTTTTCCAACCCCTTTTTCATAAAGACATTCCCGACCCGGCAAGGTGTGCAATAACCACAGCTTTCTTCAATGAAGAAGTGCATGTAGTAGTCCACGATTTCCAGAATATTCCGGGTTTGGGTAAAGGTCATGAAGGCGCCGGCGGTAGGAAGGTCTTCGAAACATAGACGACGATCAAATTCCGTGCGGCCGATCATATCGCCACTGGCCCCCCCCACCTGAACACAGGCCGGGTCTACCGCACCAGCCAGGTCCAACAGTTCCTGAACCGTGCACCCCATGGGCAACTCGTAAATCCCGGGGCGGCGACAATCACCACTAATGCTGTGCAGCTTGGTGCCGGAACTCTCGGGTGTACCAATGGCACGGAACCAGTCGGCCCCTTTTTCAAGAATCCGCGGAATATTGCAGAACGTTTCCACATTATTCACAACCGTAGGAAATCCCAAATATCCTGATTGCACCGGAAATGGCGGGCGGTTTTTCGGTTCTCCCCGACGTCCTTCGCAGGAACTGATGAGGGAACTCTCCTCACCGCAAATATAGGCCCCGGCTCCCAGCTGAATCCGAATATCGAACTCACACTCATGCTGACCACCAACCGCTTTCCGAATTTTCCTGCCCAGCAACCCTTTTCGGCGCCGTTCAGCCAGACAATGCTCCAGATAAGGCCGAAGATATCGATACTCACCCCGCAGATAGAGAATACCGTGCCGGGCGCCCACAGCATGGGCCGCAATCGTCATGCCTTCAAACAGCAGATCCGCTTTTTCCGTCAGCAGTACCCGATCCTTGAAAGTGCCGGGCTCTCCCTCATCGGCATTGCAGATGACATATCGTTCTTCAGCCTCTGTAGACGCGGCCAAGTGCCATTTTCTACCAGTACTGAAGCCGGCACCACCCCTGCCCCTCAGACCGGAATCCAGAACCATCTGCACGACATCTTCAGGCTTATGCTGAAGCGCATTCGCCAAACCTGCTTCTTCAGAATAAGCACTTAACAAGACCTCACCGGCCAGACGAATATTGTTTTCGACAGGTGAATCAATCAGCGGGTGCTGGTTATAACCATCCCCAGGTTTGAAAGGGCTGTCTTTAGCTGAGGGTTTGAGACTTTCAAGATTACGAGTCTTCTTCAGGATACGAACAATTTTGGCAACCCCGGAGGGAGTCAGCCTGGTAACGACCATATCATTAATCAGGGCGGCGGGAGCTTGATCACACATCCCGATACAGGGGGTCAGGTGGAGGGAAAACAGACCATCCGATGTAGTTTGTCCAGTCTTGATTCCCAGTGCTTTTTCGAAGGCCTCGCGAACTCTTTCCATCCCAGCATGACGATCGATAATGTCTTCGCACAGACGGATAATAAACTGCCCCTGAGGCTCAGTGGCAAAAAAGGCATAGAAGGTCACGACACCTTCCACTTCTACTCGATAGCTGCCTGTTTCAGCGGCGACATATTCCATCGCCTCTCCATCAATGCAGCCCAGGGTGTCCTGAATCTCCCACAGAATATCCATCATCCGTCGGGCATCATTACCGAATCGGCGACAGGTTTCCTGTACCACATTTTGCTTACGACTGTTTGATTCCATGGCGATAGGTTAGTCTTATTGTCATTACTTGATCCCAGGGTTTCCTTGTACCGCCTGACAGAAACCCTCGCATTGAGTTGCATCAATCCATTTGTCGATATTTCACAATCCTATGCCGAGGGCATGGTGTGTTTCAATGAAAGCGGGTAAATATAGTTCCAGGGTCTTCCCAAGATGTCCTTTCGGAATTACCGAAACGACAACAGACCTTAAGCCGCTTAATTGAAATTGATATTACAGGAAAAACTAAAATGGCCGCAGTCAAATTTGAAGACGTTGCGAAAAGCTTCGGTGACGTCAATGTCATCAGGGATTTTTCCATCGACATTCAGGATGGCGAGTTTATTGTCCTTCTGGGCCCCTCCGGTTGCGGCAAATCCACCATTCTGAGGCTGCTGGCGGGACTGGAGGAAGTGACGGACGGTGTTATCAGTGTCGGCGATAAAGTCGTGAATGAGCTGGAACCCAAGAAACGGGATATTGCCATGGTATTCCAGTCCTATGCCCTCTACCCGCATATGACAGTGCACGACAACATCGGTTTCGGGCTAAAACTCATGGGTCATAAACCGGCGGAGATCACACAAAAAGTGCAGGAAGCCGCGATCATGCTGCAACTGGATCAGTACTTGGCACGCAAACCCAAAGAACTTTCGGGCGGCCAGCGACAACGGGTGGCCATGGGACGAGCCATGGTGCGTAATCCCGAAGTTTTTCTCTTTGACGAACCCCTGTCCAACCTGGATGCGGCCCTGCGTAGTGTGATGCGTACCCAGATCAAAGCACTGCACCGCCAATTTCGAAAAACCACGCTCTATGTCACCCACGATCAAATCGAAGCCATGACCCTGGCCGACAAAGTCATCATTTTACGGGACGGCAAGGTCGAACAGATTGGCTCTCCCAGGCATGTTTTTCTACACCCTGCCAATAAATTTGTAGCCAGCTTTATTGGCAGCCCGGCGATGAATCAGGTTCGGGCCAAACTGTCCTACCAATCCGGACAGGCTGTCATCACACTGGGAGACACAGATATCCCTCTGCCCACGTCAATCGACCTCGCCAAAAAGGAGGAAGGGGAAATTATTGTCGGCATCCGCCCCACGGATATACACGTCCACGCCACTTCAGTCACTTCCGGGGAACCATTACCTTTACCATTGCGGGTTACCGCCTGTGACTTTCTCGGCGCCAGCGTGCATATTGAAGCCGACTTTGGCGACGATCGGATGATCATCGAATCACCCGCCGAATTTGATACCTCCGAAGGAGATCAAGTGACATTCTACTTTGATTCCTCCCGACTTCACTTTTTTGACGTTGAATCAGGGAACTCCCTGCTTTCACAACAAACCTGAAGGGTCTTTTTACCCCACTATGTACCCCATTAACAGGAGTGCGTGACAGTTTGTAGCAGTGCGTTGTGACAGCTTGTCGTGGCGAAAAGTATCGTGCTAGCATCTAGCTGTTTTTTATATAAAAATGATTGATTAATTCTTTTTATTTAACCTTTTACAGACAGAGGAAGAAATCCGTTGAAAGGACTGCAATTTATCACTGTGATAGCACTCGCCACCCTGGTTTCGGCTTGCGCCACAGAAAGCCACAGAGCCGTTGAGCCACAGAAGGTTCAATCCTACCGTACCAGCTATGCAGGCGAACGTACGACACTGGTGGTGGGCAACTTCCAGAACCGCTCCAACTATATGCAGGGCCTGTTCTCTTCCAACAATGACCGCCTGGGCAATCAGGCCAAAACCATTTTAAAAACCCACTTACAACAAACCAACCGATTTAATTTGGTTGATCGTGAGAACATGCAGGAACTGGAAAGAGAAGCGAAGTTGGCAGGCGTCGAGCAAAAAATTTCCGGTGCCCGTTATGTCATTTCCGGCAGCGTGACAGAATTTGGCCGGAAAGAAGTTGGTGACCGTCAACTGTTCGGCATTCTTGGACGCGGCAAAGAGCAGGTCGCCTATGCCAAGGTCTCTCTGTCTGTGGTGGATGTCACCAACTCTCAAATCATTTACTCCACCCAGGGGGCTGGTGAATACTCACTCAGCAATCGTGAAATCGTTGGTTTTGGCGGTACTGCAGGCTACGACGCCACACTCAACGGCAAGGTTTTGAACTTCGCCATTACCGAGGTCGTCAATAATATGGTGAGCGACCTGGAGTCCGGCGCACTAAAAATCAGCGCCAACTGATTCATTCTTTTGCTATTAAGGAACCTCCGGTCAATGACTCCTGGAAACCTGAAAAGCGCCATCGTCCTGATGGCGCTTTCGCTTCTTGTCGGCTGTGCGACACAACAATCCCTGTACTATTGGGGAGAATACGAACCCCTGATTTATGACATGTATAACAATCCTGGCGAGGCTGTACCCTCAGTGCAGATTGAGAAGCTGACCCGAACCATCCAACAGGCTCAAAGTCAGGATATGCAAGTCCCTCCAGGACTGTATGCTCACTTGGGCATGATGTACGCCGAAGAAGGCAACCCCAGCCTTGCTGTCGAGGCATTCGAACTGGAAAAAAAGCTCTACCCCGAATCCACCGCCTTTATTGACGGCATGCTTGAACGAGCAGGTATGGAGGCCGCGCAATGAAAAGCCTGAGTTTTAAGTCTGCCGGCTATCTGCTTCCGGTGCTGTTTGCCTTCATGACAGGCTGTGCGATCCAGCCGTATGACTACACAGCCCTCAAGGAGGCCAAACCGCGTTCAATTCTGGTTATCCCACCGGTCAACAATACGGTCGAGGTCAACGCACCCTACACCTTCCTATCCACCATTTCGGCTCCTCTGGCGGAAAAGGGCTATTATGTTTTCCCTGTTGCGGTCATTGATCAGTTCATGAAGCAGAACGGCCTGCCAACCCCCGTGGAAATGAATCAGGTACCGCTAGAGAAGATCAGAGAGATTATCGGTCCTGACGCCGTCCTCTACGTCACCATTGAAGACTGGGGGCAACAGTATCAGGTGATTTCCTCAAGAGCGGTAGTCTCATCACGCTGGCGCCTGGTAGATGCCCGCACCGGCAACCTTCTTTGGGAAGGCAGAGCTCATGCAGAGGAGTCATCTAACGACGGCGGAGGTGATTTGGCCGTCGCACTAATCGGCGCTTTGGTGGAACAGATTGCCAGCACAGTTTCAGACAAAACACCCGGATTATCACGCAGAGCCAATTTCAACACCATAGACAATCAGCATCGCGGTTTGTTGCCAGGCCCTTACCTGAAGATCCCACCTCAGGAGTAATCCTGTCCGCACTAAAAAGAGAGGCCTTCGCCTCTCTTTTTTTATACTTCTGACAATTCATCTTGCTGTTGGCAATGCTCTGCAGACATGTAGATCACACAATCCCGACCAGAGGCTTTCGCCTGATAAAGCCCCCGATCCACCCGATCCAGAATCGTGGAGAGGGTATCCATCGGCCTGACCATCGTCACACCAAAAGAAGCTGTAACACGTCCAACACAGTCGATCGGTTCCTCACTGATCACCTGACGCAACCTCTCTCCTATTCCTTTCAGGGAGCTCTCGTCCACCCGTCGCAAAATCATCAGAAATTCTTCGCCACCCCAGCGGGAAAGGCATCCATCTTTACGAATAGCCTGATTGAAGCGTTCGGCAATTTCCTTCAACACCGCATCGCCTGCGGGATGCCCGTAGGTATCATTGATTTTTTTGAAATGATCGATATCAAACAGAACGACACCCACTCGGCAGCCCTCAATCAGCGCCTGTTGCAAATGTCTTTCGCAAGCACGTCGGTTATAGAGTCTCGTCAGTGGATCAAGATCCGCCACACTCTGCATATGCTCATGATCTGCATGCAGCCTTTCCACCTTATTCTGCAACCCCCGGTGGAAAGGAATCAGCACTAACACCACCAGAAATGCCGGCCCAAAACTGATCACCATATCCTTGCCACGGGAGCTCCAGAGTTCATCCGGGTGCCCAAAAAGGTAACCCAACACAGGCAAGGCAACGATTATCCAAGCCACAGATGCAGTCACAAATGCCTGTTTGGCAGGAAGAAATATCATGATCAAAACAATAACAACGATCAATGCAATGGAAATTGGAGGGAAAGTATCAACCAACCGCAGGCCTGGCGAACCATAAGCCCCCACCACATATATCCAGGTAGGAATAGTGAGCGCTGCAATAGAGGCACCCAAAGCGATTCGTGTAATAGACATAATCCAGCTCGGACGCAGTCGCAGTGTCAGCAACAAAACGCTGTAAACCAGAGTCATTACCGGAGGCAATGTCTGGTCGAGCAACATCGGCTCGGGCTCCAGGAGATGGATGATGGTGGCAGACCCTGAAGCAAACAACGCCAACAACAACATGGCTAGCGCGGTGTTACGAAAAAATCGCTCACCGGGATCTCGAATTGGCATCTTTATAATTGTGTTTTTTTAGTAGTAGGATTTAAGGTCGGAAAGTATAAAGTGATTGTCGGTTATTTTACAGACAAAGATGACATAAAATACGGTTTAAATTAAGCGGCCATACCAGCCTCGAAAAATCTCAGAGGCCACCCCCGACAATCGCACAATCACACAAAAACCAATCAGGAATCCGCCACTTTGTGACTGAGACTACACACCCTGTTGCGGCCAGCATGCTTGGCTTTGTACAACTGTTCGTCTGCCACCGCCAGCATCTGCTCATAATCCTCGCCTTCCAGCTCATCACAAATACCGAAACTCATAGTGACCTTCAATCCTTCAGCGATTTTATGCCAGGGATACTGAGCAATGGCTTTTCGGATTCTTTCCATCATTTCCACAGCGGCCCGAGGCGAAGTACTCGGCAAGGCCAACACCATTTCCTCACCGCCATAACGAGCAACAATATCGCTGTTGCGGATAGAAGATTGCAGAATCTCAGCGACCTGCTTCAGAACTTCATCCCCAATTCCATGGGAGAAGTTGTCATTAATCTTCTTAAAGAAATCGATATCTCCCAACACAATGCTGAATGCATGACCATAACGCATGGCATTGGCGTGCAACACTGTCACTTCTTCATTAAAAAAGCGACGATTGTACAGACCCGTCAACTCATCCCGAATACTAAGCTCTCTCAACTGATCCGCTTGCCGGGCCACCATATCACGTGACTCCTCAAGGTTTTTGTAGGCCTCAACCAGCTGAGAGTTCATGGAATTGAAGGCAGCTGCCAATACCCCAACTTCATCTTTAGATTTAATTGGCACCTGCTGCTCCAGCTCCCCGGCCCCCATTTTATTGACCGCTTTAATCAGATAATCCAGAGCACCAGACAGCTTGTGCCCTTCCCAAAAACCAAAAGGAATAATCAACAGCAAAGCGCAGAGAGTAGAGAAAAACAAGGTTTCCTGAAGAGTATGCAAATGAGCTTCATCTGTTGGCGTTAATGGCGGAACACCACTTGGCAATGCATAGGCCACAACGGAAGATTTATAGATGATGGGGTCGGCGTCATCAAACATATCAGGACTGACTTTCTGACCCGGCTGATAATCTTTCCCGCCGTGAAGCACATTTCCTTCAAGATCAAACAAAACAAACTCAAAGGTTTGTGTGTCGTGAACCCCGAAAACCTCCGGAGGAGGACCTCCATCCAGACTTCCCGGCATATTCGGAGAATAACCAGGCTGCCGCCCCGGAAACCTTTGCGGCATCATTTCCCTCTGACGCTCCATGATCTGCACATAACGCATAGCATCCTGTTCCGTCCCCCAGGAGCCATGCCTCTCAATATAGCGCCCAATTGCCTGGCTGAATCTGCCGTAATGAGCCTCTTCTGCTTTTTCAATAAACTCATGCTCGATCATGATAGGGGTCAGTATGGCAACGATCCCTGCCATCAGAACACATGCAGCCAAAAGTGCGACGATAAATTTAACTCTGATTGATTTCACGACTCACCAAAACGACGTTACTGAGTACTTATATTATATGCCTCTATGGAAATTTATCCTGCACCTTACCGAAAATACAGATTGCATAAGAAGGCTGACCACAGCTAAATTCTTTACGCCGGACAGGTATTTCCGGCCATTCATAAAGCCAAAGCAAAAGGATGTGATGCCCCATGATGCACAACAAAAATATTTTCAGCGTAATTTTTCTTCTGGCCCTGATAATCAGTGGCTGCGAGAGCCTGCCAACAGCCGACAAACCAGAGACGCAGGGAATCGATGGCATCGCCTGTGTCGGCTACATCCAACCACCACCTTCAGGAGCAATAGAAGTCATGGACCCGGCCTTGCTGCAAAAGGCGCTGGGAACAAGCGGCGAAGGTAAATTATGCGAAGGAAAAGTCTATGTCGCGACCCAACCGATGACTGTTTACCGGGTCTGGAACAGCGATAAAAGTTACACGCAAATCGGAAGCTGGTGGTCCTTTGATCATCCCAACGGCCCCAAGCCAAAATACCGGGAAGACAACGGTATCTGCCCCTCATGGAGCACACTGGACCGACTCAGTTCCTGCACTTTGAAAGTTGGCGCCAAATTTGTCGTCGGCCCGGGTCAAAGCGCGCAATGCCAGCATATGACTTATGCCAAATCCGAAGTAAACCAAGTATTTATACCGAACGATACTCGTATCGACCAAGTCTATGTGGAAAACTGCACAGAGGGCACAGTCTGGCCCTGATTTTCAGCAACCAGAAGCCCGGTCGCCCCAGCCTGTACCACGCCCCGCCTGAACCTAACATGCTGGACAAGGGTTCAGACGGGGGCTTTCATCACTTCAAGTTTCAGATCTGGCTTCAGGGCACAGATACCTCCACCTCCCGCAGCTTAAGCTTCCAGTCTTCCATTGGCGTTCCTTGCAGATTCAACCGACTGGCCATGTAATACAGTCGCTTGGTAGCTTCCCCGTTAGGCGCTGCAGTGAAACGCTGCTTCAGCCAATAAGGCGGTATTGACTGGGAAAACATACTCACCTTGAGCCTGAGGTTTTCCCTGTCAGTTCCTTTCGGCAACATAACCTTGTACACCAGCGTGTCACTTCCCGGAAAATCCGGACCCTGATCCATATAATCCGGGTCATCCCCGACACCATGAGGATCTGTCGCCGCCATAAACTGTTCCATCACCTGACCTTCCGGCCTGAAGAAGGAAGAAACCCGCCAGCCTTTCGGCAACAACCGGTTATCCTTGGGACTGTTCACCCGATGAACAAAGCTGGTTGTAAACTCATTATTCGCATTCCGGTTAAGCTCTTCGTATATCTGCACCTGATTCTGACCGGTAATTATTTGATAATGAGGCTGATAAGTTTCCGCATTCGGCAGAAATTCGGTTTTCAATGGCTCGCCTTTTTCATCCACGATAACCCCCACCGAGTTCGTTCTTCCGGAGCCCCAGATAACTTTGTCGCCTTCAAGCACCAGGAATTCCAGAAACGCCCGGCGAAACGCCACACCACTCGGTAACCGGTGCCCTGTTTTGTTGGTCACAGTGACTTTCGCAGTCAATTGCCCATCGGTGATACCTTCCATTTTGACCCGAAGATCAATAGTGTCCTCCTGTGCCTGGCGGATCATATTTTCGATTGCCAGATCCACGCCGTTATCGGCAGAGGTCATGTAGTCCGTTTTGGAAACCCCCAGAATTTCCGGAAACTGATCAAACATCTCCAACAGAAACACATTCAATCCCACATGTTCATGGCGTTTATAATCGTCTCTCAGGGGAATCGTAATATCCGACAGAGGCAGCGTTTCTTCCGCCGCAGGATAATTCGAATCCTGAATCGCAGCGATCTGGGTGACCAGTTGATCAATGTCGATACTGCCGTCCAGAGACTTAAATCCAGAAGGCATATGACAATCCTGGCAACTGGCAAACTCGGAACCCGGTGCGCCTTCACCCTGGGCAAAGGTGCTGTTTTGCCATTCCAGGAAAGTCGCCTGCTCGATGGAATGAGAATAATCAGCAAACGCCGGATTGGTTTCAGCACTGTCAAGCACCGGATAAGGATGATCCTTTTTCCCGATATTCGGCAGGTTGATGGTATGACAGGTGCCACACATCTGAGAGTCTTTGATAAATTCGTTGAATACCGGTTTGGCTCCCAGAACATGCTCCATCGGCAATTCTGATACGTCGTCGTAAGGCCCAAAATATTCATTATCCGGACCACGAACAAACCGGCCGGTAGAATTATGGAACAATCCATACGCCAGTTCTTTAGGCGTGGCAGAAGTCAGCCATCCCGGCTCACTGGGATTCCACTGTTTGACGTCCTCTTCCGAGGGGTTGTCAATATGGTGACACACAGCGCAGCTAATGCCTTCGCGCCCCAATTCACCATACTTATGGTAAGCATAATCCGGTGGTATCGGATCTTGTGACGAAAGCCTCTCCGTCAGATAGAAATACTCCACCTTGAAGTCTGGATTCAGCGAAGAATCTGTTGCCGCATCAATTTCCAACTGGCGCTGCCCCATCGCACCATGACAACTGAGACAGGTATTCCTTACCGCCGACTGAGTATCTGCCACCGAGGCATGCAGAGGAGTCGGTTGCTCCGCACCATCCCGCTCAATATATTTCATTTCACTTTCCAGCTGGGCATGAAATATGGGGTCTCTCCCGGCCAGCCCCATCGGCGACCAACGCCATTCACCATACTCGGAGACGTTAAAACCCTCTCCGTATTTAGGGCCGGTCTGCAGGAACATGGTCACGCCATAGGGCAATCCGCCCAAGCCACCATGACACCCCAAACAGTTACTGGACGTAATAAACGCCTCTGCCCCATTGGGCCCAGGTACAACATGGTCAGACCACTGGGAAGGGAAAGCCCTGGCTTTGTTGTTGACCGTCCGGGCGAGTTCCGGAAATTGCTTCAGAAATTTGACGCTGGGGTGCGCTAACGCCTCGTTCTTCATAGGCTTGGCGGCTTTCTCTGCCGCCCCCATGTGATGATCAAGAAAGAACTGGTATCCAGACTCACTCTCTGCCGACCAGGGGCGTTGTAGCTCAGGGATATCAAACAGCGTCTGCGCATAAGTATCGTCTTTTAATAAAGACAAGGGATAGTCTTTGATGTGATTCGCATTGCGCCAGGAGTTGTCCACAAAAAATCTGAGCGGGTAGTCACCTGGATAATAACCTTCAATGTTCTGAAGAGTGCTGAAGGTCAGTTCGTTCTCCGCTGAACCGTGGCACCTGAGGCAGGGCGCACCAAAGCTTGAATACAAGGCATGGGAATAATTATCCAGCTGCCGCTCGACTGCGGCTTCAATACTTTCCCCTTCCTTGGCGGCCCCTGGCCCACCCCAGAACCAGCCATCAGCCGAACCGGCACTATCTTTCACCATCACCGTCCAATCCGTCACCAACTGCCCTAACAGCGCTTCATAAGCGGCCGGATCATCCTGATATTTGGGATCATTCTCGAGCTCCTGATACAAAACAGCAGGAGGGGGGTACATCTCCTTGATGATCATTGCTCCGTCGGGAATGTCGCCTTCACGGCCATTCTCCAGCCAGGTAATCACTTCAGGCGAGTAAAAAATTCGCACGGCAGGATGCGTACCAAAATACTCATTTCGAACGTAGGGACCAGTATCGCGAACACTCTTGTCCCGCTTCCAGCCAAGCGCTTTATACTGCTGCTCCAGCAGCCAGGTATAAAGCACAGATTCATAATCCCTGAGAGGCATGGTACTGGGTAAAGGCAATCCGGCAGAAGGCGGAGAAGAAGCGGAGTCGTGACCGGAGCCACCGGAAGCTGCCGTTTGATCACTGGTGCGACACCCGGTCAAAAACACCGTAATAATGAGAGAGAGACTGAATAAAACAGATGTCGGTGAACAACAGAGATTCACATTTTCCTTGCGCATAGCATCCTCCTCGCTATGGGAGTGCCACCTGCGATCAAGGCGACGCCTCCTGCCGCTTATGGAACTTATTATC
Organism: Hahella ganghwensis DSM 17046; assembly: GCF_000376785.1. Taxonomy (GTDB): domain Bacteria; phylum Pseudomonadota; class Gammaproteobacteria; order Pseudomonadales; family Oleiphilaceae; genus Hahella; species Hahella ganghwensis. Next base: position 161,385 of record NZ_AQXX01000142.1, read on the forward strand.
AGCCCGTGATCCCCTGTTCCTCCTGATCATATCCAACGCTTCCTGAGGACACCTTGAGATAAGATGAACAGCCGGGCCTATATGAAAACGTAGACGATGTTTGTCATTACGCAACAAAGTATTGTCTGATTAGGGCCTGTTCAGCCGAGAATTTTTCGAAAAGGAAAAACGCTCTCTTTCCGATTAAACAGACCGCCTTAACAAACGGGGCCAATAGTCAAACTTGACCAGGTGTCATTATCATACCGATGTGAGGAATACCGTCTTCGTCATAGGGCTCAGACACCGCATGGAAACCAAATCCAGAGTAAAATTTTTCCAGGTAGAGCTGGGCAGAAATTTTAACCGGCAGCCCTGGGTATAACGCCGCCAGGATCTCCAAGGTTTTTGCAATCAATGTTTTGCCTAGGCCATTCCCTCTCGACTCTGCCGATGTCAGCACCCGACCGAACGACACCTGATCATATGAGAATCCGGGAGAAAGAATGCGCAGATAGGCATGAATCCGATGCTCATTCTGAGCATCGCAACGGGTCGCGAAAAGATGGCCGGAGACCTTATCCAGATCATCAATATCGGGGTAAACACAATTTTGCTCCACGATAAAAACTTCCTGCCGGACTTTCAGAATCTCAAACAACTCTTCGGCCGATAATTCTTTATAGGATTTATACTTCCACTCATACATACCAGTGACTCCAGAAAGATTTTCATCAGGATAATCGCAGCTGACAGAACCAACCACCTCCGATCCATCCATTTGTCATACCGCCTCAGTTATCCCATCAGCACGATTTATCCAAACAATTCAATCTAACAAAGCTGACGATCCAAGTGTTTTCTCATAACGACTTCGGTTCCATCGGTCACCAGCCGCACCAAATGTGACAACCGTTCTTTTTAGATGAGTGTTGATCAGTTTTTTCTACTAAAAACTTTCCAAAACATTACCATTTTGTGAACTAACCTTAATTTTGCTGGAAGTCCGACAGGAGAATCCGGACTTCGTCAGGAGTAGTAAACATACGCTTAGAAGGAATTAGATATGGATTCAGTACGAGCATCAACAGGAGTACCCCATAAAAGGAAGTTTTTCACCGGAGCGCTTTTAATTGCCAGCTCCACACTTTTCACCCACCCCACTCTGGCCCAGGACCAAGTAGACGCCAACTGCATGGAGGAAACCACAGGTTTCAGCGTCCAGTGTTCCGCTAATGATATCCAGATAGCGGGAGTCGCCACCAATCCCGACGGCACTTACCAATTGGAAATCCTTGATGACGGTTGCGCCTATCAAGGCGACACAGTGGAATTCACCGCAACATTTGACTTGGTCACCACAGCAAAAGAACGTCATGACATCGGCATCTACTTTGTCACTGACGGCGACCCTCAGCAGGATGGCGCTATCAGTGGCGCATGCAACATCTCCACTTTACCCTACCAGCCGGATCCTCCCTGGCTTGATCTGGATGGTACCAACGACCCGTTTCCTGGAACCTCTGGCCCTTCTGGCGTACAGGACACCTGCGGGGACATTGACAAACCCGACCACAACCCATTACACCCAACGATCACATTAACGGCTGTATGTACAGACCCAGATGAAGACGGCAAGCTGAACCTTCCCTACTGCACAAGCTGGCGTCAGTCTGGGGCCAACGAGCTTTGCCTGACCCCTACCGATGCCTTCCCAGGATCGCCATCCAAGTGTAAGTGCGATGACGGCTTCAATGTGCCAATTGATGTTCCGCCGGCTGAGCTATTGGTATCCAAAACCGCCAACCCAACTCAACTGACAGAACCCGGCGGCAACGTCACCTTCTCTGTATCTGTCACCAATGTTGGTATTGATCCCAGCAACTCTGTCTACCTCAACACATTGACTGACGATATTTACGGCGACATCACTCTCGCCGGTCACGACGGTATTGTGAGCACCACTTGTGCGGTACCACAGACCATTCCGGCAGATGATCGCAACCCAGGCGGCATAGACACCTATTCCTGCCAGTTCACAGTTGCGTTAAGCGGCAACGCCAATGACGTTGAAACAGATACAGTAACTGCAACAGGGACTGACACTAACGGTTACAACCTGTCCGGTAGCGACACTGCCACGGTGACCATCCTGGACTCCCTGCCGAACCTGGAGCTCATCAAAACAGCAACGCCAACCCAGGTGCCTGAACCAGGTGGCCAAGTCACTTTCTCGGTCACAATCAACAACACCAGTGCCGCCAGCAGCGACCCCATCACCATCAACTCGCTGATAGATAACATCCATGGCGACCTTAATGGTCAGGGAACCTGCATGTCTGGCGCCACTATCGCTCCCGGACAAAGCTACTCCTGTGAATTCACAGCCAATGTATCTGGGAATTCCGGTGATTCGGAAACTGATACCGTCACCGCCTCCGGCACCGATGATGAAGGAAATCCTGTCAGCGCCAGCGATTCAGCCACTGTGATTGTGCTGAATGTCCCGTCTGATATCAACATGACCAAAACTGCTCTGCCTGTTCAGGTCTACGAGCCAGGTGGGAATGTCACCTATACCTATACCATCACCAACACCTCAGTGGTTGATACAGTGACCATCAATGTATTAACGGATGACAAGCTGGGTGATCTTAATGGTCAGGGTGACTGCTCTGTTCCGCAAGAGATTGTGCCAGGGGGAACCTATACCTGTTCAGTCACCACGATAGTCAGTGGTAACGCCAACACGTCAATCACCAACGTGGTCACTGCCACCGGTGTGGATGATGATAATGATCCTGTGTCTGCCATGAGCGATGCCACGGTCAATATCGAGAACACCCCGCCAGCGGCCAGTATCACCAAATCTGCCATCATGGCATTGGTAACTTATGAAGTAACAGTCACCAATGACTCGGATGCGGAATCTCTGACGGTTTCCAGCTTGATGGACGACATGTTCGGCGACATTACCATGATTCAGGGCGATGTTTACTCCACCACCTGCTCGGTACCACAGGTACTACAACCGGCGACGCAGGCAGGCGACAGTTATACCTGCACCTTCGACGCACTGGTTGACACTGCGACACACACCAATACGGTGACTGCAACCGTGGAAGATGATGATGGCTCAGCACCCGTCACACCACAGGCCAGCGCTACGGTAACGCTACAGTAGAGCCGGCTTCACCTTAAAAACAAACAGGGCCGGAGAAATCCGGCCCTGTTCAGAATAGACATTACATCACCCGGTGCTTCTCACCATTGCAGCAGAAAACCGGTTGAACAAACACCAGCATCAAAAGTCGCTCTTTGACAGACTTGGTGCCTCCCCCAGCGCAAAGGCTTTTGCTTCGTCAAGGTCGCCACCGTAACCATTCCAATACCAGTGAACTTCTTCAATATTGTCACCGAGGGTCATCAGTTCTTTTCTAAGAATCTCCTTGTTTTCCACCAACCAAAACCAATAAGCGGCATGATGCCGGGCAAGTACCGAACAAGAAGAATCTTTATGCCTCTCTGATCCAAGAGACTTCTCATAAGCCATGACGGCATGGGATAATATGTATTCTGAGTGGATAAATTTCTCGGCTTCTTCTGGCTGTTCTTCGAAAAGCTCAAAGTATCTCCAGTACTCATAGTAGGCTTTGAAGAGAATAACAGGTAACTCAGAACCTTCCTCTGCGTCTTCAACGACACTTTCAGCAAACTCGACCATTTTGACATTATCCCCGCCCCACTTTTTAGACAAGGCAAGTATCATATACATGTGAGCGGCCCAGTTATTTTTATCCCTCGCTATCGCTTTCTCAAAATAGTGTTCGCGAACCTCCATTTCATCTGAATACCAGGTGGACACCTTTATAAGATAAGCCCAGGGTGTAGGATCCTCTGGATATACTTCAGCGCATCTGGTCAATATAACCCGGGTTTTATCCAGCCTTTCGAAGAACGTTTCCCATCTACTCCGAGAGACTTCATGTCCTCGCCCATCTCCTCTGGCCTCCCATGCCCACTCGAGCAGGCGCGCCCCATAGCACAACAAAGCATCAGCAGACTGTGGCTCAGCATCCACCCAGTCTTCCAATGCCTTCATTGGAAACAGCCGGGAAATACTAACACTGACAAAGTACCGGTCTTCGAACGACTTGCTTCGGCTCATCAGGTCTCTTAAGCCAGAAAAACCATCCCCTTGAGTCAGTACTTTGTAAACCTCCGCATTTCCATAGGAACATTGGCGTGCCTCTGCCTTTCGTTTGTAGGGTTTTAAATAAAAACCAACCGCGGCAGAGAGCACCAGAACCACAATAATTAAAAAATAAATCATTTCTTTGAGTCTATGCAGACAGCTATTTATTCAGCTGCAGAAGACGTGAATCATACTAAATCAATGTCGTAATCACACTAATCACATCTTCTTCCGACACTGGCTTGAAGACACTTTTTGAAGTAGCCCCGGCAGCACGCAGCTTTTCGTCAATCCCAGGACGATTGGCGGGTAGTAGCATAAGGGCGGGAAGTAAAGACCAAGCCATGTGAACCCGATAGTCACTAACATACTGCAGAATGGCGTCATCCTCCTGCTCATCAGGAATATCAAGTAACACGACCACAATATGGTCGTGCTCTTTCAGGCAAGCCTTCGCTTCCGCTGGATTTGTGGCAATATAGACATCAAACCATGCAGAGGACAAACTCTGCCTGAATTGACTGGAGAATGCCGACGCCTGACCAGCGAGCAATATACCTGCCTTACTATGGGATACTTCAGCTCCAATGGAGTTCAACTGCCCTGCGCTGGGCATCTGACCATCATAGTCACGGGCGCACGACGACCAGAACTTACGCCCAACAACTCTGGCCGCTTCACTCACAGTTGTCTCACCGGACACGATACGCCTTGCCGCAGCACTGGGCAGCGATAGCCTGGTAGTATTCTGCACTCTCTCCAACTGATCTACGCTGACCGCACCTTCAGCAATAGCTGCCGCCATATCGCTATCTGGCTCCAGGACTTCCAAAACTGGCACCCGGCCCCGAAAGCCAGAGTAATTACAAAGCTCGCAACCATTGGCACGATAAGGAGGGGTTATATGAGTTGCCTGCCTGAAAAGCGTCTCCTCAAACGTCAGTGGCTCTGTCACCGCTTGCCTGCAATGCTCACATAATTTTCTTACCAGCCTCTGCGAGACCACCGCTGCGAGCGCATCCGCAACAACAGGTGGAGAAACGCCGAGATCAACCAATCTGGGAACTGCAGAGATGGCATCATTCGTATGCAGTGTGGAAAAAACCAGATGACCAGTCAGCGAAGCCTGCATTGCAATCTGTGCAGTTTCCGCATCACGGATTTCACCAATCAAAACCACATCCGGATCCTGCCGGAGAATGGCACGCAAAGCTGAGGCAAACGACAAAGACTTCTCATTAACCTCCACCTGAGAAACCCCCTGAATTTGATACTCAACCGGATTCTCAACCGTAATAATGCTGATTCCTTCTTTGTTGATTTCCGACAATATCGAGTAGAGAGTCGTGGTTTTCCCCGAACCGGTTGGACCTGTCAACAGCACTACGCCTGACACATTATTCGACAACCTGCGTAAGCTCTGAATATCAGCCAGCGCCATACCTGAACCAGACAACCCATAGACGCTGGTTTGCTTGAGCATTCTGATAACCAGGCGCTGACCATGCTTGAGGGGTAACACCGAGAGCCGAAGATCAAAAGCATCATCACCCAATTGAATGGACATTTGGCCGTCCTGAGCAATCAGGTTGTTGGTGGGATCCATACCAGATTTGGATTTAAAGTATCGGATGATTTCCTGCGCCACCAGATGAGGCAGAATAATAATGCGTCTGAGTACGCCATCAACTCTCATTCTGACTGCCGCCCCTCCCGACAACGGCTGCAAATGGATATCAGAGGCTTTTATCTCAATTGCACGAAGCAAAAGCTCTCTGGCCAATGTCGGAATTTCCCTTCTCTCAACAGAGACTCCGCTAACCACATTACCATTTTTATCCAGCAACAATTGCCCAATAGATTCTGCTGCCTTGGTTGAAGAGACCTGATAACCAAGTGAAATTGCCTCTTGAAGCTTCGATGGTGCGGCAACAACCATGGTGAGATGACTACCGAAAGCGAATTCAAGTCGCTTACGTGCCTCTTCATCCGTAGGGTCAGCACAGGCGACCAGCACGCCGTCTTCGGTTTCATCCAGAGGCAACACAAAATCGCCCATGGCAAACCTGTACGGAAATCGCTCCAGCAGGTTTCGGTTAGCTGGCTGGAGTCTAGTGACACACTGAGTTTGCACAACCCCCGCAACCGCTTCGGCCAACTCGGCTTCCGACACCGACAATGTTTTACAGAGATACGCCCACAACTCATCCAGCGTCGATGGACAAGGACTCTTCCTGATCTTGTCGACTTCCGGATACACTTGAGAAATCAATCCCAGCAAACCGTTAAAATTACCCTGTTCTGACGACATCGACGATTGATTTGACACCAGCCTGCCCCTTCCCTGAACAATGTACTAAACTATTTATGCCTTCCAGGGAAGTATAGTGGAATCCGCCGCCTTCAATATTCTAGGGAATGGAGTTGATATGAGCGCACACCTTACGAAGCATTCCAGCCAAGGCTTTACCCTGCTTGAACTGATGATCGCCATCACCATTCTGGCCATTCTCTTGACCCTGGCCATACCACGCTACGACCGATACATGGAAAAAAGCCGACTCACTGATTTGGTGACCCGGATTGATGCCTTAAGAACGTCCGCCGCGACAGCATTCTATGCAGATGGAGTGTCACTTAACTTCAAGCCGGTGGGCCCCGGCGCCATGCCTCTTGAACTCGAAAAATACCTTATCTCGGATTCAATGTTTTATCCGGATATCTCGATGCAGATCGTCACAAGCAACAAGACTTTCCAGCCCTTTACAGGAGGAAAAAAACGCCTGTATCTGATGCTTTCCGCACAGAACAAAGACGGGGCTGAGAAGCTGACGTTACTGAGTCAGATACTCCCCCATCATATTTGGGGCTGGTGGGGAACATCAGTCAGCATGATGGTCTCATTGCAAAATAGTGCCTGGGGAGAGCCAAAACCCACCAATGTGTCGCCAAGCTCGACTGGAGGCGCCACTGGAGGATCAACTGGCGGACAGACAAGCTCAACGACTCTCCCACCTGCATCAGCATTACCCCCCCAGCCTCAAGGCGGACTTCAACCACCACCTTCATCCACATCGACCAAGTCCGACAGCAGCGGATCAAGTCAAACCAGTCAGGGCACCGGTTCCACAACGCCAACCTTCAGTGGCGTAAACAACCCCGCGGAATGCATCCACCCCGGGAACGGGCACGCCTATGGGCGCTGCAGACACCAGAATCATGGACACAAACAATGAACGACAAACTTAATCTGGGTAATGAAATAGAGAATTCCATCAAACATGCCAATCATGCGCTGGAAAAACGCCTACAGGAAATAGAAAGCCTCCCTGCCGAAGGAAAAAGTCACAAGGGAATTGTAATGCTACTGGTTTCGCTCCTTTGCCTGTTTCTGGCATGGGAACTGAATCAGACCACCGCCAGCAAAATCGACCAGGCGATCCACCAATCCTCTATCGACCTGATACTGGAAGCCGATGGAGAGGTTTCTCATCACTTCAGGCAAACAGGCTCCCTGCCGGAGCTACTTCCCGACCAGGCATTGGAGACACTGATCACCTACGAAAAACTGGACGAAGAGAACTATCGCCTATCGGTGACTTTCAGCGATAATCCACAATGGGTGGAGCGGAATATAAATGACACTGTGGATATCACTGCACTATCCAGGAGGGAGCTTTAAATCCCACCTGCTTATGAACTTTTTGCGATTAGGTTTTGTCCGCGAATTAGATTATGAGAGCACAAGGTCAGATAATATCGAAACTACCCAGGACCACGGACACCCTGACCACCTACCCAACCGGATCAATATCTTTCGGAAACTGTGAAAACGCTTTCCACTTTTCATCAGAGATATCACCGATATGATTCCGGGAATTCCATATGCGGTTCAAATGTGAGTATACGTGCCCCATTTCAACCACAAACTCTTCTTCAGACAGGCTGCCAGCCTGAGAGAGTTGAGTCGAAAGATCCTGAAGGTGTTCAATCACCTCCTCCAACTCATAAGCCAACAATGCCCACTCGACGGGGTTATCCTCAGCGTTGATCATTGTTTTCCCCATACTTACTAAACATACAATCGACACTCTCCACTCTGAAAATCATGGACACTCAATACATGATGAATCTTTTTGGCAATCTTAATGGAACCTTGCCCAGAGGGCTCGATTGGGGAAATAGAGGAGTAATCTTCAAAATCACGACAAACCAATCTCAGATCAATCACCGGTAATTTCAGTGCAGCCGCTTCTTCCAGAAGAATCTCATTAAATAACGCCAAAGCTGTTAAGGCCCTTTCTGTCACTTCGGGGACATGATTGTAAATCGTGCAAACGGTTAACTGAGCATTGAGTCTGACAATGGCATTCAGCATTGCGCAATAGTTAGACCGAAACTGATCAAGTATCCTGCGCAATTCATCCAACCCTTCACCAATACTCGATACTGGCTTGTTCAATATATCCGCGACTCTTAAGGCGTCATTCCCTCCACAACTGACAACAACATGCGTGGCGCCCGCCGGAAATTTCTTCAGCTGCCCGAAAACATCCGTCGTCACACCACCATCCACAGCCAAAAGCGTGACTTGATCAACCTGACTCACCAAGCCAGTCAATCGCTCAGCAACAGACTCCCCTGCGTCGACATAGGAAGCATTATCAAAAATGGAATCACCCAACAGAACGATGTGTTTCACAACCTACGTACCACCCCTCTTTTTTTCAAAAGATTTTCAGGAGAACAACAGCACACCTCACTTCATTTTCGACGCCCATATCGCCAACTTGTGCTTCATCGTCACCAGAGAGACCTGATCCTCAGGCAAGGGCTGTATTACTTTATCGTGCACCAGCAGCCGATAGATATACTCAATTTTTTCGTTGGCAGAGTCAGTTGGCTCAAATTCGACAACCCCCCGACTCTCACCGTATTTCACACCTTCTTCAATGGCCTTTTTTACCAGCTCTTTTTCGTTCTTGAGCTTCTTCATGGTGTTGAATCTCCTCTCATCCTGCGCGCCAGACTGGCTAGTGGGGCGTGCGAAAACTTCCCACATAGACACGTACTCTTTCTATCATAGCAAGCTCAACCGTCAAAGAAGAGACACTTCTCATACAAAAAAAAGGCCGGATAACCGGCCTTTCAAATCGCGTACCCGAAGGCTTCGCGATTTATTCGTAATGACATTATTCGCTACTGACTATCACTCAACGTATACGGCCGCATTGAGGACATGGCATTACCGGCCGCCCCCATATAGTTGGCGTAATTGACGCTTTTCTCCAGGGTATAGAACGAATCCAGATAGTCATCATCATTACTGAACCAATGGTCCGGCATGGCAGCCACGATACCACTTCCCAGAGCCACCAACGCACCGATTTCAGGCTGCCCCAGTGCAGATAGGATTTCTGCAGCTGCGGAAAGCAACTTTTGCGCAAGTTGTTGATAATTGGTGTTATCGTCGTGCTCCATCAGGATAATATTGGCAGCCCCCCAACGATAACGATCCCAATAGAGAATCACCTGATTCGGGTAATAGGTTTTACCGTCGTGATCCAGATAAGGCATATCGACGATGTCCAACGCCGGCTCATCGCGACTGGGATCCACACCGGACACCACGGCATAGACTTCCGCTTTGCCGGAGATCCAGGGCTCTTCGTCATCGTTCAGGCGAATACTATCGAGAATAGTGACCTGGGTATCAGCCTGGGCCATGTTCAGTTGAAAGGACTGACCTTTTGCCTGCTTAAACACAGACTGCATTTTTGCCAGGCCCAACTGAAGATCTTTCTGGGCATTAATATCCACCACAACGATCGGTCGATCCGGCATATTCCATACATCCAGCATATGCAGACCACCGCGACTGTCATAGGCTTCGATATATTGCCAGGTGGATTCATCTCCATCCGGCTCGTAGGCATATAACGGTTCCACGCCCTGCTGCAACTGGGTCATCATTTCCGGTGCAGCAATTCTCAGTTCGAGCAGGGTTTCACCGGATCCGATCAACCCTTTTTTGCTGAGAACCCGATTTTCCGCCCGCTGCGCCTGACCAACAAATGAGCGGGACAGCCCCGTGACATTCCTAACCAGATTATTTACCGAGACACTACCTTGGCTCCGCTGCAGTTGATCAACCAAATCCTTCGTACTAAGCTCCCTGGCAACGGTACTGGCAATGGAGCGTTTTTCATTGGCGAGAGAGATAAATCCGGGAGGGGCATATGATGACGGTGAACTGACAGCCTTGACTGACGCTCGACTCGAGTCAGCCACTTCCGCTGCATTTACATTGAACATCCAGCTACACGCCAAAAACGCCATCATTCCTAGAGCAGTATATTTCCTCATACTGAATTCCTTTCTTATGTCCTTATTAATTTTAAGCCTGTTGCGGGCTTACTCCCTTTACAGCGTGCATTGCAAAATAGACAAAAGGGCAACCCGCATCAGGCTGCTACCGGCCCTTAACCTCACCATTTAATGACTTCTTGTTTTATATGGAGAAAGTCGCCGGTTATTTTGCTCTGTTGACGATATCAACACCCTTTAAGCGTATAACAGGATTGCAAAAAGACCCGGTTTCAGAACGAACTATTGGTCAAAAATGAGACAGATCTGGCAAAAATAGGTGCCATAGGCTGAACGGAGTAGTGACGAGGAAGTCAGGAATTTTCTATGCTTTGCCGCCAAATGACGAAGGAATTCATCCGCCCATCAATCGACGGTATCAACGAAATACCACAGACAGAACAAACAGAATACAGGCGATCCCACCTATCCAAATCACCGGAGAGAAGTACCATTCGATCTGCCTATCAGCCGGTAAAGGTTTGATTTTTAAATATGCATACAAAAGTAGCGCACTGCCCAGATAGGCTCCCCCTCACACCAAAACCGACCTCAGAACTATCTCCAATATAATTTCACTATCCCAGGAACGATATTCGTCTCTAATCAGTATTTGAATCATCACGAACGTCATCACGATATGGAGGAATCGGTGAAATTCGGTCTTCAGTAATTTCATTTTAGTCATTCAAACTCGAAAAAATCGCACCAACGCAAAAGCAACAATCGGCGCTAACAGTAATCCGTAAAATAAACTCATCGATAAAAAGCTTTCAGACACCTCAACATCAAACAAAAACAACCAACTATCACTTATTGGGCGAAATATTACTACAGATTGACCATATCAATCGAACGTTATAAATATTTCTCCATGCATACAGATTCAGGTCGCGCCAGATATCGGCCATAGGGAAGGGTTTCATAAAAGCCATTACGGAGATAAAAGTCTATTGCCCGGGTATTGACACGGCGGGCGGATAGCACAATTCGTGAATAGCCCATTTGTCGGGCTCTGCTGGTTAGTTCGTTAAGAAGTACCCGGCCAACGCCGCGCCTGCGGGAATACATACGCTTCAACTCACAACTGAACGCATCATGTCGTCGAAAGGACCCGCAAGCCAGTGCGACATCGCCTTCATAGACAACAATAAATATCCCTCTTTCAGCCACAAAACTCTCAATATCGAATGAGGCAGCTCCGGTATCACCCGTCAGACTCTCCAGCGTCTCACTCAATTCATTCATGAGTTCAAGGGAATGAATATGCGTTGGTGCAAGTTCTTTTGCCTGAATCATAATGTGCCTGCTCTCTCTCATCACGGGCCTGTTATTTCTTACAACCCTTAGACACAGACACCTTCACTCAACACCTTTACACTATTATGACAGCGGCCGATAGTGACAGACTCACCCGATATCCGTTTATCAGGTGAGTCTGTTTGTATCGGAGTTCTGCTTTAGAGACCAAACAATCAGGAAACAACTAACGGGCCACAATAAGGTTATCCAATCGCTCAAGGTCATTCACCACCCGCCAGCTTCCACCACCTTGCTGCACTCTCTCCTGCCAGCTCTCCAGCCGATGCTGGTAGTCTCTGGGATCAATATTATCACTGCGCAATTTGGTGACATTCAGGGCAACCACCTCAATCCCTTCCAGCTTGATCGGAAAGTCGCGGATATGACCTTTCGGAAGGTCCTCTTCCAGATCAGAAAAAATCAGCACATACTTTTCCCCGGCGTGAGTTTCATTGACGTATTCCACTGCCTGCAACACCCCTCCGGTAATGTCCGTATTGGCACTGCCTTGCTTAAGATTCGCAACAAAAGCGTCAATCTTATGCTTGAACAGACGCTTCTGGTCGTTCGCCGTGCTTGGCCTCATGTCAAACGTCGTCTTGGCGATAATATCTTTCTCGCTGAAGCTACCGCTGTCGATCCGGGCAATCGCAATGGAATCATCGCTGTTCAGGGTCGCCAGCAAATAGTTCATAATGGCCTGAGCCTTATTCAGCTCCTGAGTATAAGTGCCCGAAGTATCCAGCAACAGATACACCGCTTTGCTGGTTGGCCTGGGCTCCCCGCAGCCAGCCAGCATCATACTGGCTACCAGGATCGATACCGCTGCCGCAAAACCCGTTTGCTTTAACCATTTCATCATCAGGTTCCTCCTGTCATTCATAACTAATGATTTTATTTACTGGCTTTGTAGCGCATCACTCGACAGCTCATCATCCAGAACAGGAATCTTTCTTTTTGAAGTTGATCTGGCTTTTCTTGCCGCAGGCTTTTTCACTTCCGACGAGGCCTCTATTTCTTCAGGCACACCTGGCTCCTCCAAACTCTTAGCGTCCGTCTGACGCTCTGACGGCCGGGTACGATGGACGATTAACCTTTCGATGCTCAAGGGAACCATGATTAGCAGATCATAAAAATGGACCAGTACGCGACTGATATGCAGCACCGCACCGCCAACCATACGAACCAACACACGTAGTACGCGCAATGCACCAATAACAAGAGCCCCCAATACGGTCCGTAATGAATGAATAAAGGATTCCAGCGGTATCGCGATAAACGCCAACGCAAATGGCAGGATAAACCCCATGATCATTTGCCCGACAGAAGGAATCCAGCGAAACTGCGCGTCCACCGCGCCGCCCGCCCCGACACTGGTCAAAGACTGGCGCAGAGCCTCACGATCCAGCGCCAGCAAATCCCGCATATAGGCCAGCGAGGCTTCTATTGTGGCCAGAATCGTCAAAATGGTCAGCGTAATCACCATCATACGGCGACGCATCTTGTCATCCATGCTGCCGATCATCGGAAACAGATGGGTAATACGGAGGGACTCCAACAAGAACAGCCCCATGGCGATTTCGATCAAAATAATCACCAGCGCCGCAATATCGGAGGTTTTCATCACACCGATATAACTGGTTCCTCCGACCATTTCAGACATAGGCAACGCGATGAGCTGGAAGTTAATCAAACCACCCAAAGCCGCCACCACCAGCACCAGACCCGCGATAAAAAACTGCGTTAACGCCGAAGACCCCAACGAACTGACCGCCGCATCTGTGCCCTTGCGGATGTTCTCATAAGTTGCAATCTGACTGTCGATGGCTTTGGTACGCTCATCCAGCCCTGTGATTTTTTCATTCACCACCTGCAGCTTATTGTCCATTTTTCGCCAGTCCGGCTGCATTGCAGCGAGCAGTGCATGCTTCTCAGAGCTGGCTTTTTTATAGGCTTTCAAAGTCTCTTCATGGGACTCTTCCACCGCCTCTTTGATGTTCTGCAGAATTTTGTTCATTGTGGCATCGCCATTGGTCGGCAATGCGGAAATCGTTTCCACAACTTCTCCCCACGCTGGCGGTAAAGGGGCTGTTTCCGCAGATTTCTGATAGTCCGCTTCGATTTTTTCAATGGTTTCTGCAATTTCACGATGCAGACTGGGGTATTGACTCAGATCCCGCTCAACCAAGGTGTTCACCCGGGTAAATTCCCGCTCAATCGCTTTCTCGGCAGCTTTCGCCCCCTCTGCCAACAAGATCTCCCGGTTGCGCAATGACAGCCGTTGCTCCAGCCTGGCCAGCGTAAAGCCCCAGATCCGCATGGTACGAAACACCGTTCGCCCGCTCGCTTCTAGGACCTTGTGTCCCTGATCACGACCCAGATAAAGTGCGACGACCAATATTGCCAACCATATTGATAGAGAGACGCCAGGACTGTCTGACCAGACTCTTAAAAACTCGTTGAACATGCTACACCTCCGATTCACTCTGTTCCTGCGACATGTTGTGAGGTGAAGTATCGGAAACCGCGGTGAAAAATCGGTGAGAAATAAAACTCACCAGCCACATTTCACGATGAGAAGCCGGTTAAGCCACCAAACTGTGATAGAGTTCAAAAGCCGAGGTATAAAAACAAACCAAATGGAGACTCAGCACGAACGCCGAAGGCAAGCCTTGCTAAACTGACACTTTGGTGTTGAGTGTGCTGTACAACAGATTTTTGAATTATGGCGACGTTATTTTGGGTGGAAGATCAGTCCCACTGGATTGAGAAGTTCAAGCCCGTTCTAGAGCAGGCAGATTTTGGCGATGGAGCCACGTCAAATGAAGTGCAGGTCTTCAAGTTTGCTGAAGCTGCCTGTCAGCATATACACCTGGCCCGTGACATTCCGGATATTGCTATTCTGGATGCCAATATGCGGGGGAATGATCATGCTGGCTTTGCCGTTTCCCGGGCACTCAAGAAAAAGTGGCCGGACCTGCCCGTCATTTATCTCTCAGAACACAGCGGCACCGGCATAGAAGAACAGGCGTTTGAGCAATCCATGGCTCAGGACTTTATCGCCAAGCATCAGAGTAATGTGGAGTCTGTCCTGTGCTGGCGGATCAAGGCCGTGTTGCGTCAGAACGCCATGCGTCACGATCAGACTGGAGAAAACAGTAAGGAAAAATTGCAAAGCGGCCCGCTGACCATTGACCTGATCACCTGGAACGTTTATTGGCATGGTGAGCGACTGATGAACCCCGCCAACGCCCAACGCCCACTGGCACCAACACCCCGCAAAATCCTCCGCGCACTGGTGGAAGCCTCGCCACGCCCGGTGACAACGATGCAAATGGCCGAACATCTGGAATCCGATAACTTTACCTATGCCAACTACCGACAACACATCAAGACACTCAGGCATGCTTTTGAACAAGCCAGCGAGAGAGCCAATCAGTCCAGTTTTATAGAGCAATGCAAAGCCGGTAAAGGCATCGCCACCTTTGGCGACGAAGGCGCCTACTGTTGGATTCCCATCAAGGCATGACAGGCTTAGCCGCAGAGAAACGATAAGATGAACAGATCACCGGACACTCCTGACAGCAACAGCGACCAGCAGGACAGTTCAGACAGACTACAAAAACTCAGGACCACACAGAACTACCCCTGGATGACGGGCATTCTGGCACTTGTGGTCGTGGGGTATTTCTTAATCATCAGCCAACCCCATTTGATTGCGTTTTATCAGCCACCTGAGCTCATTCTGCACCGGGAATTTCAGTGGGCGGTGGCCGCCATCTTTTTCTGCATCGCCTTATGGGAAGTTCGACGCTTCTTTCGCCAACGCAGACAGATAGAGCTACACATTCAGAAGTTGCGCACCGAAATTGACGATATATGGCGCAGCAAGAAAGCCTTACAGGCCAGAGCCCACATTTATTCCGGCCACGCGGACAAACTCAAACTCTTCATCAGTGACAAGCTGCTTGAGTACATTGAGTATGATGAGAAGTTCCTCCACTTTAAAAGCATTGCCGCCGAAGTTCGCCATAACGGCGTCATCAGCTATGACAAAGTCAGAACGGCATTAAACAAAGCCGTCACAGAACTGAGCAATCCCCCCTCAGAAGACCAGGATAACGCGGACCGGTCGCAGACGACGGTCAATCCTTATCAGGAAGCACTGGATGCCATGAGGTATCTTTGGGATCTGCTGGACCTGTCAACCACTGACAATATCGCACTTCATATTGGTAACTTTCTGATTGAGTGTGAAGAACATTACTATCAGCAGATACTGAATAGAGGAAGCGACCACGCCATGCCGGTGAAAGCAGACTTTTCACCGGCTTCGGCACTGCTCAAAACCCTCAGTCCCCTGGTCGAAACTACTGAGCTGGAAGACATCAATGGCATTCTCAAGCCCATCGAGAAAAACAATACCGACAAGAGCGAAGAGACAACCACCATTGACATCACGACCAAGCAATTCCGGATTGTCGTGGACGCCTCTCCTACCCTGCTAGGCAACGAGAATCACTTGATTCTGATGCTGGAAAACCTGATTAAAAACGCGCAGTTTTTTGCCAACAAAACAGCCTACAAACAAAAATCTGATCGTATCCTGGTTCGCTTATACGAGCATCACGGCCACATCCATTTCGGCATTTACAACCGTGGCCCCCATATTGATGACAGCGACAAAGAGCAAATTTTCCAGCTAGGCTACTCTACCCGACGGGTAAAAGAGCACCACGGAAAAGGTTTGGGCCTGTTCTTCGTCAATGAAATCGTAAAAGGCTACCAGGGACACATCCAGATCGAGAACATCCCTAACCAGGAAACCACCTATTCGATACGACTGGCACTAAAAGGCGGCGAAGTGGTCACCCGCGTCGTCAAGGCAACATTAGAGGACGGTCTGCCAGTCCTACAGGAAGCCGGGCAGGAAGATTCATCAAGGCAACTGAAATGGGAATTTGCGAAAGCCGTCGAGTCGATTGAAGTATCTTCCACTTCCCATCCCAAAACCCATGTCTTTAACGAGCTGGATTCACGGCAGCCCAGCCAGTTCCTGGACCCAGGCGAAAGTCGTATCCCTCAATGGATGATCGAAGTCAAACCCAAACGCTCTGCCCATCGGGTACAGTTCACCGCCCTGGATACCGGCGGTGTTCAATTCCACATCAGGCTCCCGTCAGCCGATTCACGCCTGAATGGCGAAGATGCACCTTTTGAAGAACAACTTGATGATGAAGTAGATCGCCTGAGCAGCCAGTTTAAGGAGTTTGGGGAGTACTGAGTTGTATAAACTACTCGACAGGACCATGAGGGTCCTTTTTATTATCGCACTAGCGCTGACTTCACCAATCTTATTGTTTTACCATTTTTGGGTACTGATGGCGTTAGTCACCCCCTCTTTTATAGAGGCAGCATTAGTATTGTTGGTTCCCAGCCTCTCTCTAATAGCCCTGATTTATACCGTGTTCTCATCATCTTTAAGAACACGCCCCATGGCGTTCAAAGTATTCGCAGGCGTGTCGATCGTTGCATGGATACTGCTGTTTGGAAGCTTCCTGATCTTTGACAAATATGTAGACCTGCAGGCAACGGTCTGGCTGGTAATATGTGTTCTGTTTGGTCTCTACGGTCTTGTACGGTTGTTTTCGACAAAGTTTCAGGAAAAATTGGGACAATAAAGAAAATTCAAGGACTCCGAATGACTCTCCAACACTGATAAGGGCAGTCCCCAGAAGAACAAGGTGATAAAGGCCACACATTTAAAGAGCTAGAGAAGCATTAGGTCAGCCCTATAACGTTTTCACCATCAATACCCACTTCCATAACCGTTTCGCCAGGCCTGGCCATGATCCCCCACAAGTATTCAGATATCCCCTCACCCGCAAGATTGGTCAGACAAGCCAGATCGCCAACATTAGAGTTTATCGCTTTTCGTATAGCTATAACTGCCACCCATATCCTTCGTTATCTACGGAGAGCTATCCACAAATGCTAAGGTGACAAAACCCTGCTTGTCGTATAATAGTCCCCTCAGGCCGGACAGTAGGAAGTCAAATCCGCCGAACAATCAGATTTGCTCTATATCAGACCGTTGAATAAAGGGTTGGCGATTAGCCAGTAGCGACGTAACTTGGTCGGAAGGAAGTGGTTTGCTGATTAAATATCCTTGAACGTGGTCGCAGCCAAGCTCTCGAAGACAATTTAACTGCTCTTCTGTCTCCACCCCTTCAGCAATCACTTTCAACCCCATGCTTCGGCTCATTGCGATAATGGCCGCCGTTATTGCTCTATCATCTGTATTGTCGGTAATATCTTTGATGAACGAACGATCAATCTTTAAAGCGTCAACAGGCAAGTGTTTTAGAATGCTAAGAGATGAGTAACCCGTACCAAAGTCATCTATCGCAAACTTAACCCCTATATCTTTGAATGCTTGCAGCGATTCGACATTTTCTCTAACAACCCCCATCAGGTTTTCTGTTATTTCCAGGTCCAGATGTAAATCCTCTGGTCGAATACCTGAAGCTTCGATGATTTTTTGCAGTCGCTGCATGGTTGAGGTTTTTTGCACCTGCCGGCCAGAAATGTTGACCGCCATCCAGGTGTCATGGATGTTTTGGTTGTGCCACAACTGTAATTGAACACACGCAGTGTGAAGCACCCATTCCCCGATAGCTTCGATCAAATCAGATTCTTCAGCAATACTGATAAACTGGCCTGGGTAAAGCAAACCTCGCACAGGGTGCTGCCATCGGATCAAGGCTTCTACTCCAACAATTGTCCCTCCATAGATCTCAACCTGAGGCTGATAATGCAGAATGAATTCATTTCGAGCCAATGCTTGCCGCAATTCGTTTTCTACCAACAATCTTTCATTCAATCTGTCTGTCAGAAAAGGTGCATAGAACTGATAATTGTTTCGACCTTGCTCCTTTGCATGATACATAGCTGTATCGGCTGCCTGAGCAAGGTCTTTGGCGGATAGCGCATCATCGGGAAAGATTGCAATACCAATACTTGTCGATACTGCCACTTCGCGATTGTTGATGATCATGGGTTTTGAGACAGCTTCAATAATTTTTCTTGCCAGTGTGTGCAAATACTCAGGATCATTTAATTCATTTAAAATGATAGTGAATTCGTCACCTCCAAGTCTTGAGACGGTATCTTCTTCACGAACGCTCCGTTTAAGTCTCAGAGAAACTTCCTTCAATAGTTGATCACCCGCTGCATGCCCCAACGTATCGTTGATCAGCTTAAAACGGTCTAAATCCAGGAAAAACAGGGCAACCAATTGATTGTGCCTTTTAGCGATCGTCAGCGCCTGCTCAAGGTTGCCCTGAAATAACAACCTGTTGGGAAGCTCTGTCAGGGTATCATGATGAGCGAGAAAATTGAGATGCTCTTCGGCTTCTTTAAGGGCAGTAATGTCTGCCAGTATCGCGACATAGTGGGTAATGCTCCCCTTCTCATCTTTAACAGCATTGATGTTTTCCCATGACGGGAAAACCTCACCGTTTTTACGCCGATTTACTAACTCACCTTGCCAGTGGCCACAAGTATGTAATTGATCCCACATCTCTTGGTAGTATTCCGGTGAATGCTGCCCCGACTGAAGAATACGGGGATTACTTCCAATCAATTCACCGGAAGAATAGCCCGTAATGTTGGTGGCAGCGCGATTAACTGCCGTTGTTATCCCTAGCGGATCAGTAACGATGATGCCTTGATTAGTATTCTCGAAAACAACAGCAGCCTGACGAATTTCCTCTAACTGTTGCTTTAGAGCCCTGTTTGCAGATTGTGTGTTGGTATAAAAGAAAGAAAGCAGGGAACTCACTACAACACTCAATCCCAGCAAGGCAATCGCTGTATCAGGCCCTGTACTGAGTGTGTTAAAAAAGGAAAAGCCGAATTTCTCATTCGGTATGTGCGTGACGACGACCCACCGGGAGAGCTGATTGGCTTTAGGCATTGGCGCATCAAAATGCTCGGGATCGGGGCTAAAAGGATAGACAGTCTCATAAGTAAATGCCCCGTCATCGTTTATTAACCGGCCTTTACCTTTTTCCTGAATTTGCCTCCAAAGGGAAGGATACTCTCGACCGAGCGTGACTTCGTTATCATACATAAACCCCCATTCTTTGGCTTTATCCGCATGATAAAGCCAGAAGCCCTGAGCATTGATTAACATGGGGCTCCCCGAACTGCTTTCTGTATATCGAGCGAATCTGCCAAGTAAATGTGAGGCCATGTAATTGATCACCAGAAAGTCGCGTTGTTCGTTTTCTCCGGGCGACACTGGTGTTACAAAGCGAATCGTTGGTGTATGGGGGACCTCTATTTTTTCCTGCTCGATATTCAGATCCATAGGTGAAACATATATTTCACCCGGAAGTAACTGCTGAGACTCATTAAAATAGTATCGAAGTGATTTGTCCTGAAGTTGGGATTCAGGAATAACACTTGCCCTTTTGTTACCGTATTCAATTCTGACTTTCTCTTTTCCTGTGGAGTTCAATAGCCTGATTTGATCGTACAACCCGGAGAACTTTGCAAGGTCCAGGAATAATTGCTCTATGCGAGTCCGACTCAACTCAGAGGGCGATCTGAGATAGTCGAATAACGCCGGTGAGTGAGAAAGTAGAAGGAGATCCTGGCGGACATCATTGAGATCATGCGTAATGTTGTCTGCTGTTAACGAAACAAGCAGCGATTCCTGTTCTAGAATTTGCTTGTTATGGGTTTGAAACTTCTGGTATTCCGTGTATGTGAATATCCCATATATAGCCGTGAATATAACAATAAAAAAAAATACACACACCTGCAAAAACGGCTTAACCAAACCATTCTCAATATCTAAATCCACGAAGATTCCTCTCTGTTCAATGAAGATATCCCATATAAAGCGGGTGTGACGGATAAGTGCTTTGATTTCTTGAAACCCGGAAAACCGAGTTATTGAATAAATCAATGACTAGATTTTTATCTTTTTAATATAGAAATATTACTTTACCGTAAGAATAGTCGACCGTTAGAAAATTTTCACGATGACTCACACTTTTAATCGCCTACAGCTTACAAGGCCCTCAACCCCATCAGTAATGGCAAATAGAAAGGCACTAATGAGCAATAAAGTTATTCAGAAGATGAAGATAGAGGCCGTATGCTAATCACAGATCGCGAATTTAGCGTGCTAGAATAGAGTTGCAGTCCAGCGATGACTATATTGCCTCATTAAATGAGCAGCCAGTTTAAGGAGTTTGAGGAGTACTGAGTTTTAGTAAAGCCTTGCTGCTTGAGTGTTTCAAGCACTTATCCGCTTGTAGATGCTCCTGATTATTTACCTCTGTTATAGATTCGGCCCTCAGCCAAGCCAAAAACAAATCCGAGCAGGTAAACCGTAAATATAGAATACAAAACAGAGAGAACCCACACGCTTGTATTCCAATAAAACCCGGCAATGGCGACTATTGTCGCAAGCAATGACAGTAGCGTTAGCCACGCTTCTTTTGCATCCCAAGACAATTTGAGTTTGCTGCTTGCCAGTCTTGCGATAATAGGGAGCAGCAAAGCAACGGTCAGCAACGTGTAAAAGGCATACCAACTAAACTGAAAACCCTCGAGCGCAGGAATCTCATCATAAAACCCCAGCACATACAGCATGGGCGCCATAATCAGTACTTCTACAAAATCTGACGCAAACTCCCAATATGTGTAATTATTCTTATCCAATACATTTTCTACGTGTTGAGAACTAAAGTAGAAAATCACAAATAGCGCAAAAAGCAGGTTATATGGAGCATCAACACGCTTCCCGGTCCATCCATATATGAATGAAACAATTAATGTGCCCAGCACTGCTGGATATAAAAGCGTGTACATCCAATCATGCAGCTTCAAGATGTTAGTGTTAGCCTCGTGATCACACATCTCCCCCTCCTGGACTCATAGACCTTTCTTTTGCCACTCAACGGTTAAATCCAAAGGTTCAATCCATTAAAGTCTCTAACTTTTTCACCATCAACACCCACTCCCCGCCGTGCAGGCATCCGGGGTATGGAACAACGGCCCTTGATTCAACAGGGCGATAACCCAACCTTTGATATAACTCACCAGCAACTTGGTTTTCCGACGCCACAATCAGGCTAATCTGAGTACAGCCATGGCTTCGGGCCTGTTGTTCCACATCATCCATCAGACGTCTGCCCACGCCTTTTCCCCGATACTGTTCATAGGTGGCAATGGCATTGAGATACCAGCTTCCAGGCACCTTGGATTCAAGCTCCACCAGAGGCTGTACAAGTTCAGGATAGTCCATGAGATTTCCTATCTCATATGGATCTGGCTGACAATAGGATACCTGCATGCCCAATATCACTTCATCTGCGGTACATACCCGAGCATTTCGGTAACTGAATCCGCCTTCTTCTCTGGCCGCCCTTTTCACCCCCACTTCCAAAGCCGTTTCGCCGGGCCCGGCCATGGCTCCCCACAGGTATTCCGGAATACCCTCACCTGCAAGATTGATCAGATAAGCCAGATCATCAACATCAGACTTTATCGCTTTTCGTATTTCCATTGCGGTTGCGCCTCCGCTCTAGTTATACCCACCTTGATAAAACGCCTCCCACATCCAGTTAAAGCGTCCGTCTTCTTTCATTTTCCGCAAACCGGTATTGAACAACTCCCGGTATTGCCTGCTTTCCTTCGAGGCCCTGGAAAAGATCATGTGATAATCCCAGGATTCGAGTGGTGCCGTATAGGTCACCATGTTTTGTTCCTGGGCTGAGAATTGAGTATGCAGATTGTAGAGGCCCACGGCCTTGTTCTCATCCAAGGCATCAAAGCGCCCGGCCAGAAGCTTCTTGAACACCAGGACATGGTCGACACTGATATCGTAGGTGATGAGTCCCATAGATTCGGCTTCTTCCAATGGTTTGGCCTTTGCGCTTCCCAGCGGCAATCCAATTGATAACCCCCGCAGGGCTTCAATGTCTCCGTCCCAGGAAATGGGCTCTCCCTTACGGTAAAACAAAACTATTTCGCCGGTGTAAACAACATCAGAATAAAGACAGTCCTGCTCCCGCTCCGGCGTTTTCCCCCATATGGCAGAAGCATGCCAGTCACCATCCCTCACCTGGGAATAGGAACGGTTCCAGGGGAAAAAGCCATAGGTAACCTTGACGCCGGCTTCTTTGTATATTTGGGAGATGATATGGGGAACAATGCCGTAGTGCGGATAGGATTCGCTGATAAACGGCTCCCACTCACCAATCGCAATCTTGATATTCATTTGCTCTTGGGCAGCGCCCATTGTGGGAGCCCACATAAGCGTGACAAAGATGAAGCGGATGACGCAATTCACTGGATACATTCAAAATATCTCTCTGTATTGCCTCAATTCTCTATCAATACCGGATGGCAGTTTGCCGTTTATCAGCAAGTCATTTGAGCATCATAGATCTTACTGATTGTGTCTTAATGACAGAATGCCGTCCAGTTGAGTTGCGAAAGAGAAGTCAACACTCCGCTATATTCCAGGCATCCCACCTAAATCACACGCGGCGTCTTGTATTGTAAAACGGAGCAATATAACTCTGTGTCGATATTACTTCCTGTCAGGACGACAGCAATTTTTTTGTCCTGGATCTTATCTTTTTCTTTCATCAATGCCGCAAGAGATGCCGCTCCAGCCCCTTCTGCAATGTTATGGGTTGCCGAATAGTACAAACGCATCGCCTGAGAAATCTCATCATCTGATACCGCAACAATCCGCTCTGCACCTTTTGAGTAAATATCAAAAGCTTCTTTGACTGGCGACCGCACAGCCATTCCATCCGCAAAAGTGTTGGCGCTTGCGGTTTGCCGGATGCCGCCACTTTCAAAAGAGATCTTGGCGGCTTGCGCCTTATCAGAAACAACGCCAATGATTTTGGTATCCAGTTTCAATGCATCCCGAACCGTGATGAGACTACAGATACCCGATCCACATCCTATTGGCACATAGACACAATCCAAATTCTGTATTTCAGTAAAGAGCTCATATGCGTACGATGAAACACCCTTAACTATTTGAGGATGGAAAGGAGGTACCAAAAACAGGCTTTCCTGCTTTGCTATTTCCTGAGCCTTAAGTTTCGCTTCATCAAAATCATTGCCAAACTCAATAACATCGCCACCAAAAGCACGCATAGCATCATTTTTTTCTTTCGAGTTCCCAAATGGGACAACGATTTTGGCTTTCAAACCAACGGCAGTCGCTTCTCTGGCTTGCCCCTGACCATGATTGCCTCTTGTCGCGGTAACAATACCTTCTATTTGAGGATGCGCCTTGTTAAGCCAATCCATAAATGTGATTGCCCCACGCACTTTGAATGAGCCTGTAGAGGTATGATTTTCGTGCTTTACCCAAACATTCGCGCCAACTTCTTCACAAATCAGGGGCCAGGCGTGTTGAGGCGTTGGCTGCATACTTTCATGAACCAAACGTACAGCTTGCTCGATTTCTTCCAAATCAAATAACGGCATAGGTCACCTACAATCACATGAGAGAGCGCCTATTAAACAGGCAGCAGTGACACGACGCTTTCAAAAAACTGACCTAAAATGCCTGAATGAGCACATTCACGATGCAAATCTTGAGATCTGGCAGTAATATTTGTCCATGCAACACTCATCCGGAACCACATTTGACATGATCGAAGAACCTGTGCGCCGGTTTCGCACAGAGGCTTTAGAGCTGACGCTACTTCCCAGAAGGTGCTACAACGCTTCTTACACCCCCGAAGTTTCTGTTATTGGTTTTGCATTTGAACATCAAAGAGGCGTTCATTCATTTGCGAGTGACAGAAAGCTCGATTTTTTCGCACACCCCAACAGCCTGGCCTATGTTCCCGCGGGTTGCGATGTCTATTCGACCTCTGACATTGGAGGGGAATACCTGACATTAACATTCGACAAAGCGTTTTGGGGGGAGGCTTTTCCTCAATATCGTTTTAACAATGCGATTAGCCAATCAGCCATCAAAAACGCTTATAAAGTTAGAAATAGGCTATTGAGTAACACTCCTGTCTGCTCTCTGGAAATGGAAGACTGTGCTTTGAGCTTGTACGAGGCGGTCAGTGAAGAATTTGATAGCAATAATGAACAAAACAGATTCAGTAGATATATGACAGGCTATAGGCTTAAGTTTATTTGCAACTATATTGACGACAATATTGATAATCCCCTCTCAATCCAGGAGCTGGCAAATACCCTCGATCTCTCCAGCGGGTTCTTCTCAAGAGCCTTTAAAGCCTGTTTAGGCAAATCTCCCCATGACTACATCATTGATCGGAGGATTTATAAAGCCCGCTCAATGATGAAATCTGCCAAAGATTTATCATCTATTGCCTATGCATCGGGTTTTTCGTCTCATGCCCACATGAGTTACGCCTTCAAAAGAAGATTAGGATTAAATCCAGCACAGTTGAGAAATTGAGGGCAGCCAACGATCCCCCCTTTCCACGAATGCAGCAATACAGGCACCCTTTACTTTTTCAATGGAGTCAGAAAAGTGGAGAATGTATCTTCAGACACTAAAATTGAAAAACGCGCATGCGCGCACTACAAACGTTATGCCGAAGAGAATGCTATCTGATGCCTGAGCCACATCCATTGAAAATCATGACATTCAAAGCACCGAAAGATCTCGGCCAGTGGCTCAAGGAGAACCATGCCTCTGAAAATGAACTTTGGGTCAAAATATACAAGAAAAATACCGGGCTTCAGAGCGTAAGCTGGAATGATGTTGTGATAGAGGCTCTCTGCTGGGGTTGGATTGATGGTATTAGGAAGTCAATGGATAACCAAGCCTACCTGCAGCGTATTACCCCCAGAAAATCGGGAAGCAACTGGTCTAAAAGGAACACAGAGCATGCGGAACGTTTGATAAGCGAGGGGCGAATGATGGAGCCAGGGCTAGCACATATTCGTGCTGCAAAAGCGGACGGGCGTTGGGAAAAAGCCTATGTCGTCAGTGAAATAGATGTGCCCGTGGATTTCCTGGCAGCGCTGGAAAGCAAACCAGAGGCGAAAGAGTTTTTTGAAACCCTCACTAAATCGAGCCGTTATACTATTGCATACGGGTTGATGAGTGCAAAGAAACCCGAAACCAGATTAAGGCGGTTTGAAAAATTCATGACCATGCTGGTTAACAACGAAAAGCCTGGGTAAGTGGAATTTGGCATCCTCTGTATCTGGAAAAGCTCATAGGCTGAACTTGACCTGACAGACACCTCCTAAAAAAACGGTACCTGTCAGATCTGAACGTCTACACCTTGTTTTTTTGGGGACCTACTTTTCTCCCCAACACCGTGCCAGTCGATGCCCGATAAACATCAATGGTGCATAGACTGGCAGGTAAAGCTAAATTACCGGAATCCCTTATAGCTTGAACGCTTTAACAACTTAGGCCGCAGCTGCACATTGCCAGGGTTGTTTCTGCTATTTGATGGGGGAATCACCTCCTCTGTATTTTTATCAAAGGCCTCTTTCGAGCTCAAATCACTCATCAAACTGTCGATCATTTTTCTGTCCCGATCCCAGAATACAAACAGATGTACGTATGTTCGTTTGTGAATACTGCCGTCCGGTTGATGTGTCATTTCAACTTCAATAGGTAAGGAGTACTTGAACATAATCGGGTCGATCGGTTTGCGAAAAATAAATGACGTTCCACCGTGAGGGGCACGCTGCATCCAGATATCAAAATCCCCCAATGCTTGCTGTAGCGCTTTGAATTTATTCTCCGTATAAGCGCAAAGCGTCATCGTATCCTCTGCCATTTTAACCAGGCCGGGAATGCCCTTATGTGCAATCAGATTCCACAATACCATGGCCGACAATCCGTTTCGGGACCCCGCGAAAGTAGTGTCCGAGGAGCCCAGGTAGTCAGGCGTTGCAACCGGCGTAATCAGGTATTTGTTTTTGGTCATATACACCCCTGTCGGGGCGGATGCGCTCGGCCATTTGTGCCCGCTGGTAACCAGTGACATGACTTCTTCATTTCGAAAATCAAAGCAAGGCCCGAGGTCACTTTCACTTAATTTGTCATGGGCAACCGCCATTTCAACAAACGGCATCAAGGATGCCCCAAGCGCGCCATCAACATGAACCCAGTAGCCCCGACGATGGTCCTTCTTCAGCTCACCTTCTGCATCAATGTATTCCACTACCCGGTTATCCAAACCATACTTTTTGAAAACCGGGTTCAGTTTTTTACAGGCTTCAGGAATGTTGTCGTAGGCACCTTTAAAGGTTGTTCCGTAGTTGAAGCAAATAAACACCGGATATCCTTTGTCAGCAAAAAACGAAACCAGTGTGACCAGATCATCAACCTTGACACTGCCAGTCTTATCCGTTGGGACAGAATCCGGCCAGTCGCCTCCCAACGGGCATTCCCATCCTGTTTCTCCGAGAGTCAGGTGCTCATAAGCAATCTGAGAAAAGGTTTTAACCTGCATCGCGTGCACGGCTTTGGCCAATGAGTAATGCGCAGCCTCTGAATAGAAAGCGACCGGAATGTATTTGTTGGGTTGCTCAGTCTGCATCTGAGGTGGGCACAAAGACTCTTCCTGCGCCTCATCTACCACAAGGCTAAAACCCTGCAAATAATCTCTGGCAGATAAGACAGCATAGAGATTACCTTCCGTGCTTCCCATGGACAGAATATAGCCCCAATAGGATTCCTTATATTGCTCGTATTCATTCGACCCAAGATATTCCGCATCCTTTACTTTCGCCGGGCGAGCGGGCTTGGGCAAACTAGGCCACTGTGCATGCCAGATGGAGGCAAAGAAATCCAGCACACCTCTCTCGGCCTGTTTTGCATTGACAGTGAAATAACCATTTTCAAACGGGTCTCCAATATTGTTTAGACTCATATTTAAAAATGGGGAAATGGCATCACTGATATCAAACTGCTCAGCACACTGATAGCCAGTAAATTCATCACGTTGCTTCTGATAATAATTCTGCATCACTTCCAGTGAGGTTCTATAGCACTCACCCTGCCCGGCCGGTGGCAACTGCGAGTACTTCTCATTTAACAGTTCCTGCTGAAGAGGGTAAGACTGACTTCGTTGATTATATACAGACAGGGGATCTTCCGAGGGAGGCGCGATGATATATCCGCTGGGATATGCTTCATAATTATCGCTTTTGGCTATTTCCGGAACCTGTTCATCCCACGGCTTTCCTGTGGGACCAAAATTGGGGTTTGCAAAGGTGGATGATGTATTTTTTGATTTGGACATGACTCTTCCTTGTTGAATCAGACATACCCTCTTTACATCTATGTCATTCATATAACCCGGAAATGCAGTCACGTTTATACGGACCGCTTTCTGTTTCCGGAATGATTTCCTCTATGGGTTTAGCTCAAGACGGGGCGTTCTGCCAATTTATTGCTCTCACTTGGCTCTGGCCCGGTAAAAGAATTGTGGGTGTCCCAATCCTTCGGTATTGGTTATAAAATCCTCCACAGAGGATCTGGGTCCTGGGCTAATCATGACGAGCAGGAAGGGAACGTACTTGGTTGTATCGCCCTAACTGATGCACTGACTTTCCTAACGGGATATGAAGTCGTTCCAAAGGAAGGAGCAGAGCCTAAAGGAGTCATTAGTTGGTCTTATGGCGAGCCTGAAGATAAAGCCCCATGTATCGCAGCGGTACCCTTCGAATACGATGTCATGGAGTGGGACGAAGAATTTGGCTGGTATGTTCCGTCAGAGCGCTGGGATGGTTATATCAAATTATCTGATTTCTTGACGATGGTTGAGAAACACTTTGCATTCCCAAACTAATTTCCCATCTGCCATCTCAGGGTAAAGTACTTTAATTCAGTGCTTTACCTGGAACTACATATAACGCCTCATTAAAACTCTCCAAATACACGACTCTTCGTTGACCTACAAAAAGCACTCCCTTTCCATTATGCTTGAACCAGTATCATTCCTACCCGGCTAGATAGCGGCCTTTCCCAGCCTTGCTTTTTCAGAAACAAAACAACCAAGCTCAATCTGATGGCTTACTTTTGAGCCTCCAATGCTCTCATGGACCTCAAATTCGTCATCCTCATCCCACTGACCTTCTTCAAACAGGACAGCGCCAGCCACCTTCTCAATCAGGATATGATCTTCTTCCAGCTCGTGTGCTAGCTGCTCAATAGCATTCTCTTTAGAAATGGCAGGCACTACACTGCGACCGTAGTAATATGTACTGCCATCCTGCGGCAAGGTACTTTCTGGAAGTACTTTGCATTTCGTATCGATTACCCAAAAATCTGGCATAAAAATAACCTTAGGTGTTAAGTATTCCGTGTGTGGGTAACATAAGAGTCTGGAAATAGGCTCGTTGGAAAACTCCGAAGACAGAAGTTGCTTACCCGCTCCCCACTTTCCAATCCATCCGATCTAACTTGCCCCTCATAAAACTGGACAGGTAATTACCTTGAGAGCCATGAAAATTTGACT
The DNA here is from genome assembly GCF_000376785.1 of Hahella ganghwensis DSM 17046. Taxonomy (GTDB): domain Bacteria; phylum Pseudomonadota; class Gammaproteobacteria; order Pseudomonadales; family Oleiphilaceae; genus Hahella; species Hahella ganghwensis. Next base: position 190,746 of record NZ_AQXX01000142.1, read on the forward strand.
GACCTATAATAGCTAACCTGGTAGCAAGAAACTGTATTGATAATACACAGAATTTCAAAACGTCGTGATTGACATCTTTATAGAAGTACAAAATAGATCTGTCACCTTTTTTGCAACAAAGCCTCACAGGCTATTGGCTGCGAGCCCTGTTTGCACTATCATGCCCGCCCTCTTATTTTTTGGTTAATTTCTGGACAACCCTTTGATCAGCACTGCTAACATTACTATGCAATTCGGCGCCCGGCCGTTGTTTGAAAACGTATCGGTTAAATTCACTCCCGGCGGACGTTACGGTTTGATCGGCGCCAACGGTTGCGGCAAGTCGACGTTTATGAAAATTCTCGGCGGCGATCTAGCGCCCACTTCCGGTGTGGTGTCAGTCGAACCCAATGCTCGCGTAGGCAAGCTGCGCCAAGATCAGTTCGCCTATGAATCCTTCAGCGTGATCGACACGGTGATCATGGGATACCAGGAACTTTGGGAAGTAAAAAGCGAACGTGACCGGATCTACAGCCAGTCAGAGATGAGTGATGAAGACGGCATGAAAGTGGCGGACCTGGAATCTGCATTCGCTGAAATGGATGGCTACACCGCCGAGTCCCGTGCCGGGGAGCTTCTTATCGGCGTGGGTATTCCCGTAGAACAGCATTTCGGTCCTATGAGCGCCATTGCCCCTGGCTGGAAATTGCGGGTCTTGCTGGCCCAGGCGCTGTTTTCCGACCCTGATGTGCTGTTGCTCGACGAACCGACGAACAACCTGGATATCAACACCATCCGCTGGCTGGAAGATGTGCTGAACACCCGGAACAGCACCATGATTATCATTTCTCACGACCGCCACTTCCTTAATAGTGTCTGTACCCATATGGCCGACGTGGACTACGGCGAAATTCGCCTCTACCCCGGTAATTATGACGAGTATATGGCCGCCTCCACACTGGCCCGTGCCCAGTTACTGGCTGAAAACGAGAAGAAAAAGGCCCAATTGGATGATCTGGCCCAGTTCGTGGCTCGTTTCTCGGCGAATGCTTCCAAAGCCAAACAAGCCACCTCCCGCGCCCGTCAGATGGATAAAATCCAGTTGGCTGAGGTGAAGGCTTCGAGCCGGGTGAATCCCTACATCCGTTTCAACCAGGACAAGAAGTTGTTCCGCCTCGCGCTGGAATTGAACGGCCTCAGCAAAAGCTTCGATGAACCATTGTTCAAGGAACTGGATCTGATCGTCGAAGTCGGAGAAAAGGTTGCGATCATCGGCCCCAACGGTGCAGGGAAAACCACTCTGGTACGTTGCCTGATGAATGAGATTGAACCGGATGCCGGTACGATTAAATGGTCGGAAAGTGCCACTATCGGCTATTACGCCCAGGACCACGCAGTGGATTTTGCCGAGGACATGACTTTATTCGAATGGATGGCTCAGTGGCGCCAGCCCAAAGATGACGATCAGGCGATTCGTGCCACGCTGGGTCAATTGCTTTTCTCAGGCGATGACATCAAGAAATCCGTCACCAAAATTTCCGGTGGCGAGCAAGGTCGTATGCTGTTCGGCAAAATGATGCTGCAACGGCCGAATATCCTGGTGATGGATGAACCCACCAACCACCTGGATATGGAATCGATTGAGTCGCTGAACCTGGCGCTGGAGAAGTTTGAAGGCACCGTGTTCTTCGTCAGTCATGACCGTGAGTTTGTGTCCTCACTGGCTAATCGCATTATCGAAATCACCCCTGAGGGCGTGACGAACTTCTCAGGCACCTATGACGAGTACCTGCGATCCCAGGGGATGGATGCCTGACACGGGCCCGATTTAGGCGGTTGATGGATCAACCGCCCTACCATTCCCGATATGGAAGCACTTCAGCGACACAGTTGAGTAATTCCGAAATATCGAGATAGCCCAGCAGGGAAGTTATAAAATCCGGCCAGCCGAACTCTTCGTCCCATTCAAGAATATCGTATTCAGGCGCAAACGCGGCCAGTATCGGTCTGTCTTTAGGCGGCTCACCAGTTGACCATCTCAACATTGTCTGGTCGGAGGCTGCTTCAGGATCGGGTAATTCAGAACCCGTAAGTTCCTTAAGCACATCGCCGAGGCGGATAAAAGCCACAACACGTCCAATCTGACTTCGATCGAGGTTCATGGACACCCAAAGAGCTACGGGTTAAGTAGTACGGGGCAAAACTCTCTCGATCAACTAGCTTTTAGAGGCCTAAGACCCCGATCGGTGTTTGATCGGGACCGATATTCCTGAGTCTCTTGAAACAGACCTAATGCTTCTCAATTTTTCTGACTTTCAATTTGTTCTTTGCTTTTTGCATTGCCAGAAACACATCCACTTTGGCAGTTTTAGGGTTAATTTCACCAGGCATCGGCTGTGTTTGTTTTTCCTGCTCAGATAGTGGTTTATTTATCATCTTCTTGCTCATCACATCCGTCCTTTTCGTATGCATCAGGGTTTTCAAGAAACTTCTTCATATCACCTGATGCTAAGCCTTCCGGCTCAGCTAAATCTTCCGCACCGATATTACGGATATGCTGCTTCGCGCGCTTGATAGCATCACTAATACTATCGTCATTGATCTCGCGCTTGTCGTTTAAATGTTTAACGTTGTCATCGCTCATAACATCATCCTACAGCCTGACAAACAGGTAGTCATTCTTAATGACATAAGTAAATCCGAAACGCTCGTAATATCGCCTTACGTCATCATTTATCGGGTTCATTACGTCATCATTTATCGGGTTCATAATACGCAGCTCATTCGCACCTAGTGCCTGAGCATAACCCACCATCGCCAGAAAAGTCGGCTCAAAGACCTTCACATCATTTGGTTTATCGGGATTACCCTCAATAAAATCAAGACGGAGTTTACTGCCTTGATATGTCGGTCGACCAAGACTCAGGCTTGCCAAGGTATCCTTGTGCCACAAAGCCATTTCAAAGCGTTTTGGGTAACGGAACCTAAAGCTGTTATAGCCATCAATCCATTCCCAATCCACTTTGCGTTTGGGTGAAAAGTTCCAGCGATTTGATTGCTCCAATGCCGAAATATCAATCAGCGTTGCTTTAAGGCTATATTGTTTACTGCTGTGAAATTCCTTGTTGATTTCGTCAATAACCGCTTTTCTAATGATTGTGTAACGCCTTTCCGCATCCAGATGCGTAGCTCGCATATTATCATCCTCGATTGATAAAAAAGTGCCTATTGCATAAAAGCCCAAAATGGCCTTCCATTTTGGGCTTCTCTCTTTTTGTTGATCAATAGCGGCTATCAACTAGATCATTTGACTTAGAAGGAAAGGACCACCGCACTAATATCAGCAAGAGCAACAAAGGGCTCAAAGATGACTAAGAAGCACAGACCTGAGCCTACTGAGGATGAGGTCAAAAAGCGCCTGAAAGAATTCGGGCGTAAACACCGTGAAAAATATCCCGTTCCGCCCGTCGATGAAAACGAGCCGGAAGGATTCCTGGCGGGCGATCCTGACAAGATTAAAAAGCGCATTGAAGAAGAATTTGATGATGATTATGGTGAAGAAAAACTAAAACTAAAAGTCGTCAAAAAGGATCACAAACAGTAAGCCGCCCTTGGTAGTTATCAGGATGGCTTGAACGATCTCAACCTATAGGGCAAAGATTTGGTTATGAATATGTAGCAAGGGGTGATTACCTCTTCAGGAGAATACTCTAATGAGCAAAGAGATTGATCACATAACCAAAGCCAGACAGGATAAGCGCCAAAAAACGGGCTGGACGCTAGAGGAAATCAAACAGCAAGCAGCCAAGGATTTTGAAAACAACCAGAAAATAGCTCAAGAAAGTGAAGAGCCGGAAGGGTTTTATTCCGGTGATATGGATAAATTTTTGAAGGGACAAGAAGACGATGACGAAGAATGCTAAACCAGCCACTGAAAGCGACAAACAAACGAAACCGATGTCAGGTGAGACAGCCCCAAAAACCCTCCTATTCCACTGGAACTTATTTCTTTCCTTGAAATGCCTTTAAGGACTCAATGATCGCCTGAGCACTTTCCTTCCCATAGCCCCCGCCTCCGAGAAACACCATGGAAATATTGAGCTCTTTAAGTCGCTGGTATATCAATTGCTCCCTTGCTGCCACGTCTTCTACCGTTAACCTCAACCCGCCTAGTGGATCTGTTGCCAGTACGTCAGTGCCCGCCACAACGAAGGCGATTTTTGGACCTGGGCTCAGCTTCGATAAGGCCAGTTCAAGCTGATTCAAATAGTCTTTCCCGGAAGTATCGCTTGGGAGGGGGACCGAAATATTCACTCGTTCACGACTTACGGGATTTAAGGGATTTAAGGGATTTAAGGGATAAATATCCTGATTGTAAACATCCAGAAGCGTAACCTGGTCATCGTGTAAAAAGGTGTATGCATTACCGTTTCCATGGTGCGCATCCACATCAATGATAAGGAAAGGATCTAAGGAGAGTCTGAATAACCCCAAGGTTCTGAGGTAATTCAAACTCTCGACGATATATGGCCGAATATTCAGAGTGTTTTTCCGGCCATTTTGGATCTTCCCCCCCTGTGGGGCGTCATCTGGGCTCACTGCCCCTATACCTGCAGCTCTTTCCTTGCCATCAGCAGATTGCTGAAGGCCGCCAACAGATAGAGCCGGCTCTTGTTCTTGGCCAAGCCTCGATAGCGGACTTTGTCGTAACCAAACACCTGCTTGATGTATCTGAACGGGTGTTCCACTTTAG
>NZ_AQXX01000143.1 GCF_000376785.1 Hahella ganghwensis DSM 17046
AAGGTGGTGAAGTTGCGACCAATCGGCTGGAAGACCAGGAGTTATCGGTGCTGGCACTGCACTTGTTGCAGATCTCTTTGGTTTACGTGAATACCTTGATGATCCAGCAGGTGCTTAACGAGCCAAACTGGTTGTCACGGATGAAACTGGAGGACTTCAGGGCGTTGACGCCGTTGATATACGCACATGTGAATCCCTATGGGATATTTGAGCTGGATATGAACACGAGACTGCCCATTGAAGTGGCCGCGTAAAAGTTGGCGGTTATCGCAGCTACCCGGTCACTACCCCTGGTATTGCTGCTTTCGCCAAATCCGTTGAGATCAAACACCATAACGTGATAACCCGCCCGGCGGAGAAACTCCGTATGTCCGTTTTTCATCCAGAATCCTTTCGCTATAGCTCCCATGGGGTGGACCATCAGTACTGCTCCTTTGATATCAGGTTGATCACTCTCACCCAACAGGCCGGAAAGAGTTGCGCCTGATCGACTTGCTACTCGAAAAGGTCTCCACTGAGTCTGATCAACATTATCGGGCCATTGCCAGGGTCTCTCGAATCGGCCGAAAAACGGCTTTTTAAAGTATCGGTAAAAGGTGTGTTTGAATTTCATGCCGTTGCCTTTTCATCAATTGTTAACTGATTTTGATCTGACCATGTGGGTGCTTAAATGCATGTGTGAAAGCTGAATAGTAGAAATAGCGAAGCTTTCTCACTATTGGCAAAAATGACAAATTACTTGCTAGAATTGCCTGACTTTGAGGATAACGTTAAAGGGGGGAATCATGAGAATTACGGTCCTAATGGCCGACAAGTGCTCTTCCACGAGTGTATCGGCCACTCTGGAGTTTTTTGAATGCGCCAATGTTCTGCACCAGTACTCGAATCGAAAAGTGACGTCTGATCCCCTGGACGTTGATCCTCTGTTTCAGTTGGAAACCGCTTCAGTAGACGGGTTACCTGTGTCTTGTACCGGTGGTTTGAATCTGTCACCGGGATCAAGTCTGGCGGAGGTGAGCGAACCTCAGTTGGTGATTGTTCCTGGCTTTATGTTTAATGTTTTATCGGTATTGCCGACGCTGGAGAGTGTTGGGGAGTGGTTGCAGGAAATGCACAGCCGGGGTTGTTATATTGCCAGTATGTGCACCGGCTCATTTATTACCGCACAAGCAGGGTTGTTGGATGGACGATATGCGACCACTCATTGGGCTTTTGCAGATCAGTTCAGCAAGCGATTTCCCCGAGTAAAACTACAGACCGAACGTACCGTGACAGATGATGGGCTGGTGATGTGTTCTGGTGGATCGACCAGTGGCAGTGATCTGCTGTTGCACCTGGTGCGGAAGTTTGCCTCTCCTCAACTGGCGTCCGAGTGCGCCAAAAACCTGCTGGTGGATAATGCTGTTAGAAGTCAGACTCCCTACTCAAGTACGACATTCAAAAAAAATCATACGGATGCTGAGATTCTGAAAGTGCAGATATGGTTTGAGAAAAACATCTCCCGTCATATTCAGATGGAGCAGATTGTCGATCAGTTTGGGTTTAGTATGCGCAATTTTATCCGGCGCTTTAAGGACGCGACTGACCAGACACCCAGTCAATACCTCCAGAATCTTCGAATTGAGCGTGCCAAACATCTGCTGGAAAGCAGCCGGGAATCTTTTGAGCGAATTACCTTGCATGTCGGCTATGAGGATGGCAATTCCTTCAGGCGTTTGTTCAGGGAAAAGGTCGGTTTGCCCCCCGGAGCCTATCGAAAGAAATTTGCCAGGGGTCGCATATCTGACGTCGTTGAAACTTATTGATTCGCGGAAGTCACCAGCTTTACTCCCAGCAATGTCATGACGCCGCCGGCAGCCCGATCTACCCAGGCTTTGTAACGTAGGTAGGCATTGCGGGGGCGGGAAGAGGATAATCCAAGGGCAACCAGGGTGTACCAACTGGTTTCTATGGTGAAAACAACCAGAATCGCGCCGATGCCCAAAGGCCAGCCGAAGTGTTGTGGCAGAAAGGCGGCGAAAACACTGGTGTAGATAATGGCCGCTTTGGGGTTACTGACTTGTGTTCCCAGAGCGATCCAGAAAGCTCGGGCCGGACTGTGTATGACAACGGGAGTGGAGGTCTCTGATATTCCTAAGGGGCTGGCGGCACTTTTCCAGATTTTGTAGCCAAGATAACCAAGGTATATGCCACCACCGAGTTTCAGTACCAGATACAGACTCGGAACTGCGGCGAATATGGCTTGCAGACCCGCCAGGGCAGCCAGTGCAAATAACACCCCGCCAATCCCCATGCCCAGCGCGGACAACAACCCATGAGTACGTGAAGAGGCAACTGATTCTCGAGCTACCATCAAAAAGCTTGGTCCAGGGCTGATCGCGCCAAATGCGATGGCTCCTGCGATACCGGCCAGGGGCAATAATTCCTGCATGAGAACCTCCTGAATAGTGAGTGGCGTTCTGGCAGTGTATTTGAGCCCTGCTGTTAGTTCAACAGACCTGTGAGAGGAGGCCGCTTTTGTTGATAGATATGTCAAAAAATGCATTATTTATGGCATATATTACCATCCTGCCTTGACCTTTCTGCGTCTAGAATCGCTACAAAATTAGGTTGTTTATTCCAAAATATGGTGAAAATATCCGGTTTCCAGCAACCATAAGGCTGGTATTTCGAGCGTAACAAGACGGAATCAGAGGTGACAGATCATGAAGATGCAAGCGCAAGACTTTCGGGCAATGAAGTCGACAAAGCCTATTGCGATGTTGACTGCCTATACATGTCCAGTAGCTCGCGGATTGGAGCAAGCGGGAATACCTGTGATCCTGGTGGGTGATACGGTCGGAATGGTGGAGATGGGTTTTGACAGCACCAGGGATGTAACCATTGAGCATATGGTATATCACATTGGTGCTGTTCGTCGTGGAGCGCCAAATACTCATATCATCGGGGACCTGCCCTACAATACAGATTGCAATCCTGAGGTAGCGTTGGAGAGTGCCCGTCGTTTGATGGCCGCCGGCGCAGATAGTGTGAAACTGGAAGGGCCAAAGGTTGAGGTGATTTCTCATCTGGTCAGACATGGCATTCCTGTTGTCGGCCACACCGGGCTCACCCCCCAAACGGCAAAGAGCTTTGCGAAAGTCGGGCGGACCGAAGGAGAAGCAAAAAGAATCAGGGAGGAGTCAGCGGCAATTCAGAACGCCGGCGCCTTTATGCTGGTACTGGAACATATTCCCTATGAACTGGCCAATCACATTACCAATACCTTGAGCATTCCAACCATTGGGATTGGCGCGGGGCCAAATTGTGATGGGCAGGTATTGGTCATCAATGACGCCCTCGGGCTCGGGGACTATTGGCCGCCGTTTTCCAAGCAGTACGCACATGTCAGTCAGTCCATACTGGAAGTGGCAAAAACCTTTTCCAGGGAAGTTGAGTCTTTGGAATTTCCAAACAATATCATTCAGTTCTCCAGTTCAGGAAGGCGTTAGCCCTTTCTCGAGCCGGACTTCTGACAAGTCGCTTCAAATTTTTACCCAAGAGGCCTGCAGCTATGCTGCGGGCCTCATCAATTCTGTAGATACACTGTTTATCTCGTAAGGCGCTGGTTAAACTATTGAAGTACTGCTATCAGAGCAGAGTTTTTACTATGGGCAAGTCAACGTATGAGCGTCAATAAAAAGGAATCATCGGAAAAAATACCCGAGCAACGAAACACCACGATCAGAAGAGAAATTCAATCATTGTTAGATGAGGGAGAGTATTCGATCAGTGAGTTGTCCAAACATGTGCGTAAGTCAGAAAAGGAAATATGCGATCACCTGGAACACCTGTTACGGACCAGAAGTGTGAGGCTGAACCCTGCCAGATGTCTGAAATGTGAATTTGTATTTGATGAGCGGTTGAAGGCAAATAAGCCGGGAAAATGCCCTAAATGCAAAGCAACTCACATAGAAGCGCCAACCTTTATCTCCAGCAAGTTATAAGAAGGCCTCACATTAAATGTTGATTCAAGAATACCGTTTGGAAAGGGCGCGGGAAATTGCAGATCTGTTCCATTCAGCTGTCCATGCAATCGATAACCGCCTGTATGATGCTGAGCAGAAAGAAGCCTGGGCACCGACTCCGCCTGATTATGCACTCTGGGCCAATCGCCTGGATTTAAAAAGACCTTTTCTGGCGATATTGGACGGCAGAGTCGCCGGTTTTATCGAACTGGATCCTGACGGCCACATAGATTGCACTTATACTCATCCCGGTTTTCAGCGTAGGGGAATAGCGACAAGTCTTTATCGTCATCTGGAAGGTGAAGCTCAATCAAGAGGAATGTCTCGTCTATATGTTGAGGCTTCAGAAATCGCATTACCCTTCTTTGAAAAGCACGGTTTCAGCCTGATCAGACAAAACAGATTGGAGCGTGGCGGTGTAATGCTGATCAACTACACCATGGAAAAATTTCTGTAAACCTGCTGTTAACAAGGAACCTTATGTTTGTCATTGAGATTGAGTACAAAGTTGAACTGGAACAAGTTGAGCCACTGATAGAGGAGCACTTTGCTTTTCTGGATAAGTATTACCAGAAGGGGCTGTTTGTAGTGTCCGGAAGAAAAGAACCGAGAACCGGCGGTATTATCATCGTAAAAAATGCCTCCCGCTCTGAGGTGGAAGAACTTATCAAAGAGGATTCCTTTTATCGGGAGAATGTTGCCGACTATAAGATCACCGAGTTTTTACCGGCGCGCGTAGGGCAGGGATTTGAGTCTCTCGCGACCTGAGTTAGATCCCCTTTAGGAAAAATAGGCAACTTGATTTAAGCAAAGGGAATCTATTATGGGGCTAAAGATTGCCGTAGCGCAGATCTCCTCGGTCAGAGGGGATGTCGAAGAAAATCTGGAAAGACATATACAGGCGTCCGTAAAGGCGGGTGAGTTGGGCGTGGACTATCTGGTATTTCCGGAATTGTCTTTAACCGGTTACGAGCCTGAACTGGCGGCAGAGCTTGCATTCACCTCCGATGATCTGCGTCTTAAGCCATTGATTGAAATCGCCGGGAAGCATCAAATGAGCTTGGCTGTGGGGGCTCCGATATCCGGTGCTACCCGGCCTTTGATTGGCACTATCCTTGTCAATCCATCTGGAACCATCGACATTTATTCCAAGATGCATATGCATTCTGGTGAAGATCAATACTTTATGGCTGGCAGTGAACACCTGATTGTATCGATAAAAAATACGCTGGTTGCCAATGCCATTTGTGCCGATACCAGCCACCCAGATCACGCAAAACTCTGTGCTGAAAAAGGCGCGAATGTTTATGCAGCAGGTGTCCTGATTTCTGAAGCGGGGTACCCCTCTGATTCCGCATTATTGCAGCAGTATTCAAAGATCCACAACATGCTGGTGGTTATGGCAAACCATAGTGGACCGACAGGAAACTGGAAGCCAATTGGGAAAAGTGCCATGTGGTGGAGAGGTGAGTTGCTTGCCATTGCAACAGAATCTGATTCATCCCTGGTGATTGCTGAATGCCAGGATGGAGCCTGGAAGGCGTTAGTGTCGATAATTTGATCACCTCGACTTCACCCTGATAACTAAGCTGTTGTCTTCTTTTGTTCGATGGTCCTGATGATCGAACCAGGTCTGTTGAGACTTTATATATGCACTATGAAACGTCAACAGAGCCTAATTAAACCTGGTAAGAAACGCGCAAATCTTTCGTTATGTGCATGAGGAGAGAGTATGGAAAAGTACATTGTGACAAAGGAAGAGATTGATGAGTATGAAGGGCTCAATAAAACTCATTTCTTGAACCCGAATGCTCAGCGGGTGAATAAGTCACTGGGGGATATGACTGGCTTGAGCCAGATTGGATTTCATCTCATCGAAATCGAGCCAGGGCATGAATCGACAGAACTGCATAAGCATTATCACGAAGAGGAATGCGTGTATATATTGGAGGGAGAGGCAGAAGCCACCATAGGGGATCAGATTTTCCCGGTAAAGGGAGGGGATTTCATTGGTTATCGAGCCGGCGGCGAACCTCACAAACTGATGAATTGTGGCAATACGATATTGAAATGCATTGTTGTAGGGCAGAGACTGGATCACGATGTGGCTGATTATACGAGTCTCAAGAAGAGGATATTCCGGAATAAAGGGCTGAAATGGAATTTGGTAGATATCGAGAATATTGAAGAGCCAACCGCAGGCCGAAAAGCCTGAGCGGGGAGCCGCCCCATCCCCGGGGAGTTAGGTAACCAAAAGACAAAGTACGTTAGTCATTATGATCGTACGTTAGTCGTAATGTCGTGATATTGCTTATTCGCAGGTCATAATAAACGTTATACTATAAAACGTTTTAATATCCTCCCAGTAAGGTGAGGTAGATGCCCTGGAAATAGGACAGAAGTGTTCATAAGTGACTGTCAGTAATAGTAACTAGGGAGTTTTGGAAGAGGGAGTTTTATGCAGAAGTTGGCAGAAAATTTATGGATATTTGATGGTGAACCGGTAACTTTTCTGGCCTGTCCGTTCACTACAAGGATGACGGTGATCAGGCTCTCAGATGGTAGTCTTTGGATTCACAGCCCGATTAAACTGGGGGCAGATCTTATGCAGTCCCTGTCGGCTCTGGGGCAGGTGCGCTATCTGATCGCTCCTAATCATTTGCATCATCTGTATCTGGATGAGTGGCAACAGGTTTTTCCAAAGGCCCTGACTTACGGCACAGATCAGGTCATCAAGAAAAGAGGTGATCTGAACTTCAATGGTTCCCTCGACCAGGAAGAGTCCTGGCCCTGGGCCGATGAAATTTCGCAGATGATGTTTACCGGTTCCCGCCTGATGCAGGAAACGGTATTTTTTCATTTGGAGTCCAGAACACTGATTGTGACGGATCTGATCGAAAATTTCCCTAAAGCTCATTTCAATTGGTGGCAAAGAGTGCTTGCAAAGGGCGTTGGGATATTGGCGCCTAATGGAAAAACCCCCCTCGATTGGCGTTTGAGTTTTAATAAAAAGCAGGCAAAAATCCATTTTGAAAAAATGAAATCCTGGGCGCCGGATAAAATAGTGCTGGCCCATGGAAATATTATCGAAAACAATGGTACTGAATTTTTAACACGTTCATTTGCCTGGGTGGGCGGATAGCTGGTAACTCTGAAGCCAACGTATCCAGTTGAATGAGCTAGCGAACTCAGTGCAGGAGAATCCGCAATGAATGAAACAGCCGGTCAGGAAAACGCTTCTTCCGCCAGCAATGCCAAAATTATCTATATTCTGTATTTGGTCAGTATCATATTCGGCCTGACGTCTATCGTCGGTCTGATTATGGCCTATATATACAAAAGTGATGCGCCGGAGTGGGTACAGACTCACTATCGGTTTCAGATCCGGACATTCTGGATTGGACTACTTTACGGGTTTATCGGAGTTGTACTCAGCTTTTTCGTGATCGGTTATCTTGTGTTGTTGTTTGTGCTGATCTGGCTGATCGTTCGTTGTGTCAAAGGGCTTAAAGCTCTTGACCAGAAGCAACCGGTAGCTGACCCTGCCAGTTGGATGTTCTGATTTTTTATCCCGGTTTTTGATGTCTTTCATCCTGGGGAAGCTGGATCCTGGTACCTGCTTTCCCCCTTCATATCTTCCGTTTTCTTCAGTTAACGATCTCCAGTTGTTCCAGTTGCTGCCTTATATGACATACTGTTCATTTTTGGGGCTACACTTTTTTGATAGCCGCATAGTTTTTTGGGTGTAGGCTTCAGAAATAAATCTCAAAAAATTAATGGATTGAGAGAGGCATAGGGAGCTGGTTCAGAAATTCAGTTAGGTCTGTCCGTCGGTAAACGATCTTGCATAAGTGGCTCTGGTTAGGTTTCCTACTTTATACAGGTTCTTTGGTTCCATGGACGTTGGCCGTTGGTATGCCCGGCACCAGTTTATTTTTTCGTCAGCCCCGATAACGAGGCGCTGGCTGAACGGCTTCAGACTGGATTACGGCGGCTGATTCTCAATGGAGAGTTTGACCGCCTGTTGACAGGGCATGTGAGTCATCAGCAGGCATTTAAACAGATGCAATTGGAAAAGCGCACCATCATCCGGTTACGAAACCCTGATCTTCCCCCTGAAACCCCTCTCGACGATGCTTCGCTCTGGTGGGATCAGTCTTTGTTTATACCGGAGTGATGATTTCCCTGTATCAGCTGTTCAGGAAGTCTTCGCGTTTGAGTCCGTAACGCTGCATTTTCTGGTTTAGAGTTCGTCTGGGGAGATCCAAAACTTCCATGACCTGAAATATATTACCTTTACTGCGTGAGAGTTCAGCTTTCAGTATGGCTTTTTCATAGTCTGCCATGCGTTGATTCAGGGAAGAGCCGGTTTCTTCCGGCAATACTATTTTTCCACTGAGCATTTCCTGGAGAGGAACCTCCTGAAATTCCCGTCCAAGCAAATAACGTTCAGCCAGATTTTTTAGTTCACGTACATTGCCTGGCCAGTCATGGGTTTCCAGGATGATCCATTCCTCACTGGATACCTCCGGTGTTTCTTTGTTGTGTTTAGCGGCAGCCTGTCTGAGGAAGTGCGCAAACAGAGGAGCGATATCTTCTTTACGCTCACGTAATGCAGGGATACGGATTTCGGCCACCATTAGTCGATAATACAAGTCACTCCGGAAGCGACCGTCCACGGCTGCCTGCTGCAGGTTTTCCTTGGTCGCAGAAATTACTCTTACATTGAGAGAAACACTCTGGTGTGAGCCCAGACGAATGACTTCGCGCTCCTGCAGAACTCGTAATACTTTGACCTGGAAATGCATTGGCATGCTTTCAATTTCATCCAGGAACAGGGTTCCTTTATTGGCGAATTCAAACTTACCGGGCTGGGACTTCTGAGCGCCGGTGAAGGCGCCGGCAACATGGCCGAAAAGTTCACTTTCAATCAATTGTTCAGGAATGGCGGCGACATTAATGGGCACGAACGGGTGTTTTTGACGTTTGCCGAAATCGTGAAGACACCTGGCAACCAGTTCCTTGCCGGTACCGGTATCGCCCTGGATAAGCACATCCACATCCAGCTGGGCCAGTTCACCGATCTGCTGCCGCAGACGCTTGATTGCCGGGGAATCACCAATCAGGACTGATTCCAACCCCTGCTGATGCTCCAATACCTGCTTTAAATGCTGATTTTCCAAGTATAGTTTACGCTGGGTACAGGCGCGTTTAACCGCATCAACCAGGCGAGTTGGTTGGAATGGTTTCTCAATAAAGTCGTAAGCCCCTTTCTTCATTGCAGAGACGGCCATTGAGATATCGCCATGACCAGTGATCAGGAGCAGAGGGATCGAGCGGGGAATTTTTTCCAGCAACTCCATGCCATCCATACCTGGCATTTTGACATCAGATACAATGGCCCCACTGAACGCTTCGTCGATATTTTTCAGTGCAACTTCCGCGGAAGCCCATGCCTGGACGGTGAAGCCTGCCAGAGTCAACCACTCATCCAGCGCCTCTCTGACGGATTGGTCGTCATCAATAATATAAACCAGGTTTGTCATAGCCCACTCTTCCGGTACCCGTTATTCGTCAATAGAAGAGCCTGCTGAAGGAACTTCTGACGCATCTTTTCTTAAAGGCAGTATCAGTGTGAACTCACTGCCTTCCCCTTCAGTGCTGGAGACGCTGATTGCGCCTTGCATATCCTGCAAAAGGCTGTAGCTGATGGCCAGTCCCAGGCCCAATCCTTTTCCTCCTGTCTTTGTGGTATAGAAAGGATCGAACAAATGGTCCATCTGATCCTGGTTCATACCGCTGCCGTTGTCGCGGACTTTCACCCAGGCTTTGTCTACCACGCACATGGCATTCAGCACAATTTTAGGAGATTCAACGTCCTTGACCGCGTCGAGTGCATTATCCAGCAGGTTGACCAATACCTGTTCCAGCATGTTCTGGTCTGCAACGACCGTAATCGGCTTGCTGAATAGCACTTCCGTATCAACCTGTAAGTCCCGAATGCGGTGCTCCATGACTTCCAGGGCATAGCGCATGGCGGCTTCCAGCGAGACATCCTGCAGGGTTAGTCGGCGAATGGCCGCAAAAGTTTTCAACTGCGAGGAAATGCGCGCTATACGGTGTACCAGACCCTCCATCTTATCGAAGGTCTGTTCACTTTTATCAGATTTTCCCTCCGCCAGATATAGTCTGCCGGTTGCGACATAGCTCGAAAGTGCGGTAAGCGGTTGATTCAGTTCATGGGCAATGGCCGCGGACATACGACCCATTGCTGATAACTTTCTCTCCTGCATCAGAGCTTCCTGCATGACTCTCAACTCTTCCGAACGCTGTTCCACTCTGGCTTCCAATTCCTCATTGGCTTTGACCAGCTCTGCTTCTGCCGCCTTAAGCTCGCTGACGTCGTGTACAGAGAGCAGGTATTCCCGTGCGGGGCCGGTCTTAATCATGCTAAGACTGTACAGCAGCGGGAACTCCGTGCCGTCATTGCGACTACCCCTGGCTTCCAGGCTTTCTTCTGAAATCTGACTGATCCATGGGTGCAGGAGTTGCTCAGGGTTGATTGGCAAAATATCGTTTAGGTGTTCCTGGTCCATGCCAAACAGTTCAATGGCTTTGGGGTTTACCTCTGTGATTTCCAGACATTCATTCAGAGTCATCAGGCCCGCGTTGGTGTTTTCAATAATGGATCTCTGGTGGGCTTCTGATTCCTCAGTGACTCTCAAAAGCGCTAGTTCAGCCTGTCGTTTTCGCAGAATCTCGCGGTAATACAGGGCAATAAATATCGCCAGTAATAGAGTGCCGAATGATACGACGGCGGCCACAAACGCCAGATTATTAATGTCCTGCAGTGAAACAAGACGGTGGATATTCCACGGCAACCTTTTTACGGGCTGTGAAAACAGCAGAAACTCGTCGTCATCCAGACTGACTTTTCCGGGGGTGTTGGCAGATGCAGGCAGGAAATTCAGGGACGTGACGCCGCCGCTGCCATATTGTTTGGTTGAATTGAGTTCTCTGGCGACCGATTCATTGATGGGCGTCAGGGACCGGTAAATGACTTTAGGATCTGAGGACAAGAAGATAACGTCGTTAGGTCCACTTAGCCAGACATTGTCTCCAGAGGCCACCCAGCTTTGCTGAAGCGGTGTAAGGTCAACCTTAACCACCGCCACCCCAAGGATTTCCTCCCCATTTCCCCAGATTGGGGCGGATATGAACAGCCCCGCTTTACCGGTGGTTACGCCCACGGCGTAATAAAAGCCGGTTTTTCCCTGCATGGCATCGGCAAAATACGGGCGAAAAGCATAAGAGCGCCCGACAAAACTGGTGGCATCCTGATAATTGCTGGAAGCTAGGGTGATACCCTCGGCGTTCATGATAAATATCTCATCGGAATCGGCTGCCAGATTGTATTTATCCAGGAGTCCGGAAATGCCCTGATTAATTTGATTGTTCTTCAGCAGCAGATTAAATCTTGGATCGAAGGTAAGAATGGCGGGAAAGTATTCGAATTTTTCAACGGTTGTCAGCAAGCCACTTTGGTATACACCCAGTAGTTGTGACGATTCCTGCCTGTAATTATTGATAATCAGATGGCGAGCGGTATAAAAAGTAATTAGTGTGGCGGCCAGAAGGAGAATTATTACCAGGGCCCGTATTACATGATGTCTGAACATACTGCGAAATGCCCGTTGTTAAGGTTGATGTAATCGCATATGACAACGCGCTATTACCCGAACGGGTGCTCTGGCGAATCGGATGCAGGACAACGATTTTGCTGACTGAGTGTGATTAGGCATGGCTGTTATGGTTGTTGTTCATGTGAACAGGCTCTGTATGAGTCCATTATAGGTGAAAGTGTCTGCCACTGGCGAAAGACCGGGGAAGACGGCCCCGGTCTTATCAGGTCAGGTTTACTGGTTCAGCTCTTTCAGCAATGATTGATTAACCTTGAATATCGGAGCCGGGTCATACTGTAAAGGAATCTCCGAAATATTTTCCCCTTTTATCAGCCGATCTACGATATTGGCAGCCAGCCTACCTAGGGTTTCGTAATCTGCTACCGTCCCCATCAGACAGCCGTGCTTCATATATTGTGCAACGGCGCATATTGTGGGCATTCTGGCTTCATTAAGCAGCGGCATGATCTTATTCGCTTTGGAAATCATAAAGCTGTCCGGTGGCAAGTAAACCGCATCTACCTCCTGGAGATTGAGTATCGGTTTCAGGTCTTCCTGCCAGATTTTTTCATCTGGTCTGACCCTGACCGGCAGTATAGAAAATCCCAGCTCCTGACCGAGAGCCTTAAGTTGCCCAATGATCAGAGCACTGTTGATTTCCCTGGGGTTATAGGGGATGGCCAAACTTTTGAATTTCAGAAGCGTTCTTGCGTTAGCAATCTGTTTATCAGCGGGCACAGTATTGGTAACGCCGATAATGTTGTCGATTCCCATCAGTCCGTTGCTCACCAGCGATGAACCCAGGGGATCGGCAACAATATTGAAAACCTGTGGCCGTTCACCGTTGAGAAAGGTTTTGACCGTCTCAGAAACTGTGGTGCCGAAGGTATAGACGTAATCATAGTGATTCAGGTTGGGTTGCAGTCTTTGCCTGAGGATGTGAGCAAGTTGTTTGCGATCCTGGCCGGCATCAAATACATCAATTGCCGGTTGATGCCCGAGACGATTCAGTTCGCTGATAAAACTCCTTTCAGCAATGGTTTCTCCTCTCCATACCACCATAGCAATATTCATCGAAAACGCTTTGCCGACGAAGCAAAGCGTTATGATCAATAGAATCACCCTTGTATAGGTTTTCATTGTTGTGTCCTCTTCGTGCTTGGCTCTTTGTCCTTCGCTCGCTGAAGTAGGGAAGAGCCTTGATTATCAGAAGTCCCTTTGCTGTCTTCTTGCGCCCCCTGGTCGCCAGGCATCTCTTCTTTTGGAGTGGTCCTGGTTTTAGATCAGAGCCTGGCCTGGCTTATTGGTTTTTATCTGGTGTTGATTGTTTATTCTGGGTATCTCCCCCAAGATCGAGGATGAAGGCTCTTTCACTGCTGGAAAAAGGCCTGGGTTCGATGTCATCGCTTCGACACTCAGTGGTTGAGGGAGGATCAGGGAGATTCTGCTCAGAGAACTTGAGAGAAGAGTCGCTTTAATAGCGTCATTTAACATGTGATATAAACCTCTTGTTGTTGTTTTGGTTATGTAGATGAAAGATGCAAGAGGTTTATTACAATTCTCGTGCCCATTAAGGGATATTCTTATTTCATTGAAAAGCAAAGGGAAAAAATATTTGGCCGACACTTGATAGGAAAATTTTCGCTTATTCACTGAGATGCAGTAGCAAGATTTTGCTTACAAGGTGTCATTTTTTTGCTTTGATTAGGTTGGCCGAAGCGAGGCTCAAGCAGCAGGAAGCATGTCAATTGAGAAGCCGAAAGCTTTGATAGGCCTCCATGTGATGAAAACATGGAGGCTCTGGATGTCATCGTCAGGGGGGCGTGACAACAGCGTTTATTAAAGAAAACCGGTTGTTAAACGATTGTCTGGTCATAATCGGCTCTAACTGATGATGGGTTAGAATATCCTGTGCCCGACCATCACGGAATATCTCTTTTAAAGCGCGATTAAAACGGTTCACCAGCTTTCTAGGGGTGTGCTCTTTGATAAAGCCAATATAGTAGTTCAGTTGTTTTTGATGCATGGAGTAACGCAGGTTGGATATCCCCAGTTCCTGGATCATGGCATAGCCTACATCTCTGTTCGAATATACTGAGTCAATTTTGCTTTCGCTGAGTTGCCTGAAAGCCATTTTGTCATCTTCATACATACTGATTCGCATGCTGGGCATGGCTTTTTGAATCTTCTGCAGTGAGTTTGCAAGGTTTGAGGGTCCGTACACGCCGACATTATGGTGCTGGAATTCTGTCAGGGTTTTCGGTTCATCCGCCGATTTTGTGTTGGTGAAAAAGCCGTACTCCCCCCGGATGATGGGAAGTGAGTAGTATAGCCAATGGTTTCTTTCTTCATTCCAGCCCACCACAAAAAGACCATGGGCTTTGCCCGCTTTGGCCTCACGAATTGCAGTTGGCCATTCCAGAAGGTTGAACCGGCATTCTATATTGGCAGTGGCGCAGGCGAGCCTGACTATTGCTGTCGCCGGACCTGAAACCTTGCCATCCTCCTGATAGGTGAATGGGCGGAAATCCTGTGTATTAAAGATCAAAGTGTTGGATGGATCGAATGCCTGGCAGGTTGTAGTCACGAAAATTGTAAGCATCAGGAAGATGGCCTTCATGAGTTGTCTCCTTTCGCTGTCCCCATGTCAGAGGAATCATTACAAGTGAGTGTTGCTATCCCTGGAATGAATATCGGTAAGAGATTGTCTGTTTCATGGATAAGGCAGGTACAAAACGGGCCCATTGGAAAAAAGAGGCGGCGTTTCACCGCCCCAAAAGGGTCGCGCTTCAGCTACCCGGCGCCAGTCGACTTTGAGAGCTTTCTGATGACTGGCGCGAGTTGTCTTATTTCAAGAAGGGAGCCTGTCACAGGCTGGTAGTATTTGTGATGTTGAGGTAAACGGTGATCAACATGTTTTTGGAGGAACATTAGTCAGTACCTGAAATATTTTTATTGTGATGTCTTTGGTTACACAGTTTTGGAAGATTGGCTCTTGTGTATTGTCTATGACCTATCGGTTCTCACAGATTGATAAGAGCGACAATCGTGCCAACATGTATGATTGGTTAACTGGTTGATTTAGAAATAATATTGAAATACCGACTAAATGCGGTCGGCGTTACAACGCCGACGTGGAGATAAGGGTAAGCAAAAAATGGCCGAGGGAGTCTAGGGAACCTTGAAAAACTACCTGCGTTGCTATTGTTGTGTCACAAGTTGCTTCTGACGGCCTCGCCGACGCTTCTCAGAACTTCCCTTGCTTGACATGCTGGTTGGTATCGTCTGATGGAATGCGATCCTACTGACAATACTCGTTGGTGCCTCGCAGCCACTGGGTATCGTCCAGATACAGTTTGTCGTTGTATAGACTCAAAGCGTAGCGAGCCTGCTCGCCTCCCGGGCCGGACTCTGTCCATTCACTGTCACCGGTGCTGCCTTCGAACTGATATCCTGGACCATATTGGAGTATCAGGATGCCTTGGCCTGGCAATGAGCCCTCTGCCCGCCACCGGCCTGTACCCTGGCTGCCATAAGCGCCGCTGGCGCCTCCGCCATAGCCACCGGAGTCGCCTGAAGTGTGAAATTGCCCGTTACTACATAGCCACAACTCTTGCTTTTCATGATAACCGGAGCCTGAATAGTAGCGGGCAATATATCGACCGCGCATATAGTCCTGCCAGCTTCCGCTACCGCCATTGGAAGTGGCGGATTGTTTTGGCTGAAAGAATTGCAGATTCATTGCGGTGTCTTTCGCCGTGCTCCAGACCGCGGCTGGATTTTGGCTTGGAGTGAGAGTAATCAAGGCCACAGACAGGCCGTTTGATCCAGTTCTGCCGACGATTCTCGCTTTCAGTTCGGGTCGCGCCGGCACCTGATAATCTGCAATAACCAGATCCCCCTCTGATCTAGGCATGGAAGAAGGGACCAATTGCACACCGGCATCCAGCGGAATGCTTTGGGACATGGTTTGTTGCAGTTGAGCTGCGGACATCTGCTCAGCATACAGTAGGATGGTGGCCTGCAGAGCCGAAGATTCCATGACAAAGAAAGATGAGCCTGCAGGGAGTGCTCCCTGCCACCCCTGCGGGATGGTCACACCAAGCCCAATGCCGGATGACTGGACCTGGGTACCTCCCTGATACATCTGATTGGTTTGTATTTCCACTGAGGATGCTGGCGGGGAAGTAAACAAACACAGACTGATGAGCAGCAGGATGAATGATTTCTGCGGCGATATGAGGACAGAGATATGTCTGACAGGCTTGCTCATAACCTTCTCCTCTGATTGCTGGATCTTTTAATCGCAGCATTCTGGATAGATGAAGATGTTCTTGATACTGACAAGCAATCTCAGACAATAAATCACTGCACTTGCTGTAATGCAAGTATTATTCGCGCGATGCCCTGAAATCAGTGGTGATGGTTGCCCCCAAGTGCGTTGCCGTGTTCGTCATAAAAGCCTGACGCACCGTGAGAAATGAAGCCCAGATTGATAAGGTTGAGCAGAAACGGATCACTCTCGTTATCACCAATATCTACATAGTCAGTCAACTGGTAGCCGTCATAGGAATGGAATATGGCTTTTACCTGAACTTCATTGGTAAACAGATCTGTCAGGTGCCATAGCAGATTCTGGTTTTGTTGCTCAACACTGTAGGATTGCACAAGTTTGAGTTCTGGTAGCCAAGACAATTCGATCTTGGTTTCTCCATTCTTTATTTGATATTTTTCCACTCGTTCGCATCCTGTTCCCTCTGTCGAAACGAGTGCCATAGCGTCTTTTTGCTGGTCTGAGATCAACTGGAATTTTCCCTGCCAGTTTTTATCCCCTTTTCCGTTATTGATATCTTCGGGCTGGTATTCGATTCCGCGCTTGGCCGATTCGAAATAGCGGATCGGACGAATGCGGCCGTCCCGAACCTGATTCCAGATTTCAGTGATTTGTTCCTGGGGATATTGATGTGCCACTTCCTGGTCATTGCGCCACAAATACATGGTGCGATCAGGCGTCCCAACCTTGCTGGTAATGAAGTACTTGGCTCCGATATGCATGGGATTGAGGTTGCATTCAGTGGTCGGTGCTGTATATCCCAGCAGTCCCGCCATAATGGCAGCGATTAGTTGCATTTGTGACTCCGCAAGCAAGAATGATCAGTTCGGCAGACCATTGGATTCTTTCCATCTGCCTGCCTGTTCGTCTGTCAGACCTTAAATGGGGCCTCCAGGCCCCATTTAGATACTCGTCGATCAACCTGTAAGTTCCAGGATCAGTTAATCCCAGTACTTCCAATATGGCCATCTTCTTTTCAAAGCCCAATTGGCCTTGTCTGTCAGGCGTGCGGACTGGTCCATGACATGGAATATCAGGTTCTGTTCGTTGGTGCCGGATAACAGCATGGCTCCCGGACCGTTGCTGTAAATTCCAACATCTTCACCGGAGTGGGTTTCAGAAGACATGGGAATCAGAGCCTCCTGATGATAGCCGGCTGATTCGGTGTCGACAGCTGTCAGATCTTTGCGGCCAGCATCAATCGGATAGTTGTAGCTTTCATCTGCGTCAGTTTCGCTCCCCAGATCCTGGAAGCCCCGACCGTTCATATAACCCACTGTGGTGTAGGGCAAACCGTCAGCAGCCAGAGCTTCTTCATCGTTGCCAACACCTATCACCTTGCCAAGTATCGGGTTACCACGTTTCGGGTAACCTGCGATCGTGAAAACGTGGCCATGGTCGGCAGTCACGATGATCAGGGTTTCTCTGGGATCTGTATTGTTCAGAGCCACTTCAACAGCTTTGGACAATTCGATGGTGTCGGTCAGTGCGTTGTAAGCGTTGCCCGCATGGTGTGCGTGATCAATTCGGCCGGATTCAACCATAAGGAAAAACCCCTTACGGTTATTGTCCAGAACACCGATGGCTTTTTCGGTCATTTCACTCAGTGATGGCTCGCCGGCAATGTCATTGTCACGATCGGATTCATACTGCATGTGAGATTCGTTGAAAAGACCGAACAGACGATCAGTGTGCTCTGTATCAACAAGATCAAAGCCGTACTGGTCGAAGACGTAAGTACCCTCTGGATACTTTTCCTGCCATTCTGTCACCAGATTCCGGCCATCGGTACGGTCGCCTTCTACAGAGCTGACGGCGTCCGGGCTGTTCGCTGTTGCATCTTTGGGTAGGAAGTGTCGACGACCACCGCCCATGACGACTTCCATGCCATCAACGTTCAGGCGTCTGTAGCGGCTTTCCAGATTCTCTTCAAAATTGACCAGTTGGGAGGCAATGTCCTCACAACCCTGATCGACGGCGTCGGCCGGCATGTCAGAGATGTCCTCCCAGTTACGGTCGGCAGATTTGGCGTAAGTCGCTGCAGGAGTAGCATGTGTGATGCGGGCAGTGGAGATGATACCGGTTGATTTGCCGCTGATTTCAGCCAGCTCTAGAGCGGTGACAAGCTCATTGCCTTCAACTGTACTGCAGTCACCACGGACAATATCCTCATCAACGCCGATGACACCAACGTCGGTTTTGACGCCACTCATCATAGCCGTCATGGTTCCCGCGGAATCAGGTGTCTGGGCATCCACATTGTAGGTTTTGGAAAGGCCCGTGAAAGGGAATTCGCCAAAGCTTAGAAAGTTCTCTTCACCGGGCATTCCTTTCATTTGACCTTCAAGAATCCTGGCTGCGGTTACGGTGGAGATTCCCATTCCATCGCCCACGAAAAGGATGACGTTTTTGGCTTTCTTATGGTGGCCAATCCCGCGGGTCATTCGCAACTTTTTATACAGTGCGT
The DNA here is from genome assembly GCF_000376785.1 of Hahella ganghwensis DSM 17046. Lineage (GTDB taxonomy): Bacteria > Pseudomonadota > Gammaproteobacteria > Pseudomonadales > Oleiphilaceae > Hahella > Hahella ganghwensis. The sequence goes on from NZ_AQXX01000143.1 coordinate 18,490, forward strand.
TCTGTGCGTCAGAGTACCAGGTATTCATTGTCTGATGGTTGGGGATTGCATCCCCAGCGTGGGCACTCAGTGCTGCACCGAACGTCAGTGCAAAGGCGCTCACTGTCATCATGCCTTTGTTCATTTTCATTATGCGTTCCGTTTGTTATCAGGTGACTCTTTATTGAGTGACTTTCAGAGATGAAGGTTAAACCTAAACGTCAAATATGACCGTTGGATTAAAGTGATATGACAAAATTCGGGAAACCTAACGAAGTGTTTTGACGATAGAGAGCTATCGGAACTTGTTTGATCGTTGCGAAGAGTAGAGAAGCCTAGTGGAGAGGAATGCCCGGCCCACAATTGGGCCGGGCTGGTGCAGGGTTATTTCAAACCCATGCAATTGGCATAATAGGTTACTGTTCCTGGCCAATCGGAAAAAATACCGATGACGCCGACATCCTGGGCTAGCACATGCATGAGATTCATCACATCACCGTCATTGTCGATGGCGTCAGTGATTGACTGATAGTACCAGCCACCACCGGACGCCAGTGGGCCGGACCGTTCCAATGTCCAGGTAATGATCTTCAGGCCGGCATCGTTCGCTGCCTTGGCGTAAGCGGAGGATGCGATTTTGCCCTGTTGATCCAGTTTGACCAGCACCCAGGCAGGAGGTGCAATGACTTTAACGCCTTTTTCCACCAATTCCCTCATTTTAGGATTCCAGGTTTCAGGGTCATTGGGATTAAAGTCAGGGTTATCGTATCGACCATCAAGGTAGACTGCCTGACGGCCAAACCTTGGTGTATTTTCGATCCAGTAGAGAATGTCATTCAGGTTGAAAGACTGCGCCCAGACTTTCTTGGGATGTATTCCGGCAGCCTGGTACTCATCGATCATCTGCTGAGCATAAGCCTCTTGGGTATAATCCCCTTCATAGGGCATCTCCACACTGGGGGATTTCAGTTCAGGTGTGTATTTAACGCCCAGGGATTTAAATAGCTCGATACTCTCTACGTGGCTGAGGAGAGTGCCATTTTGGTCATACAGGTCTGTACGCCAGTCCGCTGTGGCATCCATATATTCTTCAACGGTAGTGGCATTCGGATTAAAAGCATCCATCTTGCCTTTCAGTGTTTTGAACTCCGCCAGAGTGATGTCACTGGTGCAGCACATGGCAGAGGCCTGCGTGCCTGCTGCCGGGTTGGCAGGAGTGAATGGTTGGGAACATTTGGCGGCCAGGTCTGGGACCGCCAGTATATTGGTTGTCGTGTGAAGGTCGCATTGGGAGTGACGGCAAACCAGTTCGCGGTCCTTGGTGAAAGTGACATCACACTCAACAATCCCAGCGCCCATAGCAGCGGCTGCCTCGTAAGATTCTTTGGTGTGCTCCGGAAACTGCATGGCAGCGCCCCGATGGCCAATGGAAAAGTCTGTTCGGTAGAAAGGGCCTTTACCGCATTGCTCAAGCTTGTTCTTAAGATTGCTCTCATCCATATCTTTGACCAGGTAAAAAGGTCTTGGACCAACCTGAGCCAGATTTTTTCCATGCTTATCATGGTTACGGGCGCTTTGATCCCCTTCTTCAGCATAAGCATTGGATATGGGGAACAGCAGCGTTGCAGCCGTGAGCGATAACACTGTCATTGCTATACGCATGACTTACTCCTTGTGGTTTTCGTGTATTTGAAGTCCCTTGAAGGGCAGTTGATGCGGGAACACTAATCCAATTACCACCACTATGACAAACACCCTGCCAGGTTGAACGGCGGAATATTAATCTGCCAGATGTGACTTCAGGTATAAATTTGCACGGATGATCTTAGATTTGGAATATTTCGGTGATGTGCTTGTGATATGACAACATGATGAAAGTTAACCCGATAGCGTTCGGGGCTTGTCAAGCCATCAAGCTCCAGAGTGACGGCTCGTTGAAAGTATATACCTATGCTAATCTCATAGAACTATCGGATCGGTGTCAGGTGAGAAAAAGTTTTCTTTGTGTGTCTGCAGAAGGAAACGGAGGTGGTTGCGATGAGATATCTTAAAAGGCCGGTTTGTCTGGTCACCGCATGTTTTCTGATGGCTGTCCTGACGACCGAGGGAGCCAGTCCCGATAATGAATTGCAGACAATCGTCGCTGCCGGCGATCCCTGGCCTCCCTATATCGATGAAATGCATCCTGAATTGGGAGTGTCTGTCGAAATTGCCAACGCAGCCTATGCCACACAGGGTTATCGGGTGAGACAGATGATTGTTCCCTGGGCCCGGGCGATGGAAGGTACTCGGGTCGGGACTTTCGATCTGGTGTTGGACGCGTGGTGGAGCTCAGAGCGCTCTCGGGAGTTCATGTTCAGCAGACCTTATCTTGATGGTTCCGTCAAACTGATCAAGCGGAAAGGAGACCCTTATATATACGAGGGAATCAGCAGTCTGAAGGGCCGGCTGGTCGCCGTGGTGAGAGGTTATGCTTACAACGAGGAACTCAATACCTCGCCGGAAGTGCAGCGTTTTGAAGTGATTGACTTCGCCAGTGCTGTTGCCATGCTCTTGAAAGAGCGTGTGGATTTCGCCGTTGAAAATGAACTGGTGGCCCGCTATCGGTTGGCTCAGGTAGCTCCTGAATCTTTGACCAAGATTGAATTTGTGGAGCCGCCTCTGAGTGTCAATCTCGTGTATGTGATCAGTGGCTATCGCAACCCGCGTCATTATGAGTACATCAATGCGTTCAATAAAGGGCTCCAGATTATTCGGGAGAACGGCGTGTATTCGGATATTCTGAAGCGTAATGGTCTTCAGGACCTGAATCGTGGTGTACCCTAGCTGGCTGTCGAAAAACTACCTGTGTTGCCACCAAGCGCTAAAGCCTCTGCCTTCTATACCCCCCCCCGGGGAACCTTTTTTCCATCATCTGTTCCAATGTATCAGGTATTACTGGGGGAAAGATGATGAAAGCTGCCTTGATTGGTCTGTTTATGCTGGTGCCTGTGCTTGCCCAGGCTGAGGAATGGGAAAGTGGTTCGGCCAAAACTGATTTTGTGGAATTGTATACTTCAGAGGGTTGCAGTAGCTGCCCGCCGGCAGACCAATGGCTGTCTGCTCTAAAGCAAAAACCGGGGCTTTTCCGGGATTTTGTTCCCGTCGCTTTTCATGTGGATTACTGGGATTATATCGGTTGGAAAGATCGCTTCGCCCGATCCTCATTCAGTGAGCGTCAACGGCAGTATGTAAGGGAGGGGTTAACCAGTCAGGTTTATACACCAGGATTGGTGATCAACAGTCGTGAATGGCGTCAGTGGTTTCGTGGACAACGTCAGTGGCAGCGTTCAGATGAAACGGTAGGCGTGTTACGTGGGAGCTTGAAGGGGCAGCAATTATCTGTAAGCTTCGATAAAAGCGGTCCCTATAAGCTACATGTGGCCTATCTTGGTATGGGATTGGTCTCTGAAATAAAAGCCGGGGAAAACCGTGGCCGAAAACTGAACCACGATTTTGTTGTTCTGGATATTGTGACAGCCGAAGGAAATGGGGAATGGCAACTAACCTTGCCCGTGGTTCCGCAGGCCGGACAGGAGCAGACCGCCCTGGCGATTTGGGTTTCACCGGCTGGTTCTCAGGAGGTGCTGCAGGTAACCGGTGGTTATCTTGCGGATAGCAGTCAATAATTCGAGATTATGGCGTGTTGTTCCAGAAGTGATTGACCCTCTCCAATAGTTGAGTCAGTGAGTTCACTTGAGTGGGTTGCCAGTGAGGCGGGAATAGCGCTTTATACTGAGGTTGAGTGAACCGATCATCTGCCAGGATAACCATGCCTTTGTCAGTTTCTGTTCGGATGACTCGACCGGCTGCCTGAATCACTTTCTGCCAGCCGGGAAGCTGGTAGGCATAGGAAAAACCATCCATTCCCAACTGATCGAAGTAACGTGCAATGGCATCATTTACCTGGCTTAATTGTGGCAGGCCCGGGCCCAATATAATGCTGCCGATAAGCCGTTCACCCGCCATGTCGATACTCTCTCCATAGGATCCTCCAAGGACGACAAATCCAATCTTTTGGCTTCGGTGACTGAATGCTTGCAGGAAGCGTTCACGTGCCTCTGGTGATGTATCCTGGGGTTGGGCAAGGTACTCTTTATGTGGACAGGATTTGGCAAACTCAGCGATTAACTGAGTCTGGAATTCATATGAGGGGGTGAATACCCAGTAATTGCCGGGCCGCTGGTCATGGATGCCTGAAATCATCTGAACCACGTCTGGAATCTGGTGGTAACGGGCTTTGCTTCGCATATTGAGGTAAGGCGCTATCAGGACTTCAACATTAGAGACATTGAATGGCGAAGGCATTCGCTGCCGGGCCACATCCTCGGCCAAACCGAGCAGGGTCTGGTAAAAGGACGGTGGAGTCAGTGTCGCGGAAAACAGTGCTGTGGCGACAACAGATTTAAAATAGGGCTGCAACATATTGGCAGGCGTCAGGCACCGAAGGTGCAGTACTCGGTGTGAGGATTTCTGATGGGAAACAGGAAGGGTCTCAAGAGGGGAGTCAGATACGACGTCCAAGCAGGCAAAGTCCTCTCCGGCCTGTTCTGACAGATATAACCAGTTGCGGGCCTGTTGCAGAGCCTCTCTGACAATCTCCTGGCTCTCCTGATCTGCACTGGATATCAAATCATGGGGTGTCAGAAGCCATTGCTCAGCAGCCCCGCTGAATAGCTCAAGGCGGTTTCTCAGAGCAGCCTCTCCAGTGATGATTTGCTGATTTTCCAAAGTGACTTTTCGGAGTTGTTGTATCAGCCCAGCAGCGGTTTTGGCCAGCGGTGTTCCTGTATTGTTCTGACTATGCCGACAACGCTGGAATAAACGTGTATCCAGGCGGGCGGAAAACAGTTCCCGGGCACGGTCCGGCAGGTTATGGGCTTCATCAATCAGTAACGCAATCTTATTCTGACTAAACAGCATCTCTGAGCGGACATTGGGGGAGAATACATAGTTATAATCTCCAATCAGAACATCAACCCAAGGCTGTAGAAGAGACTGCAGTCCGTGGGGGCAGATTTCGTGCTGGAGTGCAATCTCCCGTACAGCTTCTGCATCCAGCCAGCCACGGGACAGGGCTTCATCAATGGCTTCAGGAAGACGCTCGTAAAACCCGACTTGTCGGGGACAATCCTGAGTGTTGCAAATACTGTCCTGAATACAGATCTTGTCTTTGGCGGTGAGTCGAAGGGTTCTGATTCGGTCAAAAGCCTGGCCATATAACTGTCTTGCTGAATCCAGTGCCGCCTGTTGAGATGCATTTTTGGCCGAGGTAATGAATATCTGGTCCAGATAAGCCAGACCCATCGCTTTCAGTCCCGGGAAAAGCGTGGCCAGAGATTTGCCGCTGCCCGTGGGAGCTTCAATCATACACTGCTGGCCTTGCTGGAGTGTGCGATAAACCAGCTTGGCAAATTCTCGCTGACCGGTACGAAAATCTGAATAGGGGAAATCAATATCTTGCAGGTAGGCGTTACGCTGCAGACGGTGCTCATGAAGATCCTGGTACCAGTCCAGCAGATGCCTGAACAGAGGCTCGGTCATTGCCTTCAGTGCTGATAGCGAGCAGGACTCAGTGATTTGCTCCATTTTGTCAGTCAGCACATTGACGTAGGTCAGGCACAACTCAATATTGGTGTCGCCTGAATCACTGCAGGATTGCTGTACCCACATGGCAGCGTATAGAAGCACCTGAAGTCGATGCCGGCTTTGAAGGCCGATGGGAAGAAGTGATGCTTCATGCCTGAGTGTTTTGATTTCTTCAAACCGAATGCGGCCTGAATGAATCCACAAACCGTCAATTCTGCCCTGCAGAGTCAATGATAGGTCGCCCTGTTCCAGCTTGTGTTTCACCGAAACTTCTGCCTGAGTTTCAGGCGGCCAGGTGGCTTGAACCCGGCGGTGGGTCTCCTGGCCTTCGCGAGCTGTGGCTACATCCCGGTCCCGGTGGCTGAGATCCCCTTCCTGACATAATAATTCAACGGCCTGCCGGACGTTGATTTTATAGTGTGGTGATAATGACTGGGATTTTACTGACATCAGGAGAGAGACTCAGAATTGTGTACCACCCATTGCACCTGGACCAGGCTGCAGGGAATGCCGTGACTCTCAAAGGTCTTCATCCAGCGTAACTGGTTAGGCTGGACTTTGTCTGTGGGGCTTTTGACTTCCAGCAGTTTATAACTGCCGTCTTCGTAGAACTGGATCAAGTCAGGGAAGCCTGAACAGTTTTCCCTGAGGTCGCTCAACATACGGTGAAAGATCACTGTCCAGTGTTGCTTTGGGATATGCTCAAGTGCCCTTGAGATAATGTCCCATCCATGTTCGTACCAACCGACAAATGGATTGCTGATGCCATACTTCTCTGTCCAGTAGTGCTGGACGTTGTCCCGCCAGGTTGGCTGGTTGATGCTCTCAAAAGCAGACTTAATCAGGGAGGCTCGTTTGTTGGGAAACTCTGTATCGAAAAGGTCATGCGGCGCGCGCTGAAACGGGTGGGTAAATGCTCCTCTGACGGGAGCGAATACGGCTTCCCAGAATGTCAGGCCGAACATGGTATTCATCAGCCAGTTTTCCACGTAATAACAGGGAGCTGATTCCTGGTACAAGTGCAGCAGTACAGATTGTTCCACCCGTAACTCGGTTTGGGGAATATTCAGCATCTCTATCGGAGGAGTAAAACGCCGGTTAGGAATAACCTTATGACCGAGTTGTTTTCTGCATTGTTTTTCAAAGCGCTCGGCGAACAGGCTCTCTGCTTCATTCCAGGGGGCTTCAATAATTTTCACACAGCTGTCTGCAGCAGCTTGAAATTGGCCTTGTTTAAATAGAATCCTGGCTTGCCTTTCCCTGGCCGGCGGGCGTTTGGACAGTGAATAGGCGTGCAGGGCTTCTGTCGGCATCTGTTGTTGCTCATAGGCTTTGCCGAGGCGGTTACAAAGTCTGCTGAAGCGCCCGATAAGAGGGGAGTGCTCATCCAGTACAGGCAACTGTGCAATAATGCCTTCTGCGATATCCGGATCGAATTCCTCCATGCAGTAGAATTCATCACGCAACATCATCAGATGCACTGCATGGTCGATATCTTCTCGATGTCGAAACAGGCGGCTACCGCTCTCCAGCGAGTAGGGCTCGTAGCTGACGTGGCCGAGATCAACGGTCACAAATGTACTGAGATCCTGGGCCAGGTTGCCAAAGAACAACAATTGAAACAGGTCAATCAAAGGCTGGTGCAGAATCTCCACCAGGGCGTGGGGAAAGGCGTTGTAAAACTCTTCTGTGGAGAGATCTTCCAGTTGTTCCAGCAGGACCGGACGAGAGCTTTTTTTGGGGCAATACTCCGGCCACCATTGATTCATCTCCGGGCAGGTGACCAGTTCCAGCATTTCCTCTGGAGGCAGCAGAGGGTTGATGGTAATCAGCTCCTGATCTTCCAACGGGGGCAAAATGTGGTCTAAAGGCGGTAATTCTGAATACTGCAGCTTATCAGCCCGGAACAGCGTGGATCTTCGGCTGTACATGCGAACCATCAGTGCCTGTTCCGGCTCCGGTAAGCCCAGGAACCTTTCTATGAAAGCTGTCTCGTCTTCATTGAGCAGGTCGCCATATTGCTCGGTTACGCATCCTACCAGGCTTTGAAAGTTGTGGAGGTAGTAAAGTGGATCCAGTTCCGGCGAAACAGATTCGTTCACATCAGGCTCCGGCGTTGGAACTTATTACGATAATCTTTTGGCGTCAGGCCGGTTTTCTGGCGAAACAGTTTGGTGAATGAACTGACGTCTTCGTATCCTACTGCCATGGTGATCTGGCTGATATTGTCTGAGGTTTCTTCCAGCAGTTTCTTGGCATTTTCCAGGCGCAGTGTCTGCAGATACCCCAATGGAGTATCGCCTGTTGCAGCTTTAAAACGCCGGGCGAGCGTGCGTGGACTCATGTTGAAACGTTGGGCCAGATCATCGATGCGAATTTCCTCCTGGCAGTGTTCCTCCAGCCAGTTCTGCACATTGAGAATATCCTCATCCCGATGCATCTTGCGGACGCGAAGAGCTGAATAGCTGGACTGATAAGTGCGTCCCATATCGATGACAAAGGATTTGGAGGTTCTGACCGCCATATCATGTCCACAGAATCGTTCAGTCAGATAGAGGGCCATGTCCAGCCAGGCGATACCGCCGCCGGAACAATAGACATTCTCTGCGGTGGTGATCATTTGCTCCGGCCGCAGATCCACTTTGGGGTAGCGTTGTTTGAATTGTTCCACGTAGGCCCAGTGGGTGGTAGCTGTTTTGCCGTTCAGAAGTCCTGCCTCGGCCAGCAAAAATACCCCGGTGCAGTTACCGACCACCAAAGAGCCTCGGCTACCAAAGAAATACAGGGTCTCGATCAATTCTGGATTGCGTTCCAGTGTGACATCGATATCGCCGGCGATAGTGGGGACGACCAGTATATGATCTGAGTCCACCTGATCAAAACGGGTGTGGGCTTCCAACTGCATTTTATTCAGACAGCGGACGGGGCCTCCGTCCACAGAAGCCAGTTGCACCTGGAAGCGGGGAGTCGTGGGTTGATGCTGCCAGAAATTCCAGGTGACTCCCGCCATGCTCAGTATGTCCATGATCCCTGTAATGGCTGAAGAGAGAGCCAGATCGAATCCCAGTATGGTGACTTTTTGCATATGGCCGCCGTTATTGCCCGATTGTTTTTGATTCAATTATTCAATATATCTTGTGTCGACTTCAGGGAGACGGAGCACAATGCGCTCGACTTGAATACCTTGGTCGCAAAGAAACCGCTGTAAATAAAACGCACTGGTCGTGAAGAAACAGTATTGTGCCTCATTATGTGGTTGGTGACCATATCAGCCTAGTTAATGTCGATTCAGACAGTGTTGTCGTATAGGGAAATCTGACAGTCTTGGCATGGCTCAAGGAACGGATGATGTATTTCGTTTCTGAGATGGTTGAATCCACTCCCGATAAAGCAACTTTTAATCCTGCGATGGTCCGTTTGATGAGCGTCATATGAAACGGTAACAGACCCTCAGCAAGCAGCATTAACATCGCGGGTTTTTTTATCCTCATTCCCTCACTATACTTCGGAAATATATTCGATTTTATAAAGGTACCGAAAGGTGCCTGACTTCAGGGAACTGACAATGTCAGTATTGACCATTGGATATCCCTGGATAATGTCTAAGGAGTTTATGAATGAGCAGTGCCGATGAAGGCCGTCAGGCCAGAATGATCGATGAAATGCGTGGCTTTATTAAAAAAGTCCTGGCGGATCCCACGATTCCTGCCAAATGTATGGAAATCGCCCGTCGTTTGCATAATGAAGAAAATGCCGACCAGAAAATTGCCGATGAAATCAGTTCGACAACCACCATTCGGATTCCTGAGGTAATGAGTGAGGCGGATCAGCTCTTTATCGATGTTATTAATGAAGTTCTTGAGGATGAAGCCGCCTTGTATTGAGCCGCAGGCGATGACTAAGGGGGATCGTTGATCTCTCAAAGCGACACAGAGAGTTGAACAGGGCGCCTCAATCAGGCGCCCTGGTTATTTAAATCTCATCATAGGGGGAATTAAATACGAGATTAAACCGGTCTATGCCAGTGGCTCCCACCACTTCCTTTAGTTCCGCAATACTGTGGAACCGCCTGGGCCCTCCATTCACATCCTGCAGTACATCACGGTGATCCTTGTACTCCAGTTCCGCAATATAGATGTCTCCTTCAAAAGACAATATGTTGACCTGATTGATGTTTTCAGGGTGTCTGCGTAAATCGGCGATGTTCATTCGTTATTCCCTCTTTGATTTTCTTGTTTGTGTGGGGGGATCACAAGATCCTGTTCACCTCGTTCATCAGCATAGCGCCAAGTGGGCGTTAAGGCTAAGTTTTAACCGTCTATACTGATTCCTGCTTCACAAACTTCGTTACGTCCGAGGGTGGAATACAGATTAATATGTCTCTGTAGGCAAAATATTGCTTATAGGTGATAGTGTGTCGGCAAAAAATTGCTTATATGAGTGAAAGAGTGAAATAAAGTCATATATAAAACAATGAGATATGAGTCGTCCTCATTGGCGCGAGGCTTGCAATAGCAATGATCAGCTACATGTTTTTATGTTGCTTTGTGCAAGCTCAAAACAAAAACAAGAGGAAAACTTATGTTGAGCCTATCTAAAAACGCTTTTTGTTCTCGAATCCTGGCAGCAGCCGTTTCTGTTGGTACTCTGTTTGGCTTTTCTGCCGCATCCGGCGCAGAGGACAAAAATTATATTCTGGCAACCGCGAGTACGGGCGGGACCTACTACCCGGTAGGTGTTGCCATTGCTACCCTGAGTAAAGTCAAGCTGCAGCCAAAGAATGGAATCAGTCTCTCGGCAATCAACTCAGCCGGGTCTGGCGAAAACATCAAACTGATGCGTGACAACGAAGCCCAGTTTGCCATTCTGCAGGGGCTGTTTGGTAAGTATGCCTGGGAGGGGAGCGCCATGTTTTCCGCCGATGGGCAGCAACGTAATTTCCGCTCTGTGACCATGTTGTGGCAGAACGTCGAGCACTTTGTGCTACAGAATGAGTATGTGGAAAGCGGTACCATCAGCGATATGGCTAAGGCGAAAGGCGAGCGGGTTGCCATGGGTAAACGGAATTCCGGCACTATCGAGTCCAACCGTACGATACTGAGTCATTTTGGTTTAGATATTGATAAGGATTATGACCTGCTCTATGCCGGTTATGGGCCCAGCAGCCAGGCATTGCAGGACGGCAAGGTGGCAGCCTTCGGTACGCCGGCTGGTGTGCCCGTTAGTGCTGTGATTAATGCCTTCGCCCAACGCTCGGACATCACTTTATTGAGCTTCACTGATGAGCAGGTCAAACAGGCTGACGGAAATTTTGACCTGTGGACGCCCTATACCGTCAAAGCGGGAACTTATCCCGGTCTTGATAAGGATATTCAGACGATTGCCCAACCAAACTTTTTGGCGGTTCGCAATGATCTCGATGAAGAAACCGTCTACCTGCTGACAAAAACCATCTACGAAAACCTTCCATTTCTAAACAGCATTCATAAAGCGACGACAGCCATGGCGCTGGACAAGGCGATTGCTGGCCTGCCGGTTCCTCTGCACCCAGGTGCGGCTCGCTACTATAAAGAGCAGGGGATCGATATACCTGCCCGATTGATTGCGAACTGATTGCCACTAACGGTTATCTCTGATTGCCGGTCATTTCTCATCGGGAGAGATGGCCGGCCTACCAAGCAAATGAAAGAGGTTTCGCATGCAAGAATCCGCCGCTGAGTGGATGCTCCTGCGTCGCCACAATGCTCTCTATATCTGGGCGGGGCTGGTGGCAGTAGTACATATCCTGTTTAACATGACAGGCTGGATCAGTGGATTCTGGCCAAACGTCATACACTTTATCGGGTTTTCATGGTTGTGTGTGGGATGGTATGGGGCCACGGACGAATCAAAAAAACTGAAAACGATATACTATGGTCTCGCTCTGGCGGGAACCATCTCTGTGTTGTGGCTATTCTTCAGTGAAGACGCCATTTATGCCAGAGGCATCAAGCTTAGTGTCTACGACTGGATCGCCGGTCTGGTGGTGATTGTTGTAGCGCTTGAAATGACAAGGCGTACAGCCGGTTGGCTGATCCCTGTATTGATCCTGATTGCCCTTGGGTATGTTGCCTGGTGGGGACAGTACCTGCCGGGAGTCTTCAGGTTTTCCGGTTTGAGCCTGGAAACCATTCTTTTCCGAAGTATATTTGGTGACGATGGAATGTTTGGCAGTATTGCCTCCATTTCCTCCAGCTTCGTCATGATGTTTATCATTTTTGGTGCCTTTCTGGTACGTTCCGGCGCTGGCGACTTTATTATCGAACTGGCAAAACGTTCCGCAGGTAAGCTTCACGGAGGTCCTGGTTTAATCGCGGTAATATCCTCCGGACTTACCGGCACCATCTCCGGTTCTGCAGTGGCTAATACGGCTTCTACCGGTGTCATCACCATTCCGCTGATGAAGAAGGCCGGCTATGATGCCCGTTTTTCTGCGGGGGTTGAGGCGGCTGCCTCTACGGGGGGGCAATTGATGCCTCCGATCATGGGGGCCGGTGCCTTCGTTATGGCTAATTACACTCAGATCCCCTATACGCAAATTGTCGTCGTGGCGTTTTTACCTGCATTACTCTACTTTTTGACCATTGCAGCTTTTGTTCGGCTGCAGGCAAAGAAAAGTGGTATCAAACCCGAAATTCAGAACAACCCGACGCCGCTGCTGGAGATGATGAAACAGGGAGGGTTTTCTTTTCTGGTACCAATTGCCTTACTGATAGGTCTACTGATTTATGGTTTGAGTCCTACCTATTCGGCCGGTTTCGCCATTCTGGCGGTCATTGCCTCCTCCTGGCTTTCCCCCAACCCCATGGGTCCCAGAGCAGTCATGGATGCGTTGGCATTAGGTGCCAAGAACATGGTGATGACGGCGTTATTGCTGATTACCATCGGTCTGATCGTCAACGTGGTGGCGACCACGGGAATCGGCAATACATTCTCTTTCATGATTGTGCAGTGGGCTGGCGGTCAATTGTGGATTGCAATTATATTGATTGCTTTGGCCTCCCTGATTCTTGGTATGGGATTGCCCGTGACCGCCGCTTACATCATGGTGGCAACGATCGCAGCACCGGCTTTGCAGCAATTGATTATGGAAAACCACCTGGTTGATCTTCTGATCCAGGGAGCTTTGCCGGAAGCTGCTCAGGTGACCATGCAGTTTGTGGGAAATATCACGGATGTGAATCTGGCCGCGCCGATGCCTCCTGATCAGGCGGCAGAGATAGTTGCCAGGTTGCCCCGGGATCTGATGCCGACTGTGTTGGATGTATCGATTGATCCGACATTGGCCACTCTGGCGCTTTTGTCTGCCCACATGATTATCTTCTGGTTGTCTCAGGACAGTAATGTCACGCCGCCGGTGTGCCTGACGGCATTTACGGCGGCTGCAATTGCCAAAACCAAACCGATGCCGGCGGGGCTGTCCGCCTGGAAGTTGGCAAAAGCGCTATATGTCGTGCCGTTTCTGTTTGCCTACACGCCTATTCTCAGTGGTAACTGGGCAGAAGCAATCCCTATCTTTGTTTTTGCGGCAGCGGCGATGTATGCCATGGCAGCAGTGTTTACGGGCTGGCTCAGCCAGTATCTGATTATACCTTTGAGAGTCGTGCTAACCGTTTTGGCTGTACTACTGATATGGCCGACAACTCTGTGGGTGCATATTGCTGCGCTGGTGGTTTTGATCGCAATCTGGGGGCTTAACCGGCGAGGTGTTTTGGTTCCAGAGGGTCACCTCTCTGGATCTACCCGCGCCGGTTAGACTTCATCAGCAAACAGCCCGTTTGAGTCCTGGCAACCAAGCTTAAGGATATCAAACGGGGTGTCCGTATCTGTCACTGCCGGTTAGGGGCTGATTATGCTGATTTGGCGTCTTCCTTCGGTGGGAATGCCGGTTCAAACATGCCCAGTTCTTCGGCCTTTTTCATCGCGGAAAACAGATCCATGTGAGCGACCTTAAAGAGATCTTCGATATTTTCCAGCACGTAGTATATTGGCTGCATTATATCGATGCGATAGGGGGTTCTGAACACATCAACAAGGTCAAATGGACGCAAATCCGGTTCACTGCTGCAGGCGTATTGGGTTTCTCCGATGGAAGACAGTATACCACCGCCATATACACGAATACCCTCAGGGGTTTGAAGTAGTCCGAACTCCACCGTGAACCAGTAAAGTCGTTCCAGGAATGTTCTCTCAGTGTCTCCGGCTTCCAGGCCAAGCTTTCCGTAAGTTTCTGTAAAAGCGGCAAAACTCGGGTTGGTCAACATGGTGCAGTGACCGAAAACTTCATGGAAAATATCAGGTTCTTCCAGGTAATTCAGTTCTTCTCGTGTTCGAATGAATGTAGCACAGGGGAATCGTTTATTGGCAAGTAAGTTACAAAAGGTGGTAAAGGGAATTAACGCGGGGACTGCCGCGGCCCCCCAGCCAGTGGCATGGCCAAGTGGTTCGGAAACTTCTGCCAATTGAGGAATACGGTCTTGTGGTAAATTTAGCAACTCCATGCCATGGACGAACTCCTGGCAGGCGACGCCTTTGACGGCGGGTTGTTGACGTTGAATCAGATCCCGCCAAACTGAGTCTTCTTCGACGGTATAGTTAATCAGGCCGTTTGCATCAGGCGTTTTGGCCGTGTATTTGGAGCCGGGTACGGCTTCGATAACGATATTGTTTGCATTGCTGCCCATATTTGACACCCTCAACGCTCAGGATGGGTAAACCCTGGTGCGTACATGACTACATTATGCGCCTGTAACCTCATAAAAGTTAAAGGCATTTTTGTAAAGTCGGTGACGTTCGCTTGTGGCGATCATCGACGATTGTGAGGTCGGAAGGATAATTCCGGCCGGGCCATATAGTTTTGTGGCGACTTACATCACATAGTCATGATTTAAACGCTTATCATCGTTGTTGTCTACCTTGCAATGCCTTTGAATTGGCATAAGAATGTCTATCACGAATAGGGGGAGAGGTGATGGAAGTTCAGTCAGTCGGGACAGGAACTTCTTCGCTGGATATTCTGATGGCTCGTCAGCCGATCTATAACAGCGAGAACAAGCTGTTTGGATATGAACTACTGTTTCGTAATGCTGATGGATTAAGTGCAGAGGTTTTCGGCGGGGAAAAAGCAACCAGTCAGGTTGTCGTTAATCTTTGCACGAGTATCAATGCCCAATTTGATACTTTCAGGCAGCCTCTGTTTATCAATATCACTACGGATTTTCTGGACTCTGAATCATTTCTGCCGATTAACCCGGAAGGTGTGGTGCTCGAACTTGCTCACGATACAGTGGTGACCGATTCCCTACTGTTGAAGTTGGCTGAACTAAGTCACAAGGGCTATCGTTTTGCGCTTGACGGACATCATCCGGACAAAACAGACGTTGCGCTCTTCCCATACCTGGATCATGTCAAGCTGGACGTTTCACAGCTTGGTGCCGAAGAACTGGAGGAGGTGGTCAGCAGGCTGGATCAGTACACTTTCGATCTGATTGCAGGAAAGGTGGAAACCCCTGAAGAGTATCGGCAGTGCAGGGAATTGGGCTTCAGTCTGTTTCAAGGCTATTTTCTGGCACGCCCGGACAAAATTCTGGGTAAAACTATTAATCCGAGTCTTCAAGGCCTGATGCAGGTGCTGCGGCAGGTGCAATCCAAAACGTCGTCTATTGAAGATGTGTCCGAAGCGGTATCCCGTGAGCCGAAGCTGGTCTACCAAGTACTCAGGATTCTGAATAGCCCGGCATGCAGGCTTCAAAGGAAAATCGACACGATCCGAGAGGCCTTGGTGCTACTGGGGCTGAATCAGCTCAGAGAGTGGACCATGCTGATTATGTTGGCCTCTTCCGGGGAGCAGAACGTTGAGCTGGTGAGAATTCTACTGACTCGTGCCCGCGCCTGTGAACATTTTGCACAAGTGCGCGATTTGCCCTCACCGGAACAATTCTTTATGGCTGGCATGCTATCCGGTATCGATTTACTGCTGGAGGCTGACAAGAAGGTGCTTCTTGATCAGATTAGTGTGTCTCCTGAGGTGGTTGCGGCACTGCTCAACAATGAAGGGGCCATGGGGCAAATCCTGAAGCAAATTGGTATGATTGAGCAGCGCGACTGGGACTCACTCAACGAGCTTCCTTTCGAGTTATATCAGGATGTTTTTGATGCATATCATGAAGCCGGTGTCTGGGCGCATGAAATGTTAAGTCTTATTTATACCTGAATCCGCTGATGTTAATGGACGTATAAGGTTCCACAGCTTTCATGCGTTTATTCCGCCATTGTTTTGTTAAGAATTATTCTATTTGAGAAAGGAAGCCGTTCATGGGCGAAGTTATAATCACTCCAATTCAGGAAAGTAATGCCGGCGATGAGGTATTGGAAGCTTTACTGACCTTAAATGCCGCCGAAGTGCCTCATGTCGGAGAATTGGATCTTAAGGAGCTGCGTGAGCTTCTGTCGCAGTCTTACTACACCGGTATTGCTCGTGATGAAAATAAAATTGCGGGGTTCATTGTTGCCATGCTGCCGGGTGTGGACTATCAAAGCCTGAATTATCGATGGTTTGCGGAAAACTATGAACGATTTCTCTACGTGGATAGAATCGTTGTCGCACCAGACTATAAGGGTAGAGGTATCGGTCGCCGCCTATATCAGGCGGTAGCAGACCACAATCCTGTCGATGCTCTGATCTTAGGCTGTGAAGTAAACCTTAAACCCTTAAACCAGGACTCCCTGGATTTTCATGCAAGACTTGGTTTCAGTGAAGTGGGTCAGCAGGATACCGAAGGCGGTAAGAAGCGGGTATCGCTATTGGCGCTGGATCTGCATCCCTCCTGACAGAATGTTGTCAGGAGGGCACTGTATACTTTGCTTTGATTTCAGGTGACGCTGCTGTAAAAAAACTGGTGGCAGGTGTTATCCAATGAAAGTCATAAAAATGTTTTGATAACGGGTATACAGTAAATTCACAAGGAGCTAAACCATGTCCAATGAGAATCCCAGCATCATTTCTCACATCTCCATTGGAACGAATCAATTCGATAAGGCCGTCGCTTTTTACGACAAGGTGCTCTCAGCCATAGGTTGTCAAAGAATCATGGAACACCCCGGTGCAGTTGCCTACGGTAAACAGTTCCCGGAATTCTGGGTGCAGACGCCTATTGATGGTCAATCGGCGACTGTGGGTAATGGTTTTCACATTGGTTTCATGGTTTCGAGCAAAGAGGAAGTGCACGCCTTCTATCAGGCCGCAATAGACGCAGGTGCCTCAGGAGATGGCGAATCGGGACCACGCCCCCATTACGGTGAGCCCTACTATGGCTGTTTCGTCAGGGATCTGGATGGCCATAAGATCGAAGCCACGTATTGGGATATGGAGCTGGCGGCGAAGATATACGGCTCTTAGTTATACTTCAAAAGTTGGCTTTCCTGAAAATTGAAGGTTAGTAGTAAAACAGAATTTGCTACTAACCTGTTGATTTATCATTAATCCTTGAGAATACCTCGATAGCAGCGTGTTTCCTTACCTTGACTTTACCCGCCTTCCCCCTTAGTTTACGGCGCGTCACAGGTGTTCCTTACCAAATATTCACTAAGGAATGAAACGGGAAGTTGGTGCAAACCCAACGCTGCCCCCGCAACGGTAAACGAGAAAAGACAACGAGATACCACTGTGTTGTTACATGGGAAGGTGTTGTCAGGAAATTTTCCGCTCGTGAGCCCGGAGACCGGCCTGAGACATGAACCGGCATTGCGGAGGGCTTTGCGGGACAGAATCCTCCGTCTTCCTCGATGATGTCCCCTCCCTTCGCAATGAATTCCGGCGCTGATTTTAATGCTTGCACGCACCGGTGTGCTGAACTGGAGTTGTCATGGTCTTTACTCAAATGTCCTGCCGTTTATTGGCAGCTTTTCTACCTGTATCGCTTGCCACATTGAGCCCTCTGGCTCTGGCGATAGAAGATACAACTACGGACCCTGTTATTGTGACTGCCACACGGACGGCGCAGACGGCTAATGAATCACTGTCGACAGTGAGGGTGTTGACCCGGGAGGAAATCATCCAGCGTCAGGCGAAGTCACTGCCGGATCTGCTGAGAGGAGAAGCCGGGATGCATTTCGTCAATAACGGCGGCAGGGGGAAAAATACCTCACTGTTTATTCGAGGGACTGAGTCGGATCATATACTGGTATTGATAGATGGCGTTAAAGTGGGATCTGCTACTTCCGGCAATACACCATTCCAGGATATTCCCATTGAGCAGATTGAGAGAATAGAAATTGTTCGGGGTCCTCGTTCCAGTCTATATGGCTCAGAAGCAATTGGGGGCGTCATCCAGATTTTTACTCGCAGAGGCGAGGGCGGGGTGACCCCAAGTCTCAGTGTGACGGCCGGAAGCTATGACACTTTTGAAGGTTCAGCAGGGGTGTCAGGAAGTGTCGATGGTTTTTTCTATAATTTCTCTGTCAGCGGTGTGACGACCAATGGTTTTAACGCATGCCATCCTGAAGCGGCTACGGCATTCGGTGGATGCTATGCCGATGAACCGGATAATGATGGTTATGAAAATCTCTCCAGTAGTCTGCGTATTGGATATCAGTTTGATGGTGGCTCTGAGCTGTCTTTAAATTCTCTTGGAAGTCAAAACGAGTCTGACTTTGATGGAAACTCGCAGAATCAGTCAGAAACTTTGCAAAGGCTCCTAGGTATACAGTCGTCTATCGTAATTACTGATATATGGTTGCTAAACATGAATGTCGGACGCAGTCTTGACGAGTCTGACAACTTTCTGAATGGTGAATTCAAGAGTTCGTTTGATACCCGACGGGATACGGCCACGATACAGAATGACTTTATGCTGTTTGACCGTGACACCTTCTCTTTGGGAGTAGACTACCTGCACGATAAAATTGATACCTATGGCGATCAGAACTTTGATTCGGTCATTGATGAGACTGATCAATTTGAAGACCTGTCACGGGAAAACTATGGAGCCTATGCTCAGTATCTGATGTCTATGGATGGCTATGATATTGAACTCAGTATCCGTCATGATGACAACGGTCAGTTTGGCAGTCACTGGACAGGTGGAATTGGTTATGGAATGGAGATTACCGATAGCGTGCGATTTATTGCCACTTATGGAACCGCCTATAAAGCTCCGTCCTTTAATGAGCTCTACTATCCTGGCTATGGCAATTCGGAACTGGCCCCTGAAGAGTCCGAAACCATTGAGATTGGCCTGAGAGGTGCCTACCCTGAGACACAATGGGCGGTCACTTATTTCAATACTCATGTGGATGAATTAATCAGTTACGACAGCACCACTTTTCTGCCGGGTAACATCGACAAAGCTAAAATTAATGGGGTGGAAATTGTTGTTGATCATCGGTTCCTGCAGCACTGGCAGCTTGGTGTGGATTTAACCATTCAGGATCCGAGAAACGACTCTGCTGGTGCTAACCAGGGGAAACTATTGACTCGCAGGCCTGAGCGAAGTGCAAGAATGGATCTGGACTACCATACTGAAGTGTGGTCTGTTGGCGCGACACTTGTCTCTGTTGGCCGGAGTTACGATGATTTAGGCAATAGCCGAAAGGTGGACGGTTATGAGACCCTTGATGTACGTGCTCAGATAGAACTTGTGGATTCCTGGCTTCTGCAGGGCCGTGTTGAAAATGTATTTGATGTGGAGTACGAAACTGCGAGCTATTTCAATCAACCAGGTTTAGGTTTCTATCTCACACTGAGATATGCGCCTGAATAGGCTTAAAATACGGTAGAGCAGGGGAATCGCGACATGCCGACCATCATGGTTCAGGGAACTACCTCAGATGCTGGTAAAAGCACTGTGGTGGCTGGTTTGTGCAGGTGCCTCTGGCGTCGTGGCATTTCTGTCGCGCCTTTTAAACCCCAGAATATGGCGCTAAACAGCGCCGTGACGTCTGACGGCGGTGAAATTGGTCGCGCCCAGGCGTTGCAGGCTCAGGCCTGTGGGCTTGAGGCGCATACGGATATGAACCCCATACTACTGAAGCCCAACACAGATGTTGGTGCCCAGGTGATTGTGCACGGTAAAGCTCAAGGGAATATGACGGCAACCTCCTATCATCAATATAAGGAGGTTGCCAGGTCGGCGGTGCTGGAATCCCACAAGCGTCTGTCGGAGAAATATCCCTTCGTTATTGTTGAAGGCGCCGGTTCCCCCGCTGAAATCAATCTGCGTGAGAATGATATTGCCAATATGGGATTCGCCGAGGCGGTAGATTGTCCGGTCATTCTGGTTGCTGATATTGACCGTGGCGGCGTTTTTGCACATTTGGTGGGTACATTGGCATTACTCAGCCAGAGTGAGCAGGACAGGGTCATTGGTTTTGTCATTAACCGGTTTCGCGGCGATATTTCCTTGTTGCAGCCTGGACTTGACTGGCTGGAGGGACGCACGGGCAAACCTGTGTTGGGGGTGCTGCCCTACCTCCATGGTCTACATCTTGACGCTGAAGATGCGCTTCCCAGAGAGATTCAAAGCCAGACTGACGGTGATGCTCTGAGAGTTATCGTTCCCGCGTTACCCCGTATCAGCAATCACACTGACTTTGATCCTTTACGCTTGCATCCACAGGTCGACTTTCGATTTATCGGGCCGGATGATCCGATTCCGGGAGCTGATCTTATTATTCTACCTGGCAGTAAGTCAGTTCGGGATGATCTGGCCTGGCTGAAAAAGCAGGGATGGGAAGCGGCGATTCGTCGCCACATTCGTTTGGGAGGAAAGCTCCTGGGAATCTGTGGCGGCTACCAAATGCTGGGTCATCGGATTGAGGACCCTGCTGGCGTCGAGGGAGTGCCGGGAGAGTCCGAGGGGCTTGGTTGGCTGAATTGCGAAACCCGTTTGCAGGAAAGCAAGCAGCTCTTCAACCGGGAAGGGCGGATGACATTGACTGATGCTGAGGTCCATGGTTATGAGATCCATGTAGGAACCACCACGGGGGCTGACACGCAAAGACCTGTCATTCTCGGGGATGGCGGTCCGGATGGTGCTCTGAGTGAGGATGGCATGATTGCCGGCACATACTGGCATGGTTTGTTTGAACACCCTGAAGCCTTGCAGGCTTGGCTGAGCTGGGGAGGATTGCCGTCATCAGAGCGCGTCGATTATATGGCCATCAGAGAGCAGCAGATTGAACGACTGGCCGATGTTATTGAAGCATCGCTCGACCTGGATCAATTACTAAATATGTCTTCGATACGATTAAAAGATCTTTCTGCCAGTTCAAGGGGGCGTTAATGAAAGCGCTGATACTGGGAGGTGTAAAGTCTGGAAAGAGTCGTTATGCTGAGGCCATTGTAAGCGCAATTTCCAGTCATGTGACCTATATCGCTACAGCAACGGCGCTGGATTCCGGGATGGGGAAGCGAATCGCCCGTCATCGGGCAGACCGGCCAATGGATTGGGTAACGCTTGAAGAGCCTGTTCGTCTTGGGCGGGCGATTGAAGCATCCACTGAGTCTGACGTTATACTGGTGGACTGCCTGACACTTTGGCTGACCAATCTGTTGCTAAAAGAAGACGAAGAGCTGCTGAGTAAGGAAATAGCCGCATTTGAAGAGGCCGTCGTCAATTGCCAGATACCTTTGGTGATGGTGTCCAATGAAACGAATATGGGAGTTGTTCCCTTGGGCGAACTCAGCCGTCGGTTTTGTGATGAGGCTGGTTTGCTGCATCAACGGCTGGCCAGGGTATGTGATCGTGTGGAGTTGATTGTGGCTGGACTGAGTACGAAATTGAAGTGATTAATAACCTGCCAATATGGAGATTCTGATTGATGAGTCTGTCTGATGTGCTGCCGGAAGTTGCTGCTGTCAATGATGAATGGGACGAAAAATTGCGTGCCGCTATTGACCATAAGACCAAGCCCCTGGGAGCACTAGGGCAGTTGGAAACTTTGGCGTTGCAAATTGGTCGTTTACAGGGAACGTTAAGGCCCTCCCTGGTAGCCCCCCAAATTCTTGTGTTTGCCTCAGATCATGGAATCGCCAGAGAAGGTGTTAGCGCCTACCCACAGGATGTGACCTGGCAAATGGTATATAACTTTCTGGGAGGTGGGGCGGCGATCAATGTATTCAGCCGTCAGCATGGAATCGCCGTCCGGATAATTGATGTTGGCGTCAATCATGATTTTCGAAACGAACCTGGACTGATACAGGAGAAAGTCGGTCCTGGTACTGCCAGCATGTTGCAGGGAACAGCAATGAGTGAAGACGAGTGTATCACTGCACTTCAGGCAGGACGTCGCCAGGCCCAGGCTGTGCTGAATCTGGGGGCAAATGTTATCGGTATGGGAGAGATGGGAATCGGTAACACCTCCTCGGCGGCATTGATTATGAGTCGAATACTGGATTTGCCCTTGGAAGAATGCGTTGGTCGGGGCACTGGTGTTGACGATGAGCAATACCAGCGCAAGTTATCCATTCTAAAGCAGGTTGCCGACCTTCACTCTGATGCCAGGACGCCGATGGAAGTACTGACTGCCATGGGTGGGTTTGAGATTGCTGCGATGGTTGGTGCCATGGTGGAATCCGCCGCGCATGGCGTATTGGTGCTGGTGGATGGGTTCATTGCCAGTGCAGCCTATTTGATTGCCAGTCAATTGCGCCCCGAGATAAAACACTACGCCGTGTTTTGCCATTGCTCCGAAGAGATGGGGCACCGTCTGATGCTCTCGCGTCTGCAGGCTCAGCCATTACTTCAGATTGGGATGCGGTTAGGGGAGGGCTCCGGATGTGCTGTGGCTTACCCTCTGCTGCAGAGTGCTGTTATCATGCTGACGGATATGGCCAGCTTCTCTGAAGCAGGCGTCAGTGAAAAAGCTGAGTAGTGCCAAGTGACTGACTTGGCAGACAAAGCCCCCCGCTGGCAGCAGGAGCTTCAATGGTTTCTGATGGCGCTTCAGTTTTATACCAGAATACCGGTACAGCTACCTTTACCTTTTAAGGACGAGGATCTTAATCATGCCAGCCGATATATCGGTGCTGTCGGTTGGATTGTGGCGGCCCTGTGTACTCTGGGTTATTGCCTGGGACTTTGGCTTTACGGGCCCTGGGCTGCTGCCTTGCTGGCTGTAGTGGCTGGCGTGCTGGTAACGGGAGCTTTTCACGAAGATGGGCTGGCTGACGCATTGGATGGTTTTGGAGGTGGATATACGCCTGAGCACATTCTCGACATTATGAAGGATAGTCGGGTCGGGACCTATGGCGCTTTGGCCCTGGTATTTACGGTCGCCTCAAAAATCATCATGCTGGCGCATTTTGAATGGATTTACGCATTATTGGGATTATGGGTGGCCCATAGTTCCAGCCGCGTTCTGGCCATCAGCCTGGTGGGGGACCTGCCCTATGTGCAGGCAGATATGCGCAGTAAAGTAAAACCTATTGCCAAGAGTATCGACTCACAGGATGTCATGATTGCTATGATCTTTGGCATTATTCCTCTCCTCTTTCTGCCTTTGCTGTCTGCTGTGATGGTCGTAATAGCGTTATTGTGTCTGCGTTATGGGGCTAGGCGTTATTTGTCCGCAAGGCTTGGAGGCTATACTGGCGACTGCCTGGGGGCTGTGCAGCAATTGGGCGAAATGCTGGTACTTTTCGTATTGGCTGCCGTGTTCTAATAAGCTGTTTTCCAATAAGTAGAAGGGGCTCCAGAGGCCTGTACTATTTTTGTTGATCTGTTATGCACATCGTACTAATTCGACATACCAGGGTGGGAGTGCCCAAGGGAACCGTCTACGGACAGTTGGATGTGCCGTTGGCCGATTCCTACCCTGAGGAGCTGGAGGTAATTCGGCGCCAGTTACCGCCACAGTGCCGGACTATTTATAGTAGTCCCCTGTCCAGGTGCAGGCGTCTGGCTGAGGCCATTTCCCAGGATTTGCTCAAATCTCCACAATATGTTGAATTATTGATGGAAATGCATTTTGGAGATTGGGAGGGAAAAAGCTGGCAGGAGCTACCCCAGGCACTGGCACGGGAGTGGGGGGACAACTGGCAAACCCAGGCCACACCGGGAGGGGAGAGTTATCAGGATCTCTATGCGCGCAGCCGGGGCTTTATTTCTCAGCACCTGCAATCCCACTCACCGGACGACACTGTTGTCATTGTTGCACACGCTGGTGTTTTGCGTAGCCTCTGTCTGCAAATACATCCTGAGTACAAATCCTGGCCGCAACGTGACACATTCAAGATACCCTTCGATTATGGTGCGGTGATGTCCTTTGATTGGGAGTACGAATCCCCCTGAAACGGACTCATGTTACCCAATAGGATCGCTGGTCTGGCGTAGATTCAGTTCCTGGGTTTCTTTTACGGTTTCCATCACCACATAACTTCTTGAGTCACGGACGCCCGGCAGGGAGAGAATTTTCTCGCCCAGCAGAGCCCGGTACTGATCAATATCGCCAACCCGGGCTTTGATCAGGTAATCAAAGTTTCCCGATACCAGGTGGCACTCCTGTACCTCCGGCACTTGGATGGCTGCCTGTTTGAACTCAGCGAATACGTCCCGTGATGTGCGGTTCAGACCGATCTCAATAAAAACCACGAGGCCAGCCCCAAGTTTTTTGGCATTGAGAACGGAAGTAAACTGTTTGATGAAGCCATCTCTTTCAAGGCGTTTTACCCGTTCCAGACAAGGGGTTGGGCTCAAGTTTACTCGCCTGGAGAGATCCGTGTTGGAAATCCGGGCATTCTTCTGAAGCTCGTTCAGTATTGCTATGTCAATTCTGTCAATCTGTTTCTTCATAAGATATTGGAATAATCAACCTAAAAGCTGCTAAATACAGTTGAATATGCTAACAGAAAGCATAACTTTAGATCATTGTTCGTTTAGGGTTATTTATAATTTTAATAATCGCATGTGAAAAAACAACGAAACAAAAACCCACAAACAATGATTAGGAGGTCCTATGCTCGTTGGAGTCCCAAAGGAAATCAAAAACCATGAATACCGTGTTGGTTTAACCCCCAATGCTGTTCATGAGCTGGTTCAACATGGCCATCAGGTGGTGGTGCAGAAGGATGCCGGCACTGCAATCGATTTCACCGACGACCAATATGAAGCAGCAGGAGCCCGCATTTTATCTACGGCAGAAGAGGTTTTTGCCACTGCCGAGATGATTGTAAAGGTTAAAGAGCCGCAAGCCCAGGAACGCGCTATGCTAAGGCCTGAGCACACTCTTTTCACTTACCTGCACCTTGCCCCGGATGTTCCCCAAACCCAGGACCTGCTGAAAAGCGGCGCAACCTGCATCGCCTACGAAACCGTCACTGACGCAAATGGCCGCCTTCCCCTCTTGGCGCCAATGTCTGAAGTTGCCGGGCGTATGAGTATTCAGGCGGGTGCGCGCTGTCTTGAAAAATCCCAGAGTGGCCGTGGTCTGCTGTTGGGTGGCGTGCCTGGCGTTGATGCGGCAACAGTTGTCGTACTCGGCGGTGGGGTTGTTGGATTCAACGCTACTCAGATGGCTGTCGGCATGGGCGCACATGTTGTCGTTCTCGATAAGTCGATCGATGCACTGCGTCGTTTTGACAGTATCTTTGGCAATCGGGTACAAACCGTTTTCTCTACGGCCAAATCTGTAGAGGACTGGGTAACCCGCGCGGACCTGATGATTGGTGGTGTGCTGATTCCAGGAGCTGCTGCACCCAAACTCGTTTCCCGTGATCTGGTCAGCCGCATGAAGCGTGGCGCTGCCGTCGTTGACGTCGCCATTGATCAGGGTGGTTGCTTTGAAACTTCCCACGCCACAACACACGCAGAGCCTACCTTCATCGTCGACGATGTTGTTCATTACTGTGTGGCAAACATGCCTGGTGCGGTCGCCAGAACCTCCACGGTTGCCCTGAACAATGCCACCATGTCTTATGTCATGGAATTGGCTAACAAGGGTGCCAGAAAAGCTCTGGAAGACAATCCTTACCTGTTGCAAGGTTTGAATGTTGTCAAAGGTCAATTGACCTGTCCGTCTGTTGGCGCTGCCCAGAACATTGAGTCACTGACACCTGAACAAGGACTGAAACTGGTTTAATTGCCTGTTTCTGAGTTCTGAAAGAAAATCAGCGCGGACGAAACGTTCGCGCTGATTCCCTTTGCCCGTCCATGGGCGGCTTCCTGGAAGCCTGTCATCCCTTTACTTTCCTTGTTTTGTTATAAGTATGCTCTTTGGGGCGGTGTTTCTGTTGTGCCACGTCCGCGTCAGTGCGGAACGGGACAATAGAAATCAGTTGGCGAAGTACATCGAATCGAAGTACTCGCGCATTTCCTTCATGAATGTGACTTCATAGGGATGTGTAATGGTGAATAATAAGCTTTCTTGATCGGCGGGTTTCATGGCAAATTCCTTCTTAAAGTTTCAATTAAGTTAATAAACTTGACTGTAGAGCCAGCAGTTATAATTTCCGTGGTTCAACCCATTGACCAGTTTCAGTCAAGGTTGGGCTGAACCCGACGATTGATTATTTTTTATCCTTGTCGGCTCGCCGCATAATGTAACACGGCGATGGTCCTTTGATAAGTCATCCATGACAATTTCGACGCTCCTTCATACCCTCACTTTCCAAGGCCTGAGAATACTCTTCGGAAATGACAAACTGATTACTCAGATAGTTAGCATAAGCTGTGCCAGCACAGTGAGTTTTGATCAGAAACTGTGAAAAACTTAGGCCATTCAATACACTGGCTTCTCATGGGAAAAGTCGTGAGAGTCTGGTTCTTTTTGGTTTTACAGATTGAAGCGTTTGATCTGCACTAATTGAGAGCTAAATAAGCCTTGATGGGCAAATAGTGTGCATCCATCATCAGAAAAAATGGATTGCTACTGATCTGAGGCCATTTCATTCTGAGGAGTAATAAGCGATTTCCAGTTGTTGTCCTGACCAGGCAAATAGAGCATCGCTTTCATCCAATGCCAGGGCTGAGAGCAATGATTCAGTGGTGGGAGAGATGTGTGGGCGGTCTCCATAGGTCATTGTAATCTGAGGGCGGAGATGTAATCTGGGGCGGCCAGTAACTTTGGCATGAACTGACGTGATTTCATCTGTCTCCTGCCAGAGTCTGGAATGGTTCAGCGCTGGTGTTGGAATGCCTGGACCAAGGTTGCCGGTCAGTGAGAATAACGTGCTGCCCTGATTTTGAATCTGGCAAAACAGAGTGTCATCGTCATTGACGATTCTGACCAATGAGTCTTTATCTGAGGTGGGGCCAAGATTGGCCGTTGAGTTCAAGGCTGGGCTCGGACTGCCTGTGTCCGTGTGAAACCATCGGGCTAAATGAAAAAAGTTGACCCCCTGACGATGCCAGGGATTGAGCCAGGCACTCCAATGTGTAAGTGGGGAAGCTCCTGCTTCGATGACCGGGAGTGCAATACAGCACTCATTGCCTGAGGATGTGTTGTCAGTGCCTATGCCAGTGGCGCTTTCGTACCGGTACAGGGCAAAGACGATCAACGTCTGTTCCAGAAGTTGAAATGTCGGCGTTAGCCTTCCTCTTCCAATTAGTCGGTTGCGTCCATCCAATGGTCTGATTACATGTGAATCCAGTTCATTGAGGAGTCGTGATACTTCTGCCACAGGGGCTTTAAAGAACAAAGCCTGAAAATGACGGCAACGGGTGTTCATTAGAAGGTTATCTGAGTTCATATCGACTATCGGCGGGTAATTCGGATGGAGAGGCGTCATCATAAACTTCGTAAAATCCGCGGCAAAGTAGGCACAATTATTTTTATGAGAGGATATTGCATGTCACCTCATCCGAGTTCATAGTTATCGCGTCTGAATGTCGCCTCGGCACATCTGGTATCTCGAGGATACCCCGGGAGAGGCCAGATAAATGCGTTTGGGCACTTTTTAGTAGAGCACTCATATGACCTATTGTCTTGCCGTTGCCGTCGATTCAGGTTTGATCTTTGCGTCTGATTCCCGGACCAATGCGGGTGTTGATAACGTCAATACCTATCCCAAAATGTTCACATTCTCGGTACCAGACAAGGCTTTTCTGGTATTGCTCACCTCCGGAAACCTGGCAACAACCCAGGCGATTGTCCGCCGTCTTCAGGATGACCTGGAATCGGAAGAACCCAGAGGGTTTGCCGCCTGCAATGACATGAATGCGGCAGCGCGTTATGTGGGGGCCGTTGGTGTTGAGCTGAAAAACTATTATGAGAAAGACCTCAAGCAGGGAGCGAATTTTGACAGTACGTTGATCCTTGGCGGTCAATACAAGGAGCGTCCCCATGAGATTTTCATGGTGTATCCGGAAGGCAATTTCATTCAGAGTTCACCCTACTCACCATTCCTTCAGATTGGCGAGACCAAATATGGAAAACCAATTCTGGACAGAGTCATTCGCCACAACACGACTTTAGAGGCTGCAGCCCGCTGTGCATTGGTGTCATTGGACTCCACCATGCGTTCAAACTTGTCAGTTGCCCCTCCCTTTGATTTACTGATGTATAAGAGCGGTAGGTTTGAGGCGGATCATGAAATGCATCTGAAACTCAATTCACCCTATTATGCGTCCTTAAGGAAAAAATGGGGGGAGGGAATGATGGATCTATTCAACGGTTTGCCACTGTTTGATTGGGAAAAGGAAAGCTGAAAGGGTCTGATCGGGCTTTTTGGCATCTTATTTGTTAGCAGAACTACACAATCAGCGCAGCCAGACTCGGACACTTTTTCTGAGATGCTGTCCAAGTCCAGTTGTGCATATAACAAATTCAGGGACTGTTGATGTGCCGTTAGGCTCTTATTTGATTTCAATAATCCAATAAAGAGTTTGGTGGCGATTGCTGTCCCGCCAAGGTATCGCAGAGCTTAAGAGTCTGTCGATATAGAATTCCTTCAGGGGCATCAAGGAGAGTTGGATGAGTATTGTTGTAGGCCTTCGTCACCGTACAACCTACAAGTTTGATCGATTGGTTAACCTATCGCCGCATACCATACGACTGCGGCCGGCCCCTCACAGTCGCACTCCCATCATCAGCTACAGTCTGAATATCAAGCCGGAACCACATTTCATCAACTGGCTGCAGGATCCATTCTCCAATTATGTTGCCCGATTGGTCTTTCCGGAAAAAACGGCAGAATTGGAGGTGGATGTGGATCTGGTCGCGGATTTGACCGCCTATAATCCATTTGATTTTTTCGTCGAAGAATACGCCGAGTTCTTTCCGTTCAAATATGCGGAAGCGCTTAGTTTTCAACTGGCACCTTTTCGCGAAACCAAGACATTCGGTCCTAAATTTGAAAAGTACCTGAAGGAATTCTCCCGGGAAAAACTGCCAATTGTTGATTTTCTGGTGGCTATCAACCAGAAAATCAACAATGACATCAAATACAACATCCGCTTGGAACCTGGGGTCCAAACGCCTGAAGAAACCTTGGATATCGGATGGGGATCATGCCGGGACACATCCTGGCTGATGGTTCAGGTGTTAAGGCATATGGGGTTGGCGGCGCGTTTTGTGTCGGGATACCTGGTTCAATTGGCGTCAGATCAGAAGTCGCTGGATGGGCCGAGCGGTCCTGAGAATGATTTCACGGATCTTCATGCCTGGTGTGAAGTCTATGTGCCTGGGGCTGGTTGGCTCGGGCTTGATCCTACCTCCGGATTATTTGCTGCCGAGGGGCATATTCCTCTGAGTTGTACGCCGGAACCCACAGACGCCGCTCCGATTGTTGGGGCGGTAGATCCGTGCGAAGTGGAGTTCATCTACAGCAATGAAGTCATTCGGCTCAAGGAGGATCCTCGTGTCACCAAACCGTTTACGGAGCATGAATGGGAAGATATCGATGCTCTGGGGCAGTATGTGGATGAGATCCTGTTGCAGAATGACGTCCGTCTCACCATGGGGGGAGAACCGACCTTTGTTTCGATTGATGATATGGAGTCGGCCCAGTGGAACACGGATGCCGACGGAGCCCATAAGCGTAAGCTGTCGTTTGAGTTGGCTCAAAGGCTGAAAAAGCGCTATGCCAGCAACGGTTTCCTGCACTTCGGTCAGGGCAAGTGGTATCCCGGCGAAGAGTTGCCGAGATGGCAATATGCGTTGTATTGGCGAAAAGACGGCCAGCCATTATGGCAAGGGCCGGACGATATTCTCGATCATAACGCGAAACCGGAGGACGCAAGGGCACTAATGGCGGCTTTCTGTAAGCAGATGGGGTTATCGGACAAAGCCATCCTGCCCTGTTATGAGGACCCGTTTTATGCTCTTTGGCAAAATGGTCACCTGCCAGTCGATGATAATCTGGATATGGATAACGAGAGTCTGGCAAAACGGACCCTCGCGCAGGTGCTGAAACAGGGACTCAATAACACGGCCGGATACTGCCTGCCGGTAGGGTTGAATCAGGTCACACAGACTTGGCAGACCTGCCTATGGAAGTTTCGCCAAGGTGCGCTATATCTCATCGGTGGCAACTCTCCGATTGGGCTTCGGCTGCCACTGGATAGTCTGTCCGAACAGCAATTGAGTGATGAATTTGAGCGACATGAGCGGGACCCTTTTGCCCCGCTGCCTCAGGAATTGCAGCCCATTCATAAATCGGAATCCCGCCCTTTGGCGACTATGGCAATTCACACGGGTATCTGTACGGAGGTGAGGGACGGCTATCTATACGTGTTTATGCCACCCGTCAGCACATTGGAAGAATATGTCACTCTGTTGGATGCCATTTCGGCTTCAGCTCAGGAAATTGATCGGCCTGTCCGTATCGAGGGGTATCCTCCTCCTCACGATCCCAGATTGGTAAAAGCGGTGGTGGCGCCTGATCCTGGTGTGATCGAAGTCAACGTTCAGCCTGCAGAGAATTGGAATGAGCTGAAGAATATTGTGACTGATTTGTATGACGATGCCCGTCATACCCGGCTGGGAACTGAGAAGTTTATGATAGATGGCCGGCATACGGGAACCGGTGGAGGAAATCATGTCACTCTGGGTGGTGCCACGCCAGCGGACAGTCCGCTTCTGCGGCGTCCGGGATTGTTGCGCAGTCTGATCACATTCTGGCAACACCATCCCAGCCTTTCCTATATGTTCAGTGGCACCTTCATTGGTCCCACCAGTCAGGCGCCGAGAATCGATGAGGCTCGGGTTGAACGACTTTACGAAATGGAAATTGCCTTTGCTCAAATGCCAGAAGGAGATGTTTCGCAACCCTGGCTGGTTGATCGCCTGTTACGGCACCTGTTGACAGACCTGACCGGCAATACTCACCGCAGCGAGTTTTGCATCGACAAGTTATATTCGCCGGATTCAAGTACCGGGCGACTGGGAATACTGGAGTTTCGCGCATTTGAAATGCCACCTCACGCCCGTATGAGTCTGGTGCAGATGTTATTGTTGCGGGCGTTTGTCGCATTATTCTGGGATAAGCCGTACTCGCGAAAATTGGCGAATTGGGGGACGGCCCTACATGACAGGTTTATGTTGCCGCATTTCCTGTGGGAGGATTTCAAGGATGTTATCCGGTTTCTCAACGAGAATGGATTCCCATTCAAAGAACACTGGTTCGAGGCATTTCTGGAATTCCGTTGTCCTCGTATCGGGCGCATGGAGCTTGGTGGTATGCAATTGGAAATGCATCACGCCTTGGAGCCTTGGTTTGTGTTGGGGGAGGAAGCTGCCGGCGGTGGTACCGCACGTTATGTGGACTCAAGTATGGAAAGGCTTCAGGTGAAGCTTCGGATAGCCACTCCGGAGCGCTATACACTGACTTGCAATGGCCGCAGAATTCCGCTGGTGCCTACGGAAGAAGAAGGTTGTTATGTCGCCGGTGTCCGATATCGGGCCTGGCAACCCTGGTCAGCATTACATCCGACAATCGGGGTTCACTCGCCTCTCGTATTTGACCTTTTTGACATCTGGAATGGACGCAGTCTTGGTGGCTGCACCTATCATGTTGTCCACCCTGGCGGACGCAGCTATGAACAATTCCCGGTCAATGCCCTGGAAGCGGAGGCGCGCAGGATCAATCGATTTGAAAACATTGGACATCAACATGGAACCCGGATTGCCCAACCTATTGTTGAGGGAGGAGGGCGATTCTACCGAAGCCCTGAGCCCAGAAAAGGGGCGGTTCCCCCGCCAACGCCGGTTAATCCGAGCTATCCAACCACGCTGGATCTACGCTACGATTAGATGAAACGCCAACAGACCTCGGATAATGCCTGATACTACACCACTGACTGTGCCTTCTCAGACCGGTCTTGATCTGAACGATGTTCCGTACTCGCCATTGGCAACCGCCTATGACGAGATGATGGATGCTCAGGGCAAAGTGCGCCCTCATTGGCAGGCCTTTGCCAAATATTTTACCGGAGTATCGAGGAATGACCTCGACAATCTGAACAAGGATAGCCAGCGTCGCCTGAAAGAGCAGGGGGTGAATTATAACGTCTACAACGATCCGGAGGGGATGCGACGTCCCTGGTTGCTGGATCCGCTGCCGATGGTTTTTTCCGAGGAGGACTGGGCGCCACTTGAAGAAGGTTTGCAGCAAAGAGCCCGACTTTTCTCGGCGTTATTAAGAGATATCATGGGTAATCAGACCTGCCTTAAGAAGGGGCTGTTACCCCCGGAAATCGTATTCCAACATCCTGGATATCTGCGCTCTATGGTTGGCGGTGTGCCTTCGCCGCTGACACTATATGCCGCTGACCTGGCTCGTGGACCGGATGGTACCTGGTGGGTCTTGAGCGATCGTACCCAGGGGCCTTCCGGTGCAGGATACGTCCTTGAAGCCCGCATGGTCACCAAGCGGGTTCTGGGACAAGGGGCGGTAGACTATTCTATCGCTCCACTGGCACAGTATTTTTATCACCTGAAGCGCCACGTTGCGGCGTTGGCACCGGATAATCAAAGTGATCCGACCATCGTTCTGCTGTCTTCAGGCATTGGTAATGAAGTGTATTTCGAGCACGCCTATCTGGTGGCGCAGTTGGGGATTACCCTGGTCGAAGGGGATGACCTCACAGTCAGGCAGGGTAAGGTCTATCTGAAGACTGTCGATGATCTGAAACAGGTGGATGTGATTATCCGGCGGGTGGATGATGTCTACAGTGATCCTCTGAATTTTCGTGGTGATTCAATGCTGGGGGTTCCGGGACTGGCTCAGGCCCAAGCATTAGGCCGGGTGGGAATGGCCAATCCTTTGGGCAGCGGTATGCTGGAGTCTCCTGCCATACTGCCATTTTTACCGGGGCTATCACGGCACTTTCTCAGTGAAGAGTTAAAGCTGCCGGAAGTGGCAACCTGGTGGTGCGGCCAGGAAAAAGAGCGTAAGCATGTGATCAGCAAAATTGATTCTCTGGTCATCAAACGGGTGGATCGTGCGACCGGTGTGGTTTACGGAAACAAACTGACGAAAGCCCAAAAGACAGACTTGATCAATCGGATCAAAGCCGAACCCTGGTTATATGTCGGACAGCAGTTGCTGAGCTTTTCTACAGTGCCAACGCTCGCTGATTCTGCTCTCCATCCCCGTCACCTGGTGTTGCGAACTTTTGCTGCCGGTGACGGTGAACAGTATGACGTGATGCCGGGTGGGCTGACCCGTGTGTCGCCGGATGCCAATAGCTTTGTGGTATCCAGCCAAATGGGAGGGTTGAGCAAGGACACCTGGCTGATCAAGGGCGGCGGATCGATGCGGGATGTTCTACGGCTGAACCCAGCCAAGCAACGCCGCACTGCCTCGGCCATTCTCACCAGTCGTGCCGCTGAAAATTTATTCTGGCTGGCCCGCTATATGGAGCGCGGTGAGTCATTGTTGCGATTGATTCGAGCCTACCTGAGGCAGTTGGAAAACTATTTTGATTATGGCGATGATACCGATGCTCAGGTGTTGATTAACCTCAAACCTTTGATCGAACTCTATTGTAAGGTGGAAGGTAAACAGCAACGATTACCCCGGTTGGATGTCCTGCAAGGCTTTATTCTGGATAGCCGGCATACTGGCAGTGTCGCCTACAATTTACGGGCTGCCATTCGTACTGCCTATACACTTCGGGATCTGTGGTCAGGGGATTGCTGGCGAGCGATTGAAGAGCTGGAAGAACTACTGGATTACACCGAAAAGAATCAAAAGGGCGTGGCGTTGGATCAATTTATTCAGCCATTCCTGACCGGACTGTTAGCCTTCTGGGGAGCCAGCCAGGAAAGCCTGGCGTTGGACCAGGGCGGACTGTGGCTGCAGTTGGGGAAGCGTCTGGAACGTTCCCAGAATACAGTTAACAGTGTGTTGCGGTTGTGCCATGTATTTTCTGAAGAAAACGAGGCTGGTTTGCGGCACGTGTTGCTGGAGTCCAATGATTGTCTTAACAGTCACCGCAGACGTTTCGGGACTGACCTGACCTATTACACCACCTGGCAGCATCTGCTGCTTGAGCCAACTAATCCAAGATCACTTGTGAGCACTGTCAGCGCCATGGAGCCTTTGTTGGGGTATCTTAACCCTAACCCCCATCGGGGCCTGATGCCGTTGGAAAAGCGGGTACTGTCCGGACTCACTCCTTTGCGGCTGGCAGATGCCAGCGAATGGCACAATACTGAATTGACCAAGACAGAATTGGCCGAATTCCTGAATGAACAGATGGCCACCTTTAGCCAGTTTGGACTCGACATTGAACACCAATACTTCAAACACGCCCAGCCCATTACCCGATTCATGCGCTGAGGTTTCCTATATCCGGGTGCGACACGAGACCCTGTATCGCTATCCGGGGCTCGCATCGCTGGCTTACAACAAAGCCTGGCTGGCGCCGCTGGTGCGTCTTGAACAGCAGGTGTTGGAGCACAGAGTCCGCATTGACCCCAAACCTCGTTTTCAGCACGTTCAAACCGATAGCTTTGGCAACCGGGTCCACTATTTTGAAGTTCACAAACCCCATCAACAGCTAAAGGTTACCAGCGAAGCGGTGGTGGGTCGTTGCCCCAAACCCCTCAATGATGCCTGCCAGTTTCCCTGGGAGCAGATCACCTACCATTCCTTGCAGGCTCGTCAAAAGATGGAACTGTGCTCTTTTGCCTATCCAAGCCCCATGGCGCCATATCATGAGGAGGCCAAAGACTACGCCCAGAGTTGTTTCAGTCCGGCGCGACCGGTTGCGGAATCTCTGCTGGATTTTGCCGGGCGAATCTATCGTGATTTCAGTTATGAATCAGGTGCAACCCAGGTGGATACGACACTGGGTGAGTTTCTGGATATTCGTAAAGGCGTCTGTCAGGACTTTGCTCATCTGGCCGTTTCTGGGTTGCGGAGCCTTGGGCTGGTGGCTGCTTACGTCAGTGGGTATGTC
The DNA here is from genome assembly GCF_000376785.1 of Hahella ganghwensis DSM 17046. Lineage (GTDB taxonomy): Bacteria > Pseudomonadota > Gammaproteobacteria > Pseudomonadales > Oleiphilaceae > Hahella > Hahella ganghwensis. The sequence goes on from NZ_AQXX01000143.1 coordinate 53,478, forward strand.
ATGACCTATCCTCCTGAAGGCGAGGAAAAACGCCAGGGGGCTGACGCCTCCCATGCATGGGTGGCGCTCTATGTGCCAGACTACGGGTGGTTACATGTCGACCCGACGAACAACATGTGGGTAAGTGATGAACATGTGATCGTGGCCATCGGTCGTGATTACAGTGACGTACCTCCCTTGAAGGGGGTCTGCTACGGAGCTGGCCAACAACAGCCGGAAGTAGCCGTAACTTTGGAGCGAATCAGCCGTGAGGAGCTATCCTATGGGCATTAAATGGAAAGACTACAAGTATCCGAACCTATTCGATGAGATGGTGGACGAGAAAGGGCGACCGAAGCCTGTTGCCAAGGTTCTGGCCGCTCATCTGGCCGAATTGGAGGATGCTGAACTTGAGCGCCTGAAAGCGACATCCGAGTTGTCCATTAAGGAAATGGGGATTACGTTTACCGTTTACGATCAGGAAGGGGGCTCCATCGACAGGCAATGGCCGTTCGATATTATCCCGAGAGTGATGAGTCGCAAGGAATGGGATGTGGTGGATGCGGGTCTGAAACAACGGGTTAAAGCTCTGAATATGTTCATCGATGATCTGTATCACGATCAGAATATCGTGAAGGATAAGATCTTTCCCAAGGAGCTCTTGGCCAAGTCCAAAAACTTTCGCAAGCAATGTATCGGTATGAGCCCTGCTCACGGAATCTGGGCGCATATCTGTGGATCTGATCTGGTTCGCCATGCGGATGGCCAGATTTATGTATTGGAAGATAATCTGCGCGTCCCTTCCGGCGTATCTTATCTGCTGGAAAACAGGCAGGTGATGAAACGGGTATTTGCAGACCTGTTCGGAGACTTCAGCATCCTGCCGGTCGATGACTATCCATCACAGTTATTTGATACGCTCGCTGCCTTGTCTCCCCGGCCGGCTGAATACCCGCAAGTCGTTGTGCTGACGCCGGGCATCTATAACTCAGCCTATTTCGAACATGCTTATCTTGCCCAGCAAATGGGATGCGAATTGGTAGAAGGGACTGATCTGGTTGTGGGGGACGATGACTGCGTTTATATGCGGACAATCTATGGCTTTGAGCTGGTCGATGTCATCTACCGCCGCATTGACGATCTGTTCCTGGACCCGGAAGCCTTTAATCCGGATTCGGTATTGGGAGTCCCAGGTCTGATGAGGGCCTGGCTGAAAGGGAATGTGGCATTGGCCAATGCTCCGGGAGCTGGCGTTGCCGATGACAAAGTGGTCTATGCCTTCGTCCCTGATATGATCAAGTATTACCTCAGCGAGGAGATGATTCTTCCTAACGTCCCGACTTACCTCTGCATGAAGGATGATGACCGTAAATACGTGTTGGAGCACCTGGAAGAACTGGTTGTAAAACCTGCCAATGAATCCGGAGGCTATGGCATGCTGGTCGGGCCAAGTTCGACCAAAAAGGAAAGGGAGAAGTTCGCTGAACTCATCAAGTCTGATCCCCGGAACTATATTGCACAGCCGACCCTCAATCTGAGTACCGTACCGACGTTGATTGATGGCAAGGCTGAGCCACGGCATGTGGATATGAGACCTTTTATCCTGTCCAGTAATCAGACTTATGTTACGACTGGTGGGCTGACCCGAGTGGCATTACGAAAGGGGTCTCTGGTCGTGAATTCGTCTCAGGGAGGCGGCAGCAAGGATACCTGGATAATCGACGAGGAGGCTTGAAATGTTAGCGCGTGTAGCAGGCAATATTTACTGGATGGCCCGTTATCTGGAGCGGGCAGAGGATTTGGCACGGTTAATTAACGTCAACGCCAATCTGGCTCTTGATTTACCAAAGGGTTTGTCACCAATCTGGGGACAACTGGTCGCAATTACTGGCGCAGGTGATACCTATGAGGGAGAGTTTGATGAGCGCTCCGTCCTCAAGTTTTTGATCAGTGACACAAATAGCCATGTCTCCATATTTTCCAGTTTGGCCAGTGCCCGGGAAAATGCCCGGACTATTCGGGATGTCATTCCCAGAGAAGTGTGGGAAACCATTAATACAACGTATCTGCATGCCAAGGACCATTCCCAGCAGGCATTAACCAAACGTGGGCGTTACCCGTTTCTTCACGAGATCATTACCCAGTGCCAGAACATCACGGGCACTTTGTCTGGAACCCTGAATCACGATGCGGGCTATACCTTCCTGAAGATAGGTCGGAGTCTTGAACGGGCAGATATGACCAGCCGTATTATTGATATCCGGTCCGCCAACCTGATACCGGACGCCACCATGACCAAGGCGACCTACGAAAACTTGCAATGGATGAGTGTCCTGAAATCGCTGACCGGTTATCAGATGTACCGGCGCGAAATGCAGGTGCGGATTCAGCGTCAGGAAGTGTTGCGTTTTCTGATTCAGTCGAAAGTTTTTCCCAGGGCTATCGCCCGTTGCATGAGCGATCTGGAGTTCAGTCTGGATTCGCTACCGAATCACGAGAACACCTTGTTGGTGGTTCACCGGGTAAAGAGACAGCTGGATAATATGGATATCAGTAAACTGAAGCAGGCTGAATTACAGGCTGCCATGGATTTGTTGCAGATTGGATTTGCACAGGTACATGATGAAGTGACGAGCGCTTATTTTGGTGCTCCGACACAGAGTCAAAGCCAGGAAGTTGCCTGATAGGTTAGTCATTCTCTGATCGAAATCATAACGGGGAGCGATAGCTCCCCGTTGTCTTTCTGGTTTGTTGTTCTGGTTGCCCCGCTACTTTTGTTGAAGTGTATATTTCAGAATCTCCACTACCTGCTGAGGTGTTTGCGCCCAGGCCATGGCGGCGGCATTCACTTCTTTAAGAGGGTGGATCAGGGCTTCGTCATGTAATGTAATGATTGGTTTGCCCAGTGCTGCAGCGTAGCCAGCATCAAATGCCGCATTCCACTGCTTGTATTTGTCACCGAAACGAACCACGACAACATCCGCCTGCTGGATGTGTGTCTGGATCCGGATAGCATTGATCTTGGCCGATTTGTTATCTTTCCAGAAGGGTTGGGATTCTGCTCCGAGAATATTATCCCCAACATCGTCACTGGCTTCGTGATTGGTAACAGCTGAGTAAAAATCGATGGGAAGTTCAGCGGAAGCGGCGCCTGAGATTATTTGGTCTCGCCAGTCCGTATGAATTTCGCCGGATAAGTAAACGTTCCAGTGCATAAGAGACTCTCCGTTATGATGGCAGGAGAGCCACCTTAGCGCTGTTGTGTCTTGGCGGCAAGTGGGAGGAACTTCGGTCTCTAGAAGTACACGTCGTCCGGATTAAACCGGTAGTTGCCCAGGTGCATGCTGCGTTCCTGGTCAAGAGCCTTGATTTCGGCCTTCACCTGGAGAGTCCAAATTGGTTTGGCGGCGATCAGTTGCTCAAAGCCTCGTTCCAGTAAAGAGTTAACTATCGCATTCATTGCGGCTTTCGCCTGAGGCTGGCTGATATAGGGCCCCTGGACCTTGGTACGGCTGGCCGGGCGGTTTGGCAGGCCAGACAGGGCGACGAGATAAAAACTCTCTTCTGTGGCGACAAGGTGTACTTCAATCCGCTTACCGTCACTGTGAATAAGCGCGCAGAACTTTGGATCGGAATACAGCGGTTCAGCAAAATCCAGACGCATGATCTTCCCCCAGGAATACAACTATGGGTAACAACGATTTTATAGTAGCAGAATTTTATTGCACGGTTTGTTCAGGGTTACCATTTCGGCGCTAAATACGGGATATTTAACCTGTTTTTACAGTTGCCGTTATACCTGTTGGCAAAGTGAACGTAACTCTGACATTCTGTCGGCAATAATCGCCTCCCCGGCCAACTGTTTCTGTTCCTCGAGAATACCCTGCAGAGTTTCCTGGGTTGTCAGAGGATTGGCCAGAACCACTCGGAACACAATACAATCCTGCCCCCGATACTGTTTTGGGTTCAAGCGCGTGCGGGAAACGAAAGATTTGCCCCTTTCCCTTTGAGTCTTTTGCAGTGCCTTGGTGATTCTGCCGAGGCACTCGTGGATGGCTGAGGCTTCTTCGGCTGAGGCCTTTTGTAAAGCGTCTCTGGCCCAGGATGGACAATAACGATAGGTCAGAATATTCAGTTCCGGTGCACTGATCAGTTCAAAATCCGGTTCCTTCTCAATCATCGTGGCAAACGCTCTGGCTTTTGCTATTCCCTGATCGATTAGAATTTCATAACCAGTACGACCGATAATCTTCAAACCTGACTGTATCAGCATGGCCATGCCAGGGCGTGAACCTTCCAGGGTCCGGCTACCAAGATCCCGAGAACCTTTGCGGATAATATATTGAGCATGATGTTCTATGGCGTTAGGCAACGTGGGGTCTTTAAATACCACCAGGCCTGCCCCCATAGGCACATAGAGTTGCTTATGGGCATCCATCGTGACAGAGTCCGCCCGTTCAATCCCCTTCATCAGTGGACGATGAGTTCTGGAAAACAGCGTAGGTCCGCCCCAGGCAGCATCTACGTGGAAGTGGGTGTTATATTCTTCGGCGATTTCTGCCATCGCGTCCAGAGGATCCACATTTCCGGTTTCCGTGGTTCCTGCTATACCAACAAGGCAAATGATTTTTATCCGTTTTTCCGTTAGCTTTTTACAGGTGTTGCGAAGGGCAGACAGATCGATCTTGTTGTCCAGGTCAGTGGGGATTGCGATGATATTGTCACTGCCAAGCCCCAGGAGATCGGCAGATTTACTCAAAGAGTAGTGACCCCGGCTTGAGACCAGAATAACGGCGTCTTCGTAGCCATAATGTTTCAACGCCTGATGCATTCCGGCGCGGCGCACACCTTTGAAACTCCCCTGTTCGGGGAAGCTGCGGTTGCGAGCGACCCAAAGCGCTGTGATGTTGGCGATGGTGCCACCGGAGCACATACTCCCCAACGCCACATTGCTGTCATGCATGTTTTCCTTGTAGAACGCTTCTCCCGACTCGTAAACCAGACGATGTAGCATACCGATGACCTGACGCTCAAGCGGCGTGAAGGCTTTGGAGGTCTCGGTTTTTACCAGGTTCTGATTCAAGGCGATCATGATTTTAGACAGCGGCAGCATGAAATAAGGCAGTGCCGATGTCATATGACCGACAAAGCTTGGCGACGCTGTGTGAACGGACTGGGCAACCAGTTTATTTAAGAGAAACTCTGTATGCTCGGAGACAAATACCGGATCTTCCGGAATCTGCGAGTCTGCGAAATCCAGTTGCATATCGGCCAGATCTTTTTCAACAGCGACAATATGGTCCTGAAGAAAACCGGCCAGATTCTCTGAAATTTGTTTGTCTATGCGACCCAGAGTGGAGTCTGGTGCCTCCGGTATCGTAAATACACGATACATACTCTCCAGGCTGGCCTTGGCGACTTTCTTACCCATAACTGGAATTCCTTACCGAACCGCTGGTACAGAGCCCATCAATTTTGTGTGAGCAGGCCTTGGAGCGCCAAGTATAATCAGTGACCGTTGCCGCTTCCAGAGGCGATCAGGAGCTACAGGGTAAGTTGTTCAAAATGTGTGATCAGTGCATCCAGTGATTCAGTGAACATTTGTTCCAGTTGGTTAAGGTGCTGTGACATGGTCGCGTTATTGGCGGCCAGTACCAGGATGCTCCATTCTGCAGACTGCGGCAGATCAGCATGATCACTCTCACAGATTGCGAACTGAGGCATTTGACCCAGACGGGTCTTGAGGCCTGACAAGCGCTGCCGTTTCTCCTTGAGAGAAAGGCAGCCTTCCAGATGCATTCCTACCTGAACCAGGCGAATTTCCATGGTGATTGGCCAGAACTATCAGTGAGAAACGTTCAAAGCAGCTTTGACGTGGTCCCTGAGCGCGTTGTCCAAACCTCTACCTCTATAGGCGATGCCGTTTATAAAGATGGCTGGCGTACCAGTCAGACCGAGCTGAACAGCCTGGACTGCGGAACGCTCAATCTGCTGGGTACTTTCTTCGGATTCCATGCAAGAAGAAAGTTGTTCGGTATCCACTCCGAGATCTGATGCCAGTTCCAAGGCAACTTCCTGACTCAGGCGTTCCTGGTTGGCAAACAATGCTTCATGGTAGCTCCAGAACTTGTCTTGTTTACCTGCGCAAAATGCCGCTTTGGCCAGCATTCGCGATTGGTCTCCCAATACCGGAAAATCAATCATGACCAATCGAATTCGGTCAGGATATTCTTCTTGCAATTGCTGTAGTGTTGTTGCTGCAACCTTGCAATGCGGACAACGGTAATCTGCAAACTCAGCGATTGTCAGGACTGCGTTATCTGAACCTTTCGCCGGATAGCCTTCAAGGTCAAGTGTGACTGATGGGGCTTCTGGTGGCGTGAGGTTGACAGACAATAATCCCCGGCTGATCAGGTCGTCTATCAGGCGTTGCTCTGCCCGCCCCAGTCGATCCCGGTTCAGGGCGTTCTTGAGAGCATCTTTGATGGCGTAGAAAGGTTGCGAAATCTGGGCTTTGTTAGTTTCGTAAAATCTGGACACTTCTTCGTCACTGACGGGTTCGACATCAATCAGATCGTTTCGAACTTCCTCGCGGGTTTGACCACTCTCTTTGGCCAGCTTGTCCAGATGCAAGGTGAGCGCGGCTTTCTGAATTTCCTGGGTTTTTTGCTCAAAGCTGTGTTGATCCAGAGCGAAGACGGCGCTCGCCTGAGGGTAGGGGAGGTCCTTCAGGGTATAGGACTCGTTCATCAGAGTGAATAGAGTGCTATCAGTGGAAGGTTCAGAATTCAGACCCAACTTGTTCGATTGCAAAAGTGTTGCGACGAAGAGTCCTAACGCAAACATGATGATGCCAACATAAATTGGCGGTACGGAAAATTTGCTTTTGGCCATAAGTATTCTCGGGTAAGTCCTTTCTCGTCGAATGAATTCAGAGAACTGTTTCGTTAATGCCCACCGCTCTCAGGCAGAAGGCGGTAATTTCTTTAATCATCTGTTGTTCGGAGTACTGTGTTTTGGGTGAAGCCGACCCGGTAGTATCATCACGGATACGCGCTGCAAGAGGCCCAATCAGTGCCTCCGCCAGTGCTCCTACCAGTGCAGCCCCACTAATCTGAGGGTGTTGAGGGCACAGCTCCTCTGACGCAATCCCTTCCTGAATGGCCGCAGCGAACAGGTTGGCATAGTGTTCACGGTAATTCAGCCGCTCCTGATCCAGTTGAGGATCAACTGGTTCTGCAATCAGTGAGTAGGCTAACCGGCGGCTCCGAAGTGCGCGGTCTGCAAAAGTGGAAACAGCCGCATGCAGGCGTTTTTTAACGTTTCCTGTGGCCTCGAGAGCTGACTTGACCTGTGCAATCTCTCTAGAGGTGGCGGTGCGGAAGACTTCAGTGCACAATGCCGATTTATTGGGGAAATAACGATAAACGCTGCCGGTAGCAACTCCGGCCCGGGCGGCAATAGCAGATACCGATGTTCCGGAGAATCCTTGCTCAGCAGTCAGCTCTGCTGCAGCCTGAAGGATCTTCTCACGAATATATTGTTTGCGGGCTGCAATTTTCGGGGTTTCGCGATAGGCCATAATGCTTACTTGTTGTGGTTGTCATCTTTGGACATACTGCTTGGCTACATTGCCATATCGCCGCCGTGATGGGCATTGATCTGACTTGTTGCCATGTCAGAGGCCGTTGCATAGCTTTATTGACAAAGCCCATGATTGTAACCCTGCCAGTTGCCGGTTCAAGTCAATTTTCGTTTATCTTGTTTTCCTATTGCCCATGCCAGTCTAAACTGGTTAACAGGAAGTTTTTTACGGACTTGTTTCTTGGGATGCAGAATCGACGCGCCTATCCAAGATATTCTCTTCAGCATGACGCTCTAATCGTCGCCAAAGGCTTCAGCCCTGCGTCCTGTGGAGTGATGAACATCTGTGCCGGTGGAATGTGCCTGGCGGACATAGACTCGTCCAGCTTAAGCCGTCATTTGGCGGATTCGCCCGGCGTAGAAGTGGAAGTTCATGTATTTATCCGCAGTACGCAGACTGAGCAACATGTGACGGCTCTTGCCAATGTACGCCGGGTTATTGGCAACACTGCAGGAATTCAGTTTGCCGAAAAGCAGCCCAAGCTTCTGGAATCTATACTGAAGGAAAGCGATACCAAGTCAGACTCCAACATACTCTACACCACGAAATCCAAGCGTACCAAACTGAAGTCCTGGTTTGGGGACGCCTCCAGACGATTTGTATCCCCTTTGCTGAATCAGGCCAGAGAAATGGCTGTCAAAAACCTCACTCAGCGCATCGAAGAGAGCATTAATCTTCATACTTCCAGTGAATTGAAATTCGGTAAGGCCTGTCTCAGCAACCAGCAAGAAGATTTCAACCGTTATTTTCTAGAGCATTGGGACAGATGCCTGGAAACGCTGGAAGCAAGCTCCAGCGGCGAGGATGGCGCCAGCCTTAGCAATCTACAGGTGGTGGACAAAGGGCAGTTTGAAGACTGGCTTGAGTTACAAATGGTTGTCAGCCGTATAGGCAAGGCCTGCCATAACGAGTTGTTCCTGCTGGATCAGTTTTTAAGCCAAGTGTTTTCGAGAGAGGTGGATGACCGTGGCAATCCAATTGCCCCTGTCGTCCTGGGTCAGGCACTGCACGGTGCGCTAAACCAGTTACAGGTGCCGGAAGTTGCCCGCACGAGTATTTATGGTGCGTTCGAAAACACTCTGAGTGGGGCATATCGGACCAGACTGCAGGATATGGTGGAGGTGTTTGAATCACATGGCCTCCATGCGCTGCCTTTGGAGAACATTCGTACCAACTGGTCTGACAGTGGATCATTTGGCCAGTCTGGCCGCAGAAAAGAAGGAAAGCCTCTTGAAGGTCAGGTTTTATCCTCTGAGGCTGGTGTCAGCTCTGCCACTGCCCAGGTGGGCAGAAAAATGGGAAATGTTTTGCAACTGGTCCAACTGCATCGAAATGCAGGAAGTGCAGGACAAGCGCCGGAATTCGTGGATGCCGGTGAGGAAGGGAACTCTCTTGAGCTTGCAAGGGTTGTAAAGTCCGTACAGTCTGAATTGCTAAATGCTTTATCTTCCCCAGGGAACACCTTGAGTAGTGCTGTGCAAACAAGTTCTTATTTCAAGGATGCGGAGCATGCCTCTGTCAGGCAGGAAGACTGGGATATTGTTGAGCTGGTGGATAGAATTTTCGCCCCTGTCAGTCAGCGGAACATTCCCTCGGAACTGCAGGGTGTGATCAATCAGTTAAGGGTACCGTTGGTCAACCTGTTACTGAAAGATCAGAGCTTTCTTGAAGAAAACAGACACCCGGCACGTACCGTTCTCAACCATTTCATGTCTCTGGTTTCTGCGGATCGGGTATCCAGCAAGAATCTTGAAAAGTTATTGAAACAGGTTGTTGATGAGCTGGCGGAGGCCGGAGAGATCAGTCCTGAAATGCTGAAAAGTGTTGCTCTTCGACTGGAGGAGCTGGTCAAGCGACAGGAAAAGGCCTTTAACCGCAACGCGGATCGCATCGCGAAAACCCATGAAGGCAAGCAAAGACTTCGGGAGGCACGTCGCCTGATAGCCAGGCGTATTGACGCGTTGTTTGCCGGCCGCAAGGTCCCTCAGGTGCTGCTTGATTTACTGAACGCGGGTTGGGAACACGCCATGGTGCTGGCCTACCTCAAAGAAGGGGGCGACAGCGAAACCGTTACCGATTATTACGCGGTGCTGGAACAGTTTTTTACCTGGCTTGATCCGGATTGCGAAAGTGACGATGTTTCCTTTGAAAGAGAACTGGAAAGTGCAGCCCTGTTGGACATGGTGGCGCGGGAGCTGGCCGTCAGCCCGGACAGCTCGAAAGCCCGGATGGTACTGAAGGAGCTTCGTCGAATTTTTATTGACGAGCTTGAACCGAAATACGTATTTGTTGAGCATTATCCGCTGGAGCCCTATGACGAGGGAGTGCCTGAAACAATTGATACTGAAGGTATCGATGAACGTTGGCAGGAGAGAGCTCATCAACTGCAGCCGGGAGAGTGGCTGGAAGTTCGATTACAGGACGGTAGCAACCAGCGGATGAGGCTGGTTTGGGTTGGTGAGAATGCTTTCAAGTTTGTGTTTCTCAATCCTCAGGGACTGCATGAGATCCACTATGATTATTCAGATTTACTTAAGGGCCTTCAGGAAGGCCATATCATGCGGGTTGAAGAAGGTGAAGTTCCCTTTGTCGACAGCAGTCTTTACAGCATAGTGGAAGAGCTCTATCAAAAAATGGCCTTCCAGGCGGTTCACGACCCTTTAACCGGCTGTATGAACCGGCATGAGATAGAGAAACAACTGGATGTTGCTATTAATCGGGCGAAACTCAATGGTCAGGAATCCGCATTGCTGGTGATGGATATTGATCGGTTCGATCTGGTTAACAGTACCTACGGCAGCCCTGTGGGTGACAGGCTACTCTGTGATTTCTGCAACGGGGTACTGGATAAATTATCCCAGGTTAGCGGGCGGACTATGCTGGGACGCACCGGGAGTAATGAATTTGCGTTGGTGGTGGAGTCCTGTTCCCGCGAGCAGGCAATGGATTTGGCTGACAGTATCTGTCGAAGTTTTGCAGCAAGAAAGTATGAGGCTGATCAGCAAAACTATTCTGCCACTCTGAGCGTGGGTATCGTACTGGTGAGCAATGACAGTATCGATGCTGGTACTACGCTCGTCTCCGGGACGCGTAGCTGTAAGGAAGCTAAACGTCTGGGAGGGAATCAGGTAAGGCTTCAGGCGCCTGAAGACGAAGGTATGTTGAAGCAGCAACAAGTGGAACAGTGGGTAGCGCGAATTGACCACGGTATAGACTAATGTAATTTGTTTCTTAGAGCTCAGCGCATACAGCCATTGTTAGACACAGAGCTTCCCTTTTATGAAATTTTGCTGGGAGTGAAGGATGATCACGGCAAGACGACTTCACCTGAGCCTTTTATCCTAGCGGCCGAAAAGTACAAAAAAAATGTCATTGTGGATACCTGGGTTGTTTCACAAGTTATTGACTGGATGCGTTACAACCCTGACAACCTTAAAAAACTTTCCGGTTTTAACGTGAATCTGTCAGGGCATTCACTCAGTGACAACCAGTTTATGGAATTTCTTGAGCAACAGTTTCGTCAAGGGGGGTTTCCGGCTTCGAAGATATGCTTTGAAATAACCGAAACGGCAGCGGTTCTCAATATTAATTACACCGCCGATTTCATGCGTGAAATGAAACGCAGTGGTTGTTATTTTGCTCTGGACGACTTTGGAACAGGATTCTCTTCATACGCCTATCTACAGAAGTTACCCGTCGATTTCCTGAAAATTGACGGTGTATTTGTCCGGGACATCAATGAAAACATGACCAACTATGCTATGGTGAAATCGATCAGCGAATTAAGTCGATTCCTCGGAATGGCGACGATTGCAGAATGTGTCGAAGACCAGGCTGGACTTGATGCGCTTAATGAAATCGGCGTTGAATATGTCCAGGGTTTTCATATTGAAAAGCCTCTTCTCCTGACTGATTTATAGTCTTCTCCACTTATTTTTCAGCTTTCCATACTTTAAGTAGCTTCCTTCCCCTCCTGAACCGCCATTTCTTTGTCTTTACGTGAAGGACATTTGATTTTACTTAGATTAGAAGTGGTTACGTAGTGAACGACGAGTCAGTAAAGTTCTTTGATTACAAACGGGTACAGAAATATACAATTTTTTTTGTAAAGTTGTTGGCGCTTCTGAAAACCTGGTCTATAAATATCGAAAAATGGTGAACTTGAAGGATAAAGGGCCATGGTTCGGCAATACCAGAGGACGATATTTGCCAAGGAGGCTGATTACGAAGTGATAGTCTTTTGGAGATATGAATATGAGTACTCGCGACGATAATTTTGAGCCGGATTTCCAGAACGATGCGCAAAATGATGATTTATACAATGAAGAATCTGGCAAGGATGTTTATCAGGCTGAATCCCAGTCTATGAAGAAAGCCGTCAGGGATCAGTTGCAAAGTGATATTGAAGCCTTTTTGCAACAGGGCGGTGTGGTTCAGAGCATTGAGGACAATGTCAGAGCTGATCCTCCCCGGAAACCTGATCTGCAATATGGCAGCGGATCCATTTAACAAATATTTTCAATGGCCCCTGAGCCAACTTACTCTGTGTCCGGGCGATTATTTAATACTCTGATGAATCATGAGGTTAGAGTCGCCCATATCTGATTTTCCTTCCAATATCCGCAATCTGTTCTCAAAAGTTTTCAATTTGGGAGAAGCTTCACACTATTGCTGTGAGTCAGTCCCTTATTTATACTTGGCGACGCTGCTTGCTCGTTTACACAAAAATACATAAATATAACAAACGGATATGCCCGACTATGGATGTACTGATTCTATTGATGGGTCTCACACTGATTTCGGCTGGCTGGGTGTTGTTATGGGAATTCACCCGGTTTTTGCATTGTGCCTATGCGGTACAGGGCAGAGTCGTTTCTCTGGAGCCAGATTACTCACGTAGCACTCGTCATACCGGCGAGAGACGTTCCTCCTATTATTTCTTTCCAATTATCGAATACTTCTGGGAAGGCGATAAGATTCGCTTTACCTCACTGGATGAAAGCTGTATCAGCGGCTTACAGGTGGGGGACCAGGTCCAGCTGTCCTTTTCCCGTTCCAGACGCAAACACACAAGAATTGGTCGCTTTGCCACCATTATGATTTGCATGATGGCCATGTTGATTGCCGGTGTTGTGTCTGGGGCAGCATTGCTGAGCCAGAGCGTCGATCTTTATCATGTTCTTTTTGCTTCGATCATCCTGGCCATCTGCCTCTTTATCATCGTGTTGTACATGCGCCAGCAGGACGAGACTGCGGTGGATAGTGACAAACATGCCAGACGCTCCGTGTTGAATTGTGTATTCCTTCAGGAACCCACGAACGTCTGTTATTGGAAAAATCTGTTCACCAACCGCAGACAGAGACGTCGTATCGTGATCTCAAAAATGTTCGGCGGCGGATGCCTGGCTTCCGGTCTGTTGCTATTCGTTATGGCCCTGTATGACGGCTACACCAGTTATACAGACCCCAGCCTCGAAGGGTATGCGGCAGAGGCCGCTTATAGTGCTCAAGGCGATGTGAGCTCTCAAGTGTTGATGAGCAATTAAACTTCGGTGAGGATTCGAGTCGAATCTTAAGGCTGGATGCATATTGCGTCACCAGTGATTGGGCTGAAAAACAAAAAGGCGGTTAATTCCGCCTCTTTGTTTTTGAAAAAGTGAATTTATCAAATCACTTTAATGCTTCTCCGGATTGAGTGGTCTCTTGCCCACCTGCCTTTTTCCCTAAACGCCATTGATGCCACTTCGCCAGCCACTCAAGGACGTTTTGAGGTGCATGGGCACGTTTCCACTCGCCGGCGGCGTACTTGTTGGTTTCCGACAGAGTAGGGTAGATGTGGATGGTGCCGAGTATCTTGTTGAGCCCGATACCATGTTTCATGGCGGAAATGTACTCGGTAATCAACTCTCCGGCGTGATAGCCGACAATGGTGGCGCCCAGGACTTTATCCTTGCCGGGTACGGTCAGTACTTTGATAAATCCATGAGCTTCATTGTCCGCTATGGCGCGATCCAGGTCGTCGATGCCAAATTTTGTTACTTCATATTCAATACCCTGCTGACGGGCTTCTTCCTCACTGAGACCAACCCGAGCCACTTCAGGATCGGTAAATGTGGCCCAGGGGATCACGCGGTAGTCTGCTTTGAATTTCTTAAAGCTGCCGAACAGGCTGTTTACTGCCGCGTACCAGGCCTGGTGAGCGGCGGTATGAGTAAACTGATAAGGACCGGCAATATCCCCTGCTGCATAGATATTTGGAGTGGCCGTTTGCAGGTACTCGTTAACCGGTAAGGTGCCATTGGGATTGGGCTTCAGGCCGATGTTTTCCAAGCCGAGCTTATCGGTGTTTGCCTTGCGGCCGACAGCGAGCAGGACTTTGTCAAAATGGATTTCTTTGGTTTGTCCCTCATGCTCGCAGACCAGATAGTCTTTACCATCCTCTGTTTTGCGGAACGCTTTGGCGCTATGACCTACCAGCACTTCCACACCTTCTGAGCGGAAGCGCTCTTCTATGACCGCAGAGACGTCCTCGTCCTCCCTTGGCATTAATCGTGGCGCCATATCCATTTGAATGACTTTGACTCCCAATCTATTGAATGCTTGGGTTAGCTCACAGCCGATAGGTCCACCGCCAAGAATCAACAGGTTCTCAGGCTTTTCGCGAAGCTCCCAGATATTGTCAGAGGTGTAGTAGTCAACCTTCTCCACGCCCGGAATCGGTGGAACAAAAGGACGTGCTCCTGTGGCGATCACAATATTGCGTGTTGTCAGAATTCGATCCCCGACTTTGACTCTGAAGGGATCCAGAATCGTCGCTTCACCTTCTATGCAATCGACGCCCAGAGAGGTGTAGCGTTCAACAGAGTCATGAGGTTCAACCTGTTTAACTACTGATTGCACCCTCTCCATGACGGCACTGAAGTCCACCTCTTTGTTACCGACACTGATGCCGAACTCATTGGCACGGCCCATATAGTGCGCCATCTTGGCTGAGCGGAGCAGAGCTTTGCTGGGAACACAGCCCGTATTCAGACAATCACCGCCCATTTTATGTTTTTCAATCAGTGAAACCTTGGCTTTAACTGCAGCCGCGATATAAGACGTCACCAGTCCGGCAGATCCTGCACCTATCACCACCATATTTCGATCATAGGACGATGGGCGTTGAAAACGGGAAAAAGCCTTGCGTAATTTGATGAAATCCATGATTCGTTTGGCAATGATCGGGAAAATGCCCAGAAGAATAAACGAGCCTATCAGGCCCGGAGAGAGTATTCCGGCGGTCGACTCAATTTGCCCTAGCTGGGTGCCTGCATTCACGTAGACAATGGTGCCGGGCAGCATGCCCAGTTGGCTGACCCAGAAAAACGTACGAGTTTTCAAAGGGGTCAGGCCCATGACTAGATTGATAACAAAAAACGGAAAAAGAGGAACCAGTCTCAGACCAAAAAGATAAAACGCACCTTCTCTTTCAACACCCTTGTTAATTGCCTTGAGCGAATCTCCGAATTTGCCCTGTACCCAGTCTTTCAGTAACAGTCGGGAGACAACAAATGCCGTTGTAGCACCGAGAGTACTGGCGAACGAGACCAATATTGTGCCTTCGAACAGGCCGAACACGGCTCCGCCGATCAAGGTCATGACCGCTGCACCGGGCAGGGATAGCCCAGTTACCAGAACATAGATTACAAAATATAAGGCGGCGGCTTTGAAGGGATTCGCGGCAGTGTAGGATAGGATCTGGTTTCGCTGGGATTCGAAATAGTCGAGACTCAGATACTGGCCGAGGTCGAAGATGAAAAAACTTCCTATCAGCGCTGCGACGATTATCAGCAATCCGGTTTTTTTCTGGTTCATGACATAGTTCCGTAATGTTTAACCGTTAAGTAGTTAAAAGAATCTGACACTTTGTCTTTTTGGTTTTGCAGTTCGATTTTCAGGAGCGTGTCAGTGGTTTCGTTACAGGAATTTATCCCGGCGCCACCAAGCGACTACATAGACAGTGTTTAACTGAGAATAGTTCAATTTTAATCGAGCCGATCTGACAAAGGGGCAGGATAGACAATAAGGCCAGTGAATGTCGATCCTGTTAGTCAAGACTATTCGCATCATGGAAAACAAAGGCTTATCATGAGGTTTTGATTTCCTATTCGAAAGGGTTATTCCGTGACTAACAGTTTTGGCCGCCGCTATCCCACAACCAGAATGCGTCGAATGAGATTTGATGATTTTTCCCGTCGTTTGATGCGTGAAAACACTTTAACCTCCTCCGACCTGATTTACCCGATGTTTATTCTCCCCGGGCAGGGACAGAAGCAGGCGGTTGCTTCCATGCCTGGAGTCGAGCGTGTCAGTGTCGATTTGCTGCTACAGGAGGCAGAAGAACTGGTCAGTCTTGGGATTCCGGCAATTGCGTTGTTCCCGGTGACCCCTCAGGAAGCGAAGTCTGAAGATGCTAGTGAAGCCTATAATCCGAATGGGCTGGCACAGACTGCCGTCAGGGAGTTGAAGAAGCGTTTTCCTGAGCTGGGAGTGATCACGGATGTGGCGCTGGATCCTTTTACCACGCACGGTCAGGACGGTCTGGTGAATGACTCGGGCTATGTCATGAATGATGAGACAGTCGAGGTTCTGGTAAAACAGGCGGTCTCCCATGCTGAAGCCGGTGCGGATGTGGTGGCACCTTCAGATATGATGGACGGGCGTATCGGTGAAATCCGTGGTGCTCTTGAAGAAGCCGGCCTGATCAATACCCGAATCCTGGCCTATTCGGCCAAATATGCTTCTGCGTATTATGGCCCGTTTCGGGATGCTGTCGGTTCTGCTGCGAATCTTGGAAAGAGTAACAAGTCCAACTATCAGATGGATCCGGCCAACTCCGATGAGGCCATGCACGAGATTGCTCTAGACCTTGAGGAAGGTGCCGATATGATTATGGTTAAGCCCGGAATGCCGTATCTTGATATCGTACAGCGGGCGAAGACAACATTTCAGGTGCCGACCTTTGTGTACCAGGTCAGTGGAGAGTATGCCATGCATATGGCTGCTGCCCAGAACGGTTGGCTGGATGAGCACGCGGTGATGATGGAATCACTGGTGTCAATCAAGCGGTCAGGTGCAGATGGTGTTCTGACTTACTTTGCTAAAAATGCGGCCAAGTGGTTAAAAGAAAATAGTTAATGCGTCAGGCCTGCATCAGGCTCTGTGGCGTGCAGATGTTGAATACGTTGGTTCACTTTAAGTTTCAGGAAAGAAAAGATGTCTACATCCTCTCAGGAAGTTAGTGTTACAGAATTGGAAACTCAGGAACCTGTGGTTGAAGAAATTGATCTCGGCAAAAGTGATTACTATTTCAACCGGGAACTCAGCCATCTGCAATTTAACGCCAGAGTACTAAATCAGATTCTCGATGATTCGCATCCACTTTTAATGAGGCTGATGTTCAGCAGCATCTTCAGTAGCAATCTGGATGAATTCTTTGAAATACGGGTTGCAGGCCTCAAACAGCAGATTAAGTACGGCAGGGAAACGGTGGGTGCTGACGGCATGTCTCCCTCCCAGACATTGCAGGCAATCTCCGAACAGACACATCAGTTAGTCTCAGAGCAATACGACCACTTGAATAATCTGCTGATACCTGCCCTGGAGGAAGAGAATATCCATTTCCTGCGGCGTGCAGATTGGAGTGCCCAGCAGAGAGAATGGATTGCCGAGTACTTTGATCGTGAGCTTTTGCCGGTTATCAACCCGATTGGACTGGACCCGAGTCATCCCTTTCCGAGGCTGGTTAACAAGAGTCTGAACTTTATTGTTGAGCTGGATGGCAAAGATGCTTTTGGCCGGGAGACTGGGCTGGCAATCGTGCCGGCGCCGAGATCATTACCTCGTCTGGTGCGGTTGCCTGATGATGTGGGTGGTCCCGGGGATCATCTTGTTTTTCTGTCGTCCATTATTCATGCACATGCGGATGACCTGTTCCCAGGCATGACCGTAAAAGGTCTGTATCAGTTTCGGATTACCCGGAATGCTGACCTGGTGCTGGAAGAAGATGATATGGAAGATTTGGCTCAGGCGCTTCGTGGTGAGCTGCTGAGCCGTCGTTTTGGCGACGCCGTGCGTCTGGAGGTGGCTGATAACACTCCTGAAGAGTTGATCCAGTTCCTGTTGCAGGAATTTGGACTCAATGAATATGAATGCTACCGGGTTGCCGGCCCGGTCAACCTGACCAGGATGACAGAGGTCAACCAGTTGGTGAACCGGCCGGATCTGCACTATCCGGGATTCACACCGGGAATGCCTAAAGAAATGCGGCATAAGGAGAATCTGTTTGAAGTTGTGGCGAAGCAGGATATTTTGTTGCTGCATCCATTTCAGAGTTTTACGCCGGTTATCGATCTTTTGAGGCAGGCCGCAAAAGATCCTAATGTTCTGGCCATCAGGCAGACTTTGTACCGCTCCGGCAGTCAGTCAGAAATTGTTGCTGCCTTGGCCGATGCAGCCCGCCGAGGGAAAGAAGTGACCGCAGTTATTGAGCTCCGCGCCCGCTTTGATGAGGCGGAGAACCTGGAGCTTGCCAGTCGCTTGCAGGAAGCCGGAGTAATCGTTGTGTATGGGGTGGTTGGGTACAAAACCCACAGCAAGATGATTCTGATTGTCCGCAGAGAGGAGTCAGGGCTCAAGCGATATGTTCACCTCGGCACAGGTAATTACCATGCCGGTAATGCCCGTCTCTATACGGATTACAGTTTGCTGACAGCAGACAATGCCCTATGTGAGGATGTGCACAGGATTTTCCAGCAGCTCACTGGTATGGGCAAAGCCTTGAAGATCAAGAAACTGTTTCATGCTCCATTCACACTGCATGACAAGCTTTTGGAATTAATTGCGAAGGAAGCGGAAAATAGTCGCCAGGGTAAAAAAGGCTATATTCTTGCCAAGTTCAATGCGCTTACTGAGCCAAAGGTCATTGAAGCTTTATATAAAGCTTCTCAAGCAGGCGTACAAATCGATCTGATTATTCGCGGGATCTGTTGTCTGCGTCCGGGTATCCCCGGAGTTTCTGAAAACATTCGTGTGGTGTCTGTGGTTGGACGTTTCCTGGAGCATACCCGGGTCTTTTACTTCTACAACGACGGAAAAGGCTCTATATATGCTTCCAGCGCTGACTGGATGGTCCGCAATCTGCTGAATCGGGTGGAAACCTGTTTTCCGATAGAGCATCGTGAGCTGGCTGAGCGAGTTAAGGAAGAGCTGGATTATTATCTCAAAGACAGTGTGAGCAGTTGGGAGCTGCTGCCTGATGGTACTTATTGTCAACGAGAGCCAACGGAAGGGGAAGAGCGTTTCAGCGCTCAGAATCATCTGCTGGCAACACTGGCATCAGGATCCTGACGGCTTAAGCCTGACCAGGCATGAGGTGGCTTGGCTGGGATTTCCTGGTGCACTGTGTTCGTAAACCAAAAGTGAAAGCGGGAGGGAGCCTGCCGACCGGAATAGATGTAAGGCCTGGCAGGCGGGATTACAGGTCGGTGAAGCTGCCATCAGGGCTCGATTAAAGGTTCACCGGTATTCAGGCGCTTGAGTTGACGTTCTCTATCCTGGCTCAGCGTGGTGGCCTTGTCCATTCTCTCGGAATACAGCTCCAGCCAGGTGCGGGATCCTGGTACCATTCGAGCCAGATCATACATGCCTTCTTTCAACCCCTTCAGAAACTCCTGGTAGCTTTCTTCCTGTTGCAACAGCAGGCGCTGGAAGGTCGGGGCGCTACTGTTTTGCAAAGCCGTACGCAATTGAGGAATGGACTCATTCAATGATGCCACTTGAGCCTGGCTTTTCAGCAGCTCGGCTTTTAGTTCTTTGACTTCCGCTCTCAGTTCTATGATCTCACCGGCTGAAGCTGATTCTGCATCACCTTCAAGCGTGCTCAGGATAGCGATGGTGATGGACACACTCAGTGTTACGATGATCAGCACGGCCAACAGTAGTAAAAAAATTCTGTTGGTTGACATGCTTCTTTCCAGGATGCTGATCCTCTGAGACTCAGTCATTTGACCGTCTTCTTCTGGTTCCCTAACCGCCATTACCTTTCCCCACTTTTAATGTTGACCTGCTATCAGGTGCCAAACCTGCCTTAACAGGTTAAGTTTAGACCAGAATGTTGATAACTTGAATGAACCTAATTGGATAACTTGTTAATTCAAGTGAAATTAGAAAGAGTCGCGCTGCTTAATGCAGGGTTGCGATAAGCCATCTATGCAGGAAGAAGTAATGAGAGGGGAAGTGAAAGAGCAATGCCAGGTAAGTCAGCCCAAGTACTGACTTACCTGGCATTCTTTACTTACCTGACATGAATCTGCCAGGTTATCGAATTGTTCAGGCTGCGTTACCTGTGAGTTTACGGTATTTGCCCATTAATTCGTCTTCAGTCTCGACATGAGCAGGATCCAGGGGGATGCAGTCCACTGGACATACCTGCTGACACTGTGGCTCATCGTAGTGGCCGACACATTCTGTACACTTATTGGGATCTATAATATAGATCTCCTCGCCCGGTGAAATTGCTTCGTTCGGGCACTCGGGCTCACAGACGTCACAGTTAATACAGTCGTCCGTAATCATTAATGCCATATATACCTCTTTGATAACCCGGCCATAGACGGCTTCAATTGCAGTATGAAGCCGTAATCAAGGCAATGGAAATGATAAAAACTGGCCCGATTGTATCAAATAACCCGACAGCGGTTCACTAATTGCTCGCGAAAAGGCCTATTTTCCGGTGGCAAATTTTTGATTCAGAGCATCAGCTACCGCCGGTGCCACAAATTGCTTGATATCACCCCCAAGTGAGGCAATTTCACGGATTAGTGTTGAGGAAATGTAGGACAAGTGGTTGGCCGGGGTTAAAAATAGACTTTCGACACCTGATGCCAGTTGCCGATTCATATCGGCCAGCTGAAACTCGTATTCGAAGTCAGAGACGGCTCGCAACCCCCTTAGGATGATATTGGCGTTGTGCTGACGCACGAATTCAGCCAAAAGGATGCTGAATCCCACAATTTTTACATTGGGGAATGGTTTTAATACTTCGCTGGCCAGTTCAACCCGCTCATCCAGCGTAAACAGAGGGTTTTTCCTTGTGCTGGCAGCAATTGCGACAATCACATTGTCAAAAATGCGGGAAGCGCGTGCCACAAGATCCGTGTGACCATTCGTAATGGGGTCGAAAGTACCTGGGTAGATAACCGTATTCATGCCTTGGAATGCCCTTATCAGTTGACATGCTTGCCGGTGACCATCAGCACCGACAAGCGCTAAGGCTACGCAGACTTGAGTTTTTGTGCAAGTTGAGTTGCCTGTCTGGCCGCCATGGCATAGATGCTCAACTGGGGATTGGCCCCAACGCTGGTGGGAAATGTTGAGGCATCAATCACGCTGAGGTTATCGATATGATGGTGCTGTCCGTCGCTGTTAACCACGGAACTGGAAGGATTTTCACCCATGGCACAGCCCCCCATCTGATGCGCGGTAAAAAGACGGCTCTGGAGGATTTTCAATTCTTTATCCTGCATCCACTGTGATGCTTCAGAATAACGATTGAAATAGGGGGAATGGTTATGAAGGAACTTGACTTTCTTTGCTCCGGCGGCAAATTGAACCTCTGCCATCCGCAGATAAGCTTCTTTCAGGCCTCGCCAAAGGTAGTCGGTTACCGGGTAGTCCAGCTCAGGTGTTCCATCGCTGCGAAGTCGCACCTCGCCTCCCGGTGAAGCCTCGTTAAACCCATCGCGTACCAGCGAGAGTACAGCATTGATATGAGGTAGCTGGTGCATGGTATCTGCAAGCTGACGACCGTACTCTCCGATGATTCCTGCAGTAAGCGCGGGGAACATGGGAGGAACCTCCATTTTGAATCCGGCTTCACCGGTAACACCGTCACGCCAATTAAACTGGTCGCTGTAAATGGATTGAGGTGCTCCTTTATATGGCTCTATTCGCTCGGGCATGATGGCCAGAGTGGCGTTGACCGGGTGTAGGAAAGTCCGTTTCCCAATAAGTTTATAGGGATCTGGAGTATTGGAGCGCAGTAGGATGGTTGGGGATCCGATTGCGCTGGCACTCACCACATAGTGACGAGCCCGGATTTCGACCTTGACCGGTAGTGGTTCCTGAGACACTGGGTCTATGGCCTGACACTCCAGTGCCTGAGTTGATGTGCCCTGATATTGCAGGTGATTGGCTCGGAGGTTGTAGAATAAGCTGGCTCCGCGGCTTAATGCCCCGGGAACTGTGGTCACGAGCATGGATTGTTTGGCATTGGTAGGACAGCCCATTCCACAGTAACCAATGTTCCAGCACCCGCGAACATTTCGTGGGATCACATGCCAGCTCCAACCGAGTCGCTGGCACCCGGACTGCAGAACCTGATTGTTTGGGTTGGGCGGTACCGTCCAGGGTTTGATTCCCAGTCGTCGTTCGCGATCATCAAACCATGGTGCCATGGATTCCGGGGTGAATCCTTTCAGCCCCAGGCTGCTCCAATGTTTCAAGGTTTCATCGGGTGTACGAAAGCTCGAAGTCCAGTTAACCGTCGTGGAGCCACCGACCGTTCGTCCTTGCATGATGGCAATACCACCATCGGCAGTGACTCGGCTCATGCCCTCCTGGTAGAGTTTTGGGTAGGCCTCCAACTCATCCATTTTGAATTCTTTCAGAGAGTTCAGCGCGCCTTCTTCCACCATCACGACGTTTAGGCCCGCGTTCGCCAGTATTTCTGCAGTGGTGCCGCCACCGGCGCCTGTTCCCACGACAACCACATCAGTCTCAATGATCTGATCTTTGACCAGTCGGGTGGCATCCACAGTCGTCCAGCCTGCGCCGGACTCAGTAGTATAGATATCCTCAATGCTCATCCGGCAATCTCCTGCGACTTGAATTGTGGTAGAGCCGCCTTGATTTCTTTGGGGGGGCCGGGATAACCCGATTCCTCCCAATGCTCCGGTTCACCGTAGTAGGTAAACGCCGCCAGTTGTGCCAAGACGTTGTAACCCTGATTGAAGACCTGGAAGCGGCTGTTTTTCCATGCATCAAGAAACTGCCGTATATCGGAGTGTGTGGCATTGGGCCAAGGCTGCCAGATACCTGTGGTCAATCCTCTGGTAAAAGTGATGGATAACAGATTGAAAAGGTCAGACACTTTTTCCCGGTTAGCGGGGCTGAAGTGGCGCAAGCCCTGATCTATCCGGGAGATATGAAGGCTGACTTCATCTGTGCTGGGTGAATCGCCGGTATCAGTCACAATCATCACCGTAATGATCGCCTGCCAGATTTGGGCTGAATCCTCGTCGAGAAAGTGAAAATGGGTATCCTGAAGTGGTTTATCTGGCCTTCGGGCAGAGGTTGCGCAGCCGCTTAAGTAGGCAGTACTGGCTGTAACTGCAAAAGGGGTGAGTAACGACAGGCGCAGGAATTGCCGCCGGGAGTGGGTCGTTTTTGTCATGACCTTTCCAAAATTATTGTTATTCTCTTGTTGCCTCCAGTTCCTCAAATTGCACCTAAGGAGACTGAAGGCCGACAGGTTATTATTTTATTAGCAGGCTGCTGTTACCTTTTAAGTTATTGTTACTTTATAAATAGTTTGTATACGAGGTGGTGCAGCAGAGTACCATGAGGCGGGAAGATAATTTTTCCACTATGGAACCGCTGCTTGGTGTGAACTCCTTTTGCATTGGAGAACGTCAGAAAGCCTTCCTTACCATGGTAGTGCCCCATCCCGGATTCGCCCACGCCGCCGAATGGCATATCATCCTGAGCGAAATGTACGAGGGTGTCATTGATGCAAACACCACCGGCGTGTGTCCTCTCCAACAACCTTTTCTGTTCGGATTTTCGGTAGCCGAAATAATACAGGGCCAGTGGTCGTGGCCGGTTATTAATATAGGTAACAGCTTCATCAACATTCTTGTATGGGATCACAGGTAATAGAGGGCCAAATATCTCTTCCTGCAATACCTTCATTTCCGGTGTGGCATCGAGAATGATATGAACCGGTAGCTTGCGGGTGCCTCGATTAAAGCTCTCATTACCTGGGTTGATTTCGATGATGCGAGCCCCTTTCTGTTCGGCATCGGCCAGATAACCTTTCAGCCGCTGAAGCTGTCGCTCATTGATCACAGCGGTGTAATCCTGATTATCCTTCAAAGTGGGATACATGTTCTGAAATTTACCGATAAATGCATCCACAAAGGCATCAATTTTGTGTTCCGGACATAAAACATAGTCCGGGGCAATACAGGTTTGCCCGGCATTAAAGGCCTTCCCGAAAGCGATTCTTTCCGCTGCATCGGCAATAGGGACATCCTCTGCGACAACCGCAGGGGATTTGCCGCCCAATTCAAGAGTTACCGGGGTCAGATTTTCAGCCGCGGCTTTCATGACCATTCGGCCTACCGCTGTAGAGCCGGTAAATAACAAATGATCAAAAGGTTGTTTTGAAAATTCGGCGGCAACATCAGCTTCTCCACTGATGACAGTCACCAGATCCTCTGTAAATGTAGTAGAGAGGATTTCCCGCAATAGTTCTGAAGTGCGTGGGGTGAACTCTGACATCTTGATCATCGCACGATTGCCCGCTGCCAAGGCAGCAACCAGAGGGCCTATCGCCAGATTGACCGGATAGTTCCAGGGAACAATGATGCCGATAACGCCTAGTGGCTGATAATGAATGGCATTATCTGCGGGCAGAAAAAGTAGCCCTACATGGCGTTTTGCGGGCTTCATCCACTGCTTCATGTGCTTCAGGGCATAATTGATAGCCTGGATGGATGGCATTAGTTCAGCGAGCAGGGTTTCGTCTCTGGATCGATTGGAGAAGTCCTCATTCAAAGCATCAATGATCCGTTCCTGATTATTCAGCAGCGCTTTCTTGAGGCGTAGCAACCACTCACGGCGGGTTTCAAAGCCGGGATTGGGGTTGTGGTCGAAGGCTTTCTTTTGAGCCTGGAAAGCGCGGTTTAGTTTCTGAATCTCTTTCTTGCTCTCGGTAATCGTGAGTACATCCGCAACCATGGGTTCCTCCTGACGCCACGAGCCGTCCTCGTGGAAGGCTTTGTTATTGTTTTCGATGATCATTTGTACAGACTCGAGCCAGTTGACTCCGTTAATGGTCTGCTGCGAAGACGATATCTGCAAAGTCTCTTGCATCGTGTGAGATATTTTTAGAGTATATACTCTAAGTGTCAAGTGCTCGCTTTATGATCAGTGCAATAAACTGATGCGTTACGCAATTTGTACTAACAAAAACCAGTGCGAATAAAAATCAGAGTGCATGAAGAAAACTTGACTGCATGAAGAAGAACGAGCGAAAAGCCTAATTTTAATAAACACCATGACCGGTGAATGGAATGTTCCGGTCAGCTTGGTTGGTGGTGGGGTAAAATAATCAATGAACACGAGAGAGCGAATTATTCTCGCGAGCCTGGATCTGTTTAATGAGAAGGGAGAGCGCAATGTGACCACAAATCATATAGCGGCAGATCTGGGGATATCACCGGGGAACCTTTACTATCATTTCCGGAATAAGACCGACATTATTTACGAAATATTCCTGCAATATCAGTTATTGGTCGATCATTATCTGCAAATACCGGACGAACGTCCTTTGACAGTGGGGGATCAGTTCGAATATCTCGAAGCGGTGTTTGATGGCTTGTGGAGTTACCGTTTTTTCCACCGGGATCTCGAACACTACCTGGATTCAGACCCAAGGTTGCAGGAGGATTACCGCCGCTTCACGGTCCGTTGTGTCGATAGTATCAGCAAAATATTGTTGTCACTTGAAAGGTCTGGAATTCTGAATCCATTGGGGGATGCTGTCCGTCGTACTTTTCCACTGAATGTCTGGCTTTTAGTGACCAGTTGGATGTCATTTCTGAAAACGGCTGTAGGGCAGGATGTTCACCTCATACGTAAGGAATCACTCAAGCATGGGATATATCAGGTAATCAGCCTTGAGTTGCCATTTCTGCATCCGGACTATTACGATGAAGTGGTAAGGGCGCAGGAGGCTTTTAAGCCAGTGTTGCTTGAGTCATTGTCTCAATGACTTCCTGAATCAAATTGAAGAAGGCTGCTGTGGGTCTGAAAGCGTTCTATGGATCTGAAATGCTTTCAGCTCCATAGATTTGATTTGTATCAGGATGAAGACTGTGACTCCATGTCAGAATCCCCGCCGATAAAATACTGGTCCATGTATTCACGAACGTCATCGATACCTGTTTTGGTATGAGCGGAAAATAGCTGCACATCAATCGGTGTTGTCCATTTGCCCAGGTCGCCGGCGACCTTGTGCAGAGTGTTTTTGGCTGCACCGAACTTCAGTTTGTCTGATTTGGTGAGCAGCACGAGCACTGGTAGTTCTCGGGCTTCACACCAGTCGAGCATGCTGCAGTCAAACTCGCTTAGAGGATGTCTGATATCCATTACCAGAATCAGGGCAGCGAGCGTCTTACGGCGTTCAAGGTATTGCTGCATATGTCGTTGCCACTTTTCCTGCATGGTTCGAGGAACTTTGGCGTAGCCATAACCCGGAAGATCCACCAGGCGACACTGATCTTTATTTAACGTGAAAAAGTTGATGAGCTGTGTACGGCCGGGAGTTTTCGAGGTTCTGGCCAGTTTGCTGTTCTGGGTGATTGTATTGAGGGCGCTGGACTTACCGGCATTTGAGCGGCCGGCAAAGGCGATTTCAACGCCTTCGTCAGGCGGGCAGTGATGAAGTTGCTCCGCACTGAGGAGAAATCGGGCGCTCTGGTAGGATACTGCGCGTTTTTGGCCAGTTGGCTGGGGTTTATTCATAGGAAGAAATGACTGTGTTTATTCGTTCATGTTTGAAGTGATTTATGTATAATACCAGACCGTTTTAAGGGCGTCGGCAAATAAACCATTATTTTGTCGACAGGATGTGAATATAAAGGTCAGTTTATCGGAGTTGTGGGTAAGCTGATACTGAGAGAATTAACTAGAATCAACTGGTAGCTGACGGGGTCAAATGATGAGAGTGTTTGTAACTGGTTTGGTGCTTGCTTTGGGACTGGCTGGCCTGGCTCACGCTGAGGGAGACCCCAAGGCTGGACAGAGTAAAACGGCTGTATGCGCCGGCTGTCACGGAGCTGATGGTAACAGTGCTGTGCCAAATTTTCCCAAATTGGCCGGACAAGGTGAAAAATACCTTATCAAACAGATTAAAGATATCAAGAATGGCGATCGCCCAGTTGTAGAGATGACTGGTATGACTGAAGGGTTGTCAGATCAAGATATCGCGGATATTGCAGCTTATTTTGCTTCGCAGCCAGCAACCGTTGGCAAGGCTGATCCTGAATTGGTTAAAGCGGGTGAGAAGCTATACCGTGCCGGTAATATGGCGAAGGGTATTCCTGCTTGTACAGGATGTCACAACCCCGCAGGTGCTGGTAATGCTCCGGCAGGCTTCCCCAAGCTGGGTGGTCAGCATGGTCAGTACATTGAAGCTCAGTTGAAGAAATTCCGCTCAGGCGAGCGTAGCAATGATGGCGACAGTCGGATGATGCGTGACATCGCTGCCAATATGAGTGATGCAGAAATCAAAGCGTTGGCAAGCTATATCTCCGGGCTTTACTGAAGTTGTATATTTAGAAATCAGCATCGGATGAAGAAAGTTTAACGATGTTGCAAAATTGTAAAAAAGGCGGCTTGTCCGCCTTTTTTTATGGAAAAACAGAAGGTTATGGATAGGTGTGAGTTGTTTGTTGGGTCTGCTAAAAGGTAGTGGTGCTGGATATTCGGCGATGTTCAGGTAAATTATCACGCCTGAGAATCAGATAATTAAAACGGTGGATTGGAGAATTGTATGCGTAAGTCACTACCATTGGTGATGTGGATGGTTTTAGTGTGTCTGGGGTTTGTTGCCCAGGGCGCTATGGCTGAAGAATTTGTTGATGGTAAGGACTATCAGTCATTGCCATCCCAGGTGCCTGTCAGAGACAGTTCCAAGATTGAGGTCGTTGAGTTGTTCTGGTACGGCTGTCCTCATTGTTACAAGTTTGATCCATTGGTAAGCAAGTGGGAACATCAATTGCCTGAAGACGTTGACTTCTGGCAGAGCCCGGCTGCTTTTAATCGTACCTGGAAGCTGCACGCACAGACTTTTTATGCAGCTGAGGCTTTAGGGGTAAGCGATGAGATGCATCAGCCGTTGTTTGATGCGTTGGCCGGTCAACACAAGCCTCTGAACTCGGAAGACTCCATGGCCAAATTCTTTGCGCAATATGGCATCGAGGAAGAAAAGTTCAGGAAGGCCTATAATTCATTTAGTGTGAAATCCAAAGTCCAGCAGGCAGTCTCGCGTGGCGCCAGTTACAGGGTGAGTGGTGTGCCGGTGTTGATCGTAAATGGTAAGTATCGAATAGAGCCGGGCCAGGCGGGTAGTTTTGAAAGGATGCTCAAAATCGCTGATTTTCTTGTTGAAAAGGAGAGAGCTGCCCAAGGTTCCTAAAGCTGTCAGTAAGCGGGGGAGTAGAGTTTGTATCATCGTGTGCGCGAAAAATTCGGTTCCTTGTTAACAAGAAGGTCCCCCGTCATACAGGGGGATATGGATGCCGCGGAGGAATTTCCGCATCACAGCCATATCCGCCTGTTAAGCTTCAATATTCAGGTGGGTATTTCCACCGCGTCCTATCGCCACTATCTAACACGTAGCTGGCAACATGTTCTTCCAACTCAAAATCGAAGCCGTAACCTTGATCGGATTGCTGCCTTGCTGCGGCAGTACGACGTTGTCGCCCTGCAAGAGTGTGATGGCGGAAGTATTCGTAGTGGGTTTGTGAATCAGGTTGAGTATCTTGCTGAAAAGAGTGGGCATCCGTACTGGTATCAGCAGCTTAACCGTAATCTTGGAAAGCTGGCCCAGCACAGTAATGGATTGCTAAGCAGGTATCGCCCATTATCTGTCGCCGAATATCGGTTGCCGGGGCTGATTCCTGGACGTGGGGCGATTATTTCCACCTATGGCCATCCTTCCAATCCTCTTGTGCTTGTCATGATGCATCTTTCTTTGAGTGAAAAGGCGCAGTGTCAGCAATTGGAGCATATATGTGAGCTGATTGATGGTTATGAGCATGTGGTGTTGATGGGGGATCTCAATAATCACGCTGAGCAGTTGTTGAGTTCAACTCCGTTGGGCAGATCTGGTCTGGTGTCTTTGCCGGACAGAGTGAATACATTTCCCAGCTGGCGTCCAGAGCGTTCGCTGGATCACATTCTCGTTAGCCCTTCTCTTCAGGTCAGAAATGCTGGTGTGGTGTGCTTTCCGGTTTCTGATCATCTCCCGATCGCAGTCGATGTTGCTCTACCTTCGGATTATCGTGATCAATGCACGAATAAGGTCAGTGCTGCATCCTGAGTTGGCAAGACCAATCGTAATATTTCGGCAATAAAAAACCCGGCTTGTGCCGGGTTTTTTGAAGCCTATCAAATAAATGGATTATTTGATTTTTGCTTCTTTGTAGTTCACGTGCTTGCGAACGACGGGATCAAATTTCTTGATCTCCATTTTTTCAGGCATGGTACGCTTGTTTTTGGTCGTGGTGTAGAAGTGACCAGTACCAGCTGAAGAAACCAATCTAATCTTCTCGCGCATATCTTAGCTCCTTACACCTTGATGCCGCGTGCACGGATATCGGTCAGTACCTGATCGATACCTTTTTTGTCGATAATCCGCATACCTTTGGTAGACACACGCAATTTAACAAAGCGCTTCTCGCTCTCAACCCAGAAACGATGAGTTTGCAGGTTGGGAAGAAAACGGCGCTTGGTTTTGTTGTTTGCGTGAGACACATTATTTCCGGTTATAGGACCTTTGCCTGTAACCTGACAAACTCTAGACATTTGACTCGCCTCCAACCAAACGTTGGTACTTGTGAACCTTCAGGGTTTTTTGCTGAAGACAGCCAAACCCACTGATTCGTTACTACTGAAATCATAATTTCCGGGCGATCCTTGCTGCTTCACCCAGACCCGTAAAAAAGAGCACGACTTTATACCAGAAAACCTATGTTGACGCAAAAATAATCTAATATATTTCGCATATTTTAAGGCGGGGCTTTCGAAGTGGGCGAAAATTGAGCTATATCCATCCCCTTTCAGCAAAGGATACCACTTCATCGTCACCCACCACAAAGTGGTCCAGCACCCGAACATCCAGCAGTTTAAGTGCTTTGACTAGAGTGTCGGTCAGCTCTCTGTCTGTCAGGCTGGGTTCGGCGACACCGGAAGGGTGATTGTGAACAAAGATAACAGCGGCAGCATTGTACTTCATTATCTGACGGATTACCTCACGTGGATAGACACTAGCGCTGTTGATGGTACCCCGGAATAGCTTTTCAAAACTGATGACACGATGCTGATTATCCAGGAATAGTGTGGCAAAGACTTCATATGGATAATGCCTAAGCTGACTGCGGAGATAGTCCCGTGTTAAATCCGGGCTGGTCAGGGCTGTTTCCCGGCTTAGTGTTTCTTTCAGATAACGCCTTGTCAGCTCCGTGACTGCTTGAAGCTGGGCAAATTTCGCTTCGCCAAGCCCTGGTACGGCACAAAAATCACGTTTCTCTGCGTCAAGGAGGTGTCGCAGTCCGCCAAAGTGCTGAAGAACGTCACGAGACAGATCGACTGCGCTTTTGCCTGGCGTACCTGTGCGTAAAAAGATCGCCAGAAGTTCTGTGTCAGTAAGATGATTGGCCCCCGAAGCGAGGAGTTTTTCGCGGGGGCGGTCGGCGACCGGCCAGTCGGTAATTGCCATAGGAAGTTCCTTTTCCAGTTGGGATTCAACAGTATTCCTTTACAGTACAGCGAGCATTGCGATATTAGTGGCACGGTTTGTGCCAAGTGCAATATCTGCACGCAGATGCTATCTTAGCCGCAGTTCAATCTCAGGTAAAAGCGAATTTTATGGCAAGTGGTGCAGAGTTAGCAGGCAAGCGTATTGTCCTGGTCGTAACCGGTGGTATTGCTGCATATAAAAGCGCCGAACTCACCCGGCTCCTGATCAAGCAAGGGGCGGAGGTTCAGGTGGTTATGACGGAAGGTGCAAAGGCTTTTATCACCCCCATGACATTCCAGGCATTGTCTGGAAAACCAGTCAGAGACAGTCTTCTCGATCCGGCGGCAGAGATGGGAATGGGGCACATAGAGCTGGCCAGATGGGGGGATGTGATATTGGTTGCCCCTGCCACCGCAGATGCCATTGCCAAAGTGACCGCGGGATTGGCCGATGATCTTTTCAGCACCATTGTTCTGGCTCGGCGCTGTCCCCTGATCATTGCTCCTGCGATGAATCAGGCAATGTGGGCCAATCCGGTGACTCAGGCGAATGTAACCCGGCTGCAACAGCTTGATCCTTCCATTCTTGTTTGGGGGCCGGATGAAGGCGACCAGGCTTGCGGAGACGTTGGTCCTGGGCGCATGGTGGAGCCCTTGGTTCTCTGTGAGTCGCTAGTGGCGCATTTTTGCGTAGATAAACCTTTGTCAGGAAAGCGAGTCGTCGTGACGGCGGGCCCCACGCGAGAGCGTATTGACCCGGTTCGCTACATCAGCAACGATAGCTCTGGGAAAATGGGGTATTCGTTGGCAAAGGCTTTTTCCGATGTTGGGGCTGAAGTTGTTCTGGTTAGTGGACCTGTGGCGATTCCTGTGCCACAGGGCGTGAAAGTTTCCCAGGTTGAAAGTGCAGAGGAGATGAGGCTTTCCTCTCTGCAGGCGTTGGAAGAAGGCTGCGATATCTTTGTGGCGACAGCAGCAGTCGCAGACTATCGACCTGCCACGGCGGCTGATCAGAAAGTGAAAAAGTCGGCGGATAGTATGACGATTGAACTGGTCAGAAATCCTGACATCCTAAGTGAGATCGCCGGTCTTAAGAATCCTCCATATTGCGTTGGCTTTGCTGCCGAAACTCAGGACGTTGTGGCTTATGCACAACAGAAACTGGCAAGAAAGAAACTTAAAATGGTGATTGCTAACGATGTGTCTCGAAGCGATATTGGCTTTAACAGCGATCACAATGCCGTTACTTTGATTACGAATGAAAATGTAGAGACATTGCCACGCCTATCTAAGCCAGCGTTGGCAGATGTGCTGGTGAAGCATATTATTGCCGGTTATCAAAAAGCATTGTGATAACTCCGCTGCAGCCCTGTTTCTGAATGGCGCTGGGCGGATTCAATTCAATTTTAGTATAGGAAAACCCAATCTATGACCAAGCCGTTACAGGTGAAATTACTGGATCCGCGTCTGGGTAATGACATTCCTCTTCCAAAATATGCTACAGACGGTTCTGCGGGCTTGGATATGCGCGCCTGCATTAAAGAACCATTAACCCTGAAACCAGGGGATTCGGTCCTTATACCGACTGGTATGGCGATTCACCTCGATGATCCTGGCTTGGCGGCTGTTTTATTGCCCCGCTCCGGCTTGGGGCATAAACATGGTATTGTGTTGGGTAATTTAGTGGGGCTCATCGATTCCGATTATCAGGGAGAGGTCATGGTGTCCTGCTGGAATCGGGGACAGGACGAATTCACTATAGAAATTGGTGAACGTATTGCGCAGATGGTGATAGTGCCGGTCGTGCAGGTTGGATTTGAAATTGTTCAGGAGTTTACCGACTCAGAACGTGGTGCAGGCGGTTTTGGTTCAACAGGAACGGCCTGATAAACGGCTTTAGACAAGGTTGGTCAGAGTGGCCTTCGACTAATGGCTATTAGCTGATCTACAAAAAAATGTGAGCCGGTTCGCATCCTGCCTGGAGTGCATGCTGAATTTGACTAGAATGAAGTATGGGGTAGGGGT
This sequence comes from Hahella ganghwensis DSM 17046, assembly GCF_000376785.1. Classification (GTDB taxonomy): domain Bacteria; phylum Pseudomonadota; class Gammaproteobacteria; order Pseudomonadales; family Oleiphilaceae; genus Hahella; species Hahella ganghwensis. The sequence continues at coordinate 85,978 of NZ_AQXX01000143.1, forward strand.
GTGACAGTCTTAGTGAGCATAGGAATGCCTGAAAGTTTTAGAGCACACGTCGAATCTCAACGTCCTCTGGATAAAGCTCCAAAATTCTTATCCTCGTGACCTGAAAAGAATTCAACAACGGGAATCAAAGAGAATATTTCCAGCATGAAATTGGAAAAGAAAAAAAAGGCCAAGCCTGATGATCAGGGGCCGGATAAAACGGCTGTTAAAAATAAAACGAAAACCGGTTTGAAATCGCCCGCTTTTTACACGCAGATAGCTGCCGTTTTTGGCGCTATTGCCGTTTTGGTTGCTGCTGCCGTTCTGTACGCGACAACCATTGTGCCAGCACAAATCAGTCTTGAGAGGGAGAGAAACTCTGCGTCATTGCAGGCACTGGCGGCGGTATTCAGTCAAAAACTCCAGCAAGTTCAAACGATGGTCAGCCATTATGCTGAAAATATCCCCACGGAGACTCTGCTGTCATCTGAAAACCTCGGAAGTAATGAATACCGTGCCATGAAGGCAATGCCCGGCGCCATGAGGGTGGTTATTTCTGCGACAGGAAGAGCTTCAAGAGATGATCGAAAACCTTTGCCTGTAAGCTTTGCCAGTCTGGATTTGGTTCGATCTGTTGAGCAAAGCGGAAAAGGAAGGCTGGAAGCGTTTGTGCTGGATAATCGTTGGTATATTCAGGTGGTGATGCCTGTATTGGCAAAAGATAAAACAGTGGCTGGTACGATATTGGTGATGCTTGATGCCAATACTTTGGCTCCTGACTGGAAGACGCTACCTGAAGGCGGGGTTCAGTTAATGCAGACCGTGTCTGGCAAGCCTCAGGTGGTGATATCCAGAGGCGAGCAAGGAAAAGATGCATTGAATCAGGACACCGCCCTGGGTAACTGGGAAGTATCTTATTCGCCCTCGTCAAGCCAGGAGCCTCTGGTTGACTTGATGATGTTCTGGATTATTGCCGGAGTTGGTGCGGTATTGGGGGCAATTCTGTCGGCTCTTGCCATGACCTTGTTTATTAAGCCGCTCAGGAAGGACGTAGGACAGGTTTCCGGTTTTGTCGTCGCCAGCTTTCAGGGTGAGAAACCCACAGTGCCGAGAATTAAACTCGATGTTCTTCACTCTATGGTTGTGCTCGTCGAACAGGCCAGGAAAAAACAGAAGCCGGTGGCTGCGCCAGCGTCCAAGCCAGCTGTTGGCTCTAAGCCTCCGACAAAACCGGCAAAAACAGAAAGCGCGAAACCGGCGCCTGCAAAAGAATCAGAAGAACTGGGTGATGCTGAGCCTTTATTTCAGGGAGATAGCCTTGATATAGATATGCTCGGAGATGATGAGGATCTTCTGGGGTTGAATGACGATGATCTGAATGTCAACGAGGAAGGTGTGGGGGTCAGTGAGACCGCCATGGTGGATGTTGACGCGGAAATTTTCAGGGCTTATGACATCCGTGGCATCGTTGACCAAAATCTGACTCCCCAGGTCATGATGGAGATTGGCCGGGCGTACGGGAGTGAAGCTGTTCAAAAAGGGGTGGACAGAGTATGTGTTGGTTATGACGGACGTGAATCGAGTCCAGTCCTCGCCAAAGCGCTGATAAAAGGAATCACCTCAACCGGTGTCGAGGTGATTAATGTGGGCATGGTTCCCACGCCTGTGCTTTATTTTGCTACCCATCACTTTAAGACCGGTTCTGGAGCCATGGTGACAGGAAGCCATAATCCCGCGAACTATAACGGTATCAAACTGATGTTGGCTGGCGATACACTGGCACAGGAGGATATTCAGGCTCTGCTGCGTCGTATTCGTACCCAGAATTATGTGCGGAGCCAGGCTGGCGTCAGTGAAACCGATATCAAGTCGGAGTACATAAACGCGGTAGTTGGTGATATTGCCGTGGCTGCGCCATTGAAGGTCGTTATCGACGCCGGTAATGGTGTGGCCGGTGACATCGCTCCCAAATTGGTGGAAGAGCTTGGATGTGATGTGGTTCCCCTCTACTGTGATGTTGACAGTCAGTTCCCCAATCATCATCCCGATCCTGGTAAGCCTGCAAATCTTCAGGACCTTATTGCCAAAGTTAAGGAAGTCGGGGCGGATATTGGTATCGCATTTGATGGTGATGGTGACAGAATTGGAGTTGTTACCGGTCAAGGCAAGATCATTTGGCCTGACAGGTTGCTAATGTTGTTTGCCAAGGATGTCGTATCCCGAAATCCGGGGGCGGATGTAATATTTGACGTTAAGTGCAGTCGTCGTCTTAATGGACTGATTTCCAGTGTGGGAGGGCGTCCGGTGATGTGGAAAACCGGCCACTCCCTGATTAAAGCTAAGATGAAGGAAACGGGTGCCTTATTGGCAGGGGAAATGAGTGGCCATATCTTTTTCAAAGAGCGGTGGCTTGGTTTCGATGACGGCCTTTACAGTATGGCCAGACTCCTGGAGATACTCGGCATTGATGACCGTAACGCCGATGAGATGTTTGAAGAGTTTCCTGAGGATGTCAGCACACCTGAACTCAATGTTGAAGTCGGTGAGGCTGCCAAGTTCCGGATTATGGAAATGCTTTCGCAACGGGCTAACTGGGGAGATGCAAATGTTTCCGGGATCGATGGAATAAGGGTGGAATATTCAGACGGCTGGGGACTTTGTCGAGCATCCAACACTACGCCGGTTCTGGTTTTACGGTTCGAGGCTGAAACAGAGGATGCATTGGCGCGTATTCAAAGAACATTCAAAACCCAGTTACAAGCGATAGATTCCTCATTGAAGCTCCCGTTCTGAGCTTAAGGCTATACCGGAAAACATTGTATATTCAGAAATTGGTGAGACAACAGATAATCTGTTAGAGACCTACATCTCCGGATGTATGTGGAAAGAAGGATAGGAGACGTTTCCGAAATGCTAGATCGCGAGAATGCCATGCAGGTGGCATCAGTTTTGAGTAAAGCGTTGCCGTACATTCAGCGGTTTGCCGGCAAGACGATAGTCATCAAGTATGGCGGCAATGCCATGACCGACGAAACGTTGAAGAACAGCTTTGCCCGGGACGTGGTATTGATGAAGCTGGTGGGAATTAACCCCATTGTGGTTCATGGTGGTGGTCCGCAGATTGGAGATCTATTGGCCCGGTTGAATATCAAGTCTGAGTTTGTCAACGGTATGCGGGTGACGGACAGTGAAACCATGGATGTTGTTGAAATGGTGTTGGGAGGGTTGGTCAATAAGGATATCGTTTCACTGATCAATCGAAATGGTGGTAAAGCTATCGGTCTGACAGGAAAAGATGCTGCTTTCATCAAGGCCCGTAAACTTGAAGTAACGCGGGCCAGCCCTGAAATGCAGAAAACAGAGATCATTGATATCGGCCATGTCGGTGAGGTCAGCAGTATTCGGCGAGATGTAATTACCATGCTGACCGACAGTGATTGTATTCCTGTCATTGCACCTATTGGAGTGGATGACTCTGGCGCTTCCTATAACATCAACGCTGACCTGGTGGCGGGAAAAGTGGCGGAAGAGTTACAGGCGGAAAAGCTGATGTTACTAACCAATATTGCTGGCCTCATGGATAAAGAGGGTAAGGTGCTGACCGGTTTGAGTACTGCCCAGGTGGACGCGCTGATAGATGACGGCACTATCCATGGTGGCATGCTGCCTAAAATTGATTGTGCTTTGAATGCAGTGAAAGGTGGCGTTAATAGCGCTCACATTATTGATGGTCGTGTACCTCATGCCACTCTGTTGGAAATATTTACTGATGAAGGGGTGGGGACACTCATTACCCGTAAAGGTGTGGAAAAGGCATAGCCCTCCATGAACAAGAGTTGGACCATGGAATATGCTTTACAGCATATCGAGGTCCATTTTAAAAAAAATTGCAGTACCGAGGTTTCATGGTGCTATGAAAAAGCTGATTTCCATTCTGATTTTCGGCCCGCTGATCGCCTTCGGCGTATTTAAGCTTGGGGCTTTCTACCAGACACATCGGGCGCTTGCTGCTTTCCAGGATGCAACCGAACTACATCTGGCTCTATCATATAACTGGATAGGTTCTTCTCTGGATGGGGAAGTAACTGTCGAAGGGGTGACGTTGACTCCGTTTCAGTTGCGGGAGCCCATTCTGATTGGAGAAGTCAGCCTGAAGTTCGATTCTCTTTCAGATATGCTGGGTTACCTTTCACCCTGGTCGCTGACGGAAGAACTCAAGGTTCCCGACGGCCTCACCATCAGCGTGAAACAAGCTCAAGTGCCATTGACAGATAACTGGCGTAACTATGAGCCTGACGAGGAAACACAAGGCGGCGATTTTTTTGGTCTGGCCTGTGGAGATATTGATCAGATAGGCCTGGAAGAGTTACGGGAGATGGGGTACACCTCTTTGACCGTTGACCAAGAGCTAAGCTATCACTACAACAGATTCGATAATACATTGAAGGTTGGCTTTGATACGAATATTGAAGGAATGCAGCACATTGCTTCAGAGATGGTTCTGGAATTTACTGACGGCCAAAACTGGCCTCCCGCAGAAGGCGCGACAATCCCCCTGGTACAGCGCCTGACCTATATGCATGAAGATTTGTCCTACATGAAGCGTGTCATGCTAATGTGTGGGAAGCGGGCGAACCTGGATCAGCCTGAGTTTATTGAAGCGTCTATCGATAAAACCCGGCGCTTATTGAATGAGGCCGGAATCAGTTTGAGCCCTGAAATGGTAACGGCGTATCGTACCTACCTTAAAGGTGATGGTATTGTTGAAGTCACCTTACTACCCTCTGACAGCCTCGATCTGGCCACGATTCCTTTCCTACCGGAAGATTCTTTTGCGGAGTCTCTAGGTTTTAGTCTTAAGGTGAACCGGGTCGGTATACCGAATGCCTCTTTTACATTGAATATGCAGCAATTGACTGAATACCTTTATCCTCCAGAGCCTATTGTGGAAGCTGAACCAGAACCACAGCCAAAAGCTCCCCCCCCGCCAACTTATCGCCCTGTTGAGCTTGAAGAGCTTGAACTTTACATCGAGCAACCGGCTAAAATAATTCAGCACTCAGGTAAGGTCATGAAAGGAACGCTGGTTTCTGTTGAGCCGTTTCAGATTATCCTGGAGCAGCAAATGCAATCCGGAGTGGTGAGCTTTCATATCAAGAAGAGCGAAATCACTGAGGCGCAGATACTGCAGTGAGAATTGATAACCTGAAACAAATTTATCCGGCAGTTTGAAAGCGTTATGACGAGCAAATTACCTTCTTTGAGTACAATGCTGGAAAAGCTTGTTCAGAGCCCTTCCGTCAGCAGTACACAGCCGTCACTGGATCAAAGCAATCGTGATATTGTAGAGCTGCTGGCAGATTGGTGTGAAAAGTTGGGAATGGATGTGACCCTAAGTCAGGTCCACGGGAATAATGAAAAGTGGAACCTGGTAGCGCGAGTTGGGCCAGGTCATGGCGGGCTTGTGCTGTCTGGTCACACAGACACCGTTCCCTATGATGAAGGTGCCTGGCAGAGTGATCCGTTTCAGTTAACCGAAGTGGGTGACCTTTGGTACGGGTTGGGAATCTGCGACATGAAGGCTTTTTTTCCGTTGGCGCTCTTGGCCATTGAGGAAGTGATCCCTCACCTGAAAAAGCCCGTGACCCTGGTGGCTACAGCAGATGAAGAATCCGGTATGGCGGGTGCCAGTCATTTGGCAGCGACCACCAGTGAGCTTGGCGATTTTGTTCTTATTGGCGAGCCCACCGGGTTAACCCCTATACATCAGCATAAGGGAATCCTTCTTGAGGAAATATCCGTTGAAGGTTTGTCTGGCCATTCTTCCAATCCTGCGTTAGGGAAGAATGCCCTGGAAGCCATGACGGATATTATTATTGAATTACGCAAACTGCGTGAAATGTGGCAGGAAACCTATCAAACACCTGGATTTGAAGTGCCAGTTCCTACTCTGAACCTTGGATGTATACACGGCGGAGACAATCCGAATAGGATATGTAAAAGCTGTAGACTTCAGTTTGATGTTCGTTTGATGCCCGGGATGGAAGTGGATTTCATTCGTCGCTCCATTGGGGATGTGCTGCAACCGATTGCCAGGCGTTTTGGTGTCGATATTCAGTTTAACCCTATTTTCGGTGTCGGCAGTTTTCACGAGCCTGTCTCTTCCGACCTGGTCCGGCTCTGTGAGGAATTGGCTGGCAAAAAAGCCGCCAGCGTTGCCTTTGCGACGGAAGCCGCTTACTTCAAGGGGATGGGAGCCCAGACGGTGGTGTTGGGCCCCGGTGATATTGATCAAGCTCACCAGCCTAATGAATATCTGGATAAGGGGCGGATCAAACCCATGCAGGATCTGCTTCGACAGTTGATACGACGACTCTGCGTCGATACTCTCAGCAGCTAAAGCCCGCCGCTGTCGGCGGTATATGCTTGCTATCTCTCTTCATCTTTTATATTTAATTATTATCAGATTTTGAACTCTTATCTGGCCAACCTATATAGAGACTTGACCATGAATGACGGTAACCAGCCTGACCTGAAGAATACACCTCAAACGGATCCATCCCAGCAGGTGTACTGGTTCCGACATTCAGCGCCCTATATTCACGCCTATCGAGGACGTACTGTTGTTATTCTCCTGCCGGGAGAAGTACTGACAGACAGGAAGCGGACTTCCACGATTGTTCAGGATATTGCCCTTCTGAGTAGCTTGGGATTGAAATTGGTTGTTGCGTTTGGGGCAAGACCTCAGATAGATGAGCACCTGTTGCAGAAAGGCTTATCCGTCAATCTGCATCACGGGATGCGTATCACCGGGTCCGAGGACCTGAGCTGCGTTACCGAAGTCGTCGGCCGACTACGTTCAGAATTGGAAGCCAGATTGTCGATGGGCCTGTCCAGTTCCCCCATGCACGGGGCTGCTCTGCAGGTGTCCAGCGGCAACTTTGTTGTCGCAAGACCTGTGGGTGTAGTGGACGGGATCGACATGTGCCATACCGGTCTGGTACGTAAAGTTCATGCTGAGTCTATTCATCAACATCTTGGCATGGGGCATATCGTGTTGCTGCCGACCATTGGTTACTCTCCGACGGGTGAGATATTCAATCTTTCCTGTGAGGATGTGGCTAGCTCTGTTGCTGTGGCCCTCAAGGCGGACAAGCTAATTTTGTTCGGTCAGGACCCAGGAGTGTATGATCCTGATGGAAAATTACTTCGTGAGATTTCTTTGGCGCAGGCGGCGCAACAGCTTGAGTTTCTCGATAAGGATTCTGAACCAAGGAGAAGGCTCTTTTCAGTTTGCCGGGCAGTTCAAAACGGTGTTTCACGCGCCCATATGATCAGTTATCACCAGGATGGTGCTTTGCTGCATGAGCTATTCACAAGAGATGGTGTGGGGACGTTGGTGACCGATGAGTCTTATGATGAAATTCGCCCAGCCACTATTGATGATGTCGGTGGCATACTGGCGTTGATTCGCCCTCTTGAGGAACAGGGAGTTCTGGTAAGGCGTTCACGGGAGCTTTTGGAGAGGGAGATTGGTAACTTTATCGTTGATGATCGTGATGGTGCGATTATCGCCTGTGCCGCTCTTTATGTGTTTCCTGACGAAAATTGCGCAGAACTTGCTTGTGTCGCCGTCAGGCCGAACTATGCCCGTCAGGGACGAGGTGATAAGTTGCTCACCAGTGCTGAGAAGCGTGCAAGGGATGCGGGAATGCGGGAATTGTTTGTTCTGACCACGCAAACGTCACACTGGTTTATCGAGCGAGGGTTCAGACCCGCTACTGTTGGTCAATTACCGGTGGCGAAACAAAGTATGTATAACCTGCAGAGAAACTCAAAGGTGTTTGTCAAATCACTCTAAATTCTCAGCACCTGCAATGTTCCGTGTAGCCAGAGCGTTGAGTTGTTCAAGAAGGCGTCTCCGTTCTGGTTTTTCCAGTGTCTCCAACTGTTCCGACCATTCGTAGAAAGCCTGAAAGTCGTTTTGCAGGGTGCGGAGTTTGTAGCGCAGGCCTGGCACCCACTGATGATAACTTACGATCGTCATCAGTTTGGCGTTATTCAACGGGGAAGTGATCCAGTTGGAATAGGCGTTGGAGATACTGCCGGCTGATACCGCCTGCTGATATTGTTGCCGAAGTTCTTCAAGAATCTCTTCTTTTTTTCTGCGCTTGTGTTGTTCTGTCTGGTCTTCTGCGTACAGGGACTTCAGTTTCGAGACGGTCTGTTGAACCATGTCCACGAAGCGTTGACGTTCTTTGAAACGTTGCTGATAGCGTTGGATTTCTTCTCTTAGGTGAGTGGTGGAGCGGGTTACACCGACCGAAACTAGAGAATCATTCGGGTGCTCATCTAAAAAAGGGGACTGGCCGGTAAACAGAAGTATCGCTTCCTGTTCAACTGCCGTGGCCCAGCTTTCATTAAATGTCGTGTCATTTTTGATATAGAGCCTGCGGTGGGCCAGCTCGTGAAAGAGCAGGGCTGCCAGAGAAATTCTGTCATAATTGATGAATGTATTGAGTACAGGGTCATCAAACCATCCCAATGTTGAATAGGCACTGACTCCGCCGACGTAGGTGTCGTAGTTTTCCCTCTCCCAGTTCTGCCTGGCTGCTTCAGCATCTTCCTGGTGGAAATATCCCTGGTAACTGACACAGCCGGCAACCGGGTAGCACCAGGATTCCGGTTTCATTTCAAGTTCGGGGGCAACAAATAGGTTCCAGACCACAAACGGTCGCTGAAGGTCGACGTATTCGCTGTATGCGTTATCAACGGGAAGCTTTAGTCTTTCTTCCGCAAACTCTCTAATTTCAATAACATAACTAAGCTTTTCTTTTAATTCTGCTGGAGTTTGTTCATTATTGACCAGTTGATCAATTGGCTGACGGCCGGAGAGAAGTTGCCATTGCCCCTTTATTGCCTGCCAAAGATAACCGGAGCTCTGGCAGCCTCCCAGCATGGTGGTGAGCAGCGCAATGATCAGGCTCTGGCATATATTGCCTGGAAGGCGGGATAAAAAGTAAGTGAATTGCATTCCGATAAGTTACCTCTTTCTCAGTAGGGACTATACTGATATGGAATTCCAAATCCACTACCTAGAACTAAAGAAACCCACGTTTACGGATTAAACTGTTAATCACAAATGTCTGAACCCCCAATTCAACCATCTGATCGCCAGGGTGCCGAACGACGCGGAAGCAAACGTCGCCCGATAAAGCTGCTAGCCACATTAGAATACCGGGGCGAGCCGGGGCTGGAATGTGAAATTGCTGATTTCTGTGCTGAAGGGGTGTTTGTCAAACTCACTGAGACTGCTTCACAGAAGCTTAATAAATTACAGTTTGGTCCAGGAGAGGTTGCCAAGCTGACTTTTCATGATCCTTTTGTCAGTCGGGATCATGCTCTTAGTGTGAAAGCTGTAAGGACGATGCAGGGGGCCTTTGGAGGCATGTTCACCAATGGAAATACTGCTGCCATCACTGCCCTGCTGAGAATCTGTGGTGCAGAAAACCTGAAATCTCCCCAAGAGCAGATGCAGCCGGAAACCGCAGGCCTGTTGATGCGACAGTGTGAACGTATTATTCAGTCCCATGTCAGTCCGCTAGTCAGTAATTTTATCACTGCCTTGCCGAGTGTGTTTGATGAGGCTCTGGCGGCAGCTTCAACGGATAATCAGCGAACTGACCTGGTGGATTCAGTAATCTCTCTCAAACAGCAGAGTGGATTGATCAGTCCGCAGTTGTTTAAGCACATCTCTCAGGCATTAGTCCCGCGCAACAGTGATCCGAATTCTAATGGCAGTCAGAGCGGGCCGGATCTGTCACTTATTGATAAGGCAGAATTTGAAGACTGGTTAACTCTCAAGGTGATGGTGACAAAGGCGGAAACTGCCTACCGGAGCCACTTACTTCAACTGAAAATGCGGTTCGACGCACTGGGAATTCATTGCCAGAAGGGTTACAGCAACCCAGTAGGGCCTTCATTGATCTGTTATGCGTTCCGGGACACCCTGATAGGGCTCAAGCTACCATTGTCAGCTGAACGGATTTGTCTAAAGCAATTTGAACTCTCAATGATGTCTGATCTTGAGCCGATGTATCAAGAGTTGGATGACTTGCTGGTTCGCCAGGGGGTGCTACCGGATCTGGATTTAACCAAGTACATCAAGACTCCTGAGGCTGAAGCAAAGAAAGAGAAGCCGGAGTCATCAGCTGAACTTGGAGCAAAACAAGGCGAACCGAAGAATAGCCCGCTGACAGAGAAGATCAAAGCTCCCGAGACCCAGCCTAAAGCTTCCGAGGCGCAAGCCAAAGCGCCAGATAACAAATCGATTGAAAGGGAGGCTGGAACGGATGATTCAGATAACGTCACGACTCTACATACTCGTCCTTACCGAAAGTCGAGTGGCAAATCTTCTGATGTCAGTGCCTTTCTGGCCTCGGCTGAAGAAAGCGTCGCTGCAGTTAATCGGTTACTGGCAGTTTTACACCAGAAACCTAAAGTGGCTGGAAATACCGCTTTGAGAGGGAGCCCGTTTCCAACCCAGGAACAGGCGCCCTCGTTCAAGAATGAAGAAGTCCTTGCCAACTTAAGTCAGGTCCAGACGGCTCCGGTTTATCAGGAATCTCAGGTGGACGACACGCTCTTGAGAGACCGTCTTTACCATATGATGAACAGCAACCATATGGGGCTGAAGTCATTTACAGAGGAGCAGGATAAGAATCTGGATGTCGTGGATAGATTTTTCTCCAGCCTTCTGAAAAATCAAAAGCTGACGAGTGTTTCCAAAATGCAGATCAAGGGACTTGAAGTCCCAGTTCTAAGGTTGTTAATGCGCAACCCCAGTTTTTTTGAACAGACTGATAATGCAGCCCAAAAACTGATCAACCGGATTGCCCAGGTAGGAGTGAAGGGTGGCAGGATGAACTCTCATCAGGTTGACCGCATTAATCGAGTAATTTCCAAAATACAGGAAGAGCATGAACAAGATTCCGGGGTTTTCGACGAAGCCCTGGCAGAAGTTGATGAATTGGTTGAGCGGCAGAACATTCTGTATCGCCGTAATGTTGAAAGGGTTACTGCAGCCGCGGAAGGCCAGCAGAAAGTGGAAGAAGCTAGAATCGCTGTTGCTGAGGCCATGCAACAACGGGTGGCTGGCCGCCGTATACCAAAAGCGATAGCCTCTCTTATTAACGGAGGGTGGCGGGATTTGCTCAGTCTGGTTTATATCCGGCAGGGGGCCGAAAGTCAGGCCTGGCAGGATTACCTGAGTGTGATTGATACGTTGTTGGCCATTGCTCGGGAGCCAGAGTTTCAATATAACCTGCCTGATCTTCTGCGGATGATTCAAGAGGGGCTGGCAACGATTTCCTCTAATCATATGCCGTCGGGTCAGATCAGGGATGAACTCAAGCGGTTTCTGGTGAAAGCTCCCGGGGGGGTAGAACCGGAAATGATTGAGTTTCCCGATGAGATGACGGAAGAGGTCAGGGACACCGGCCTGATTCAGGATGCCCGACAAAGAGGGTTGCAGCGTTGGATAAATCGGGCGCAAAAGCTGGTGGTTGGTGACTGGTTACGTCTGGAGAGGGAAGCCGGTGAGCCGGAGTTTATCCGGTTAGTCTGGATAGGTAAGAATTTTTCCCGCTATGTTTTTGTCAACCATCAGGGGATGAAGGTTATTGATCTGGATGCGTCAACCCTGGCGGCCTATCTGCAGAAGGGAATCGCAGTTCCTGACCAGGGAGTGTCACTGCCGGTGGTCGACCAGAGTCTGGACACGATGGTGAAGGATCTTTATGAACAACTGAGCTTTGCCAGTACACATGATGAACTGACCGGTTTGATGCTGAGAAAAGAGTTCGAGCGACAGGTGCTGATTCGTCACACCAGCCTGGCACCGGAAGACACTATCAGTTGTATTCTTTTCAGTTTGGCACAGTTCCGGCTAATCAATGATTCAGTCGGACCTGAAGCAGGTGATGAGATCTTAAAAGGAGTTGCCGGTCTCTTGAAAGAACATATGCCCAAAGCTGCACTGATCGCTCGTTTCTCGGGTGATGAGTTTATGGTTGTCGTCAATGAGCCTGCGGAACGATGGGTAACCGAGTTCATGGAGCAAATGAAGCGCTATCGCCTAAACTGGCTGGATAATGCTTATGAGGCTGCTTTATACGCCGGTTATGTGGAAGTGAAAGGCGGTATTCTGGATGTCCGCCATTTTGTCCAGGCGGCAGAAGATGCCTGTCGCACTGCCAAGCGTAAAGGTGTTGGTTCAGTTGAAAAATTTACTGTTGATAAACAGCAGATCGCCCAGCGTGATGCGATTGCCAACAAGGTGGCAAGTCTTGGTAAGAAGCTCGATGATGAGCGGTTGTTGCTGAGGTGTCAGAAGATTATTCCTCTGCGTTCAGATTCCAGTGTTGGTACTCAACACGAGATTCTTCTGAGTATTTACGATGATGACGGGCAACTGATTCCGGCGAGCAAGTTCATTCGTGCCGCCGAAAACTATAAGCGTATGCAGGAGGTGGATCGCTGGGTTGTTGGTCACATGCTGGACTGGATGGTCACCAATCATCGCAAGATCAGTCAGATTGGCGGACTGAGCATCAACCTCAGCGGGCACTCCCTGAATGATGAATCACTTCTGGAGTTCATATTTGAGCGCCTGACCAAACAGGATTCACCGATTGAAAAGGTTACGTTTGAACTGACAGAAGCCTCTGCGATTTCCAACCTGCACAATATCTCTGATTTCATTCTCGAATTGCAGGAATACGGATGCCGTTTCTGCCTGGGCAACTACGGTTCAGGTGTGGCTAGTTACCAATACCTGAAGCAACTGCCTGTGGACCTGATAAAAATTGACGGGACATTTATCAGGGAGTTGGAAAAAGATAAGAATGATCAGATGATGGTGCGATCCATGACGGAAATGGCTCATTACCTGAATCGGGAAGTGATTGCCCCTCAGGTCGAAACCAAAGAGGCTTTGGAAATTCTGAAGCAACTCGGTGTGGACTATGCTCAGGGATACTACATTGAGCGGCCAAAATCTCTGGCTAACTTATGGTCCACACTTGGGTGATAACAAACCGGTTAGTCATCATCTTCATGCTCATCATGGTTGCCCATGTCCAGCTCTTTGATCTTCCGCGTAAGTGTATTTCGACCCCATCCGAGTAAGACAGCAGCATCCCGTTTACGGCCAGCTGTCTGTTTCAAGGCCGCTTCAATCATGATCTTCTCAAATGTGGGTACCGCTGTATCGAGCAGTCCCTGATGGCCTTTTTTAAGTTCCAGTTCCGCCCAGTCACGGAGGGATTCCTGCCAATTCTGAGTCGGACTCTTGGATGTTGCCTGGGCCTGGAGCTCAGGAGGTAGGTCGCTGATGTGAATTTCTCTGCCGGAAGCCATCACCGTTAGCCAGCGGCAGGTATTCTCAAGTTGTCTAACGTTACCTTGCCAGAGAAGGGTGCACATATACTCCTCTGTATCTGGTTTGAGGAGCTTGGGCTCGACATTGAGCTCTTCGGCGGCCTGTTTCAAGAAGTGGCGAGCCAGTCTGGGAATATCTTCCCGTCGTTCACAAAGTTTGGGGAGGTGCATGCGGATGACGTTGAGGCGGTGGAACAAATCCTCCCGGAATCGCCCTTCATGTACAAGCGTTTCAAGATTCTGGTGTGTTGCGGCGATAATTCTCACGTCGACTTTAATCGGCGTTGTGCCTCCGACTCGGTAAAACTCCCCATCGGCAAGCACTCGCAACAACCGGGTTTGAGTATCGGGCGGCATATCTCCTATTTCATCCAGGAACAGGGTGCCTCCGTTGGATTGTTCAAACCGTCCCTGGCGCTGCCCGCCCGCACCGGTAAATGAGCCTTTTTCATGCCCAAATAACTCAGACTCGATCAGGTCTTTTGGAATGGCAGCCATGTTGAGTGCAATGAAGGACTTATCTGATCGCGGACTGTGTTGATGCAAGGCGCGGGCAACCAGTTCTTTACCTGTTCCAGACTCGCCATTAATCAGAACGGTGATATTGCTGTGGGATAATCTTCCGATTGCTCTGAAGACTTCCTGCATGGCAGGTGCTTCACCGATAATCTCTGTATTGTGTGATAAAGGATCCAGTGCGGCTGGCTGGCTGGCTGCCATTTGTTCTCTGGCATGGGCCACGGCCCGCTTTACCAGTGATACTGCATCGTCGACATCAAAGGGTTTGGGTAGATATTCAAAAGCACCCCGCTGATAGGAAGATACTGCACTGTCCAGGTCAGAATGTGCCGTCATGATGATGACAGGGAGATGCGGAAAACTAGAATGTATTTGGTTAAGTAGATCAAGGCCATCAATGCCGGGCATTCGGATATCACTTAGAATCGCATCAGGTTGTTCGCGTTCCAGTCGATTCAGAATACCTTCACCCGTCTCGAATGATCGGGTATTGAGTTCTGCTTGCTCCAATGCCTTTTCCAGAACCCACCGAATAGAACGGTCATCATCGATGATCCAGACGTTGGGGGGTGCATTCATAATGTTGGCTCCAATGGAATGAAAATGATGAAATTTGTGCGTCCGGCTTCGCTTTCGCATTCGACCAGGCCATGGTGCTGGCCGATGATGCCTTGTGTAATGGACAGGCCCAGTCCTGTTCCCTGTGCTCTGCCGCTGACCATGGGATAAAAAATATTTTTTAGGAAGTCTGGAGGGATTCCGGGCCCATTATCAATAATATCCACTCTTAGTACCAAACGATGCCGGGTATGGCCAATGGTGATCTGTCGCAAAGCTCTGGTTCGGAAGGTGATTTCAGGGGACTCAATAGGGGGCGTTGCTGATTCCAACGCCTGTAGAGCATTTCTGGCGATATTGAGAAATGCCTGAATAAGTTGTTCTTTGTCACCTGAAAACTCCGGCAGGCTCGGATCATAGTCTTTGATCAGGCGGACTTTGCCGTGGCTTTCGACTTCTATCAAGCTGACGACTCGTTCCAGTACTTCATGAATATTCGTCGGGTCTTGTTTGAAAGTTTGGTTGGGTCCCAGCATGCGGTCTACCAAATTGCGCAGTCTATCTGCCTCGGCAATGATGATGCTGGTGTAGTCGTGTAATCCCTCTTCTTTTAGTTCTTTATCCAGTAGTTGTGCAGCCCCTCTGATGCCGCCAAGCGGATTCTTGATCTCGTGGGCCAGCCCTCTAACGAGAATTCTGGAGGTTTCCTGTTTCGCCAGCAGTTCTTCTTCTCTGCTGATGCGGAGCAGACGGTCACGTGCCTGAATTTCCATTAGAATAAGAGAACGGCCGTTGTCATTGATGGGGACTACCGTGTAATCCACAGAAAGCCTGCTTCCTGAGGGCAGGAAAAATTCAGCTTCCCTCTGGGTGTAAGAATGTCCTGTGCGCAGACATTCCTGAAGTCCGATCAATGTTGAGAGCTGATCGACCAGCAAATTGTTAATTGACATACCCAATGCTCTCTGTTCGCTGACTTCCAGCAGGATTTCCGCAGCGGTGTTGCTATAGGAAACACAGAGGTCGTCATTGAGTACGAGTACGGCAGTGCTGAGATTATCGAGTAAAAGTTCCTGAGTACTGGCTGGCAGCATAGTTATAACCTGATGTTTTGATTAGCAGATGCAATATCCAAACCATCTTTGCCGTATTCGGGTGCGAAAAATTCGCTGAATTGCACAGCTCTGGGGCGGAGGTGGATGAAGGCTGGATTATTGGCGCTATGTGCATTTTGAGCTCCA
This sequence comes from Hahella ganghwensis DSM 17046, assembly GCF_000376785.1. Lineage (GTDB taxonomy): Bacteria > Pseudomonadota > Gammaproteobacteria > Pseudomonadales > Oleiphilaceae > Hahella > Hahella ganghwensis. The sequence goes on from NZ_AQXX01000143.1 coordinate 101,715, forward strand.
CGTTATTTTGACGAATATAGGAGCGCTGGATAGATTACGCACTATCCAGAGTCATACTATGCACAAAGTCTATGCCTGAATTAATAGGAATGCACCATTATGGTGCCTTTCTTTTTATTGCACTGAGGGCCGGTGGATGGTGAAAGTGATGCTGGGACCACTTCTGATGACGCTGGAGTTATCAATAATATCCAGTTGTAGCACGTGAGTACCGCGGTTGATATTGGTGAGGGAGAAAAAGTTTTCCTTGCTGGTGCCAACAACAGTGCCATCCAGGGAGAGTCGCAAGGAATGGTTGGGGTAAAGGGAAGGGGCTACTTCTGTTAGCACAGTGACGTTGCCGTTACCGGAGTGAAAAGCGCTGCCATCCTCGGGGAATGTGATGAGCAACTTTCTGTATGGATCATCTGGCGTCTGTGTTTTTGAGGCAGGAGTGTTCGGTATATTTGATAGTTTGGGCAGCGAGATCGTGGCTGGATCCTGAACTTCGATCAAAACGGCACCTTCCCGAGGCTGGTCACTAAACTCGACATTACCCTGGTCATCAACCCATTGATAGATTTCGGCTGCAATTGGCAGAGACACTATCAATGGAAACAAACAAACAATGGACAGCCTTTTTGATTTCAACATTCTGACTCTTTTGTCGATGGAATAACCAATCCTACCAGCAACTCTAGCACGTAATTGGTAAAAAAAAACCCCGCCGGGAAATGCTCCGTGACGGGGTTTCTATCTGACTATACTGCTGGCTGACCGGCAGTATCTCTGAAAGAGTAATTAGACAGAGTAGTACATATCAAACTCAACAGGGTGAGTTGTCATGTTCAGACGAGTCACTTCGTTACGCTTCAGGTCAATGTAACCGGCGATCATGTCTTCAGTGAAAACGCCACCTTTGGTCAGGAACTCAAAGTCTTGTTCCAGATAATCCAAAGCCTGTTCCAGAGAGTTACAAACTGTCGGAATGTTGGCTGCTTCTTCTGCTGGCAGATCGTACAGATCTTTGTCCATTGCATCGCCAGGGTGGATCTTGTTCTGGATACCATCCAGGCCAGCCATCAGCATGGCTGCGAAAGCCAGGTAAGGGTTCGCAGAAGGATCAGGGAAACGAACTTCGATACGACGAGCCTTGGGATTGGTGACGAATGGAATCCGGATGGAAGCTGAGCGGTTACGAGCAGAGTAAGCCAGCATTACCGGTGCTTCAAATCCTGGAACCAGACGCTTGTAGGCATTGGTTGAAGCGTTGGTGAAAGCGTTCAGAACACGAGCGTGCTTGATGATACCGCCAATGTAGTACAGGGCAGTGTCGCTCAGACCAGCGTAGCCATCGCCTGCAAAGATATTTTTGCCATCTTTAGACAAAGACTGGTGACAGTGCATGCCAGAACCGTTGTCTCCAACGACTGGTTTAGGCATAAAGGTGGCAGTCTTGCCATAGGCATGAGCCACGTTGTGTACACAGTATTTCAGAATCTGCACTTCATCCGCTTTGCGTGTCAGAGTGTTAGCGCCAACACCAATCTCACACTGGCCTGCAGTACCTACTTCGTGGTGGTGTACTTCAATTTCCAGCCCCATGGCTTCCATTGCTGCACACATAGCTCCACGGAGATCATGCAGAGAATCAACTGGAGGAACCGGGAAGTAACCTCCCTTGACACCTGGGCGGTGACCGATGTTGTTACGGTCGAAATCTTCGCCAGATACCCAGGCTGCTTCTTCAGAGAAAAGATCATAGGAAGCGCCGCGCATGCCAACGTCCCACTTTACACTGTCAAACACGAAAAACTCTGGCTCTGGGCCAAACAGAACAGTGTCAGCAATACCGGTAGACTTCAGGTACTCTTCGGCGCGTCGAGCGATGGAACGAGGGTCGCGCTCATAGCCTTGCATTGTGGAAGGCTCGATGATGTTACAGGTCAGGTTCAGAGTTGTTTCTTCAGTGAATGGATCAATCACTGCAGTCTCATCATCCGGCATCAGAATCATGTCGGATTCATTAATCCCTTTCCACCCAGCAATTGAAGAACCGTCGAACATTTTCCCTTCTTGGAAAAAGTCGTCTGAGATTTCTGAAGTGGGGATGGTAACGTGTTGCTCTTTACCCTTTGAGTCGGTAAAGCGTAAATCAACCCATTTAACTTCGTGCTCTTTCAAGAGATTCAGAGTTTTCTCTGACATTCCAGTTTACTCCGTATTTATTGGTGTATGTATGTTGAGATGATGCCGGAACATCCATTCGCTCACCCCCCCTTCAAACTAGCGCCGAAGGTAAGCGTTCCGGGAAGTCTAACGAGCGCAAAATCATATCACGCCTGTTTTGTCGTTGCTTCTGGTTTTTATCCGCAGCAAATTTACCCATAGAAAGCAATTTATCTGCCAACATTTATACTTTTCACAGACATACCGAAAACAAAGGAATGGGAGGTTGTGTCGCTATTTGGGAGGAATGTTAATGTGGATTTCTATGCACCAATATTGTGCGCGTTGGATGGGGTGCGTACCAATTTGGTGCGTTATGCACCAAATTGGTGGCCGGAGGAAGCGTTTTTCCTGTTGGTTGGGTCGCTTAATAAAGATTTCACAACATTTTGTATAAAACTAAACCATCTCTCTTGTATAATACTGCGCCTTTTTGCGGTTGATGTCCCTGATAACGGACCGCATAACCTCAAACTAGAGAATTTGATTGTGATTGAGAAGTTAAGAAACATTGCCATTATCGCGCACGTCGACCATGGCAAAACCACGTTGGTCGATAAATTGCTCCAGCAATCCGGGACTTTGGGCCGTAAGGATATGGGCGCTGAGCGTATTATGGACTCAAATGACCAGGAAAAAGAGCGTGGTATCACTATTCTGGCCAAGAATACCGCAATTAAGTGGAATGACTACAGAATCAATATTGTAGACACTCCAGGGCACGCGGACTTTGGTGGTGAGGTTGAGCGGGTTCTGTCGATGGTGGATTCAGTTCTGCTTCTCGTCGACGCCGTTGATGGTCCTATGCCACAAACCAGGTTTGTCACCCAGAAAGCCTTTGCTCAAGGCTTGAAACCGATTGTTGTTATCAACAAGATCGACCGTCCCGGAGCTCGTCCCGACTGGGTTATCAACGAAGTATTCGATTTGTTTGACCGTCTGGGGGCCACTGATGAGCAATTGGATTTCCCGATCATTTATGCTTCTGCACTAAATGGTATCGCTGGAATGGATCCTGATGAGATGGCGGAAGACATGACGCCGTTATTCGAGCTGATTGTGGATCGTGTCCCTTCACCAGACGTTGATGCCTCCGGGCCTCTGCAGATGCAGATAAGTGCGCTGGATTACAACAGCTATGTAGGTGTCATTGGGGTTGGTCGTGTTACCCGTGGAAAAATCAAAACGAATACGCCTGTTGTTGTGGTGGATCGTGACGGTAAAAAGCGAAATGCTCGCGTACTTTCTGTTATGGGCTACCATGGACTTGAAAGGCAGGAAGTTCCTGACGCAGAGGCAGGGGACATCATTTGTGTGACTGGTATTGATGCCCTGAACATTTCTGACACTCTCTGTTCTCCAGATGCTCCGGAAGCATTACCCCCATTAACAGTAGATGAACCTACCGTCACCATGACATTTCAGGTGAATGACAGTCCATTTGCCGGGAAAGAAGGAAAGTACATTACCAGCCGTAATATCAAAGAGCGTCTGGAAAAAGAGTTGTTGTACAACGTGGCGCTGCGGGTTGAGCAGGGTGACTCTCCTGATAAATTTAAAGTATCCGGCCGGGGCGAGCTGCATCTTTCTGTTCTGATCGAGACCATGCGCAGGGAAGGATTTGAGCTTGGTGTTTCCAAGCCAGAAGTTATCGTCAAAGAAGTTGATGGTGAGAGAGTCGAGCCTTTTGAACAGGTCATTATCGATATCGAGGATGAGCACCAAGGGCCCGTGATGGAAGAAATGGGGCTGCGTCGTGGTGAGTTGGTTAACATGGTGCCGGACGGGAAAGGGCGTACTCGCCTGGAGTTTGTCGTTCCATCTCGTGGTTTGATTGGTTTCCGTTCACAGTTTCTGACCATGACGTCAGGTACTGGTATTCTGACCCATATCTTCGACCACTATGGACCATACAAAGAAGGTGTTGATGTTAAACGCATCAATGGTGTTCTGATTTCTAATGTTGCAGGCAAGGTTCTGGCCTACGCGCTATTCAATCTGCAGGATCGCGGACGTCTCTTCCTGGATCCGAATATTGAAGTCTACGAAGGTATGATCATTGGTCTGCACAGTCGTGACAATGACCTTGTGGTTAATCCGACTAAGGCCAAGCAGCTGACGAACATTCGTGCGGCTGGAACTGATGAAAACATTCTGTTGACTCCGCCAATCAGATTCTCACTTGAGCAGGCTCTCGAGTTTGTTGAGGATGACGAGTTGGTTGAAGTCACACCAGCTTCTATTCGTATACGTAAAAAGCTGCTTAAAGAGCATGAACGTAAACGGGCTGACAGAAGTAAGGAAGCATAAGCACTATCGTTTCTTGCTGGAGTGATCCGCTTTGCGGCTTGAAAAGTGGGTGTTATAGTGAGGGGAATCATTGACTGGACGGAAAAGGTCGAATGCTCACCCCTTACCCTGAAATAACACCCTATCGCTCTGGATCGATTGATATCGACGAAACTCACTTACTGCACTTTGATGAAACGGGTAACCCGGAAGGGTTGCCCGTTTTTGTTTTGCATGATGGTCCGGGAGGAGGTTCTGATGCTTTCCATCGTCGATTATTTGATGCGGAAAGGTTTCGGATAATTCAGTACGACCAGAGAGGGTGCGGTCGGTCATTACCTTTGGCTGATATGGAGCATTGTCAGGTGTCAGAAGCGGTTTCTGATCTGCGCATGCTGATGTCTAGGCTGGAACTGGAAAAGGTCTCTGTTGTTGGCTTTGGGTGGGGGGCTCGTATTGCATCTGAGCTCTGTAAAGCAACTCCGGATCTGGTTAACGGGTTGATTCTCTGTGGATATGGATTTTGTGGTCGGGAATCGATGGAGTGGTTGCTCGAATATGGTGCACCTAAGCTGTTCCCTGATTACTATCAGGAATTGGTGCAGCGGCTGGGGAATGGGTCCTCTGATGCTTTAATGCAGGCGCTTGAAAAAATGCTTTTGGGAGCTAATGAGCTTGATCAGATTCAGGCCGCAAAAGCCTGGGCAAAATGGCTGGCGAAAATATCCACTTTACATTGCCAAGCCCACCTTGTTGATCAGTACTCTCATCCCCATTATGCAATAAGTCTGGCGAAGCTGGGGGTGACAGTGTTTAAGCGTCTGTCTGAAATGCCGGCGGAAGATTCTGGAATCCCTGAATCGGTGGCATCAACGATTGTTCATGGAAGGTACGATGCGGTTACTCCGCTTGAGTCAGCGCATTCGCTACATCGCCAAAGTCCTGGAAGTGAACTGGTTGTTGTGAGGGATGCTGGGCATTCTCCTCATGATCCTGCGATGACCGATGTCATGATCAAAGTGATTGGTCAAATGGCCGATCGGCTCGGGGGGTATGGCAAGCTTAACGGATAGTTTAATTTTGTGAGGTATCCTCTGAAGGAGTTGTGCAGAGTTAACTGAGTTCACGGATGATAATAGTGAAACAAGTAGCATAATAAGCAAATAGTATAAAAAACAACGAGCGATAGAACCGGAGTGTGTATGAAGGGATTATTGCAGAGAGTCTCAAAAGCCAGCGTGGCTGTTAATGGAGTTGTTAGGGGAGAGATAGGGAATGGTTTAGTGGTTTTTCTTGCTGTCGAGGCTCATGACGATGAGCAGGCGGCTGATAAATTGCTGGCTAAGGTCTTAAGTTACAGGGTCTTCGAGGATGAGCAGGGCAAGATGAATCTTAGTCTCTTGGATGTACATGGAGAGCTGATGGTTGTCTCCCAGTTCACTCTTGCAGCAGATACTCGCAAAGGTATGCGCCCGAGCTTCTCCAAGGCGGCAGAGCCTGAGAAAGGCGATGCTTTGTACCGATATTTTGTAGAGCAGGCAGGAAGCAGGGGCGTTAAAATTGTCACGGGTGAGTTCGGGGCGGATATGCTGGTGGATATCCAAAATCGTGGTCCTGCGACTTTTTTACTTGAAGTGTAGCGGGGATGTTACCCGTTGCGCATATGCGAAATGTCGCTTAAAGGCATGCTACACGGAGTATAACCCGGTAATGTGATATCTGTATACAAAATGATACTTTTGGCTAGTATGGTATTTCGGAAATCCCCTATAAGATGTCCGCACCAATTTGACTATGCCTTTGTTATAGTACGCCTGGGTTCGAGTAACTCACCGCTCTTTCAGGTTACAAGTGTTTCAATGTAGTGCAATAAAAAAACTAAGGTGCACCAAGTTAGTCGTGCTAAATTTCATTGTGATACCGGTGACACCTTCCAAGTTTTTGATTTGTCAGCATTTCCGCGAGTTGGCAAACTTTCTGCTCTCGTAAATTCGCAAATCTGCCGGGTGTTTTGTTACAAAAAAGAAGTCGCAAAAATCACTTTTTTGGTTGCAAAATCTCCAATGTTGTATTACATATTGGTATTAATTTTATTTGTTAAGAGTTCGATGTAACTTATTGTTTGAAAGGGAATTTCCAAGATAGAGGTATGGAAAAGATTGTATTATCTTCAATAAGTTGTTGATAGGAAAGGAATTTAAGCCTCTTTAGGCTGACCTTCAGTGATGATGTGCAGGCAATGATTGTTGTCTGATTAATAGGTAACTCTATCAACACTCACTAAACTGATGGGTTCGCTCATTAAAGAGGAGGTTTGAATATCTGTTAAAACATCGAATTGCAAAATGTCATTAAGATGACATAATTCCGAAATATAAATGGGCGCTTATAAACGCCCTGAATAATGAAAAATGTGGCTTTTAACCATCAACATCGCAAGAAGTTGATTTAACACACAAAAGGAAGACGAAATGAAAAAGACTTTGATCGCTTCAGCAGTTGCGGCTGCTTCAATGGCGTCTGTAGCTCAAGCAGCTGAAATGATGCCTGAGTTTTACGGTAACATTCAGCTGGCCTATATCCATACATCTGAAGAGACTGGTAGTACTGAAACCACTACTAACGATTTCGCCGACAATGGTTCTACTTTAGGCTTTAAGCACAGTCACGAAATCTCTCCTGGTTTGACTGGTTTTCTGAAGGCTGAGCTGGAATTCGACGCTGATGAAAACCACGGTGACGGCATCAACAAGGTTGATGAAGCATTCATCGGTGTGAAAGGTGACTTCGGTTCCGTTCAAGTTGGTACTGACGACACTGTATACGAGTGGTGGGATGTTATCGATATCTCTGAAGCTGTAGGTATATCAGGTGAGTTTGAGGGCGTATATGAAGGTGACAATCTGCAATACGTGTCTCCTACCATCGCTGGTGGTCTTACTGTAGGTGTAACTCTTGCGCTAGACAGCACAGAGCGTCATACCGGTGCGATTGGTGCCAAGTATAAAACTGACATGTTTGAAGTTATCTTAGGTTACTCTTTGGGTCGTGAAGAGACTATCGACCACGATGATAATGATGCAACTGCGAAAGTAGCGGTTGATACCGGAGATAGCATTGGTCTAGGCGCTAACATCTTCTTGGGTGACTTGACTCTGGGCGTTCAGTATGAGACCAAGTCTGCTGATTCTGTAAGCGGAACTGATGATCCTTCTACTGAGGCTGATGGTTACGGTTTTATCGCTATCTACTCTTTGGGGGCTTCTCAATTGGCGGCTGGTTACTATGCTGCTGAAAATGATGCAGATCCTTCTGCAGAAGAAGATAAGTTCTATCTGCAAGCTCTTCATAATGTTTCAGACAACATGTACGCGTACGTTGAGTACACTAACGGTTCTGAAGAAGCTGGAGCTTCTGAGACTGATATCGAAGAGTTCGCAATTGGTGCAACTTACTACTTCTGATCTCTTTAGATCTTAAGTATCTTAAAAAACCGGCTTCGGCCGGTTTTTTTGTGTCTGCAGGAAAGTGATGATGGATGAAATAGAAATAAAATTGGGTTTTTCTGCCTCTCTTAAACATGATGTCATTGAGGCGTTAACTTCAATGTTGGGTGAGCCTCTTGAGGGTCGTTCACTGTTCAATATCTACTTTGACACGCCAGACCTTTCTTTGCGCAAGTCCAGGTGGGCGCTGCGGGTGCGCGATTTGGGAAAGGGGGGGCATGAACAGACAGTCAAAGGTCAGGGAAAAGCTGAGGCTGGGTTGCATCGAAGGATTGAACACAATTGGCCGTTGAGGTCGAAGCAGCCTGACTTGACATTATTAGATCAGGTTGCCGGGTTCCCAGAGGTATGTAGAGAGCAAATTCGACCTGCGTTCTCGACCGATTTCTCCAGGACTCTCTGGCTGGTCGACATACCTGAAAGTAAGTCCAGGGTAGAGGTGGTGTTTGATGTGGGCACTATTTCGGCAGACCAGGATGGAGTATTGTCAATTTCAGAGATGGAGCTTGAGTTAAAGGTCGGGCAAATTGATGCACTAATTCAGGTGGCTGAAAAGCTGGTCAGGAATATACCGTGTTGGTTGTATACGCCTAGTAAAGCTGCCCGTGGGTACGGATTGCTCGCTCAGAATAATGATGAGATGTTTAATAATATTGGAGCCATCAATTCTTTGAATGGCTGGGTTGATGTTGCTGGACGTTATATGCAACAGATCACAACTCGTCACAAGGGTGGATTGAACCAGACAAATAATTCTGGAGAGTCTGATATCAGGCCGTTAATAGAGGTACTTAACGATCTTTTGGAGGCGGCTGATCTGGATGATGCTTTGTGGAGGAGTATGATGAAGGAGGGTGAGCAACTCTTAAAGGCGGATAGCATGTCAGATCAGGCTGAAACACTAGAGCGATCTACTTGGTTTGGTAGGATAGGGATCGAAATTCTGAAATTGACTATCGCTAAACGTTAGTCTGTCTATTGTGCTTTTTATAAATAACACTTTCGCTAACGGCCATGGCGGAAATATTTGAATTTGCAGGTGATGGTTTGGCTTCTGATAACTCCTCTTTAACGCAGAAACTGATGTCTTTGCTTAAAGCTTATCCAGCGGAATTGCATGGAATACTGACTCAAAATATTGACCGACTCAAAGATTTAAGTGAGTCGGATTGTGAAGGCTTAAAACCTTATGCAGAAGGAGTGATAAAAGCCTTCGTAGTCAGTGATTTTCTGGCGGATTTAATTGTCAGGTTTCCTGCACAGGTTGCTGGTTGGCTCGAAGAGCAGACTGAATCACAGGGGGATGTGGTATCGAAAAAACGCTGGTCTGGAGAGTTAGAAAAGGCGCTTGAACGTTGTAGTTCAGAGCAGGAGCTCCACCGTGCATTGCGACTTTTCCGCCGCGAGAAGATGTTTTACATCGTCTGGAAAGATCTGGTTGAGGGGGGCGAATTCGAAGTTACAGGCAGATTGATGACCTGGCTTGCTGAGGTCTGTATTGATGGTGCGCTCTCCTGGCTTCATGGTCAGCTTGTGGATACCTATGGAGAGCCTGTTTCGAGAAAAGGACAGCCTCAGAAAATGCTGGTCCTGGGAATGGGGAAACTGGGCGCGGGTGAACTGAACGTATCATCGGATATTGATTTGATTTTTACATTTCCCGAACACGGAGAAACCCAGGGCGCCTCCAGAAGTATCGATAATCAGAATTTCTTCACCCGTTTGGGACAAAAGCTTATACAGGCGTTAGATAACACGACTGTTGATGGATTCGTGTTTCGTGTGGATATGCGATTACGCCCATATGGTCAGAGTGGTGCCTTGGCATTAAGCTTTGCTGCAATGGAGGAATACTACGAAGATCAGGGGCGTGATTGGGAGCGTTACGCCATGATTAAAGCCGCACCAGTTGCCGGCGATCTCTTACAGGGAAATAGGCTGTTAGATGAGCTGCGGCCCTTTGTGTATCGGAAGTATATTGATTTTGGCGCCATACAGTCGCTTCGTTCTATGAAGGATATGATTGAAAGAGAAGTGTTGCGAAAGGGGATTGGGCACAACATCAAGCTTGGCGCAGGAGGGATTCGAGAGGTTGAGTTTATTGCCCAGGTCTTTCAGTTGATTCGTGGCGGGCGTGATATCAAGCTGCAGCAGCGGGGCCTTCTCGACGTGCTGCAGGTCATCAAAGAAGATCAATTGATGCCAGGCGCTGCAGTCGATGAGTTGAGGTCGGCTTATATCTTCTTGCGAAATATTGAGCATGCAATTCAGGGGCTCGCCGATAAGCAGACGCAACAGATTCCATCAGATGAGCTTGGGCGTTTGCGTATTGCCATAGCGCTTGGTTTTTCGAGCTGGAAAGCTTGTGAACAGGTTCTGGAGCAGCATAGAGAAAATGTTTCTCGTCATTTTGCTGATGTCATTGCATCTCCACAGGACACAGAGGAGTCAAAGGAAGACCTGAAGGTATGGCGGTTGCTTTGGCATGCCAAAATGCCCTCGGAAGAATCTGTAGAGTTTTTTGAAGAGTTGGGGTGCGCTGATCCTCAAGCTTTTGATCCGTTGTTAAGAGGTTTTATCAATAGCTCGAAAGTGCGTCAGTTACAGGCCCAAGGTAAGGACAGGCTGGACCTGTTTATGCCAAAACTTCTCAGGGTCGTGGTGGAGCAGAAAATCAATGCGGAGACGTTTGACCGCTTGCTCAGGTTTGTTGAGGCAATCATTCGTCGAAGCGCCTATCTGGTATTGCTGAATGAAAACCCTGGAGCGCTAAAAGAGCTGGTACGGTTATTTGGTGAAAGCCAGTGGGTGGGGGAGCAAATAGCTCAAATGCCTCTGTTGCTTGATGAACTGCTGCATTCTGAAAGTCTCTATACTCCGCCGGATACACAAACTTTGCGTGATGAACTTCGTCAGGAAATGCTCCGTATTCCGCAGGATGATCTGGAAGAGCAGATGGAAGTATTGCGCTATTTCAAGCGGGCGCATGTATTGCGTGTTGCTGCGTCGGACTTGAGGGGCTCTCTGCCTTTAATGAAGGTGAGTGATTATCTCACCTTCATCGCGGAGACTGTGTTAGCGCAGGTGCTGGATCAGGCGTGGCTTAACATGACATCTAAATACGGTAGGCCCATGCGTGACGAAGTGACGGCCTGTGATCCTGATTTTGGAATCATCGGATATGGGAAGCTAGGCGGTATTGAATTAAGTTACGGTTCTGATACCGATCTTGTATTCCTTCATGATGCTGCTGAGGATCTGGATACCGACGGCGATAACAGTATCAATAATCAGGTCTTTTTTATCCGGCTAGGGCAAAGAATTATTCATCTGTTAACAACCAAGACTGCGTCAGGTGATATCTATGAAGTGGATATGCGTCTCAGGCCCTCTGGGAATTCAGGGTTGTTGGTGAGTTCTGTCGCGGCCTGGCATAAGTATCAGGATGAGAAAGCCTGGACCTGGGAGCATCAGGCATTGGTAAGAGCACGCTTTGTTGCCGGAAGTGAGAGTGTCTGTACTAAATTTGAGCGGGCAAGGATTGAGGTTCTGACCAAGCCCAGAGATGCAGATAAGTTGAAGCAGGATGTTCTGGAAATGCGCGAAAAAATGCGCACTTCTCACGCCACGACGCCAGGCGCCGATGGGAACCTTCCATATTTCGATCTGAAGCACGATTCTGGCGGTATCGTTGATATTGAATTTATGGTTCAATATGCAGCTTTGCGATGGGCTCATAAGCACCCTTCTGTCGTGAGATGGAGTGACAATATTCGTATTCTGGAATCTTTGGCTGAAGCCGGGGTTGTCCGGGGCGAGCTCAGTGAAGAACTCTGTGAAATATACCGTCAGTACCGTTCCCGGGGTCACCGTTTGGCATTGCAGAACTTGCCCGCCAGAATTGCCCCAGAAGAGATGCTAATAGAGCGGGAGCGAGTGGTAGAGTTCTGGCGAGAGATTTTTGAAGAGTAGGGCTCGTAGTCTGTCCTGCGCTAACTAATTTATCTGATTGATATTGAATTTGAGGCTTTGGGCCCGAAGGAGTTAGAAATATGTCCATGGCTGACCGTGACGGTCTGATCTGGTTTGACGGTAAGATGGTTCCCTGGCGCGATGCTCAGGTTCACGTATTGACTCACACCTTGCACTATGGAATGGGGGTGTTCGAGGGTGTTCGCGCATATCAGACCCAGGACGGTACAGCGATCTTTAGACTTCAGGAGCATACTGACCGCTTGTTCGATTCAGCTCATATCATGAATATGAAAATCCCTTTCACAAAGGATGATTTGAATGAAGCGCAGCGTCAGGCGGTTAAAGACAATAATTTAACTTCAGCCTACATGCGTCCAATGGTGTTTTACGGATCAGAGGGGATGGGGCTTCGTGCTGCCGGATTGCAGGTCCACGCAATCGTCGCTGCCTGGGAGTGGGGAACCTATCTGGGGGATGAGGCTCTGGAAAAAGGGATTAAAGTAAGAACCAGCTCTTACACTCGTCACCACGTGAATATATCAATGACACGAGCCAAAGCCAATGGTCACTATATTAACTCCATGCTGGCTCTGAACGAGGCATTGGCCTGCGGGTGTGATGAAGCTTTGTTGCTGGATCCTGAAGGATATGTAGCAGAAGGCTCCGGAGAAAATATTTTTGTTATCCGTGATAACGTAATTTATACCCCGGAATTAACATCCTGTCTGAACGGTATTACCCGTAACACAATCTTCCAGCTGGCGAGTGACCTTGGTTATGAACTGGTTGAGAAACGCATCACCCGTGATGAAGTTTATATCGCAGATGAGGCTTTCTTCACCGGTACCGCAGCGGAAGTGACGCCCATTCGTGAGCTTGACGGACGCGCAATCGGTGAAGGGCGTCGTGGTCCGGTAACGGAAAAGCTGCAGACACTGTACTTCGACGTGGTGAAAGGCCGGAATGAGAAGTACAAACATTGGCTGACACCGGTGGCGTAATTGCCGCTGGCCGGTAATTTCATTCAATAGTTTAATGAGAAGTATGGCCAGTCAGCCCTCGAATATTCTGATCGTCGGCCCTTCCTGGGTTGGTGATATGGTCATGGCGCAGAGTCTGTTCAAAGTGCTCAGGCGCCAGCACCCCACGGCTCAAATTGATGTATTGGCGCCTGCCTGGAGTCGTCCGATTCTGCAGGCTATGCCGGAAGTCAGGCAGCCGATTGATATGCCTGTCGGGCATGGAAAAATTATGCTTTCTGCCCGCAGGGCATTGGCGAAGCAGTTGCGAGAAAATCAGTATGACTGGGCAATCGTGTTGCCTAACTCCCTGAAGTCCGCCTTGGTGCCATGGTTGGCAAAAATTCCCAGGCGAACTGGTTGGCGCGGTGAAATGCGTTATGGTTTGCTTAATGATATCCGGAAGCTGGACAAGCAGGCTTTGCCACTTATGGTGGAACGCTTTGTTGCGTTGGCGTATCCAGATGGTCAAGCTGATCTACTGAATATTCCCCATCCTTCTTTAGAAGTGCCACAGGAGAGTTTGAGTGAAGCTCGCTCGAAGTTCTCGCTATCTTCTCATGCCTATGTTTTGGGGCTGTGTCCGGGAGCCGAGTTTGGCGCTGCCAAGCAATGGCCTTCAGAGCATTATGCGGAAGTTGCCAGAGGTTGTTTGAAAAAAGGTGGGGAGGTCTGGCTGTTTGGTTCGGCCAATGATAAAGCTACCTGTCAGCAAATAGTCAATGCGATATCCAGTGAAGATGGAGTGGTCAGGGATTTTTCGGGACAAACCTCCCTGCAGGAAGCGGTTGCCCTGTTATCGCTGACTTCTCAGGTGGTCTCCAATGACTCGGGATTAATGCATGTAGCTGCCGCTCTGGGACGACCTCTGGTGGCTGTATACGGTTCTACATCTCCAGGATTTACTCCTCCGCTTACTCAGCATGCTGAATTGGTAAGGCTCGGGCTCGACTGCAGTCCTTGTTTTGAAAGGACTTGTCCATATGGTCACTATAAGTGTTTAAGAGAGCTCGGCCCTGAAATGGTGATTAATGCGTTGGAAAGACTGCCCTCTAATACAGGTCTATCCATAAATGAGTCTACCGCCAGAGATTAATCGTGCGAATTCTCCTGATTAAAATGTCATCCCTTGGTGATGTGATTCATACCCTGCCTGCTGTCACCGATGCTAAATCAGTTTATCCCTCTCTGGTAATTGATTGGGTTGTGGAGGAAGGGGTGGCTGAAATTCCACAATGGCACCCTGGCGTTGATGACGTTATTCCTGTTGCGTTGCGAAGATGGAAAAAACAACCTCGCCAAGCTTTGCATTCTGGCGAATGGGCGTCCTTCAAATCTCGGCTGGCAGCTCGTGACTATGATCTGGTGATAGATGCCCAAGGTCTGTTAAAAAGTGCGATCCTAGGGCTTTGGGTTAACGCCCCGATGGTTGGTTATGATGCCCGCTCCATTCGGGAGCCTGCTGCGGCGCTGTTATATGGTAAAAGGTTTGCCGTGTCCAGGCGGATGCATGCTGTTGAAAGAATTCGCGAATTATTCGCATTATCCCTCGGCTATTCTTTGGATGTATTGCCTTTAAACTATGGATTCTCTGTTAATCCAATGCCAGTAGACAGGCCTTACGTGGTTTTTCTACATGGAACCACTTGGTCGACCAAGCACTGGCCTGAAAAAAACTGGCGTGACCTTGCTATACGTTGCGCTCAGGCTGGTTTGGGAGTGCGAGTTGTCTGGGGGAACGAAGAAGAAAGATTAAGGGCTGAGAGGCTTGGAGAGGTTTCTGGCGTTGAGGTCATGCCAAAAATGAGCCTGAAGGAAGTCGCAGGCGTACTGCAGGGGGCCAAGGCTGTGGTTTCGGTTGATACAGGGTTGGGGCATCTGGCGGCGGCGCTCGATCGTCCACTGGTAGCGTTATACGGGCCAACCAGTGCTGAATTGACCGGAATATATGGGCCACAACAGATATCCTTATCGGGCCAGTACCATTGTGCGCCTTGTATGAAGCGGCAGTGTCGCTACGATATTCTGGCACAGACCCGGCAGGGGATTGATCCTCCTTGTTGGCAGAATCTTTCCGTCAGTTATGTCTGGTCTACACTCAAATCCTGTCTCTAATGTTTCCCGACAGGTAGACCGTTCAGAGTCTTTTCGTAGCTATTCAGCATCCCTTCCATCATCCGTTCAAAGGTCATTTCCTTGTGGGCATGCCGCTCTGCATGGTCTCTGATCTTTTGACTCAGTTCAGAGTCATTCAATAATCTCAAGCAGGCATCTGCTAAAGCCTTAGGATCTTCGGGTGGGCAAAGTAGCCCGGTCTTTTCATGTTGAATCATTTCCGGCAGGCCTCCCACGCGAGTTGCAACGACATTGTTTCCCATGAGAAAGGCCTGTGAGACGAGACGCGTCTGAGCTTCTGTGCCTACTGAGCAAATCATGATGATATCGCTGAAAGCCTGATATTTCTCTATCTCACTATGGAACCCGAGGAACTTGATGCGATCCTGGTGCTTTGATTGTCCCAGATAGCTAGTCACCTCTGCTTCATAGTCTCTGGTGTCCGGGGTTGACTCGCCAATTTGCAGAAAGGTGACGTCAGGGCACTGTGCAGCAATCAGTTCACAGGCTTTGACGAAGAATAGTTGCCCCTTGTCATGACGGATCATGCCGATATTGGCTATAACCCGATGGTGTTCGGGAATCCCTAAAGACGCTTTGAGTGCACTGCTATCAATACCTTTATGGTATCTGCCGGCATCAACGCCTGCACGAGCAGTATAAAGGTTTTCCGGGGTGGCCAAGCCCAATTCAAGAATCATCTCACCCACTCGGTCGGCAGTGGTGATAATGCCGTGGTTGCCTGTCTTCCAGATCAAGCGGTGAAGCGTGGTGTCTTTGATCGGAGTGGTGACATGGCGGGAGCGAATTACCTTAACCTTCGAAAACCATCTGGCAAACATGGCATAGGCGGCATCCCGGTTACTGTGTGCATCAATCAGGTCCAGTTGATTTTGATTGATGAAGTCCAGTAATTGGCGAATGATTTTAGGATTGGCTGATCCACGAAACTCGATCACATGATGAGGCAGGTTACGTTTCCGGGCCTCCTCTAAAATGGCCGAACCGCTTCGGGCGAGAATCCAGCAGGTATGTCCATGTTCATTCAGCCACTGGGTCTGTTCAATAATTCGAAGTTCCTGCCCGCCCCAGTTCAGGCTGCTTTCCAAATGCGCAATTCTCATATCA
Organism: Hahella ganghwensis DSM 17046; assembly: GCF_000376785.1. GTDB lineage: Bacteria > Pseudomonadota > Gammaproteobacteria > Pseudomonadales > Oleiphilaceae > Hahella > Hahella ganghwensis. The sequence continues at coordinate 117,955 of NZ_AQXX01000143.1, forward strand.
GGCTATACGTCGGTAAAATAGTCGGGCATTATACCAAACCTGTTGGATAAGCCTAACTGTCATAAGGTATGGCGCGGCTCTGATGTATTGAGAAGGCAGGTGAAATGCCGAAACTGAGTGTGACAATCATTACGCTTAATGAAGCGAAGCGAATCCGTGAATGCATAGCGTCGGTAAGTTTTGCTGATGAAGTATTGGTGGTGGATTCTGGTAGTAGTGATGATACTACGGAGATTGCCAGAGCGGCAGGAGCAAGAGTTATAGAAGAGCCCTGGCGTGGTTTTGGTCCGCAGAAGCAATTTGCTGTTGATCAGGCGCAAAATGATTGGGTTTTATGTCTGGATGCTGACGAGCGCCCCAGTCCTGAACTGGCTGCGGAAATTTGTCAAATCATGCAGCAGCCGATGTTTAAAGCTTATACAATGCCGCGTTGTAATACCTTTCTTGGCCGCTGGTTGAGGCATGGGGAGGGCTATCCCGACCTTAGTCTCAGACTTTTTGATCGACGCAATGCTGTCTGGTCTAAAGACCCTGTTCATGAGAAGGTTGAAACCGAATCTGAAATCGGCCAACTAAAGGCTGATCTCATGCATTTTTCTGAAGATGGTATCAATGCGTACCTGGCCAAGCAGAATCGCTATACCAGCCTTCAGGCTGAGCAGATGCACACCAGGGGGAAGGATTTTTCTGTTGGACAGATGATATTCAGTCCATTATTCAGGTTTTTTAAATTCTATATTCTTCGGCGCGGTTTTCAGGATGGTATCCCAGGCTTAATACATATACTGATCGGCTGTATGAACAGCTTTCTAAAGTACGCCAAGCTTTATGAGTTGAAGCGTTAATTCAATATTTTCCGAAAACTGCAATAGATAGATTGAGCAAAGAAGTGACATGTCTGATCTGAGTATCTGTTTTTATACCGACGTTTTTTTTCCATCGGTTGGTGGAGCGCAAACGGTGCTTCATCATCTGGCAATTGAATGCCAGAAATTGGGCCACAAGGTGGTGGTTTTGGCTCCCGCTCCAAAGAAAACCACCCATGATGACAGCCAGTATCCCTATGATATTGTTCGTTTCAAGCCGCCGCGCTCGAAAAAGTTTGGTAATCGGTTGAAGTTGCTGGACCTGTATAAAGTTTATCGGAAGTATCGGTTTAACGTACTACATTGTCATGCCTCTTATCCTCAGACATTTGTTGCGAGAGAATTTCGGCGTTTTGTCAATACGGCTGTTATATGCCGGCCACACGGTAGCGATATTGTTCCCGGCGGTGGTATCCGTCGCAGTCCATATGCCACTAAGAGAATGATCAAGGGAACGACGGTTGTAGATGAGTTTGTCGCCCAATGTCAGTTTATGGCGGATATCATGGTGGACTTTGGCATCCCGCAGGAAAAAATATCCATTATTAACAATGGAGTAGACATTCGAGAGTATCAGTCTATTGCACCATTCCAGTCAGAAAGGCCCTATGCAGTCAGTGTTGCGAATCTGATTCACCGGAAAGGTTTCGATGTGATGATTGACGCTTTTGCCAAGGTTGGCCGGAAGGATATCGATTTTCATATCGTAGGGCACGGTAGCGAGTTGCCGGACCTTAAAGCCCTGGCCAAAAAGCTGGGTGTGGAAGAACAGGTAATATTTCACGGTGCACAGTTCGGAGACAAAAAGATTGCCCTGTTACGAGGCGCAAAAGTTTTTTTGTCGGCTTCCCGAAAAGAGCCCTATTCGAATGCGTTACTGGAAGCCATGGCTTCGGGCTTACCTGTGATCTCAAGCGCAGTTGATGGCAGTCTTGAGATGATCCAGCCAGGGGTGAATGGATGGCTGTTTCCCAGTGAAGACAGTGATGCAATGGCAGCTTTGATTGGCGATGTATTCGGTAACCCTGATCTCCTCCAAAAGACCGTAGAATCAACTTCCGAGTATATTGCACGTCATGACTGGCCATTAGTGGCGCAACACTATATTGATATGTATCGAAAGATCTGTCGTCAACGAGGACTGGTTCGCTAATTCTCCTAATAACGTGTTTAGCTCTCTATCCCATATACCAAAAGATTTCTCATTTTGACTGATCGCGCCATGTTTCAGAATACGTCTCTCAGCAACCTCACACGATCACTGCCTCTGTGGGGGTATGTAGAGTTCTTTTTTCTTCTTGCCTGTATCCTGGGGACTCCTTTGCAAGAGGGGTTGAGAAATACCGGGCTTTTTGCGTTTATGCTTGTCTGGTGTATCAATCGAGTCAGATTCAAAGATCTTAAAATGTTATGGGATAGATTTGACATTATCTTTCTGCTGTTTATCTGTGCGATGCTCCTGACCCAACTCTCCGTTTATTTCCTGGACGGAATATCAACCAAAGTCTCGCATGTTCTTCGCTATTTGGTTCTGGGTTGGATGATACGATATTCCCGTTTCCTGCCCTGGCAGTATTGGATTATTTTGGGAGTCGGTGTGTTTTCGACTCTTTTAGGGATAGCTTGGAGCTGGCCACAATACCTATCGAGTCATCAATTTATAGATTTGGATTTACCTAATATCCAGCATGTAAATCATGCATCTTTATATGTATTGATTGTGCTTCAAATCATGCTGTCGAGTGTTGTCTATCTGATATTGAGATCACGTTATCTGGCATCTGTTCTGATGTTGATTGTGGCAATATTGCCTCTAATCTGGCTGATGGCTGCCAGTAGTAGGGCTGCTGTTGGCGTGGCGCTGTTGTCGATCGGATTATGTGTACTGGTACTGTCATTGAAGAACCGATTGCAGGCGATAATTTTTGTTATAGGGATGATAAGTCTTGGGTCGGTTGTTCTGATTAACTACTCTGGAGCAATAAGCAAGCAGGCTGCCTGGAGTAGTGCCTTTGAAGGAAAAATGTCGCCCAGGGAGCGAATCTGGAATACTGCGTTTGAAAGCTACTCTTATGCCCCATACTTAGGGCGCGGTTATGATCAGTATAAACAGTTGACAAAGGAGCATGTAAAAAAACTGGTGGAAGGTAAAGGTGAAAAGTTTGAAGTTCACCAGTTCTATTTCACCGGACATGCTCACAATGTCTACATCACCTGGCTTATTGAACACGGTGCCGTCGGGTTAATAATATTGGTGAGCTTTTTTGCTGTTTGGTTGTCATGTTTATGGAAAGATTTTCATCGTCTGAAGCAGGATTACTTTCTGGCCTGGTGGTGGACTTGCGCTGCGAATGTGTTGCTTACTCTGTCAGTAGCTGGACTCGTAACCACTACCATGCGCAGGGATACGGCGTTTATAGCGTTAGTGGTGTTTGGTTTGTATGCCGGTTATTCAAGGCTGGGATCCCAAGCTGAAAGAAACGACAGTAAAGCACTTTTTAACGAGGGTTAAGTGCCAGGGAGAATGCTTTTTATAAACTGATGTGTCTTTTCTGCATGAACTTGGAGGTCGAAGAGCTTTTGCGCTTTCGCCCTTATTAATTCGTTATCAAAGTCTTTGCTGAGTGCTGATCGAATTAGTAGTGCCTTTTCCTTTGGTGAGCCTGGTAAATTCAAGCCATTTTCGTAGTCGGTTACGATATCTTGCAGTCCCAGACCGGCATTTACAAATGCCGGTCTACCGCACCAAAGTGCTTCCAATACCACATTTGGTAGTCCTTCCCTTTCTGAAAAGCACCAAACCGATTGGCATTGGCCTATTTGTGAGGCAACATCACGGACGAACTCTGTACGAAATTCAACGCGATTTTCCAGCCCCAATTGAGCTACCAGTTCCCGGAGACTGGCTACATAGTCCCGATCCTGTTGGCCAATAACAGGTCCTGCGAGTATCAGCCGTTCTGTATCTGGTAAGTGGGAAAGTGTGCGGATAGCTACTTCCTGACCTTTTCTTTTCGAGAAGCGTCCCAATAATAGGTGGGGTAGAGTTGGTATTAAGTCTGCCCCCTTGACCCCATCAGTATTTAAGGTAACTGGGTTTGGTCGAAGAAAAATTGGCTGACTGTTGGAGATCTGCTGAAAAAATGCCTTTAGTCTAGAAGTTAAAGCAATATATCCGGATGCTTTGCGTAAAGGATAGTTAAACACTTTGTTTTTAAAACGAGTAAGCGTATCTTCTGGCGGATCAATGGATAGTTCGAATATATAGGGGCGCCTCAAGAATATAGCTGCCCAAGCGCTACACATAGTAATTTTGCTAATGCCAACGCAATGAACAATGTCTATCTGATGATAACGAATGTGTCTCATGCAGGCCAGAATAGTAGGTAGCTTTTTTCCCTCTTTGATTCTTGACACATTGGTGTCGTCATTTATGTCAGTTGATAAGCGGACATGATGTGACAGGACTTTCCAGGTAAAAGTCCCCCCTTTTGCTTTGTCAGACCGTTCGATTGTCGAGTAGGTCTCCCGGATTCTTTTTCCTGCACCACTGTGGTCTGGGGGATAGGCGCCAATCGTAACGAGTAACCTCAATGGTCTGATTCCTTTTATGATCTACAGTGCTTGAATCTGTTTTGCAAACTCTTCTACAAGCTTTTTATTATTCAGGGCTCTATCAACCAGTGCCTGCTCCAGATTAATTCGGGTATCTGAAAGCTCGTGGAAGCGGGTAAATTGACTCTCTATATTACTCTTTGTCCAACGGTTGTATGGCAGACAGAAGGATTCGTATCCTGCCTGACGATAGAACCTTAATGTCTTATCGTGATAAGGGAATGACATGACAGGAGTTCCTCTTGCTAGAGAGAGTATACCGACATGTAACTTGGTCGTTATTGCCAGATGCGCGACATCTATAAGCCCGATTAACGATTCGATTGATTCGTAATGGCTGGTAACAAAGCGGCCTGTATTACCAAATGTTTTTTCGTAGAAAGCTTCGGTGTCCCTTGCCCCCTGAGTGCCACTTTGGTCTGTTGCGGCTATAAACAAGTACCTGTCATCGTTCATCAATTGCTTTATCGAATCAATAATGTGTGCGGCACCAGGGATATTCATAGCTTTCTGAGTAAGGTGGAGCAGGACGATTTTCTTGTCTCCTGCCTGCTGACTCCAGTGTTCACCTATTCTATTAGCTTCATCTGAAAGAGTAGTGTTCGTCATGCTTAGGGCAGAGTCTGCTGTTTCGATAATATTCCCAAAGTAGCCATAACTCTTTAGGAAACGAATACTCTCAGTATCACGCAACGAGCGTTGCTTAGCCTTGTAAAAAAGAATTAATGAGCCGATACGAGCTATTGGATTGGTGATGGGCCCATAACCAGGCGCGATGATCGCGACAGGTTTCTTTTTCAGTATGGCCTTAATACCGGGGAAGATAATGTTTTTTGCCAGCCGACGCCCCCATCTCATGCGGGCTTTAAATCTCCCCGGAGGTTCTCCAAAATATCCGCCCCCAACATAAATTACGGCATCCGCTTCTGAATAGTCTCCAATGGCATCTATCTGCATCTGTTTGGCAACCACTTCAGACGCACCTGGACAAATTACTCTAAGCTGACATTCTTTCAGCCATTGTGTGAAGATCCGGCCTAAAAGGACGTCTCCAAAATTATCCAGGTCAAGTCTTCCAATTATGGCAACGGTTTTGGGCATAATACTATTCCATTGATCTTTGTATTCATGGCTCGTGCAGCGCGCGGTATGTTATCAGAAACGCTATGGATAAAAACTATCTGCTCGGGAAGTTACTGGCGAGTTTGAGTTGCTTTTTGAAGCTGCGAGAGCGATGTGTCCAGTATCAATAACTGTAAAGCCTGCTCTGCAAATCTATTTTCACCGGCCTGATATCGAGAACACATCTCGTCAATGGGCTGGGCAAGCACTTGTCCTTGGGTGAGTTCTGTCAACCGACTTCCCAGCCCGTCAAAGCGTTCTTTCAGGTCTACCCTGAGCCAATGATTTAACGGTGGATTAAAGCCTTTTTTCTTTTGTTTAAGCGGGTTATTTTCTCCGAGCTCTGCACATACGGGTGCGAAGATATTTTTTGCTGGATCAGTGAAACGCTCTACATCTTTCAAGGACAGAACCGACTCATAAAATGCATGATCAATCAGTGGTGACCGACCTTCAAGGCCGTGAGCCATAGTCATTAAATCAGCTTTACGAAGAATGTACTCTGCCAGATAGTTATCTCTATCGATTTCCAGCAAGGCCTTGAGTGGATCAGGATCTTTGCTCGGGAAGTTACGCCAGTAGACTGGCTGTACTTTCGTGGACTGACTCTGCACAGCCAAGCGTTGATTGATAGATAGCCCGGAAAATCTGAGGCCGTATGCCTGCTGCCAGCTCATCGCACATTCGGCCAGAATTTTGGCGCTTCCTTTTCCGTCAAGGGAGGGCTTGATAGGTAAGAATGGAAGATGAATATGGCGGCGAAACGCAGAGCGCACATGTTTTGGGTAGCGCTTGTAACCGCCAAAAAGCTCATCTCCGCCGTCACCATTCAGAACGACTTTCACGCTATGACTGGCTTCCCTCGACAAATACCAGAGAGGGAACCCCGAAGGATCTGCGAAAGGTTCGTCAAAGTCCTGGACAATCTGGTCAAAATCTTCAGCAATGGTTGTGGGAATGTTGACAGCTGTGTGAGGTAGTCCAATCTGACGGGCAATTTTTTCAGCCTGAATGCTTTCATCCATATCCGAGCCAGGGAAAGCGGCTGTAAATGCATGGATGTTGTGATACCCCTGTGCCGCCAGTCTGGTTGATACGACGGTTGAGTCGATGCCGCCACTCAGAAACACTCCCACAGGTCTGTCCGCAACGGTACGGATGCGTATTGCTTCGTCCAGCACCTCCATGAGAGGTCTGTCGCTTTTAGCCGGTGTCCAATAGGGGCGCTTGTCCAGTTGACGCGTGTGGATATCGAATGTCAGCAAATGGCCACTTTCCAGTCGGTTTACCTTGCTGTAGATGGTCATTGGGGCGGGAATATAACGATGGGCCAGATAGGCATCAATGGCAGCGGGGGAGAACTGTAAATCCTGTGTTGGTAGCAGAGGTGTAATGGCCCGGACCAGTGAGGAGAAAGCGAAGTCTTTGCCGTTGTAGTAGTACACAAGAGGCTTCAGGCCAAAGCGGTCTCTGGCGGAGTAGATTTTTCCATGGCGAAGATCAACAATCGTAAAAGCAAACATTCCCCGGAGATGTTGAAGAAGGCCTTCAATTCCCCATTTCAGGTAAGCCTGCAACAGGAACTCTGTGTCTGAATGGGTTTTGAAATTGGCGCCATCGGCAATCAGTTTGTCCCGATAACGTTGCCAGTCGTACACTTCTCCGTTGTAACATAGCCAGACCTGCCGGTCGTCAGAACACATCGGTTGATTGGCTTCACTGCGAGTATCCATAATCGCCAGCCGGGTATGAATGAGGGTATTACAGATGCCTGACTCTTGCGCGGTGATTTGCCATTGATCATTCCATCGTTGTTGGCCGACAGCATCCGGCCCGCGACGAGCCAGAAATTGCTGGGCTTGGTCGATCTGTTGGGCGTTTAACGGGCGTTGGCCGAAATATCCTGCAATTCCACACATAGGGGTTACTCGTTCTCTGAGTTCCGGGTGATAAGGTCTCGGTAAAGTTGTACCAGCTTATCAATCATTAGGCTTTGTTCGAATTCAAGGCTTCGCTGTCGTGAATAAAGCCCCATTTCCTGGCATTTTTCATGCGAAACCAGTTTGGCCACTGCTCGGGCCAAGCCTTCATAGTTCAGTGCATCACACACCCAGCCATTCTCGTCTTCTGTGACCAGCTCTGCACCGCCACATTTGTGACTGGTGATAATGGGTAAAGCAAAGGCCAGAGCTTCAAAAATGACATTTGGAAAGGGGTCGTATAGCGTTGGCAGAATAAGGGCGTCAGCAGCACAGTACCAGGGGATGACATCCTGTTGAACGCCAAGCCAGTGCACCCTGTCAGCGATGCCCAGTGCGTGAGCCTCTTCCTGGTATTGGGTTTGATGCTTGTCGTTACCGACGACGATTAGGTGGGCTGACGATGAGCCCCCGGCGATGGCTCGGAGAGCGCCTTTGAGGCCTTTACGCTCAAAACCGGACCCTACAAAGATAGTCGCAATGGCAGAGGGGGGAATGCCAAGTTTGTTTCTGGCTTCATCTCTGTGAGAGTCTCTCAGAGTCGGGTCAAATTTGCGTGTATTGATGCCGTTATAGATAACATGAAGCTTTTCTGGATCTATGGCGAAGGTGTTTCTGATTTCTTGCTTTACCATCTCAGAGTTGCATATGACGGCTTTCAGTCTTGGGCTTTCGAACAGCTTTTTTTCTGCATTGCACACATATCGATGGTAAGGGCTTAGATCCAACCATTTGGCTCGTAATGGTGAGAGAATGCGTTTGCGCTGCTCCAACCACATTCGATGGACGCCATCTCCCGCGCGAAAAATATCGCAGCAGGTAAGGCGTTCGTGAGATTGCACAAGATCAAATTCGTGTTGGGAAATCAGCCGGCAAGCCTCTTCGGCAAAGCGCTTTTCTCTGGAGATTCTGCTCCACTTGGCGGGGTTGCAAGTGATAATCTGATAGTCACCTTCTCCAGACCATTGACGGGTGATAACAGAGATTTCCAGATCATGTTGGGAGAGTCCTTCCAAAGCCCTGGAGATAAAACGCTCTGCACCACCATCCGGGCGATATTTCTGGCGAATGATCGCCAACCTGCTCGTCATGACAGTAGGGCCTCAGCTGCTGAGACAGCTTGCTCTACGGTAATGGATGACAGGCACTCGCTCTTGCGTCCATCACCACATCCCGCCAGGTCACAAGGTCGGCAGGAATGAGACGATGACAGAATAATGTGTCTGTTCATCCAGGGACCCCATTCAAGTTCATTACTGGGGCCAAAAAAGGTCAGGCAGGGGGTATTGGTGGCTGAGGCAATATGCATGGGAACGGAATCCACGCCAACCAACAGCTTCGTTTGCTGTATAACAACCATCAGTTCCTTCAGACTTAATTTGCCTGCGAGGTTAAGAAGAGGGACCTTCACCTTTTCCAGGATCCGCGAGACCATATTCATTTCGGCTTCATCGGGCGCGGCCGTCAATACGATCTTATGACCTCGCCTGTGTAACTCATTGATCAGCTCGGCAACAGAGTTCTCATCCCAGCTTTTGAACAACCAGCGTGAAGTGGGATGAAAGTGGATGTAACCCTGGGATTGCAGATCGGCTTCCTGGAGTATGGATTCCACCCGGTCTTCCGCGGCCTTGCCTGGAACCACCAGCATGCGTTTCTGTTCCTGGGTTGGATACACGCCCAGGCGACGAAAGGCATCAAGGTGCTTTTCAACCATATGGCGTTTTTTGAAATTCACCGGGTAGTTGTAAGTGAAGGTGCGCTTCCAGAATTGGCCTGGGCGCATGGGGTGAACCTGAGTAACGGAGACCGGTGGGCGTAACAGCCTGACCAGAGTCAGTCCTCGCCAGTGATCTGTCATGTGGAACATGACATCGTAATTTTGTTGTTTAAGCCGTTTGATTAACGCCCATTCTTCGCGGATTTGTTGCCGCAGTCCGAGTCGTTTCCAGTTTCGATCAATAAAATGCAGCTGGTTTATATGTGGATGATCCTGCAGCATTGGCAGTGTATCCTTATACACCAACGCATCCACTTCCAGGTGCGGGAACTGTTCTTTTAGGACTGTGAACATGGGGGAGGTGATCAGCACATCTCCATGGTGTCTGAGTTTAATGATCAGTACACGTTTAACCTGGCTAAAGTCCACACCGTCGGTAACAAATTCATTGGAAGCTGACATGGGTATCTTCGTTCCCTGCAATAGAGATTGATCGCTTTACGGATTAGTTATTTTCCACCGTACAGGTGATGATCTTTGCCTTCAGGCTGAGACTTAAATCGCTTATGCATCCACAAATACTGGTCGGGATGGCGCCGAACTTCATTTTCAATAATCTTATTGGTTGTGGTTGCATCACTGATATCGTCGCCACTGGGGTAGTTTTCCAAAGCCTTCCCGAAATAGACGTCATACCCACCTTCGTCATTTCTGAAATGACTAAAAGGAACAACAGCGGCGCCGGTTTTTTTGGCAATGCGCGCCGTCGCGGTAATCGTCGCGGCGGGTACACCGAAGAATGGTGCAAAAACGCTTCCGCGTTTTCCATAGTCCTGGTCGGTAGCATACCAGATAGTCCCACCCGATTTCAGAAGCCTGATCAGCCCTCTGAGATCGTCCTTACTGAGCAGGGACTCACAAAAACGCAGACGTCTGCGGGTCATCACAAGATTAAACAGAGGGTTGTCATGATCTCTCTGCATACTGGCTGCAGTTGAGTAAAGGTTAAACAGAGCCCCGCCCAGATCGAGCGTGCTGTAATGGCCTCCCAGAAGAATGACCCCTTTGCCCCGGCTTTGAGCTTCCTGTAAATCTTCGAGTCCGTAAGCTTTGGTAATTGGCCTGAAGCGTTCCGGCCCCGAAAACCACGCGGAGGCCGCTTCAAAAAATCCGATCGCATTGCTGATGAACGTTTTTTTAACCAGCGATTGCTGTTCACTGGAAGTCAGGTCTGGAAAACACAGTCGAATATTTACCTCGGCGACATGCCGGCGACGTGGAATGCAGTAGTAAGCAAGCATTCCGAGTCCGCTGCCAAGTGCGTGCTGAAGGTTAAGGGGGAGTCTGGCTATTAGCCACAGGCAGGCGATTCCTAACCAGGTTGGCCAGTACTTGGGGTGGAGAAAATCTGAATAGCGCAGCTTTCCCGCACTGTTGCTGGACGATATGCTTGATTGGGGCTGAGAGGTTTCTGACACTTCTAATGGATCCGCCAAAATCCCGATATTCTACCCGTATTGTGGTGTTGGCATCCAGTCTGGTTGCGGTGGCGATGCTTTTCCTGGCGGGTGTCCGGCGTCAACAGTGCATGGTAATATGGCTCCGGTTTAACCTGCCGAAATCTCTCACGGGCATTGTTTCTGTGTGAAAGTAGAGTCGGTGTAAGAGATGTTTCGATAAAACAGAGATTGATTTGATGCAAGTTCAGGTACCTCCTTTTCAAAATGCACGGGTGTTGGTGGTCGGTGATGTCATGCTTGACCGTTATTGGTATGGGTCTACCTCGCGTATTTCGCCGGAAGCACCAGTGCCTGTCGTGAAGGTCGGGCAGATTGAAGACCGGCCAGGGGGCGCAGCCAACGTTGCATTGAATATTGCTGCCCTCGGGAGCGCAGCGGTGCTGTCCGGACTCACCGGTCAGGACGAAGCAGCGGATTCATTGGCAAAACGGCTTGAATCAGCAGGGATACTGGCTGACTTTTATCGCCACGACACTTTGCCGACGATTACCAAATTGAGGGTGATCAGTCGCCATCAGCAACTGATTCGAATGGACTTCGAAGAAAGCTTTGCCGGATGTGATCAGAAAGGTCTGGAAGCCAAGGTGCAGGCACAGATGAATCAGTCTGGTGCAATGATCCTGTCTGATTATGGCAAGGGGGCGCTGGCAGATCCGCAGCAATTTATCGCGATGGCCAGGAACGCAGGCATTCCTGTGTTGGTTGATCCAAAAGGAACTGACTTTGGAAAGTACCGCGGTGCTACATTGATGACACCTAATCTGGGTGAATTTGAAGCCATCGTCGGGTACTGCAAAAATGAAGATGAACTGGTTGAACGCGGGCAAAAGCTGATAGAGGAGTTATCCCTTGAAGCGTTATTGGTGACTCGCAGCGAGCATGGTATGACGCTGTTGCGTCGCGGAAAGCCGGAACTGCATTTTCCTGCCTATGCCAAAGAAGTATTTGATGTCACTGGTGCCGGAGACACGGTTATCTCGACGCTCGCAGCTGCTTTGGCAGCCGGGAGTTCGCTGGATGATGCTGTCGCACTGGCGAATATTGCCGCCAGTATTGTAGTAGGAAAACTGGGTACCGCGACGGTCAGTGGACCGGAGTTGCGGCGGGCGACTCAACAACTGCAGGGCGCCGGTCACGGTGTTATGACCGAAGAGCAGCTTCGCTATGCACTTGAAGATGCCCGGGCGCATGGCGAGAAGATTGTCTTCACAAATGGATGTTTCGATATTATTCATGCAGGGCATGTCGGGTATCTGGAGCAGGCCAGGAAGCTCGGAGATCGTCTCGTCGTTGCCATAAATAGTGACGAGTCCGTTAAACGCCTCAAAGGAGAGGCGCGTCCGATCAACGCCTTGGATCGTCGCATGGCGGTGCTAGCCGGTCTGGAAGCTGTGGATTGGGTGACCTGGTATGAAGATGACACTCCTGAAAGACTACTGGAAACCTTAAAGCCGGATATTCTGGTAAAAGGCGGTGATTACTCCAAGGAAGAAGTCGTCGGATGGGAGATCGTTGAAAGCTATGGTGGTAAGGTAGAGGCGCTGGATTTTCTCGATAACTGTTCCACAACTGCGATTGTGGAAAAGATAAAAAAGCAGTCCTAGAAGAAGTATCGTTTTCGCCCTAGAGCCTGTTATCTCTCAAACTCGTCAACTGTTGTCGGGCTAGGAGTAAAAAGGGAGTTCTTTTTGAACTCCCCATGAGCTTAACTGAAACAGTTAGCCTTTGTTGTACGCTTCTACAGAATCGGTGATGGCCTTGCGGGCTTCATCGCTGCCTGCCCAACCTTCAACTTTTACCCACTTACCTGGTTCAAGGTCTTTGTAGTTCTCAAAGAAGTGCTCAATCTGTTTAATCAGCAATTCAGGGAGATCACCTGGCTCATTTACATTGTTGTAAAGTGGGGTGAGCTTGGAGTGGGGGACTGCCAGGAGTTTGTAGTCTTCACCTGCCTCGTCGGTCATTTTTAGGACGCCAACAGGGCGGCAGCGGATGACTGCGCCTGCCTGAATGGAGTAAGGAGCCACAACCAGAACGTCCAGTGGGTCGCCGTCATCAGACAGAGTGTGGGGAATGAAGCCATAGTTGGCCGGGTAGAACATCGGAGTTGCCATAAAGCGATCAACGACCACAGCCCCTGAGTCTTTGTCGATCTCATATTTGATTGGGCTGCTTTGGGCGGGGATTTCGATGACGCAGTTAAAGTCTTCAGGCAGGTCTTTACCGGCTGAAATATGTTCAAAGTTCATAATGTCCGATTTCCATTGAGTTCAAATTCGTGGCCACAAATTATAGGCAGTTTAAATCCGCAACTCCATGGCAGTGTCATAACTAGTTATACGAAGGTGGCTTCAGACGACTCTTCGATAAGGAATGAAATCATTCTAGAGACCAATTTGTCGGGCGATAATTTCCTTCATAATCTCCGTTGTGCCACCACCGATGGATAGAATTCGGGCATCCCGATAAAGTCTCTCGACAACGGACTCCCGCATATAGCCCATACCGCCGAACACCTGTACAGCCTCATAGGTGACCATGTCCGCCGTGTCGGTCGCAAAGTTCTTGGCCATGGAGACTTCCTTGATCGGATTTTTTCCGGCTTGGGTCAATTCAGCTGCATGATAGGTATATTGCCGCGAGATATCGATTTGTGAGGCCATATCCACCAGTTTGTGGCGAATTACCTGAAATTTGCCAATGGGGCGACCAAAAGCCTGCCGCTGTTTGACGTAGGCCAGTGCCTCTTCGTAAGCAATTTGTGCCGTCATGTAAGCCATGACAGACAGAGCCAGCCGTTCTTTGAGGAAGTTGTTCATGATGGCGATAAAGCCAGTATTCTCTGGTCCTATCAGGTTTGCAGCAGGGACTCGGCAGTCTTCAAAGAACAGTTCCGCAGTATCGCTTGCCCACCACCCCATTTTGTTGAGTTTGCGTCCGATATGAAATCCAGGCGTGCCTTTTTCCACCAATAAAAGGCTAATCCCGCCATGACCTTCTTTACCGGTGCGTACAGCAACGGTGTAATAGTCTGCTCTGACACCACTGGTAATAAAGGTTTTACTGCCGTTAACGATGTAGCAATCGCCCTCTTTAACCGCACGGGTCTTCAGGTTGGCGACATCAGATCCTCCATCAGGTTCGGTGATGGCGAGGGCAGCGATCTTTTCGCCTGAAAGGACTTCACTGATAACTTTGTCTTGTAGAGCAGGAGTTCCCCATTGTTCTAGAGGGGGAAGGGCGATATCCAGTGAGCCGAGGCTGGCAACGAATCCTCCAGAAGTCGACCGCATCAGCTCTTCACTGGCCGCCAGCTTCATAAAGATATCATCCGGCGCGGTGCCGCCCCATCGTTCAGGATGTCCAATACCGAGAATGCCTGCCTGGCCAGCTAGTTGATAAATCTCCCGGGGAAACTCATTGTTTTCTTCCCATTCCTGGATGTGAGGGAGTACATGGCGTTTGATAAACTTGCGGACTGTGGCGCGAACCATGTCATGGGTATCATTGAAAGGGGTCATGTGCACACTTCTTTATTATTTTGATTTCAGGTTCTGGGCTCAGAATAAAACTTATTTTACACCCAAGCAAGCGCTTGGTTTGGTTGTGAAATGCTTTTTAAGGAAGCAAGGAAGCAAGGAAGCAAGGAAGCAAGGAAGCAAGGAAGCAAGGAAGCAAGGAAGCAAGGAAGCAAGGAAGCAAGGAAGCAAGGAAGCAAGGAAGCAAGGAAGCGGCAGATAGACTGCCGCTTCAGGAAGAGTTGCGATCAGGCGTCGTTTTTGATGGTTTTGACGCCTTCGCTGGTGCCGAGAAGCAAAACGTCTGCAGGCCGCTGAGCAAACAGGCCGTTTGTCACTACACCGGTTATCTGGTTGATCTGGTTTTCCAGTTTCCTGGGTTCCATGATGCGTAGATTGAATACATCGAGGATTATGTTGCCGTTATCCGTGACACAGCCTTCGCGATAAACTGGATCACCACCCAGTTTTACCAGCTCCCGGGCGACATAGCTGCGGGCCATGGGGATAACTTCGATAGGCAGAGGAAAGCTCCCCAGTACATCAACCCACTTGGACTCGTCGGCAATGCAGATAAAGGTCTTTGCGTTGGCGGCAACGATCTTTTCCCGAGTCAAGGCAGCGCCTCCACCTTTGATCAGCTCCAGTTGATGGTTTGACTCGTCTGCCCCATCGATATAGAACTCAAATCCGGCAATCGAGTTAAGATCATACACAGGAATGCCGTGCTTTTTCAGCCGCTCAGCAGAGGCGTCAGAACTGGCGACAGCACCATCAAAATGATTCTTCAGCTCGGCCAGTGCATCGATGAAATAATTGGCCGTGGAGCCGGTGCCTATCCCCAGGACAGTGTCGTTGTTCAGATGTGGTTTGATGTAATCGATGGCTGCTGCGGCCACCGCCTGTTTTAGTTGATCTTGATTCATCGCTCTGCCCCCCAGGTTAAATGCGGGCATTATAATGGTTTGAGGGGAGCGCATACACCGCCAAGGGCATCTGGAAGTGAATATTATCTGTCTGATCACTTTATCTGAGCGGGATTAACGGAGAATCTGTGTCTTACTGTAGACGATCACTGCTTATTCTGGATATTATTTGGGCCCTTTCACCCAACAGTTTCTGACGTACGCTATGCCCCACAGATATATAAAAAAAATTCTGGATGCCAAGGTCTATGACGTGGCGATTGAAACTCCGCTTGAAGATGCTCATCTTCTGAGTCATCGCTTTCACAATCATGTGATGTTAAAGCGAGAGGATCTTCAGCCTGTCTTTTCTTTCAAGTTGCGAGGTGCTTATAACAAGCTCGCGCAGTTATCTGAGGCGCAAAAGGCGACAGGCGTGATAGCCGCCTCTGCCGGAAATCACGCCCAGGGGCTGGCTCTTGCGGCCAAGAAGTTGGGAATCAAGGCAACCATCGTCATGCCTCAGACCACCCCGGAGATCAAAGTGAACTCCGTCAAGGCCAAGGGCGCCAAGGTGGTGCTGAAAGGGGATGCCTTTGATGAAGCAGCAGCACATGCTGCCAAGCTGGTAGAAGAGAAAGGGTATGTCTATATCCCACCGTTTGATGACGAAGATGTCATTGCCGGCCAGGGAACTGTTGGCATGGAGATCATGTGGCAGCACACCTCGCCCATTCACGCGGTATTCGTGCCTGTTGGTGGTGGCGGACTGATTGCGGGAGTCGCCGCCTATATCAAATATTTGCGTCCGGACGTCAAAGTAATCGGTGTGGAGCCGGAAGATTCAGATTGTCTGAATGCGGCCCTGAAGGCCGGACGCCGCGCCAAACTGAAAGAAGTGGGAATATTTGCCGATGGCGTCGCAGTTCGTCAAATCGGAAAGCTGCCCTGGGACATCTGTAAAGATCATGTGGATGAAGTTATCACCGTATCTACTGATGAAATTTGTGCGGCAATCAAGGATGTTTTCGAGGATACGCGTTCAATTGCTGAACCGGCAGGAGCGCTTTCTGTTGCGGGGCTGAAAAAATATGTTGGCCGTGAACATATCCAGGATGAGAATCTGGTGGCCATCGTCAGTGGCGCCAACATGAACTTCGATCGTCTCGGATATATCACGGAGAGAACCGAGGTTGGTGAGGAGCGAGAGGCCATTCTGGCAGTTAAGATTCCAGAACGGCCAGGCAGTTTCAAGCGATTTATTCAGGCTCTTAGCAAACGGAATATCACGGAGTTCAACTACCGTTATTCTAATCCCGAAGAAGCGCAGATATTTGTGGGTGTTCAGATCCGGGAAGGGGAATTTGAGCGGCAGGAGTTGGTTGAGGCACTGGAGAAGCATGATCTCCCTGTACTGGATCTCACGGATAATGAGATGGCGAAGATGCATATTCGCCATATGGTAGGTGGTCATTCCCCCAATCTAAGTAATGAAAAAGTGTTTCGTTTTGAGTTTCCTGAGCGTCCAGGTTCTTTGATGAAGTTTCTAATGTCGCTGGGGGCTCGTTGGAATATTTCCATGTTCCACTACCGTAATCATGGTGCGGCCTATAGTCGTGTGCTGATGGGGGCGCAGGTGGAAGACAAGGATTTGAAAGAATTTAAGCAGATGCTGGATAAGGTTGGCTTCCGTTATTGGGAGGAAACCGATAACCCGGCGTACCGTCTGTTTTTAGGGGCATAAAAGGCCCTCAAAAATTTGTCAATAAAAAGTACACATGTTTAGCAATCTTTTCTATACTTGATTGTTAAGACTTTAGTGTAGTCGTCTGATAACTATAAATATTGCACAAGCAATAGCCAAGATGTTGCGGTATCAACAAGAGCACAAAGCAATAGAGGCTCAAAGCTAGTGTCTAACTGGGTTGACTCTGATTAGGCATATAGCTGAAAACAGAAATAGTTAGGGGGAAAAATGAAGCGCAAGCCTGACGTTATGGTCACGCTTGTGGTTGTGTTCTGTCTGGGGTTGGTGATCAGTGGTTTCACTACCTTCGGATACAACCAGGAGCGAGACAATGCTCCACTGGTATCATCTATTACAGGTGATGCTCAGGAAGCCAATTAGACGTCTATCCGCCAATGCCTGAATGGCAATCAGAAGCCCGGACTGCAAAGTATCCGGGCTTTTGTCGTTTTAGGGCTTAGGTCAATCCTTTTTTGGTAAACCGGTAGAAGGCTTTGTCTGTTGCCACTCCATGCAGTGCTATGTCCCAGGGTTCGCTGGGAAGCTGCGACAACTGTTGGAAATCATGTGCCAATCCAACCAGTTTGGGCTTTTTAATCCGGGTTCTGTCCGGTGCAAAGGTCCGGTCATAGTAACCTCCGCCCATCCCCAGCCGGTTTCCCTGTTTATCAAAAGCGACCAATGGAAAGCAAATAACATTGAGTGCCCATGCCGGCGTTCGGGAGGTGGTTCTTGGATCAGGCTCAAAGATGCCGTATTTGTTCTTGCGTAAGCGAGTGTTGGCATCCAGTTTAAGGAACCATAAGCGATTGTGGTGAATTGGATGGAGGACCGGCAGATAGATCTGATGATGGCGGTCTGCCACTCGTTTCAGCCATACAGCGGGCGATATTTCGCCATCGTTGGCAAAGTATAGAGCCCAACGCTTTTGAAATCTCAGGTGGTGGCGTTCGATTTGGCGGGCAAGGTTGAGGGACGCTTGCTTTTGTTGCTGTGCTGTCAGTTGACGGCGCATCTGGCGCATCTGGCGACGAATGGAGGTTTTGTTCACAGGCGCCAAAGCGGTTTGTTGCATAGTAAAAACTCCCCGGAAGTGCCGCTGTCAGAAACGGCCCTTGAACCCTGTGGTTCAAGGAGGTGGCCTCTGTGATGAATTAGGCTTTCCCATCGCGTGGGACTTGCTCACATCACCCGCAGGCGGCCGCCATAAATAAAATTCATCGGCTCGAGGACGCAACCAACTGGCCAACACTCTAGGGAGTCGGCCGGTAGTATAACGAATCCTTCAGCAAATTAAGATGGGGTAAACCCAAATAAGTTTTATTTTTTTGTTAGCAAATGAAAGGTTACAGATCAGGAAAGGCTTTTCAGAGCAGTATCAATCTTGTTCTGAAGTGCTTCAAGGCTTGAATCAAACTGAGTTGTCTTCTCTCCTTCCTGCAGCAGGTCGTGAGTTAGATTTAACGCTGCCATAACAGCGATTCTCTCAGTACCGTAGACTTTGCCTGAAGCGCGAATCTCTTTCATTTTTTTATCCAACACTCTGGCTGCCTGTTCCAATTGTGCCTGGGCCTCTGTGGGGCAGGCGACCAGATATTCTTTCTCCAGGATGTTAACGCTTACGGTGTTGGGAGGGTTGCTCATTAACGTTGCTCCAATGCTTTCAGGCGACTGATCATTGCTTCAATTTTGGATCGGGCCAGGTCGTTCTTTTGTAAGAGTTGCATGCGTTCCTGCTGCCATTCCTCCTGAAGTTGTCTCAGGGCATGGTTATCAGCTTCCAATTGTTTGCACTTATTAATAAGGCGGTCAATTTTGTCGCTTAGTTGCTGCAGTTGGGACACTTCCATCAGGGGTTCCATTAAGAATTCTAACTACTTGAATTAACTATAAGAGAGGGGGCAAGGCCGGTCAATGTCGCGAGGCCATTCTCTTTTCCAGGATATCAGTTTAGCTGATGGCCGGGCTATTCGTGGAAGCTCTATAGTCGCTCATGATAGGATTGCAGGTGGTTTTAAATTTGAGGAATTGTATTCATGTCACAACCCTATCATGCGCTACAGCAATTACTGGATAAGATTAATGCCGAGGTGTCACCGGCCTCGGTGCACGGGTTGTGGTGTGGTCGTTTTGCTGCGGGAGATAAGCCTGACAGTCGTGACTGGTGGGAATACACCATCCGTATGGCGGGGGTGGAGCAGAATGTTGAAGCGAATATGCAGACGGCGTTTCAGGCGGTTGCCAGCTTTGCCGAGGCTAATCTTCATCAGGATAACTTCAGTTTCGAGCCTTGGCTTCCATCTGACAGTGCCGAGTGCACTCTTCGGGTTGCGGCACTGGCCGACTGGTGCCGGGGCTTTATAGAGGGGCTGATATCTGTAAAAGGGCCGGAAATGATGGAAAAGTCTCCGGAAGTGAAGGAAATGTTGCAGGATTTACTGGCAATCGGAGAGGTAGATTCAGAGGTCTCCGGGACTGATGAGGATGAGAAGCAACTGTTGGAGCTTTCAGAGTTTGTCAAAGTCGCGGCATTGAATCTCTATCACGAACTGGGAATTGGCCCGGCTGCCGGAGTGGCGCAAAAAGGCTCCACACTGCACTAGCTGGGGGTCTTGATTGAATTGGGGTGTTAAAGTGGGAAGCATTGGGTAATGTAGATCCCCTTCCTGTAATACCATGATTATTCATGTGAAAGTAATTTCAACCGATAAGACCGTCAGATGGAGTTGGCGGTCTGCTGTCAGGTGATCAAAGGAGTAATGCCAGAGTGCAGATTTCAGTAAGAGAGTATCAGAAACGTCGTCGGCATCTGTTGGATGCAATGGCGCCAAACAGTATTGCAATTTTGCCCGCTGCACCGGTACGTCCCCGCAACAGGGATGTGGAATACCCGTTCCGGCAGAACAGTGATTTTTATTACCTGAGCGGCTTGTCTGAGCCTGACGCTGTTCTGGTTCTGATTCCTGAGCGGGAGCATGGCGAATCCATCTTGTTCTGCAAGGAAAAGGACCCGTCTTTTGAGCGTTGGAACGGTAAACTGACCGGTCAGGAAGGCGCGATCAATGATCTGTTATTCGATGATGCTTTTCCAATCAATGATATTGACGACATTCTTCCAGGGCTTATGGAAGGGCGGAATCGTGTCTATTACAGCATGGGGCTGGATGAGAAGTTCGACCGGCATGTGATGGAGTGGGTGAACATTCTGCGGAGCAAGGTCCGCAGTGGTGCGCATCCGCCGGATGAGTTTGTTGCTTTGGAGCACACTCTCCATGATATGAGATTGTTCAAGTCATCCTCTGAAATCAAGGTAATGCGCCAGGCGGGTAAAATAAGCGCAAAGGCTCATTGTGAGGCTATGCGGGTTTGTAAGCCGGGTAAATATGAATATCAGCTTGAGGCCGCCATCCAGCATGTTTTTATGCAGGAAGGTGCTCGTTCTACAGCATATCCCTCTATCGTAGGTGGTGGTGAAAATGCCTGTGTGCTTCATTACATTACCAACAGCGATAAGCTCAAGTCCGGAGATCTTGTACTGATTGATGCGGGTTGTGAGCTGGACTGCTACGCTGCAGATATTACCCGGACTTTCCCGGTATCCGGCAAATTTTCAGCTGAACAACGGACCATTTACGAGATTGTGCTGGCTGCACAGTATGCTGCGATTGATGAAGTCCGGGCCGGACAACACTGGAACAATCCGCATGAGGCGGCTGTAAAGGTGATTACGGAAGGTTTGCTGGAAATCGGACTGCTCCAGGGCGAAATTAAGGAACTCATTGAGAAGGAAGCTTATAAAAAGTTTTATATGCATCGCACCGGACATTGGCTGGGGATGGATGTTCATGATGTTGGGGATTATAAAATCGGCGGTGAATGGCGTGTCCTGGAGCCAGGAATGGTGATGACGGTTGAACCGGGGATTTATATTGCCCCTGAGCTGGAAGACGTGGATGATCGCTGGAAAGGTATCGGTGTTCGCATCGAAGACGATGTTCTTGTGACCAAACAAGCACCGGAAATATTCACAATGGACGTACCCAAAGAAGTTGATGAGATTGAAGCGTTGATGCGTGGGCCATGCTGACTGAACCATACGATATCGTAATCGTCGGGGGAGGCTTGGTAGGGCTGAGCCTGGCTTTGGCTATAGGGCAGGCTCAGCAAAAAGGTGGTCTTCGCCTGAAAGCGACGGTCGTTGAACCTTTTCCAATGACCTCCCATGAAACGGGGGCGAATCCCAGCTTTGATGCACGCTCCACCGCGCTGTCATACAGTACCGAGAAAATCTATCGCCGATTGGGTATATGGTCTTCGGTAGAAAGCCAAGCTGCCGCGATCCAGAGAATTCACGTGTCTGACAAAGGGCAATGGGGGGCAACCCGTCTGATTGCCAGTGACCAGGGGTTGGATGCCTATGGTCATGTCGCGCCCAATGAAATCCTCGGAAAGGCGCTCTATCAGGCATTTCACCAACAGTCACAGGTTAAATTGGCGGCTTCACAAAAAGTGTCGTCTCTGGAGCCAACCCCCGATGGTTATCGATTGTCCCTGTGTGACTCAAAGGGGCTGCCGACTCGGGAGCTGTCTGCCAGGCTAGTGGTGGTTACCGATGGCGGTCGTTCCAACCTGGCCGAGCAACTGGGCATTGTCTATAAGACTTCTGATTATCAGCAAAATGCAGTGATTGCGAATGTCGGACTGTCCCGTGCTCATGAAAATATCGCCTATGAGCGATTTACGGGTGACGGAGCAATGGCGTTACTGCCTTTAGTCGATTATGTCGCCAGATCTGAAGCGGTTGGCGAGTCTGCCAGTCGTCTTCACAGGTCAGCACTTGTCTGGACCGTTCCTTCCCGACAGGCACCGGGGTTGCTTGAGTTAAATGAAGAGGCGTTTCTATCCAGGCTGCAGTCAGTTTTTGGTCATCGGGCTGGCCGTTTTATTCGGGTGGGTGAACGACATACGTATCCGTTGCAGTTAAAAACTTCCTTGGAGCAAGTCAGGCCTGGATTGGTGATGCTGGGGAATTCCGCACATACGCTTCATCCTGTTGCCGGTCAGGGTTATAACCTTGCCCTCAGAGATGCCATGACGCTAGCTGAGTGTCTCTGTCAGGTAACGACGGCAGAACAAGTTGGCAGCCTGGAAGTATTGAACCGCTACTATGAAATGCAGAGAGAAGACCAGTCTCGAACCATTCTGGGTAGTGATGGATTGCTTAAAATATTTGGTTCGAAATCTTCTATGCTCAGAAAGGCAAGGAGTTTTGGGTTGGTAAGTCTAAACTTACTTGGGCCTGTTAAAAGCCATTTCACTGAAATGGCCATGGGCGTTTCAGGGGTGGCGAGGGAATGGCAGTGAACGTGGATCATCGCAAAGCCTCTCAGGCAGACGTAATTGTCTCCGGAGGCGGATTGGTGGGAGCTTCTCTGGCGCTGGGGGTTGCCCGGTTGGGGCTCCGAGTGATTATTTTGGAGCCTGCCGGTTGTCATGTGGGAGAAGTTGCGGAGCAGGGAAGTAGTGTGGATACCTTTGATCTTAGGGTCAGTGCTCTCACCCGTGCTTCCCAGCGGTTATTGAATACCCTGGGGTGCTGGAAGATGATTGAGTCTTATGCTCAGCATTATCAGCAAATGGATGTCTGGGATGCAGGTGGCAATGGTCGCATACAGTTCTCATCTGCAGAAGTGTATGAAGACAATCTGGGGTGTATTGTCGAAAACCGGCGTATGTTGAATGCGCTCTACACAGAGCTTGGCCAGGCGCGCAATATACAGGTGGTGGCCGCCGGCCTTGAATCTGTGCAAGTGACTGCAGAAGGAGTGGATATTTCCGCAGGAGGGAATATTTATAGTGCCTCACTTTTGGTTGGGGCAGATGGTGCTCTTTCACGTACTCGTCATCTATTGTCGCTGCCGACCAGGGAATGGGATTATGGCCAGGAAGCGATTGTAGCGACGATCCAAACCGAACAGTCCCACGGCAGAGTTGCCAGGCAACGCTTTCTGAACACAGGCCCGCTGGCATTGTTACCTCTGAGAGATGCAGGATCGACTGATAAATACTGTTCAATTGTATGGTCAGTCTCGCAACCGGAATGCCAGAATATATATAGCCTTGAAGACGAGGCATTTTGCGAGCAGTTATCCGAAGTGTCCGAGTGGGCCTTGGGACGAGTCGTGAATGTAAGTCGACGTGTCAAATTTCCTTTGATGCAGCGTCATGCCAAGTCTTATATCTGTAAACACGTTGCACTTATTGGCGATGCTGCACATACCATACATCCGCTTGCTGGCCAGGGGGTTAATCTTGGTTTTCAGGATGTCAGGGTGTTGCTTGAAGAGCTGGAGAGAGCTCAGAACCGGCGCTTACTTCCGGGTGAGTCGGAAGTTCTCAGGCGTTATCAAAGGCGGCGGCAGCCAGAAAATCTGGCAATGATGGCGGCCATGGAGAGCTTTAAAAGAGGCTTCGCCTCATCAAACCCTATGATCAGTTGGTTAAGAAACGAGGGATTGAGTCGGGTTAATGCTATGTTGCCTGTCAAAAAGGCCATTATCCGTCAGGCAATGGGACTCTGAGGTGCATGCAGAGTTCCACCGCTCTCTGTTTAAAGCCATAGGCTTAAAGATATTAAATTACAGGTATAGACGTCCAAGCAGTGCGGGGACGACAGTTTCGACCCGGAGAATTCTCGTCCCCAGGTTAAAGCTTTGGCAACCCGCTTCTTCCAGTTTACCTATTTCATAGGGAGTAAACCCTCCTTCAGGACCAATGGTGAGTACCATTGAGGCCGGAGTGTCTGGAATGCCTCTTTCGCTGCCAGGATGCGCGACCCAGGCACTTCTGTTGCCGATAATTCCCGGGAGTTCATCTTCCACGAAGGGCTTAAACAGTTTCTTCAGCTCGATTCGCGGGAGTATGGTATCTCCAGCCTGCTCCAATCCTAACAGACAATGATGTCGTAAAGTGTCTTCGGTAAGCCATGGGGTTTGCCAGTAGCTTTTTTCCACTTTGTAGGCGTTCAGCAGGATCAGATGCTTTACTCCCAGAGCGGCGATGTTTTCAATGACGCGGCGCATCATCTTGGGTCGCGGGAGCGCTAGAATAAGTGTCAGGTCCAATCCCGGAGGCGGTGGAGAGACCAAATCAACTTGCAGCTGATAGCCTTCATGGGTGATATCGATAATCCTGGCTGAACCCATATTGCCGTTGATTTGACCCACCTTGAGGCTGTCCTGGGGTTTTGGTTTCAGGACAGATGTCAAATGCTCTGCGCGACGGTCTCCTGCAGAAAGGTAGAGAGTTCTACCATCTGCAGAAAGTTCCTCTTCTGAGAACAGCAGGAAGTTCACGACTCGGTGGAATCCTGGGCTTGCGGGCTGGGAGTTAACCAGCGGCAGCAGAAGACACCTGCTTCAAACAGCAGCCACATGGGAACAGCCAGCAATGTCTGTGATATAATGTCTGGAGGGGTCAAGAGCATACCAAAGACAAAACATCCGACAACCACATAAGGACGCTTTTCCTTGAGGCTTTCGACGGTCGTAATGCCTGCTTTCACTAGTAACATTGTGGCAATGGGAATTTCAAATGCGATGCCAAAGGCAAAAAACAGTTTCAGTACAAAGTCCAGATAGCTGTTGATATCCGTCATCATGGACACCCCCTCCGGGCTGGCACCGGCAAAGAAGGCAAACGCCAGTGGGAAGACGACAAAGTATGCAAATGCCACACCCAGGTAGAAGAGCATGACGCTGCTGACCAGAAGTGGGATGGCGAGCCGCTTCTCATGACGATACAACGCTGGTGCGATAAAGCTCCAGATTTGATAAAGGATATAGGGAACCGCGACAAATATAGCCAGAACCAGTGTCAGTTTAAAAGGAGCGAGAAAAGGGGAGGCTACCTGTGTGGCAATCATGGTGGCGCCTTCGGGCAATGCTGCACGTAATGGCTGCGACATGATGGCGTAGAGCTCATTGGCATAAGCAAACAAGGGAGCAAAGACAATAAGTACGGCAAGAACAACCTTCAGCAAACGATTGCGTAGTTCAACCAGATGCTCGATGAGAGGTTGTTCCGGCAGATGTTGGTCAGACTCTGGCATAGGGGATTCAGGGGCACTCATTAAAATCGTTGATTATATAGAACACACGTTTTCCGTCTGTCCTGCCAATTAACTGCGAATACTGGACTATGGCTGATGGAAACCTATTGGGCATAAGTGTCTCGTGAGCGGAAGTCAGTTGGAGGACTGGTCAGATTTCCTGTCTGTGGAGGAGTCAGGCTTTTCGACCATGTGTTCGAACTTTTTAGCTTCGGAAAGGGCATCATCCACGGTTTTCTGGATTTTCTCCAGACCGAGAGTATCCCCTTCCTTGCGCAGCTTTTCACGAAGCTCGTCAGCTTTTAGCTGGCGATCAACCTCCTGGGTCATCTGGCTGATCAGGCGACGCATTTTTCCTACCCAGCGACCAGTGGTCCTGGCAGCGTGTGGCAGACGTTCAGGTCCTAATACCAGTAACGCAATGACGCCAATCACCAGTAATTCGGCAAAGCCAATGTCGAACATATAGCTGCTCTGTCAGTAATAGAGTTAGATTAATGGGGTCGGATTAATACGGAATCAGCTATGCTTGGTTTCAGTGCTGTTTTCGCGGTGTGCCGTTCCCTCTATTACTTTATCGTCAGCCTGCTTCTGTTCCAGCTTTGGATCTTCCTGGTTTGCCTTGTTGTCCTTATCCTTGTCTTTGTTTTCGTCGCTCATGGCGTTCTTGAAGCCTTTAACCGCGCTACCAAGGTCCCCGCCGATGTTCTTGAGCTTCTTGGTTCCAAACAGCAGAACCACGATTAGCAGAACGATCAGTAATTGCCACATGGATATGCCCATGGTGTTGCTCCTCAATATTAACTAAAAACTTCTCAATACTTTCAGTAGTCCGACCGCATTCCGATTATTTCGTTCCGCGGGAGGCCTTCTCTTCCAGGCCGGACAGGTCAAACCTGCGTGCAAGCTCGTCCAATACCGCCTGAGGCTCAACATCCAGATGGCTCAGCATGACCAGAGAGTGAAACCACAGATCGGCAGTCTCGTAAACCAGATCTCTGGTATCCCCAGTGTTCTCCGCATCCTTTGCCGCCAGAATGGTTTCGGTACATTCCTCGCCAACTTTTTCCAGAATCTTGTTGATTCCTTTGGCATAAAGGCTGGAAACATAGCTGGAGTCAGGGGAAGCGTTCTTGCGAGCTTCCAGAACGCGCCCCAATTCGGTCAATATACTACTCATAATCTGTCTTGTCGTACCCGGGGGTATCAATGTATTTCATCATTATGACATTCTAAAGTCATGTTAACGGGGAATCTGCTTTGACGCCAGCTCCTGCGGGGAGACCCGATTCACCCTTTGGGAAAACTTATTTGCCATAAATGTCTTCGGGGGATTTCAGAACCTCGGCGTTAACTTTCCAGTCATTGCCTTCAAGGCTCCGGAAAAAACAGTTATTACGTCCGGTATGGCAGGCAATCCCACCCACCTGATCAACTTTGAGCAACAGTGTGTCTCCGTCACAATCCAGCATTACATCATGGATTTTTTGTACGTGGCCGGATGTTTCCCCTTTGTGCCATAGCTTTTGTCTGGAGCGTGACCAGTAAACAGCCTCGCCCAGCTTGATGGTCTGTTCGAGAGATTCTGGATTCATCCAGGCCATCATGAGTATTGTTCCGGATTGGTAATCCTGTGCGATGACTGGCAGTAATCCATCATCGTTCCACTTGATTGCTTCCCACAAAGGGGCTGATTTTAAGTCTGTCATTTCTCTTGTCGATCGGTCATGCGAACAGGAGCTGGCTGCCAGCCATTGATAAACCACTACTTGGGTCTGGCGACCAGATATATTCCTACCAGGCTCAGACCCCAGATACTCCAGTGAATATCCTGCAACACCACAGAAGGTTGACTGAGGGCCAGATAACCTGCCAAGCCCAGTGTAACACTTCCCAGCCAAAAATCTTTTCTTTGCTGCTTGTCTTTGGCCAGAGCGCGGTTCAGGGCATCCAAGCTGTTTTGGTTGGCCCGGTTATAACGGTCAAGATGCCGAAGCTGATCTACAGCCTCATAAAGCACCTGGGGGAGTTCCGGGGTTTGTTCCAGCCAGGTCGGCAATTGTTGCTTAATCGCCTTGAAAAGCCCAGGGGGGGCGACTCTTTGGCGCATCCAGTTTTCCAGGTAGGGGTGTGCTGTACTCCATAGGTCCAGGTCCGGATAGAGTTGCCTGCCCAGTCCTTCGATATTCAGCAATGTTTTCTGCAGGAGAACCAGTTGCGGTTGCACTTCCATATCGAAACGCCGGGCGGTCTGGAATAGGCGTAACAGAAATTGGCCAAACGAAATGTCTTTCAACGGCTTTTCAAAGATCGGCTCGCAAACGGTTCGGATGGCCGCTTCAAATTCATTCACTCGGGTATGTTCGGGGACCCAGCCAGATGATACGTGCAGGGCGGCAACCTGACGGTAGTCTCGTTTGAAGAAGGCCAACAGGTTGCGCGCCAGGTAGCTTTGGTCTTCCTGGGTCAGCGTACCCACGATTCCGCAGTCTATGGCGATATAGCGGGGATCCTCTGGCTTGGTAATGTCGACGAAGATGTTGCCCGGATGCATGTCAGCGTGGAAGAAGCTGTCCCGAAATACCTGGGTGAAAAAGATCTCAACCCCTCTTTCCGCCAGTAGCTTCAGATTAACTCCGGCCTTTTTCAGCGAATCCACTTCTGCGATGGGTATGCCGTAGATACGCTCCATGACCAGGACATTCTGAGATGTGTAACCCCAATGCACCTCAGGAATGTAGATCAGATGGGAGTTAGAGAAATTACGCTTGAGCTGTGAAGTGTTAGCCGCTTCTCTCTGTAGATCCAGTTCGTCGAGAATCGTGTGTTCATAATCCTTCACCACCTCGATGGGGTGCAGCCGCTTGCCATCCTCCCAGTAGGTTTCGACCAGTTTGGCAACCATGGTCATCAATGCGATGTCGATTCGGATCGTTTTTTCGATATCCGGGCGAATCACTTTAACGACCACATCCTGACCGGACTTCAGTCTGGCCGCATGAACCTGGGCAATGGACGCGGAAGCCATCGGCTGGGCTTCAAAGTTATCGAAGACCTGCTCAATGGGAGCTTTCAACGATTTTTGGATGATGGTTATGGCCTGCTCGCCAGGGAACGGTGGCACTCTGTCCTGTAGAATTTTCAGTTCATTGGCCAGATCTTCCGGCAGCAGATCTCGACGTGTGGATAGGATCTGCCCAAACTTTACGTATATCGGCCCCAGTTGTTCCAGAGCCTGCCGTAGACGCTCCCCCCTGGACATATTTTTGGGGCGGGGGAAAAAATGCCAGGGGGCAAATAGAAATAGTAGCCTGAGTGGCAGAGGGAGGGCCGTCAATGGGGCAAACTCGTCTAACCGGTAACGGCAGACCACCCAGACGATGTTAAAAAAGCGGTACAGTCTTCTCACTGCTGATCTTCTACTTTATGTTGTTGAGCGTGGCTTTCCAGCCTTTTGACACGAGCTTCCAGGCGGTCCAGTGTCATACGTGCCTGTTCGACCTGTTCTGACCAGTACTCAGCTTCATCCTTGTTTGGAAGAGAGTGGGCCTCGTGATGAATATATTCTTCGGCGTCGGCAAAGAAGCTTTGGCTGACATGAGCAAGCCAACCGGTGACCCCTCTCGCGCCTTTGCCCACCAGGTGGGCGGGAACATCTCCCAGGAATTCCGACAGTTTGGCTTCCCAGTCCACTTCCAGACTTGACAGGATGGCGGCCAACTGCTGTGCCAGGGCGACATCTCCGGCCAGTTCCAGCCCTTCAGCATTATGATCTCCCTGCATATAGCGGAGAAATACCCCTGGTGATCCCTTGAGGGTCAGGTCATTTTCTTCGTCCCGGGCAATCGCGACTCTCAATGGGTAGCCAAGTTCAAAAAATAGTTCCAACTGGAACGGGAGCACCTCAACCGCCAGCCATTTGCCAGCCAGCTTTTCGAGCCGTTGGGTGGCTGCCGCATCCAGCGATAGCGCCTGATTGGCAACCTGCTCCAGTGCTGCGGATAGGGCTGCCTGTATTGTCGGTGTGTTGATCATCGCCTGCTCAGGCCTTGATTCCAGTATGCAGGGCGACGATTCCGCCGGTCAGGTTATAGTACTGACACAGACTCAATCCTGCCTCCTCCATCATTCCTTTGAGCGTTTCCTGATCAGGATGCATTCGGATGGATTCGGCCAGATAACGATAGCTTTCACTGTCATTGGCTACCAGTTGTCCCATGACCGGGAGGGCAGTAAAAGAGTAGGTGTCATATGCTTTGGTCAGCAGGGGGTTTTCCGGTTTGGAAAATTCCAGTACCAGCAAACGTCCGCCGGGCTTCAGGACCCTGGCCATATCTGCCAGTGCCGTGTCTTTGTTGGTGACATTTCGCAGTCCGAAAGCAATGGTGATGCAGTCGAAAGTGTTGTCTGGAAAGGGTAACGCTTCAGCATTTGCCTGAACAAACTCTACCTGGC
The DNA here is from genome assembly GCF_000376785.1 of Hahella ganghwensis DSM 17046. Taxonomy (GTDB): domain Bacteria; phylum Pseudomonadota; class Gammaproteobacteria; order Pseudomonadales; family Oleiphilaceae; genus Hahella; species Hahella ganghwensis. Next base: position 147,512 of record NZ_AQXX01000143.1, read on the forward strand.
CACCGAACCCCTCATTGGTCAGACGATCACGGCCGACTTCCAGCATGGAGGCGTTGATATCCGCCAGGACGACGCGTCCCGAAGGACCGACAATACGGGCAAACTTCTTGGCCAGGTCTCCTGTGCCTCCGGCAATGTCCAATACTGCGTGCCCAGTACGTACACCGCTTTTATCGATAGTAAATCGCTTCCACAGGCGATGAATGCCGAGCGACATCAGGTCGTTCATGATGTCATATTTACTGGCAACAGAGTCGAACACCTTGGCAACATGAGATTCTTTTTCTTTGGCAGGGACTTCCCTGTAGCCAAAATGTGTGGTGTTTTGGTCGGCCATGGACCCTCTCTCCTAAAGCAATGTTGGACGGTATTCTACTCATCTCGTTAAGAAAGTCCTACCCGCAATCGAAGAGATAGAATGTATAGTGTGGATCAGTGGCGAGATTCGGATGTTGTTTTGTTGAGAATCACTTTATGGCCTTTTCCTGAAACAGTCTCAGGAAGAGGACGAAGCGGCGCTGATGGAGTAATATCCGCACATCATAGACGTTTGGATTTTATTGAAAGGTTGTAAGAAATGTCAGTAATTGAAATAACCCGTGAACATACGATGGATATTGGACATGCCAAGAAGACTGCCAATGATCTGGCGGTCAGTCTGTCACAGCGGTTTAGCGTTGATTATCAGTGGCAGGAAGATGTCCTGAAGTTCAAGCGCTCAGGCGTTAAAGGTCAACTGGAAGTGACACCCGAGAAACTGCATATTCGCCTGGAGCTGGGATTGCTTGTCCGGCCTTTCAAAGACCGGATAGAGCAAGAGGTTCACCACCACCTGGATAATATGGACGGTGTGGTGTGATTGTCATCTGAAATGCATCGTGGTCCGGCCTGTAGAGTCTGACCCGAAGCTGAGCGCTCACCCTCACTGGAACACAAAAGGTTCCTCATACCCGGTATAAATTCTTTGCAGAATTTCGTTTTCCCGGGAGATGATCGTTGTCAGCAGTTGTTTGACGCCCCCGATGGATTTGAAGGCTTTCAATCCGCGGTTCAGGAACTGGTGTAACTGACCCAGTCCGGCCATTTCCGCCGGCCCCTGGGTCACTGCCAGGCTGAAGTTTAGAAATCGACTTCTGACATATTTTTCCAGTGCTTCACCGGAGCTGCGAATCAGGTGAATCTGGTGTTCTCTGGCAGCCAGGTTCTGACATCGGCGGAAAGCTTCAGCGTAGCTTTCTTCAGTAATCTCCTCCACTTTTAGTTCTTCGGTCAGCACTACTGCCATGTGCTCATCCAGCTTTTGGGTTAACAGGTTTAGCTCGATCAGATTCGCCACGGTGCCTAATGCCTGATCCGGAACCAATTTGACCATCACTGGGAAAATTCGTTCCAGATCCGCATCCCGCCTGGCAAACTCCTTGGGGGAGTACAGGTCTTTTAACAGGAATTCCAGGGCATCATGGTATTGAGGCGTGGTGTAAAGATCATGGTGGGTACGCTTTAAGCGGGTAACCTGCCAATCGCCCAGATAATCTATGAAATCACCCAGCGGATGATGATCCCGCTGCTGACGGTATTCATGGTATTCCAGAAGCAGTTGCTGCAGTCTTCGGATATGTGGGGTCTTGGGTTGCACACTCAGCAGTTTTTCCTTAGACATCTGACCTCGATAAATTCATTCAATGATGGCTCCATGGGGGCATCGAACATAAACGCTTTGTGTGGAATCTGGCAGGAGAGGCATACAAAGCGACAGCCGATCCCCGTTTAATAACGCGGAAGCCGTTGATCGTCATATTTCTGGAGTGTAACCGAGATAGCCTAGGTTAACCTACCTAGTGCCATGAGAATTGTCAGCCGCCCTTTGATCCCATTGCTTTGGCATGGAGCTCTGGGAGGTGGGCAAGGGAGGGTACCCATTCCTGGCTGTCCAATGTGACGAAGTGGCTGGTCGCACCGGTTTCAATGATGCGAATCGCATTTGAAGAATGCTCTGCGCTTTTCAGCATGGCTTCGCGATCCAGAATGCGGTCAATTTTGGGAATCAGAATCGTGCCATGCCGCATGTGTTGATAACTCTCTGGGCCTGTTTTTTCCATCCAGGCAATAATATTTTCGATATTTCTTACGATGGTCAGATGGTCTCGAGTCGCTGCGAAAAGTTTATCCAGAAGCGCCCGTTTGCGGGGATTCAGCTTGCCGAAAAAGGTCTGGCCATATGCCGTGGACGGGGCTGAGTTGATTAATCTGATTACCCAGGGCCACATGCCGTGACTGACCGGATCAAGGAGGGCGCTGACCAGAGGGTGAAGCTTGCCCTGCGGCAGCACTGGTGCTTCCAGCACGACATCTACATTTTCAAACAGGTCTGGACGCTGCTGCATAGCCTCCATAATGACTGCGCCGCCCCGGCTGTGACCGTGGACTCTAACACGGCTGGTGGAAGGCAGGTTTTCGATGGCTTGATTTAGTACAGACGCATCATATTCGATCGTTGCTTCAAGGTATTTGATGGGCTTTTGCCAAGAAGCTTCCTCGATTGTGGGTCCGCTGACTGGAATGTGGTAATTGCTGCAGGTCAGCAGAATCAGTTCAGTATCTGGTGCCTGATAGGTTTGGGTAAAGTAGCAGTGGTTTTCCAGAAAGCCATGGACACCAATGACGGTATTCTCGGCAGGGGCGCTATGATTCCTGACAGAGGCTGCCCCTTTGCCAATGGTATAGACCCTTCCGGAAAACATTTCTGAATAAGCCGGGTCGATTGGACGTAATAACTTTCGCGCATGAATGGCTTTCATTGAGCTGTACTCCCAGTCTGCCTATGCCCCCGTTTTATAGTCCGGTCTTCCTCCCCAATTAGCATCAATCAGTCGTGGTTTGAGGTTCCCCAGGACGGGATTATCGTTATTTTTTTGTTATTACCGGGTGGTTTATTTATAGCCTGAAGCAAACCTTCGGCTAATAGACATCACCGGTCAGTCCTTTCATCATGCCATAAATATGAGCTAAACAGCTCGGCAAGGCCCTCCTGGCGGTAGTTGATTACTCGATTATAGGTCTGGGTATGATGGATGGTTGTAACATTTTGTAATCTCCCGGCCACTGTCCTGTAAATCGACGGTCACCCGGAATTCACGGTATCATCACAGGGATGCAATAATTCAGTGAGTACGGCAACCAAAATACAATCTATCAAAATACTATCTATGACTGACTCTTCCTTCGAACCTGTTAATGGTGTCGATGCTGCGTGGCTGCGGCTTGATCGCCCGACAAATAATATGGTCATCACCGCCATGGCCGTTGTGGAGCCGATTAAGTTCAGTAAATTCAAGGAGCTGGTCCGTACCCGGTTTTTGTCGTTTTCCCGTTTCCTGAAAGCCCCCAGATGTCACTCGGGGGTGTACTTATGGGAATCCTCTCCTCATTTTTCGCTGGATTATCACGTGCGCCGGGTTGCGTTACCTGAACCTGCTGACAAGAAAACGCTGCAGGAGTTTATCGGAGAACAGATGAGTACTCCGTTAGACCCCACCAAACCCATGTGGCAGTTTGTTCTGGTCGAGAACTATCAGGGGCAACATGTTGCTGTCATGAGGGTACATCACAGTTATGCCGACGGGCTTTCGCTGGCCGCTGTTTTCGGAAGTATTTCTGACCAGACGCCCAATATTGATCCGTTTCCGGGAGCCCAGGAGGCGGAAAAAGATTCGCAACAGGCCAAACAGGCATTGTCATTTGGGATAGAAAGTCTGGCCCGGGCCGTGGAAAAGTGTACCCGTCTCAGTTATCGCCTGACCGAGGAAGGTCGTCACATGCTGCAGGATGCCGATTACGCGATGGACACCCTGAGGTCTGGCCTGAATGGTGCTGCGGAATTGGCGAGACTGGCTGCCTTGCCTTCGGATAACGCAGTATCCCTGAGAAGAAGTCTGGGGGTAATGAAAACCTGTAGCTGGTCAGACGCGATTCCATTGTCCGATTTCAAACACATTGCCCAGAGCTTCGGCTGCACGATCAACGATGTGCTATTGGCTTGTGTCAGTGGTGGTTTGCGGACCTTGCTGGTTGATCGGGAGGAAAATATTGATGAGTTACAGGTGCACGCCACGTTGCCTGTTAATCTGCGCCCCCTTGAAACCAGAGCTGGCAGGGTGCAGTTACATGAACTGGGCAATCAGTTTGGCACTGTATTTGTGCCGTTGGCAGCGCAAATCGGTAATCCTGTGGAACGGCTCTATAAAGTGAAGCATGACATGGTCTCCTTGAAAGAGTCCATGCAGCCGACCTTATCTCATGCTTTGCTGACGGCAATTGGGCTGGTGCCGCAGAGTGTACAGGATTCCCTGTTGGAATTATTCAGCAATAAAACCTCTCTGGTGTTGTCGAATGTGCCAGCTGCGCGCCGCACCCGCTACCTGGCTGGCAGTGAGGTTAAGGAACTAATGTTCTGGGTTCCCCAGGCAGGAGATATTGGTCTGGGATTGAGCCTGTTGAGCTATAACGGTGGTGTGCAGATTGGAATCAATGTCGACAGGGAATTGATAGAAGACCCGGAAGAGCTGACAGATGCGATCACTGCCTCATTTGACGAATATTTGTCGCTGGCTGGAATGGCGGCTTCCACCAATCCCAAATATCGAAAACGTCGTTCCTGATTTATTTTAAGTCCCTGGGGGCATGAGCTCTTCTGGAGCCAAAGCCTGCCTTCTGCCGTCGCATGCTTTTTACAATTGCCAAGTAGGTCAACGTAATTTTATTCAAGCACCTTAGTATGCCTGAGTAATCATTTGTTGACTTTTGTAACGGAATGGCAATGTACCTGGCTCCTTTGAATTCACCATCGCTCCCCAAATTGGTCCTGGCACTCTTTATTCCCTTGCTGGCAGGCACCGGCTGTGAGGAGATGGAAAATAAGCCCAAGACACCGTTAGTATTGAGCGATCCGTTTTTTCTTCAGGGAAACTCCATTGGCACAGAAGGTTCGATCACTAATGGAGAGGCAAGAGTTTCTGTCGGCTACACAGCTGCTACAGCTGCTTCGACCTTTCTTGATGCCTTAGAGCAGGACCATTCCGGCGAGTTTATCCCCTACCGTGGTATCGAATGGCGCTATCAGAGCGAAAAACAATATTACTCAGAAAAGAACGCCAGTTTCCGCTTAATGTTACCGAATAAAGCTCTTACCTCCTTCATGACACTGAATACTCAGGAAGTCTCTTTGGGGTTATTTGTTCCGATCGGGGATTTGCCTGACAGTGAAGTTATAGAGGTGACTCCTCCTGATCTGACATCTGGTGAATACACCTGTATCAGCATGGAAGACCAGTTGGACGGCGATGGGGAGCCCATCGCTGAGTCTCCCATTGAAATCCATTCCTACACCGCCCGTTTTGTAAATGATGGTAGCCTGTCCCTGTCCAAAACCACTCCGGGTACAGGAGATCCGGACAAGGTTCTGGAATATGATTTTACTGACAACAAAGTTCTGACAGTCACCGATGAGGAGCCCGATAAAGATTTGGCGGAAGTGTTCGCATCAGTGCTTGATAACAGTTGTGACAAAATCAGGCTGGTAGACGAATCAGACACGGAATACTCTTTTGTGCCCTACCCTATGTGGAAAACTGTCCCATCAAGGTCAAGGCTTTTGGTGGAGCCTCTGAAGATGGAAGTTTTGTACACTTTTCCAGGGTGGCCTATGTCGAGCGTGTGATAGATGCGGATCTTTTTGCGGGTACCAAAACCTGCGCCGAAGGCGAGCCTGACTGTGGTTACCCTACAACTCCAGTGGAACCGGTATCTGCAATAGAACCTCTGGACAAGGCCTGGAAAAAACGCATCAGTTGGAACCTTTGTGTGCGTCATTCATCCGAGACGCTGGCTAACAATACTTTCTCAGGAACCTACTGGTTGGCAACATTGCAACAGGATGCTGTTGAAGGTTCCCTGATTTTGAGTGAATACGTGGCAGACGGCGAGGGCTCGGGGATAAATCGCCAAACCCTGGTCACCAATGATGTGGCACTGCGCGAAGAGCGCATGGATTACAACGTTGACAGTGATGGTGAACTGACCATCAACGGCCGCTACGGTGTTATCAGTAGTAGCGGCGATCTGCTGGTGCTTGATGCCAGTAAGCCAGCAGCGGATATCGCCGCAATCACCGTCGGGTTGCGTAAACCTGATTAGGGGCCGGCTATGTTCGCCGGTGTTACAGGCTCAGCCAATACTTATCCGGCAGAGAGCTGGTCGCTGAGCTCAGTGATTCGTTCTGTTCAATTCTGAAAACCTGTCGGCCTTCCATTTTCTGTAGTGAATCCTTGACCAGTGGATGGTTATTAAAGAATTCGAGAAAACCGTCATAGTTGTTTGTGAAGGCTTTATTCAGAAGGTCAATCAGGTCCTGACGTTTGGGTGAAACAAAATAGAACATGGGCAGTTTATAGACCACCAATAGATTGTCATCCACCAGCATATTCTTGTCTGTGCATACATAACTGTCGTCCAGGTTGCAGCGGCTGCTGAGTTCCCCATAGGGCTCTATGATTGATCTGGGAAACAGATCTGCCCGATTGCTGTCAATCATCTTGAAAATGTTGTCGAAGCTGGGGCTGGTCTGCATACGGGTAAAACCGCCACCGACCAGTATAGGAATATCACCCCAGCCCTGTCCCTGAACCAGAGTCATGGATTTTAACGCATCGATCGACATGTCTTTCGATAGCTTGCTGCTGGTTTCCTTGTTGGTAATGAAAACCCTGTGACCAAGCAGCCCCCTCAAAATGGGGAACGTGGGACCCTCTCTTCAATTTCTGCTGTGGCTCCCAGCCAGTCAATATCATACTTTCCTTCCTTTAACTGTAACTCCTTCCGAGCCTGCGCCCCTGAGGGTTTATAGGGGATCAGATTGGCGGTTTCCCCTGAGCTTTCTATCAGGTATTTCAATAGCTCTATCGAGTATTGGTCCAGAACCGAGCCCTCCCGTGCTTCCGCATGGCAGACATCTATGGCATATGAAGGAAGGCTGATGAAGGTGAATAGAAGAGTCATCAAGCAGGTAAAACGATGGTTCATGGTTTAGCCTCTTGGGATTGTTAGAAGTCAGGCCTTATGAAATTCGATCTGTGCGTTTTTTATTCAAGTATAGAGTATAGATAACTCTTGTTGATTTGCCGGTGCTGATTTGCTGGCCGGTTAGGAGGGGTGGCATTCCTGGTATCGAGGGAGGAAGTGGTTTCTCCTTTTGCCTGTGAGCGTCTTCCAAGACTGGGGAGCGACAAAATTTCTGACTTTTTTTATCTAATGATCAAATCTTGTCTATTCTTATTGTTACTGGTGAATTCCCATTCAAATCACCTGTGCATATTGTCGTCTGTTGCCTTGAAATAGTAGGCATTTAAAAAGTAGTGGTGAGGAAAGTCATGCTCAGAAGCATCAAGTTTCAATTTATCAGTCAAATTGTCGTAGTCGTCACATTGATACTGGTGCTGTTCGGCTATTACAACTATACAAGCCTCAAGGATGACTTAGTCAAAGATTTGAATAATGCCGTTAACGCTGCAGTCGGCCGGATGCAACTGAGCCTTCCCGGACCGATTTGGAGCTACAGTATTGATCCTCTGAATGCCAACATTAAATCAGAACTGACCGCAGATGTGATGGCCGCGATACAGGTGGCCGGCGCGGACGGTAAAACCCTGGCATGGTTCGGGAAGGACGGCGTGGATGAAAGTGGCAATCCCGTTTTTGTCAAGATCACTGCGCCGCCACAGACCACTACCAATACAGTTGAGGCTGATCTGATCTATGTTGAGTACGGCGAAGAAAACTCCGTGGGCAAGGTCACCGTTTATGCGGACATGAATATTATCGCCCCGCGCTTAAACAGCCTTTTGACTCAACAAGTGCTGATGATTGTGGTTTTGGATATTGCGATCACATTACTGATTTTGGTGGTGTTGAGCCGCACTGTTCTGAAACCGATCGAAGTCATTTCAGATGCCATACAGGAAATTGCAACCGGTGAGGGGGATCTGACCAAGCAACTGGAGCTTCCCCCCGGCAAGGAACTGGATCGCCTGACCAATGGGTTCAACATGTTCGTCAATTCGCTGAAAGAAATTGTATCCAGCATCAGTGCGGCAGCAGTTGAGCTCCAGAATCAGTCAGATAAGAACCGCGAAATGGCCATGGAAACTTCTCAGCATCTGACTGGTCAGCAATCCCAGATAGAAATGATGGCAACAGCCACTTCGGAAATGACCGAATCTATCTCTGAAGTGGCGCGAAGTGCCGCGCAGGCGTCGGAAGATGCGGGTGCCGCCATGGACAAAAGCACCCAGGGCAAGTCCATTGTGGGTGACGTGGTACGGGATATTGACTCACTGGCGACCGAAATTGCCACTGTCACCACTCGTGCATCCCAGTTGATTTCTGAAGGTAAAAATATCAGCCAGGTACTGGAAGTGATCAAGAGCATTTCCGAACAGACCAACCTGCTTGCTTTGAACGCAGCCATTGAAGCGGCCAGAGCTGGCGAGGCTGGCCGGGGGTTTGCCGTGGTGGCGGATGAAGTCCGTAACCTGGCGGTGAAAACCAGTCAGTCCACGGATGAAATCCAGGCCAGTATCGAAACCCTTCAAAGCGTCAGCGATGCGGTTGAGAAAGGGGTAGCCTCTCTGGCAGAGCGTACTCAGGCTGGCGTTGAGCGGGTGAATAAAGCCGGCGAGGCGATTGAGGAAATCAATCTGGTCATACAGACCATGGCAGAAAAGAATATCCACATTTCCACGGCGTCTGATGAACAGAGCAATGTGATCAACGAAATCAATCAGAATATCGTGGAAATTTCCGGAGTGGCGACGTCTCTTTCCCAGAATGCCACAGCATCGGCGGAGAGGGCGGAAGATGTCAGCCAGCTTGCCGGAGAGGTATTGGGAAGGCTGTCCAAATTCAAAACCTGAGGAAAATACCTGTCGAGGGAACTTTGGTTTCCGTTGTAGATAAAAGTTTGTGGAAAGAGCAAGTCTTCAACAAATGAGGTGTTAGCATGAAATTCATTTCTGCCCTGATTCTAGGTTTGTTCACCACATTTTCAGCGATGGCTGAAAATGTCACTGCGGCGCAGGACCCTTGGCCTCCGTTTGTCCAGGAGGGCCCGGATCCTGGGATTTCCATTGCATTGTTAAAAGCGGCAATGGCTAAAGAAGGGTATAACGTGGACTTCCGCATCATGCCCTGGAACCGGGCAAACGGTAATGTCGATCTTCTTCCCGGTGCTTGGTTTACGGAGGAGCGCAGTAGTTACCTGATATACAGTGACTACTATGTACAAAGCAGTATCAAGTTCATCAAAAAGAAAGGCGATCCGTTTGAATACACTGGGCTGGATAGCTTGAGTGGCAAGAAGGTAGGGATCGTCAGTGGTTATGGGGATGAGTTTTCCGGCTCTACAAACTTTTCCAGGCCGGAAGCGGGCTCTATTGAGGCGAATATCAAAAAGCTGGTGAGCGGAAGAATTGACCTGACACTAGAGGATGAAATTGTCGCCAAGTCGGTCATCAAAGGTGCTGGACTGGATCTTGGGGCCGTGGACTTTACCAAAGAGGCTTTGTCTGTGAATAACCTTCATGTTGCCGCCGGCAAGGCGAACGCCAGAGGACAACAGATTATTGATGCCTACAATCGTGGGTTGGCTGCGATCAAGGCTGATGGAACCTACGAGAAAATTCTTGCAGACTATGGTGTAAAATAACCATCTCCCTCTTACCTACCGGACAGGCAAATATGCTGCCTGTCCGATCCCCCCCAAATGCAAACACCCTCTGTTCAAACTTGTCAAAAATAGCCTACTGATATAGTCGGATATTCGCTTTAAACGATATCGCGTTCTAAACTGATAGTTGGTTGCTGCCCCAAGAATTTATGGAGTTACTGGGGGCCTCCAGATGCGCTATGGGCATAGCCGTACTGGAATAATCCAACCTGTTCAGCACTTTTTCATCGGAGGATGCATGGACGAAACGCTGGCCCAAATAACTTCGTCAAGTTTTGCTCCGCACGGGTATTGCTACTTGTGGCAGACCGAGCTGGTGTTTTTGCATACCCTGTCCGATGCGCTTATCGCAGTGTCTTATTATTCAATTCCCCTGGTGTTATATCTGATCTGGTATAAAAAACGGGATCTGGAATTTAATTGGATCTTCATTCTCTTCGCGACGTTTATATTTGCCTGCGGCACGACTCATCTGCTTAACATTTGGAACACTTGGCACAATGACTACTATCTGGAAGGCGGTGTCAAACTCCTTACTGCTGTGGTTTCTGTCATGACGGCTGTCCTGATCTGGCCGTTGCTCCCGAAGGTGCTCAATATGCCGAGCCTGTCAGTTCTGGCGGAGCGAAACAAAGCTCTGGGAGACGAAATGGCGCGTCGTGAAGATGTGGAGCAGGAGTTACGTCGTCTTTACCTCTCACTCGAACATAAAGTGGCTGAAAGGACACGGGAGCTCGAATCAGCCAAGCAGGCGCTGGAAAATCAGATTGAATTGGCCAGTCGTGCCCAGCAACGATTTCGCAGTATTTTTGAATCCGCACCCAACGGCATGATTGTGATTAATCAACAGGGCGTCGTACTTCAGGCAAACGAACAGGCGCTTTCCATTTTTCGCTACGCGACCAATGAACTGGAAGGGCAGAATATTGAAATGCTGGTTCCCGCGGAACTTCGTGAACAGCATGTCGAGGATCGAACTCATTTCTGTGATGCCCCGGAACGTCGTGCCATGGGTGAACGCAAGGACCTCTACGGCTTGCGGCAGGATGGCACAAGAGTCCCGGTGGAAATAGGTTTGAACCCCGTCGGCAGTATTGAGCGGCAGGAAATTGTTGCTTCTGTCGTCGATGTCAGTGAGCGAAAAGAGTATGAACGTCGCATTGAAAACCGAAATGCTGCATTGGAAAGATCCAACCGGGAGCTGCAGGAGTTTGCCTTTATTGCCTCCCATGACTTAAGGGAGCCACTTCGCAAAATTATTTCTTTTTCCAAGCTTCTTCTGAGTGGGGATTATGGAAAGTTTACTTCTGAGGGGGAAGAGTTTTCCGGTTATGTGGTCAGTGCAGCGGAGAGAATGCGGGAGTTGTTGGACAGCTTGTTGTCCTATAGTCGGGTCACTTCCAAAGGAAGTGTTTTTCAGCCGACGGATCTGGACAAGGTGATTGAGGACGTCCAGGCAGATTTGCAGCTTTCCATTGATGAAACCGGGGCAGAAATCAATATCGCACCACTGACGACTATTGAATGTGATAGCAGTCAGATTCGCCAATTGATGCAGAATGTCATTGCCAACAGCCTGAAATACCGTGCCAGTGGTGCGAAGCCGATTATTCAGGTCAGCGGTAAACAGGTTGAGGACAACCTTTATCAAGTGTGTATTAAAGACAATGGCATTGGCTTTGAACCCCGGCATTCAGAACAGATCTTTGAGGTGTTCAAACGTCTTCACGGCCGGGAAACCTATTCCGGGACTGGGATGGGACTGGCAATCTGTCGCAAGATTGTTGAACGGCACCAGGGAAGGATATGGGCAGAAGGGGCTCCTGGTAAGGGAGCGGCGTTTTATTTTGAGCTTCCAATTCAGCCAGCGGAGGTGGACATTGGTTTTTGATCAGATGGCACAACTCTTGGTGGTCGATGATGACCCTGAAGATCTTTTGCTGATAACCACGGCGGTGAAAAGGTCCAAAATACCTTTCCAGGTCAGAAGTTTTCGGGACGGGGAAGAGTTTATGGAAGCTCTGGATCTTCTGCAGAGCGACGAGAAAGAACTGGAGACTTTCAGTTCTACCTGTATCGTTTTTCTGGATCTCAATATGCCGAAAAAAGACGGTCGAAGTTGTTTGAGGGATATCCGGAGAAATTCAAGACTGGCGTCTATCCCGATTATTGTATTTTCCACATCAGAGTCGGGAGAAGACATCACAAACAGTTATGAGTTGGGTGCCAACTCATATATCTGTAAACCGGATGATCTGGCCAGCCTGGAGAAGATTATCAGCGAAGTATATCGGTATTGGTTCAGCCTCAATGGAGATCCCTATGGAAAAGCAAACATCTTCCAAAGGTGAAAAACAGATAAAGGTCCTGGTGGTGGAAGATGATCGCCAGGACTTTGTGCTGATTAACCAGGCACTTAAAAGCAGTATCAGGGCGAAGTATGAGACTGAGCATATCAGCAACTACAAAGATGCTGTGAGCGTACTGATAGACAATGAGTACGACGTCATTTTAGTGGATTACTTTCTCGGTGATGAAACTGGCTTTGAGCTGCTCAAGCGTGCTCAAGAGGCGAGGATTGAGAAACCAATCATAGTGATGACCGGCAGCACAGCGGTGGAATTGGATGATATGCTCATCAAAGCTGGGGCGGCTGACTTTATTCCAAAAGATGAAATTAGTTCCACCCTCCTGGACCGCAGTATCCGGCATGCGATTGAACGCAAGACCGCAGAGCAGGAAATCGCCCGGCTAGTTCGCCGTGATCCGTTGACTGGATTAGGTAACCGATACATTTTTGAAGAACACATGGAACTTGCCATTGCCCGAGCGGCAAGGAGCAGAAGCAGGCTCGCCGTGATCTTTATGGATCTGGATCGCTTTAAAGATGTTAACGACACTCTGGGGCATCATGTCGGAGACCTGCTGTTGACACTGGTGGGTGACAGGCTGCGCCGACTGGTGAGAAAGAGTGATTTTGTCGCGCGAATCGGTGGGGATGAATTTACCGTACTGCTGGACAATATTCAGGGGTATCATGATGTTGAGATGATTGTTTCAAAAATCATAGAGGGGGTTGGGCGTCCGGCTCCTGTGAGTAATACCACTCTGGATATTTCCGTGAGTATAGGGGTTGCCATGTACCCTGAAAACGGCGCGATAGGTATCGAGCTGATGCAGAAAGCGGATATGGCGCTGTATGAATCCAAAGCGCTGGGCCCGGGTCATTACCACTTTTTTACGGAAAGTCTGCAGGAGCGTTTGGTTCAGGGGCTGGAAATTGAACGGGGACTGAAAGAGGCGATCAATCATTCCCAGCTTGAACTCTACTATCAGCCGCAGGTGGATTTGCAAACTCATGATATTGTCGGTGTTGAGGCACTGGTCCGGTGGAACCATCCGGAAAGAGGTGTGGTGTCGCCGATAGATTTCATTCCGATTGCAACCCGGTCCGGTCTGATTATTCCCTTGGGCGAATGGGTGTTGGAGTCGGCCTGTCGGCAGATGGCGGCCTGGAATGATATGGGATTCAAAGTTCCCGTATCCGTCAATGTGTCCCCAAAACAGCTGAAATACAGGGGATTTTTTGACTTTGTTCTCAAAACAGTATCGAAATACGGTGTCGACGCCACTGATCTGGAGCTTGAGCTGACAGAAGAAGTGTTCATTGAATCCGGAAGCGCCAGTCTTCACATGTTCAACACGCTCCGTAATATGGGCATCAGAATTTCGATCGATGACTTTGGAACTGGGTATTCCTCCATGCGATACCTGAAAGACATTCCCCTTGACCGAATTAAGATCGATCGAAGCTTTGTCTCTGAAAAAGGTGCTGGCAGTATTTCTGATCCAGCAATAACTCGTGCCATAATACTATTGGCCGAAGGCTTGAAACTGGAAGTGATTGCCGAAGGCCTGGAAACAGAAAAACACGCCAAGGAAATTCTGGAACAAGGTTGCAGTCTGGGACAGGGTTATTATTTTTATAAGCCTCTGCCGGTAAGGTCTATCACTCGATTGCTGGAGACCAAATTGCGCCCGTCGCTTATCGCCGGTGAGGTGAAGGGGTGACATTCCATGACAGACAGCGATGAGTTCCAGTCGCGAACACTCGTGCTGTTTGCTGATGATGCCGATGTGGCCAGACACATCGATGAAGCATTCTCAGTGTTCGGTATCAATCACGACTTTCGAGTGTGTCGTTCCGTTACGGACCTGACCGCTCCCGAAGCCTCTCAGCAATTGCCTCAGCGGATCGATCTATTTTTAATTGCGTATCTCGGTGATGCTGAAAGAGCCCGCCAAACACTGGACGATCTGCAGTCTGTGCGGCGCTGGAAGATTGTTCCCACCATCGTTTTTTTCTCGCCGGATCACATGGCAGCCGCCCATCTTTTTTATTCCTGTGGCGCAAATTCGGTATTGCCGTGCGCAATTCATTTCGAGCAGCTGTGCAAGGTCGTTAGTGTTATGGATAATTACTGGTTTGATATTGTGTCACTGCCATCTGACGCAGAGAGTAAATAGCTTTGAAAATCCAGGCTCTCCTGATTTATTCACTGTATTCACCAACTGTCTCATGCCATCGACGGATAGCTTCCAGAGCCTGATCCCGGCCCTGCTGGTAACCTTGTTGCAGCGTTTTGATGTCCTTCCCCATTCGAGTTGCTCTGAAGCTTTCCGGAGGGCAGACTTCAATGATATTGACCCCTTCAGGAGGGCACCGTATCAGTGCCAGCGATTGATTGTAGCGTTCTGTTCGTCCTGCCAGGAGTTTGATCAATGCCGGATACTGTTTCAACTTCCATCCCAGTAGCTGATGAAGTCTTGACGCGGTTTTTTGATAATTGGCTGGTCTGGAGCGAACCACCATGATGTTACGGGCGCACCGGCGGATGGCTTCTGCAACCGGGATCGCATCAGCCAGCCCTCCGTCTGCCATAGGTCTTCCATCGACCAGAGGAAAATGGCGATATAGTAGAGGAAGAGCGCTGGAGACTATTAACAGGTGTTCAAGATTACCTGAGGTAGGTTGTCGATAATCCGGTTCGCCGGAGAGGATGTCCGTGAGACAGATAAGGAAGGGCTTTCCATGGCTGAATATTTGTTTGAGATCCAGGCGTATCTCACGGATTGTGATATCCCAAAGCCAATCAAGATCCATAATGTGACCGCCCTTCAGATAACGGTGTAAGCTGATAAACTCAGGACGCAGGGCATAGTCAGTGTAAATCTTCAGGTATATTTGCCAGGTAAGCAGCCAGGTTACCTGCGCCCGCTGATACACCAAGATACATATCAAACGGATTGAAGCTCTGGTGAATAAACTCATCCAGTATGCCGGAGGCCAATACACCTCTCATTGCACCACCTTCTACTACCAGAGCGGAATCTGACGGAGTGGACTGATACATAGTGTTGTTGAAACCTGGTCAGGTTTGGGGAGGGTAAAGAGCTATCTGTACACACATTACTCTAGCGATCGCCGAGATTGAAAGGAAATCAAACCTCGTTATAGAGAACATTCATGGGTTGAATACCTCTGTTCATCGGTCGGATGTCGTCAGTATGCACTGTTGATAGAGTGGTGGCCACTAATGACAAAAAATATGACCTGATCACCCCTCATATCTGGTTTCAGAACGTGCCACAATAGCTCAAGTGATCTCCCAAAGAACATCAAATAAAAATAACGATCAGGTGGAAGGTTTTCATGGCAAACCATTACAGTGACGTATTGATTATTGGGGCCGGGCTCTCCGGCATCGGAGCTGCCTGTCATTTAAGACGAGAGTTGCCGAACAAATCCTTTGTGATTTTGGAACGAAGGCAGGCTATCGGCGGTACCTGGGATCTGTTCCGCTATCCTGGCATTCGTTCAGACTCGGATATGTATACGCTCGGATATAACTTCAAGCCATGGAGTAACCCTCTGGCCATCGCGGATGGTCCATCCATCCTGGAATATATCCGGGAAACTGCCGCTGAGTATAATGTCGAAGATCAGATCCGATTTGGACATCATGTAAAACGCGCGTACTGGGATTCCTCGCAGGCTATCTGGAGCGTTGAGGCAAACGCAGATAACGGAGAGCTGGTGCGTTATACCTGCCGCTTTATACTGTGTTGCGCAGGTTATTACAATTACGATGGAGGCTATCAACCTGATTTCCCCGGAGTGGATAGCTTCAAGGGCAAAATCATTCATCCCCAGAAATGGCCTGAAGATCTGGATTATTCCGGAAAAAAGGTGGTGGTGATCGGTAGCGGTGCGACAGCGGTGACACTAGTCCCTGCCATGGCTGACAAGGTCGAGAGTATCACCATGCTGCAACGCTCTCCGACGTATATTCTGAGCCTGCCCCGTGAAGATGCGGTGTCCAATTTCCTGCGTCGGTTTCTGCCGGAGAAACTGGTGTATCGACTGGCTCGTACTCGGAATATTTTCCTTTCCCTGTTGCTCTATAAAATGAGTCGTGCCTTTCCTCAGGCGATGGCGAACTTTATTCGCAAGCAGGCACTGAAACAAATCGGACATGGGTTGGATTCGAAACACCTGACACCGCGGTATGCCCCCTGGGATGAACGCTTATGTATTGTCCCTGATGGGGATCTCTTCCAGGCCTTAAGCACAGGTAAAGCGTCTATTGAGACTGATCAGATCGACAGTTTTACTGAGACCGGGATCAAACTGAAGTCAGGTAAAGAGCTGGAGGCGGATATCGTAGTAACGGCGACAGGGCTGGTGATTCAACCGTTGGGTGGGGCTGAACTATTCCTGGACGGCAAACCTTTCGATATCACCCAGAAGCTCTGCTACAAGGGTGTCATGCTCCAGGACCTACCCAATCTGGGTCTGGTCTTCGGTTATACCAATGCCTCCTGGACATTGAAAGCCGATATTGTCACTGAGTATATATTTCGTGTATTGGGCCATATGGATCAAAAAGGGATGCGGCAGTGCACGCCACGGAATCAGGACGACATTGTGCAGTTCAGACCGTTCCTCGATATGACATCAGGCTACATCAAGCGGGCTGAGGGCACGATTCCTCATCAGGGCTCCAAAGCCCCCTGGAGGCTTCACCAGAATTATGCTCTGGATTTGATGATGCTTCGATATGGGAAACTGGATGATGGAGTTCTTGAGTTTTCCAACCCCACTGGGCAGCAATTTGCCACACCTGCGTCATCCGTTGCGGCTGATTGAGTTGGCAGAAGCATGTGGCAATGACAGTCAAACCAGTATGAACAGATTCTAGAGAGGAGCTTCAGTGAGCCGTAAATGGATATATCAGCCAGCAAGTGAACTGACGGGAAAACTGCGTGCCGGTGAAATAGGCAGCAGGGATTTGCTAGAAGCCTATATAGAGCGGGTGGAAGAACATAACCCAGCAATCAATGCAGTGGTCGCCAGGAACCTGGAAGATGCCCGTAAGCACGCAGACCAGGCAGATCAGGCAATAGGGCGGGGCGAAGTTTTAGGCAGGCTGCATGGTCTCCCGCTCACTATCAAGGATACATGGGAAGTGCCTGGCATGGCCTGTACTGCCGGAGCACCGTTGTTCCGTGACCACTATCCCAAGTCTGCGGCGCCTGCGGTAAAGCGATTACAAAATGACGGGGCGATCATTTTCGGCAAAACCAATGTACCTCTGTTTGCCTCTGATATTCAAAGTTATAACCGCATATACGGCACCACTAATAACCCCTGGGATGTCCGTTTGACACCGGGAGGATCATCCGGCGGTGCTGCGGCGGCACTGGCTGCAGGATTTACCTCCCTTGGATTGGGGAGTGATCTGGCAGGATCGATCCGTATTCCTGCACACTATTGTGGTGTCTATGGACATAAACCCAGTCATGGAGTTATCTCACTGCAGGGGCATATTCCCGGACCACTGGGAACGCTTGGTGAACCGCCTCTGGCCGTAGCTGGCCCCATGGCCCGCAGTGCGGATGATCTTGAGTTAATGCTGGATATTCTGGTAGGCCCTTCGCCGGAACTTTCTCCGGGCTGGGAAGTGAGATTGCCGCCTGCAGGGAAAGAGTCTTTGCGAGACTATCGGGTGTTGATGTGGACTGAAGACCCTATGTGTCCAGTGGATGACTCCATGCAGCAGCAGTACCGTGACTTGAAACAGCGCCTACAGGAAGCGGGAGTCAAAGTGGATAGCGGAGCGCCGACAGATGTTGATCTTGAACATCTGTATGCCACCTACATGCGACAACTCGGAGGCGTGATAGGAACGGCAAACCCGAAACGATTGTGACTGCTTATGTGGCTTTTGTCTCTGATGTTGGGACGTATGGAAGGGCTGCTCAAAATGCCGAAGCAGTTCACCCGGTTCATGGCCGGGACCAATATCAGTTATGCCACCTGGGCAGGACTGGATCAGACTGCAAGGCGGATTAGAGAAAGGTTCATCAAGGTATTCGACGAATACGATGTGATTCTGATGCCGCCGACTGCCACCACTGCGATTTTTCATCAGCAGGAGCCTGATATTCCCAGGCGTCGACTTCAGATTAATGGCGACAGCATCAGCTATATGGATCTGTTTGTATGGATTTCCCCTGCGACTCTGTTTGGTCTTCCGGCGACAAGTGCGCCGGTTGGAATAAGCGATAGAAAAACGCCCGTCAATATTCAGATTTTGGCAGGACCCTATCAGGACCGCACCAGTATCGAGTTTGCACGATTGCTTGTAGACGTAAAAGGTGGTTTTCAGGCACCGCCAGGGTACCTGTAAGATACCAAAGCTCAGTGCCGGAGCGGTCCAGAGGAGGATTGGGGGCATTCATTGTTTCGCATTTGGCGATACTGACTTGGCGTGTGGCCTGTCCAATGGCGAAAAGCTCGGGTGAAATTAGCCGGGTCCTGGTACCCCAGTAATCCGGCAATCTTCTGAATGGAAAGGTTTCTATCATCCAGCAGTTTGATCGCATCACGGCGCCGGGCTTCTTCCAAAAGCGTTTTATAGCGGGTGCCGTGGTGCTGCAGCCTTCTACGCAAAGTGCGGGAACTCAGATTCAAGCGATCTGCGATATCGTCCAGAGCAGGGTAGCCTTCCTGTTCAAACACCATCTCCTGGCGAACCCTTTCCAGAACCGGATCGCTTTTAAGCTGGGTCAGTTGAAACTCTTTTTCGCACTGTTCCAGAGCAAAACCCAATCCTAGAGGGTTGGACATATCAAGAGGGCGGGTCAAAAGGTTTTCTGCAATCCGGAATTGGCTTGCCGGCATACCGTAATGAACGTTCCCCAATAGCTGAAAAGCTGCATCTGCGTAAGCTGGTGCCTCGTAGTCAAACCAGATATCTGTTTGCGCTGTGCTGTCCCGGAGTAACAATTGAAAACCTTTCATCACACTGGCAATAGTGGTTTCCAGAATCTGGTGTCGAAAGGGTTCCCGGATAATGTCAGGGACCGTCAGGTTTACCACACAGATATCTCCCTGGATATCGGCGTTCATGTTCACACCACGCGCATTGATGTGCCAGAAGCGTTGACATAGAGAAAGCACCTCCTGGAGATTCGGACAGCACAGTAAAGCATACCCAAAATTACCATAGGCAGTGGGAGGAAGGCGCCATCCAACCTCAAGGCCAATCCCTTGATCGCCGGCCAACTCCAGCACGGCCAGTATCAATGCCTCGAACTCAGTGAAACTGAGTTCTTTGCCTGAGGTTGTATTGAAGTCCCCTGCGATTGCCGCACGCTGCAAAACGTCGGAAACAGCCACTCCACGTTCCGCCGCAATTTGCAGGTAAGCTTGCGGATAAATATGTGGGACCGGCTGGTTGAAAATATCAACACTTCGTCTGGTCATGAGTTGTCGCTGTTCCCGATGGACGTATCTGGAGATAATACAGGGCCAAATGAATCACTTATCGACATGATCCTACGTGTTTTTCAGCGGGATGGCCACTCATGACAAGCCGGGAGATCGCGATCCTGATCGCTCTTCCAATGAAAACCTGTGATGTCAGGGGGTGATCACTTCAGCAATGCGTTGTTTGACATAACTTCCCGGTGCATTTTCCAGAACCGGAAGTAATCCGTTATCAGGGTGACGTGCGGTAATTTTGCGTCCTGCACGGGGTTTGATCCACTTTTGCCAGTGTGGCCACCAGGAACCCTCGTGTTTTGTAGAGTGCTCAAACCACTCTTCCGATTCCTGCGGCAATAATGCTTTTGGGTTGAAAGTCCGGTAACCGTATTTCCCGGCTGTCGGAGGATTCACCACACCGGCGATATGACCGGAACCTGAGAGTACAAAAGTGACCTCACCACTGTGTGCCTTAGCGCCGTTGTAGGTCGAATTCCACTTGGCGATATGGTCCTGCTCGGCGGACAGGAAATAGCAGGGCGTCGTAATCTTGCCAAGGTCGATGGGGGTGTTTTTCAGAGTAATCCCTCCCGGTTGAATCAGGCGGTTTTCCAGGTACATATGCCGAAGATAGTATTTTTGCATAGCCGCGGGAAGGTTTGTGCCGTCGGAGTTCCAGTATAAAAGATCAAAAGCCGGTGGTTTTTCTCCTTTTAGGTAGTTGTTGACGAAGTAAGCCCAATACAGATCGTTTTCCCGCAGCATATTAAAGCTGAACGCCATGGCGCGTCCGTCAAAATAGCCGGTCTTATCGAGGAACTTTTCAATATTGCTGATGGTATGTTCATTGATGAAAACACCGATTTCTCCGGGGTCGGAAAAGTCCAGCAATGTCGTGAGATAGGTAGCGGATTTAATCTGATCCGCTTGGCCATGGGCATGAAGGTAAGCCAGGGTGCAGCCTAACAGTGTCCCTCCAATGCAGTAGCCGATGACATTCAGTGCCTCTTCATCGGTTGCTTCTTTGACGACACGGATTGCTTCCAGCGAGCCCTGGGACATATAGTCTTCAAATTGAACACTGGCCATGTCTGGCCCTGGATTTTTCCAGGACGCGATAAAAACGGTGTGGCCTTGGTCTACTGCCCACTTGATAAAGGAGTTTTTCGGTTTCAGGTCGAGAATATAATATTTGTTGATCCAGGGCGGAATGATTAATAGTGGTGTCTTAAAAACCTTGTCCGTGGTGGGCTCATATTGGATGAGTTGCATCAGATCATTCTGATAAATGACTTTTCCGGGAGTTGTGGCGATATTGCTACCGACCTCAAAGGCAGAATAGTCTGTCATCGTGATATTCAGCAGCCCGGGATTATTTCTGTAATCCTCCCAGAGATTTCGGGCACCATCCAAGATACTCATACCTTTGGTTTCCTGAATTTTTCGCAGAACCTCAGGATTCAATACAGGCAAATTGGAAGGCGACAGGGCATTCACCAGTTGTCGGGTGTAGAAAACGAATTCGGCATGGCTGTGTGTGCGGGTATCTTCCAGTTGGTCAACCAGTTCCAGAATTGCCGTGGCGTTAATGAGGTAAGCCTGCTTGATGTAGTCAAACAGCAGGTTTTCGTTCCAATCTTCATGAGCAAACCGCCGGTCCCCTTTGGCAGGACTGATAACCGGTTCGACCTCTTGTCCGAGAGCACGGCGGGCGGAGTTGATGATGAGTCTGGACTGATCTTTTAGCAGCCTTATTTCCCGCTTTGACGTCTTTACTGGATGCAGCGCCAATTGCTCCAGAATGACTCTGTAACTGTCCATCATGTCGAACAATGTCGACATCTGGGCGTCATTTACCGCTTTGTTTCCGGCCCAAAGGTATTCCAGCTGGTGCCGAAACTTCACGGCAGCCTCATCTGCGGCATCGACGGCTCTGTGTAACATCTTTACAGCAGGGTTGTCAGAGAGAAGGCGATGATGAAAGAGTGAGTCGGAGAAAGGCGAATTCATAGCGGATCCGTATCAGGTTGGTGATTGTCATCAGAGGGTCCCTGAAATTCTGCACCTACCTGCAACTGCGACATAGCAAGTAGGTCAGACAATCAGGAG
The DNA here is from genome assembly GCF_000376785.1 of Hahella ganghwensis DSM 17046. Lineage (GTDB taxonomy): Bacteria > Pseudomonadota > Gammaproteobacteria > Pseudomonadales > Oleiphilaceae > Hahella > Hahella ganghwensis. The sequence goes on from NZ_AQXX01000143.1 coordinate 169,231, forward strand.
AGAAAAAGAAGCCTGTTATTCTTCTGGGGATTTTTTCTCTGGCTTCTGGCCGGCCAATGCTTTTTCAACATCGTCTTTCAGTTCGACTCCCAACTCTCCCAAGGTACGAAAGTCCTTTATCATCCGGCTGCCAAGCTGGCCCAGGTATTCGGTTTGTCCGCCGGCATAGGCTTTCAGACTCTCCATGTCTTTGACCGAAGCGGCACCTTTGACGTTTTCCAGTGCCAGATCGCCATAGGCGCGAACCGTTTTCAGATGGAACTCTGCTAACTTGCCCATATGATCAAACAGGACCGCATTTAACCTGGTTGCAGGCTCCGTCATTTTCTTCATTTGCTCGGTCATAGTGTCAAAATGCGCGTTTTCCATGATCTGTCTCCTTTCCGGAAGTTTCGGATGTCTGAGAACTCTGGTATTGAGTGTAAGTGAACCGGAATCGCTTCCCTTTGATTTGGATCAACAGGGCTCCGACCGGGAGGCTGCCAATTCCTGTAACGCGTGATAAGCCTCATTGAATCCCGATACCAGACGGTCCGGAGCTGCCACCAGGTTTTCATCCGCCACAACACCAAACTGGACAGTTCCGTTATAGCTGAGGATGCTTAGGCCAAGACCGACCTCACCCGACTGGGGTACCCAGAATATCGGTTGCCTTACCCGGCTTCCGGCAAGGTACAGTGATTGTTTGGGGCCCGGTACGTTGGTCATGACCAGGGAGGCTTTTTTGCTGAGGACTTCCAGGGCCGTCTGTTCCAGAACACTTGGACCTTTGCCCAGAACTCCCAGCAAGCCGTAAAACACCTGGGCCTGATAGGAGTGCTTAAGACTGTGCATGGCGTGCTTGACCTGTTCCAGGCGCATAAGGGGTGATTGAATACCAACAGGCAATGCCACAATAACCAATCCAAACTGGTTACCGAGCTGGGTAATGGGTTTGTCCAGAGGCCGGAGGTTAAAGGGAACTGCGGCGTGCAGGCGGGCAATGTCCAGCAATTCGCCCTGGTTCGGCTGCTGTTCCAGTAAATAGCTGCGCAGAGCCCCTGTGGCGGCTGTCAATAGAATGTCGTTGATCGTGGCATCGAGCCTTTTGGCGGTTTTTTTAACCTCCGTAAGAGAGAGGCCTTCTGACCAGGCAACCTTTTTCCTACCGCTGAGTGAGCCTTTCAGGCAGGTTGGCGGATCAGACGGCAAGGCCGCTATTCGCGCGATCTCGGAGGTGATCGCGACTCCCTCCCGGGCAAGATCGATCAAGTGTTCAGGATGCTCAATCAGTGCCAATCCGTCCTGGAGTAATTGTTCGCCCAGGTTAACCTCGTGCTGCAACCAGTGAAGTGCCGGGGTAAAGAGGTTTCCCAATCGATCATGATGGTTGTTCTGTTGAAGTGTTGGGGGCGGCAGAGAGTCTACGTCTGTCAGCGACAGCATGACTCTGACCAGGGAAATTCCGTCAGCAATACAATGGTGGATTCGAAAGATCAGTGCTGATCCACCCTGATAATTGTCCACCATCTGTATCTGCCACAGAGGATGAGTATTATTGAGTGGCGTGCTGATGATATCACCGGCCAGTTTCTGCAGATCCTCCTGCTGGTCCCGGCCTGGCAGTCCGATCAGGTGAATGTGATGATCAATATGAAAGTGTGGGTCGTTCTCCCAGTGCGGTGATCCATTCAGTTCGACCACCCGTTGTCTGAACCTTGAGAATTTCAGCAGACGCTCTTGAACAATCTGCTTGAACTTTTGAATATCGATGGGTTGTTCGAGGATCAGAACAGCGCCAATCGTCATGAGATTGGCCGGTGATTCCATCCGTAGCCAGGCCGTATCGACCCCGGACATGAGTTCTCGTTCAGTGGACATGGGACACCCCGCATTGTTCTTATTCTGCGTCAGACACTGTGCACAGCATAAGTCGGATAGTGTCAGGTTATATTGATCAATATCAGATACAGTAATCCTGTTCAACCAGATCTGATACTGCCCGATGCTGGGTAAGATAAATATTGCCGGTAAGATGTGACATAAATTCTGTATGTTTTAGCTTGTCCATCACCGGACCTTTGATTTCAGACAGATGAAGTTTGATTCCACGATCTGATAACCGACTGTTGAGTGCCTCCAGTGATTCCAGGGCGCTCATATCAATGGTATTCACTGCCGTGCACATCAGAATGACATGTTGCAATGGCGGGCGCTCTGCTGCCAGATTGTCGATCTGATCTTCAAGGTAATGGGCATTGGCAAAATACAGGCTTTCGTCCACGCGAACTGACAGAATATTCGGGTGAGTTATCACCTGGTGCCGATCAATATTACGATAGTGCTCGGTGCCTTCCACCTGCCCGACAATGGCCATGTGAGGGCGTGAGGTTTTCAGAAGAAAAATCAGAATAGACAGCAGTACTCCAGCCGATACTCCAAACTCTACCCCCAGCACCAGTGTCACGAGAATCGTTGCACTGACTGCGATAAAGTCAGCCTGGGAATATCGCCAGGTTTTTTTCAGGATGGATAAATCCACCAAAGACAGGACGGCCACGATAATGGTGGCGGCCAGAGTCGCTTTGGGCAGGTAAGCCAGTAACGGGGTTAATAGTAATGTGGCGATGGCGATACCTACGGCTGTATAAATTCCCGCAGCGGGGGTTTCGGCACCGGCATCGAAATTGACCACAGATCGGGAAAAACCTCCAGTGACGGGAAATCCCTGAGTTGAGCCCGCTGAGACATTTGCGGCTCCCAGCGCTATCAGTTCCTGGTTCGGGTCAATGCGCTGGCGGCGTTTGGCGGCCAGAGTTTGGGCGACAGACACGGATTCCACGAATCCAATGATGGAGATCAAGGCGGCAGGTCCTGCCAATGCCAACCAGAAATCCGTAGAGATGTTGGGTAAACTGAACCCGGGAAGTTGACTGGGCACATCTCCCACCAAGGCAACGCCCAAGCTCCCGAGATCCAGCAGATAGGCTGTCAGAGTTGTGACGACTACAGCAAAGACTGGGCCGGTTTTCGAAGCAAGTTCGGCATTGCGTTTAGCCATCCCGAACTTGAGTAATAAAGGCTGTAAACCTTTTCTGACCCAGAAAAGAAAGGCGGTCGCGCTGATGCCTATGACTAGGGTGGGAAAGTTGATCTGATCAAGATGGGCCAATAATCCTTGTAACAGATGTACCAGATTGTCGCCGCTGGCGTTGATACCGAGCAGGTGTTTCATTTGGCTCAGGGCGATGATAATACCTGACGCAGTGATAAAGCCCGCGATAACCGGGTGGGAGAGAAAGTTGGCGAGGAACCCGAGTCTCAGCACCCCGAGGGCAATGAGCATCAATCCTGACATCAAGGCCAAACAAGCCGCAGCCAGGAGTTTGTCCGTTGTTTCCAGCACTCCCAGGCTGCCGATGGCAGCTGCCGTCATCAGGGACACCACGGCAACGGGGCCGACAGCCAGCGTCCGGCTGGTGCCGAACAAACCGTAAGCCACCAGAGGCAAGAGCGAGGCATGAAGGCCCGCTTCGGCCGGGAGGCCGGCGAGAAGGGCGTAGGCCAGGGACTGGGGGATCAGCATGATCGTGACGATACAGGCGGCCACCAGATCGCTGGTCAAGGTGGCGCGGTTGTATTGTCGTCCCCACTCCAGTATTGGAAAATACTTTGTCAGTCCCTTCATGTAATCTCGTTTGCGGTGAGTCATTAATCCGGCAGGCAATTAGCATCTTTACTTGAAAACGCCTATTTACATAAGAACTTCCAGTTTAGTTGCCTGGAAACTGAATGAGCCGGACCTGATTATTGGTCCGGCGTGTGACGTCAGTAAGGCGTGTTTTATTCAACAACGGTCGGTTTGGTGAGCCATTCCTTCCCTTTGAGCATAGCTTCCCAGTAGACCGGTGGGAGAATCCGCTCTTTCAGTATCCAGGCAGTACGGGTTGGGCGTTTGCCATCCAGCACCCAGGTTGGAAATGTCGGAAGCAGCTTGCCGCCATACCCGAACTCAGCCAGGACGATTTTGCCTTTTTCGACCGTCAGAGGGCAGGAACCATAACCATTATAGTGTGCAACCCCTGTTCCCAATCCCATATCCTGCAGTACATTGTTGGCCACAACCGGCGCCTGCATTCTGGCGGCTGCTGCGGTTTTTGCATTAGGCGCGTTCATGGCATCGCCCAGGGACCAGATATTTTCATAGCGTTTGTGGCGCAGTGTGTTCTGGTCAACGTCCACCCAGCCTGCGTCATCCGCAAGGGAGCTGCGGCGTATGAAATCCGGCGCTTGCTGAGGTGGGCAGACATGTATCATGTCAAATTCAGTAGATAGGACTTCTTTTTCCCCGTCTGCTTTGGTGTGTTCAAACCAGGCCGTTCGTGTAGAACCATCAATTTTGACCAGATTATGGGAGAAATTGAGTTTGGCGTTATAACGCTCCACATATTCCATCAGAGCCGGTACATAATCCTTCACTCCGAATAGCACGCCTCCAGCGTTATAGAACTGGATATCAATGTTGTTCAATACCCCTGTCCGGCGCCAGTGATCCGCAGAGAGATACATCGCTTTTTGAGGCGCACCGGCACATTTGATAGGCATGGGAGGCTGGGTGAATATGGCCTTGCCGGTTTTGAGTTGTTGCACCAGTTGCCAAGTATAAGGTGCCAGGTCATAACGATAGTTGGAAGTGACGCCATTGTGTCCGAGGGTTTCGGCCAGCCCTTCAACCCCTTCCCAGTTGAGCTTGAGTCCCGGCGCAACGATCAACCGGCGATATTGAACAATCCGGTTATCTTCCAGCATCAGTCGATTTTGTTCCGGTTCGAAGGACGTGACAGCTGCCTTGATCCAGTGAGCATGCCGGGGGATCAAAGAACTCATCTGGCGCTCGGTTTTTTCAGGCGTGAATACTCCACCGCCTACCAGAGTCCAGCCTGGTTGATAGTAATGATGCTCTGCCGGATCAATAATGCCGATCTGCAGATCCGGATGACGGGATAACAGGCTTGAAGCTGCCGCGATACCGGCAGCGCCGCCGCCAACAATGAGCAGCTCGTAAGTCATGGCTGGTTTGCTGGCCTGTGCTTTACTGAAGTTTGCCTCGAAGCGTTGTAACAAAGGATAGACATCGTAGCCGATGGACCTGGCGGTCGTCCTGAGCTGGTTGATGTCTTCTCCGCCGAGTGCCTGGGACAGAGCCCAAAGCTGAGTACTGCGGGTGCCGGTGCGACAATAGGCCAGTGCCGGGCCAACGGCCTGGTCAAGCAGCGTTTCCATTGCTTGTGCATCGTTATCCGTAACCTGTCCTGAAATCACGGGCAAATGGTAGATGTCGATCCCGTGACGGGCTGCTTCCTCTTCCATTTCCACAAAGCTTGGTTGATCACTGCTTTCCGCGTCCGGGCGGTTGCAGATGATGGTTTTGATGCCTTGTGCAGCAACTTCCGCGATATCAGCAGGAAGAAGCTGTCCCGATACATAGAGTTCAGGGGTTAGTTGCTTGAATTGCATTAGTGCTTCACCTCTTATTTTTGTTTCCATACGTCTGGCTGAAGGTTCAGCCGTAAAAATGACAGAAGCCGGTATAGGTAAAAGCTCTTGGCAAACAACTTAGTGCAATGTTGCGCTTTTAAGTCGTCTACCGCATAAATGTTCTGTTATAGAACATTTATGGGAACTTTTAGATATACCTTGCCACTATCGTCCTCCTGGGGGGGGAGATGTCCCGCCCGCATGTTGATTTGGAGACTGGGCAATATCAGTCTCGGCATGCCCAGGGTTTTGTCCCGGGCTTCACGCATATTGACGAAGTCATCTTCTGATGTTCCGTCTTTAACATGAATATTTTCGCTGCGCTCGGCACCGACGCTGGTTTCCCATTGAGGGTCACGGCCACCGGGCATGTAGTCATGACACATGAACAGTCGCATATCCACAGGCAGTGACAATACGCGCTTAATTGATTGGAACAGTACTCTGGCATCTCCACCGGGAAAATCCGCCCGCGCTGTTCCGCCATCAGGCATGAAGAGTGTATCTCCGACGAACGCGGCATCTCCGATGACATGAGTCATGCAGGCCGGAGTGTGTCCTGGGGTATGCAGGGCATAGGCCGTCATTGAGCCAATGGTGTAGCTGTCCCCATCGGCAAAGAGTTTGTCGAATTGAGAGCCATCGCGTTGGAATTCCGTGCCTTCGTTAAAAATCTTGCCGAAGGTTTGTTGTACTGTGGTGATCGCGTTACCAATACCGAGCTTCCCTCCCAGCTTCTCCTGGATATAAGGCGCAGCGGATAGGTGATCCGCATGAACATGGGTCTCGATAATCCATTCCAGAGATAATCGGTTATCCAGAATATAACGAATGATCTCATCCGCACTCTGATAACCGGTTCGTCCACTCGGGTAGTCAAAATCCATCACCGAATCCACAACAGCACAGGCGTTGGAAGCTGGATCTTTGACGATGTATGAGAAGGTGTTGGTTGGCTCGTCAAAAAAAGTAATGACTTGCGGTGTCATCGTCATATCCGGTGTAAATGGAATTGGCTTAGTCATGGTGAACCCCTTCAATCGACTTTGCTAATGTCAATATAGATCCCGTTTCTCAATTTGCCTCCTCTGACATATATGGCGCCAGAAAAAAGAGGAGACGGTGGCAAGGGCTTCCCTGGATGTTTCCTCATAGTTTCTCCTTCGTTTGACAATGATGGATTCGGAATCTGTTATCTGCTTATCTTCTTGAGAAGTAATTGAGCAAAGGTTGGGCCAGTTTACCTGTATTTTGATGTTTTTTATAACTCCGCGAAATATCTATATATTTATTCATTCTTAACGTGAGACGCTGTGAGGTAATGGGTCTAAATGCTGAAATGTCTGCCGAGAATGACATTTCAATCTGTCATAATTGACATAAGGTATGTTGGAGATGGTATACATCGGGTCAGTATTTGTTGATATCGCCAGCGCGGCTAGTGAACGTGAAATGCTATAGTTAATGAGCGGAGTAGTTGAGTGCTGTTGAAGAGAGTTATTCAGGTCGGACTGCGTTTATCTGATGAGTTATAAGGTCGGGGCTGAAATACATCCGCTTTTTTATGAGGTGTAAGCGCTGGGGCGGCAGGTGTAAAACCTTAGGGGCAGGGCTCTCATTATTCGTCTGAATATGAAAGGGGAATGAGGCATATTTCCGCTCCGTGCCGGTCAGGAACAATAATAGTTCCGGCAACGATCATATCTGTATCGTTGTCGGGTGAATCGAATTGGTAGACATCGAGTAAACAGGAGGTGTCAGAATGTCCCCAAGTCATTCGGATGCCTGGGGCGGCCTGCACCAGCACAACTCTATTCTGGGTAAACTCAGGTATATGCATCAAATACTCAATGACCACATGCCTTACCTTACCCGTCTGGCGGTGGCGTTGTATGACAGCGATACCGACTACCTGCGGACCTATGCCTATAGTAGTGACCAGAGCAGCCCGCTGAATCATTACCATGCCCGGCTTGCAGACTGCAATTCCCTGCAGGAGGTTGCCACTACCCGAAGACCGCGAGTCATTCAGGACCTGGCGGTATTCAACAACAGCGATCATGTCCATACCAGAAATATTTATGATGCTGGATTCCGGGCCAGTTACACGATGCCGTTGATATGGGACGAGCGCTTTCTCGGTTTTGTGTTTTTTAATTCTGATCAGCCGAATGTTTTTACCGAAAGGGCGATGACTGAAATGGATGTCGCCGGGCACATGATTACACTCATGGTCTATAGCGAGATTTCTAAAATCAGAACTTTGCTTGCGACATTGAAGTCTGCTTTGGATATGACCCATTCCCGTGATCCTGAAACCGGTGGGCACCTGGAGCGAATGTCTCGCTATGCCCGTCTCATTGCCAAAAATCTGGCAGGGAGCATGGGAATAGATGATCATTTTGTTGAGCATATATTTATGTTTTCACCATTGCATGATCTCGGAAAGCTCACGATTCCCGACCGTATTTTACTGAAGGCGGGTCCTTTGGATGACGATGAGTTCAGTGTGATGAAAACTCACTCTGAGGAGGGACGAAAACTGATCGACCGCCTGCTCGAAAACTATGGGCTGGATGGCGTTTCCCATGTGGAAATGTTGCGGAATATTGTGCTGCACCACCATGAATCATGGGATGGGCATGGCTACCCGGATCAACTTTCCGAGGAGGGGATTCCTCTGGAGGCCAGAATTGTCGCGGTGGCCGACGTATTCGATGCACTGACGAGCAAGCGTCCATATAAAGAAGCCTGGAGTAATGAAAGGGCCTTCGAAAAGCTCCGTGAGCTGGCTGGCGTTAAGCTCGATGAAGCATGTGTCGAGGCGCTTTTACGAATACCTGAGGAGCTTCTGGAAATCCAGCGTGCTTTTCAGGAAAACACATATGGTTGAGCCTGGTGACCGGTAGGAAAATTTGCTTGGTTGGGCGATTGTGATGAGCGGCAGCACAGAATGACGGATATATCCCTTAATAGTCTCCCTTCGCTGACAACGATGCTGGAGGCAATCCCGGCTCCTGCGGTTCTTCTTGATCGGGAATACCGGATCAGAGCTGCCAATGAACTATACAGGCAGACATTTCAGCAGGAAGCATCCTTATTGAACCAGAATTGTCATCGCGTATCCCATGGCTATAACGTGCCCTGTGATCAGGCGGGTGAAACCTGTCCATTAAAACACTGCCTGCAGACTGGTCAACGCCAGCGAATTCTGCATATTCATAACACACCTAAAGGCCGGGAGCATGTGGATGTGGAAATGAGCCCGATCCGCGACGTTAATGGTGAAATCCAGTTTTTTGTCGAGACCATGACACCTGTCTACAAGGCGCAGGGCCAGAAGCGCATGATCGGATTCAGTCCGGCTTACACAAAGATGCTGGATTTGCTGAATAGGGCGGCTCACTCGGAAATCAGTGTACTGTTGCTTGGGGAATCTGGGACTGGAAAAGAACTGGCTGCCCGGTATCTGCATGACCATAGTGCAAGGTCGGGTAAGCCATTTGTGGCAGTGGAATGCTCTGGTTTGACAGATTCGCTGTTTGAGAGTGAGCTTTTTGGGCATGAGAAAGGCGCTTTTACTGGCGCTAACCAGCGTAAGCAAGGCTTGGTTGAGTCTGCCAGTGGTGGCACTCTGTTTCTTGATGAGTTGGGTGATATTCCTTTGTCGATGCAGGTGAAATTGTTGCGTCTGATTGAATCCGGCACCTATCGGCCGGTTGGCAGTGTGTCATCCCGTCAGGCAGACTTCAGGTTGATCTGTGCGACTCATAAATCCCTGCCGGCATTGGTGCGGGAAGGATTGTTTCGTGAGGATCTCTACTACCGTATCAGCCCATTTCCCATCGTGTTGCCAGCACTGCGTGAGAGACAGGAGGATATTCCTCACATAGCCAGACATTTGCTGGAGGTCGTCAGTCCGAAACGCCCACTGGCATTGTCGGAGCGCGCCCTGCAATGGTTGCAGAATCAGGCGTTTCCCGGAAATATCCGTGAATTGAGGAATCGTCTCGAACGTGCTGTTTTACTCTGTGATTTATCCACTATCGAGCCTGAACATCTGGAAATGGACCTGGGGGCTTATGCTCCTGACGAGTCTAAAGAAGATGATTTGGAATACAGAGATAGGCCTAGGTTTCTGCCACGGGTTATAATGCCGCTTGAAGAACTGGAAAAAAACTATCTGGCGCAGGTAGTTGAAACCTACAAAGGGGACAAGGCCTCGCTGGCCCGGGAGCTGGGTGTCAGTGAACGTACCCTTTATCGAAAGCTAAGGAACCTTTGAAAAAATTGGGTCAATAGATCGACGGTAGGAAGTTGTACTATGGCGTATACCAATGAGAATTCACTGGCCCCTGTTCTTTTCCTGTCTCACGGTGGCGGTCCTCTGCCGCTGCTTGGACATTCCGGGCACGCGGAAATGGTGCGAAAGTTTACTGAACTGAAAGATCATTTGCCGGTACCTGACGCATTGCTTCTGATCAGTGCTCACTGGGAAACCAGTCCGGTAGAAATCACTGGGGGGGCGAACCCTCCCCTGATTTATGATTATTACGGTTTTCCTCCAGAGTCCTATGGAATTCGATATCCTGCCAAAGGTAAGCCGGAGCTTGCCCGGCAGGTCAGCCAATTGCTATCGGAATCCGATATCGACAATCGCATCAATGACCGACGCGGCTTTGATCACGGAATGTTTGTTCCCCTGAAAATACTTTATCCGGAAGCCAGTATTCCTGTCGTTCAGCTGTCTCTTGAAGACTCCCTGGACCCCGCAGCACATTTGCGTATCGGGAAAGCGCTGAAAAGATTACGCGCAGACAATGTCATGATAGTTGGATCGGGGTTTTCCTTTCATAACCTATCAGTTTTCTTCTCTCCTAAAGGGCCGAATGTCTCGCAATCTGTTAATGAGTTTACCGTTTGGCTGGATGAACAACTGACCACTTCTGAGCTGTCGGAAGAAAACAGAGTCCGCAGCTTGGAGAGCTGGGAGCAAGCGCCAAATGCCCGGTTTTGCCACCCCCGAGAAGAGCATCTTCTGCCCCTACATTGTTGTCTGGGGGCGGCGGAAAATGCGGTCACTGACGTATTCCGTTTTAAAACAATGAACATCGAGAGTCGTTGCTATCTTTGGAATAACTGATAACTGGGTATTGGCCGCCGTAATACCTATCGGGTGAACGTCGTGTTTACCGGAACCATTTCTGTTACGGCTTATATTTCCGGACAGAGACCCACACCTCATAAGAGTTTCCTATGCGTCTGAATGCTGATTTCTCCAGAAAAGTCGTGGTTTACCCTTCTGATTACCAGTGGGTACCGTCTCCCACTTCCGGTGTTGAGCGTATGATGCTCGATAGAATTGGTGATGAAGTTGCCCGCGCCACATCTATTGTTCGATACGCTCCTGACAGCGACTTCCCTCCTCACAGGCACGACGGTGGCGAAGAAATTCTGGTTCTGGCCGGCGAGTTTGCAGATGAGCACGGTTGCTATCCGGCAGGTACGTATCTTAGAAATCCTGTCGGTACCAGTCATCGTCCGAAGGTCGGTGACAAGGGGGCAGTCATCTTCGTAAAGCGGCATCAGTTCGCTGAGGACGACAGGCGGCAGGTTGTACTGAATACCGACTCGGCACCCTGGAAGCAAGGTCGCCAGAAAGGGGAAACAATGGTCATGCTTCATGACTTTGAATCAGAGCAAGTCGCCCTGATCAGGTGGGAGCCCCAATCTGGGGGCACAGCATATGATTATCCTGGAGGCGGAGAAATATTGGTGCTTGAGGGGACGTTGTATGACGAATCAGATATCTATCCAGCTGGCTCCTGGATACGGTTTCCGCCATCAGCTCATCACCTGCCTTATGCTGGCGAAGAAGGGGCTTTGATCTATTTGAAAAAAGGGCATCTCAATAAATGTTAGAGGCTATCGGCGCTCCATTGGACGCTTTAAAATCAGGCCAATCACGGCAATGGAAGATGAAACCTCCGTAGATCATCCTGGTCTAAGATAGAAACTGACAAAACTGAAATACTAAAAATACCTGAGATAAATGCAGGTCACCGGGAGATATCTCGGTAGCCTGAGGGAGCTACCAGGACAATGAACAGGGGCTTGTTCGGGAGCCTTTGAAAAACTACCTGCGTTGCCATTACAGCATCAAAAAATGGCGGCCTCGCCAACGTTTTGCAGAGATTTCATCGTTTTTCCAAAGGGAGTGGTATCGGTGATAAAAAAAGGAATATTGCAGGTAGCAAAGAGGAATTTATGTGAACAGTAAAATATGGTGTTTGTGGAGCTTGTCTATACTCATACCTGCGATGGTTTTTGCTAAGCCTGCGCTGGTCAAAGTAGGCGCATATGAGTTTCCGCCTTATTTTAATTCAACTCATGCAAAGACCGGACCGAAATACGAAGGAACTACTGTTGAACTGGTAGAGGCGATCAACGGAATACAGGACAAGTTTCGACTGGAAATATCCGTTACTTCCCCAAAAAGACGCTATCTGAACTTTGAGCGACAGCGCTATGACCTGATCATGTTTGAAAACAAAATCTGGGGCTGGGAGGCGTATCCCGTAGTGGCCAGTCGCGTGTTCATGGGAGGGGGAGAGGTCTATGTGGCACTCAGTAAGCCGGAGCGTGATCAGACCTTCTTCAACAATATCGGAGAACGTAGTCTGGTAGGGGTTCTCGGTTATCATTATGGATTTTCCAACTATATATCCGATGATGAATATTTGAATACCAACTACCGAATATTCCTGTCGTCAGATCATGAGAGAAATCTTCAGCTGGTATTGTTGGATCGGCCCGCGATTGCTGAAGTAGCCATTGTGACCCGGTCATACCTTAATCTATTTATGCGGCAGCATCCGAGCACCCGGGAACAGTTCCTCATTTCAACAAACTGTGACCAGGAATATCACCACACCATACTGGCCCGGGAAGGGGGCTTAGTAACGGCGGAAGATCTGAATCGATGGTTGGATCTGTTAGAGGAAAATGGTGAGATGTCCGAAATCCGCCATGAATTTGGTCTGGTCAGAGAAAATGCTGCAAAACCTCGGTTTACGCTAATACCGCCCTGAGTCTCCATTCTCTGTTTCCTAAGACACTTACTCCATGCATAGCGCTGCAGCATTGTGCGATACATGGAAGTCTGCTTGAGCTCATAGATCGCTCCCGTGAGATCGCTCGCCAGCTTTAAGACATTAGGGTATTTTCGGCTGACTGCCATGTAGATTGGGCTTTTGTCTACTGTGGGCTGTATAAATTCAATCCGATCGCCAAAGCCTTGAGATTCCGCCTGTAACTTAATGGCAAACGGATTGCCGATGGCTAAATCAAAACGATGTCCGACCAGCATTCTGACGAGTGTGGCTTCGTCCAGAACCTGCTCTTTTAATAGATAATTTGCCTCATCAAATCGCTGGCCGTAAGAATAACCCCGAATCATTCCAATCCGATAAGCTGCTAATGATTCGAATCGACCATTGAAGGAAACGCCACTGTCCAAAGGTGCGAAGAAGTTATTGATTTCATAGGCATGCGGTACACCTGTATAGACAACGAAAGGCGCTCTTTCAGCGGTGTTGAAAAAGGTGGTGACCAGATCTATAGAGCCATTTTCCAGTGATTTAGAACTCTTGGCCAGGACAGTCGGATATATTCGATTTCAAGATTCAACTGATCCGCAACCTGATTCAGAACCTCTACGGATATACCGATAAGTTCATCATCTTTCATGTAATAAAACGGAGGATAATCTACCTCGGCCAGCACTGCACGTACGCATGTTAGCCGTTCTGCTGCGTAAACCTGACTGGCAAAGAGTGCAACTAATAGGGTAACTCCCCAAAGTGTTTTTAACGGCATGTTGACACCATCTAAGGGCTACTTGTGACTTTTGCAGGTTGCATAACAGATCTACGTACCTGTGACTAGCTAGGGCTAGGGAGTCTCTGAGTAATTACCTTGTTGCCGTTGTGGCGGTGTCATCGTTTTCAGAGTCTCGCCGGGTATATCCGTGGAATGCTGTTTTCACGAACAGACCATTGTGATGGAAGTGGACTATGCCCTTTGGTCTATCCTATAACCATAGTACAGATTCGTGAGTTTCGGATGATCTATTCGGAGGATCGTCGCCGCAGGTTTATTTTTACCCGATCGGAAAGCGGGTTTATTCACCGGGGGGGGAAGGATGTGAAGGCTGCTTGTCCGCCCAGTCAGACTACTGCGCGGACGTTGGCTGGTCTACGCGGAAACCTGGGCAATCCAGTCCTGCAAATTGTAATAGTTTGTCACACGGGAAATTTTCCCGTCACGGATCTCAAAGAAAGCACCGGCTGCGAGTTGGTAGGTTTGTCCATCGGCTGGGGGCAGACCTTCGTCTGATCTCAAGTATTCTCCCAGAACAACGAATTCTGCCGCAGCCCTGGTGCCATCCTGATTTGCCATAATGGCGATGTCGTCCAGGCGTTCTCGATAGCAGGTGTTCATCTTGTCCATGAAGGAAGCAAATGTCTGTTTGCCGACCTGGCGTTCTCCCTGATTGATATCGTGAATGACGTCATCACATAATAGTTCCAGAAATCTCTCCATATCCTGCGCGTTAAACGCAGCGTAATAGACCTCAATCAATCTGATTTCGTCAATTGGCTCAAAAAATAGGTAAACCTAGTGCATTTAGCTACTGGATGAAAATGAAATATCATGGAATCATATTGTCAGGTTAGGGATATTTTCTGAGGGGCTTCCTGAATGGATTGCTTTAGACAGTTAATTTCGTTTTTGTTGTGTGGTTGTTTATGGTGACATCTCCGCTCAGCCATGCCGAAAATGTGAATTCGGATTATGAGCAGTACCAATTGGGGGCGGGAGATCTGATACGGATTCAGGTATATGGTGAAAGCGACTTGACCCTGGAGGCCAGGCTTGGCGATACCGGGTCAATATCCTATCCCTTTATCGGAGAGATAAGGCCGGTCGGAAGCACTGTTGCCCAGTTGCAGGATCATATTACTCAAGGGTTGAAGCAGGGCTATCTGGTAGTTCCCCGAGTGATCGTGACGGTTCTTGAGTACCGGAAATTCTATGTAAACGGTGAGGTGAAGAATCCCGGTGGATATGCCTATCAACCGGGACTGACGGTTCGCAGAGCTATTTCTCTGGCCGGAGGCTTTACCGAAGATGCCGAGGAAGATGAAATTCAGCTCATTTCAGAAAAGGATCCTGCCCAGACACCGCATCCAACAGATCTGGATGCACGCCTGAATCCGGGTGATATCGTCATCGTGATGGAGAGTTTTCTCTAGATGGATAATCTAAGGGCAGAACCGGAACAGAGGCTGAAGTCCTCCGCAGCCGGTCAGCAAGGGTTTAGCCTCCGAAAGTTGGGGGCGGCGATTCTAAAGTATAAACGTGGCGTTTTATTTCTAGTGATGTGTGCCATATTGTATTGGATATGGCCTGCTCAGAGGTATTCGTCCAATGTATCAGGCTACCGCTACGATTCTCATTGAGCGTCCAGCTATTCTGGAGCAAGAGAGGATCGACAATAGCGGTCTGGAAAAAGAAGAGTTGAGCTTCCTGCAAACCCAGCATGAGATTCTTCGCTCCAGAGGCCTGGCGGAGGCCGTGGTTTCCCGTCTCAAACTGAGTGACATGACAGAATTTGATCCGGATCAGCAGGGAATGATGGCATGGCAGGCGATCCTTCCTTCAGATCTGCTTGACAGTGTATTAAAAAACAGCATTAAAGCTGCCGAGCCTAAGGAGAAAGACTCTTCCGGAGAAGCTTCAAATTCTCCCGGTGACGAGCAGCAAACCGTTAGGCTGTTCATGGATCGCCTAGTCATTGCGCCGGTTCGTAATACTCAGCTCGTGGAAATTCGTTTTCAGGCATTCGATCCAGAAGTAGCGGCACTGTTTGCTAACACCATTGCTGAGCAATATATCTCGACCTACATGACAGCTGATACGCCACAAGTGGCAATCGACCCTGCATTAAAGAGTGAAAACCTGGAAGCGGTGCATCAGCGGTCATTGGAGTCCGAAGCTCGTTTAAACAGTTTGCAGCAACTGATCGACCCTCCCACGCTTAATTCAGTTGAAACCGGAGAAGGCGACGCGGCTTCGGCAAAAGATGATTTGATCACTCAGCTCACCGTTCGAAATATGACATTGAGAAGAGCAAGAATTGAGGCGGAAAAGCATTATGACAAGGTGGTGATTTTTGGCTCACCGCCGCCTGTAGAGTACCTCCTTCAATTACCAGTGATTATTGAAAAGCCAATAGTCCAGTCTTTGGTGAAACGTCAGGAAAAAACTCAGGCCGCTGTTGATGAGCTCGCCGGTCGTTATGGACCGAAGCACCCCAAAATGATTGCTGCTCAGGAAGAGCTGGAGGTATTCAAGGGGGAGCTGGAAACTCAGTTGTTCAAGGCAGCAGAAGAGGTTGAGGCTGTCTATCAGGCTGCCCTGGAAAAGGAGAAGGCCAGCTCACGGCAACTGGATCTGGCCAAGCAACGACTACAGGAGATGTCTCAAGTCACTTCCAGACAGAGTGAACTGGGTGTGCAACTGGTTACTGAGCTGGAGCAGGAAGTGGAAAGTAACCGCCAGCTCTATGAAGGCTTTCTGGCTCGTTTTGAAGAACTGCCGGCACCAGCAGCCGGACCCGGTATGCAGAATGCCCGGGTAATTAACGCCGCAATCGCGCCTGTGGTTCCGTTCATGCCTGATTCCCGACTCGTATACCTGTCGTTAATACTGGCTGCCCTGATTGTAGGGGCCATCAGAGCCTGGACTCGTAGCGCGAAAGACAACACGATTGATGAGATTGGGCAGATTGATGAATTACTACAGGTACCGGTTCTGGGCTCTCTGCCTGCCGTTGAGGATCATCTCAGGGCTCAGGAGGAGCCTGGTAAAGTCTGTCGCGTATATGAGGGGGTGATTGCCGCTGCGGATAGTCCGTTTACTGAGTCGGTCATTGGCCTCAGGACCAGTATGATACTTTCCCGGGTAGATCAGGCCTGTAAAGTGATTATGGTGACGTCAACCCAAGAGGGCGAAGGCAAAAGTACACTGGCGCTGAACCTGGCTGAGGCGTTTGGAAAAAGTGAAGATGTCCTGTTGGTGGATGCAGATTTTCGTCGATCCATGCTGGCTGGATCTCTTGGTATTTCCAGCACCGCGCCGGGGCTGTCGGACCTGATTGCCAATACGGCAGAAATAGAGCAGTGCCTGCATAGCCTGGAGGGTACTCGCGCCAGTGTCATGACGGCCGGGACACCACCGGGTAATCCGGAGGAAGTCCTTTCCAGTCGCAAGTTCCAAATGGTTCTCGCTGTACTTAAAAAGCTCCATGATCGGATCATTATTGATACCGGACCGGTATTGGCTGTCAACGATGCGATGGCTCTGGCAGCCTTTGCTGATTCGATCATCTATGTCGTCAAGGCTGGAGAAACGCTTGTACCCCAGATCCATGAAGGGATCAGACGACTGCGTGAAGCGGATGCAGGGGTTGCCGGCGTGGTGCTGAATCAGGTCAGTCCGGCCAGTTTTAAAAACCAGTACGCCCAAAGAAAGTATCCTACCTACAGTGAGCCGGTTAAATCTGATGTCAAAATTACCGGCGTTACTCAAGAGGAGCCACTGATCACTATTCAGCGTAAGGAGCCCAGTGGGCTGGTTTAATGGCTTGGGCTGTTAATGAGGATGCTGTTAATGAGGATATAGGCAGGTCGGATCTTAATCTGTGACCTGCCTTTTTGGTCCTGTCATACCAGGGAGCCTTTGAGATAGGTTAATAGCATTGCAATGGTAACGTTTTTAATAGAGGTTCTTTGGGGAAGTGTTTGTTTTTATTAGGGCTTCATTTCCCTTGGATAATAAAGTCCTTCTACAGCTTCCTGCAGGTGGCGTTCAATCAAGCCCTTCTCCTTGAGTATGAGTAATCCCCGATTAAATGCGTTAACCATCATTTCTCCGCGGGGACTTTTGGTGAAAATCAGTCGGTAAGGCCAGGACTCAATCGGTCGCGGGTTGTAACTGATATAGTCCATGA
Source organism: Hahella ganghwensis DSM 17046 (assembly GCF_000376785.1). Taxonomy (GTDB): domain Bacteria; phylum Pseudomonadota; class Gammaproteobacteria; order Pseudomonadales; family Oleiphilaceae; genus Hahella; species Hahella ganghwensis. The sequence goes on from NZ_AQXX01000143.1 coordinate 186,824, forward strand.
CGTAGGGAAGCTTTTTCTGAAGTATGTAGATGCCCACTAACTTGTCCAGAGAGAAGGCATGGATTCTTCCAGACAAAAGCTTGGCAAAGTTCAGACTTTCTTCAGAGACCTTTTCCATGATCATGTTGACTCCCGCTTCTTTGGCAGACTCGAACCAGGGATAGCTGGCGCTCATCAAACCGCCAAACTTGACACCTTCGAAGTCTCGATAGGTTTGCCATTTAATGGGATGGTCCCGGCGATGGAAAAAAACGGCAGTCCCTTCAAAAACCACCTCCGAGAATAGATAAACTTTCTTTCGCTCTTCGGTTTCCACCCAGAGAATCGAAGTGTCCCACAACCCGTCCTCCACATAACGGGCCACACGATTCCATGGGAAGAAACCAAACTCTACCTTCACTCCGGCCGCAGTAAAGCTTTCTTCCACAATGTGGGCCGCCACACCAAAGTGAGGAAATTCTGCTGAAAGATAGGGAGGCCATTCGCCAACTGCTATACGAACGGTTTCCTCCGCCTGGGAAGTAGAGAAGCTACCAAGTAACAGCAAAATCGTTAATCGGTTCAGGAACTTAACCATGCGATATCAGCGCTGCACAAAAGAGTGTTAGTGATAGAAGGTTATACAGGCTTGGGCTGGGGAGCAAGTTTGTGGGCAGGATGGAAGCGACAATAACGATGAATCTAAAACCGAAGGAGTAGTCGGTTCTAAATCTCGGTACGTAAAGACAAATTTGACCTTATCAGCTCTGAGGTAGAAATGAATCAAGTGTGTTTGAAGGATCTTTTTGGCATGGAAGTGGAGGAGCTTCGCCTATATTCCATGGAGAATGCGTTGTATTCGGTACGAGTTGTCATTGCTGGAAAAGAGCATTTGGTATTGGATGATCGAGGAGCTAGCCTGATATTTCGGAGTATTGCGGCAGCCAAGAAACCTTTTTTGGGATTTGGGATATCTAAAGTGACACTGGTCCAGCATTCTGCCTATGGTGAAATGATTGGTCATAGTGTTGAGAGGGTGGCACCACTGGAGACGACTCTCAGCCCACCGGACAAAGATTGCCTCTTGTAAGGTCCTCTGACTTTGGCTTTACCAATCAATTATTTTGCCGTCCCAGGCATAAAAACTTCCCGAATCTTTTGTCGTGAGCCTCGATATAACATCAAGTAAATACGACGCACTTTCCCTCGGAGTGAGAACGCGATGAGGATAATTCGTGGATATAAACGGAGTCGAAAGCGGAGTTTTCGTTGTTCCTGGATGTAGCGCAACGCAGACCGTATGACGTAAAGCATACCGCCATTCAAGGCTGATTGTTTTCAAGAACATATTATGCGCCGCTTTGGAGGCGCGATAGCTGTACCAGCCGCCAAGATGATTGTCATTGATGCTGCCCACCCTGGCTGACAGCGACGCAAACAAGCTACCTTCTGCGTGTTTAAGAAATGGCGAAGCGTAGCGGGCAATGATGGGTAAAGCGTAGGCATTAACCTGAAACACCTGATGAGCCTCCGTCTGTTGGAAGCTCTGCAGGCCTTTTTCTGGCTGTATGGAGCGATTATGTAGAATGCCGACCGCATTGATGACCAGATGAAGCTTGTTGGTAGATTGATGGATTTGCTCAAAAGCTGATTCGACAGACCTTTGTCGGGTCACATCTGTTGGTATTGGCGTTACCGGACAAATCGAAGGTTGCTCCCATTGAGGGGCCTGACGGGATAACGCATAAATCGCCTGTGTATCAGGATGCTGTGATAGTTTTTCGATAAAGGCTTTTCCTAACCCCCCAGTCGCACCAATTACGGCGATATGAAGTTTGTTTGAATCAGTGAATGCAAACTCAGGCATGATCCCCCCGACCTTTTCTTAGAGTCTTCCTCTCTGAGAAAGCATTACGATTCAAAGTTAAAATCAGCTTTAGTGCAGATCAGGAAACAGGGCATACACGCCCTGTTTCATTTTTGGTGACAGGCCAATTAATGAGCGATGATACCGACTCCAGCATTTTGCATGACTGTCTCCGCCACGCTCCTGGCATCTTCCAGTTCGTAGGGATAAGGAGGAACATGGAAAGAGCCGGTCTGTGTAATGCGATTTGTGCCGCTGTTAACGTACAGATTATACCGTTCGATCGCATAGCCATCCTGCTGACTGTATCTATCGGTGGCGATGGGCAGTTTGACGGATTCGAAGTGATTACCCTCCACTAATACTTCTGCCCCCATCCTTGAGTTAATGGCGAAATCAGCATTCAGGACGTAATTATTATAGAAGTGAGCCTGGCCAAACCGAATACTCGGAATTCTCGAATCAACATTGGCGAACAGGTTATGCCGATAGGTGACGCGCAGGCGAGCAAAGTCCTCACCGCTATTATTATCACTATGACCGATCAGGTTGCCCTTGTGGTGGTCATGTAATTTGTTCCAGGATACTGTGACGTAGTCGCTGCCCCGGGTGATATCAATCAACCCGTCATAGTAATCCTTGCCATGATGACGATCATTCCAGAGCTCATTGTGATCAATCCAGACATTACTTGAGGATTGCACTTTGATCAGATCATCGCGGCTATAAGAAAGCTTCAGATTCCTCACAATCACATTTCGTACGCTATTGATTTCCAGTCCTCCGCCGGTAAATCCAGAGTTGTTGCCTAAACCGAGGATGGTTTTATCAGAGTTGATTTTCACCATGCCGGTGAGCCTGATAATGCCGTTGACTCTGATGATATTGGGACTGTTACTTTGAGCGTATTTTTTGAAATCTGACAGGTTGCTTACAGTAACCGTTCTTCCGCCATAGCCTCCGTCAGTACCACCGTTTAATGTGGCAAATCCGGCTATTTTGAATTGTTCCTGCCCCGCATTCGGGCCGTCAGGGTAGGCCGGTTCGATACGCCATTGCTGTTCGTTGAGTCCGCGATAGGTTCCCTGGACGATATTGGCGCCATTGTTACCAGAACCATGCATGACCTGCAGCGCCCTTCCTGAGTGAAGATTGATAAAACTGAAATGACCGTTCCCAAGGTCGATCACCTTCCAGCGCTGGTTGGCCGTGTTGCCGCTTTTCCAGGGCCATTGCAGGACATTGGCATTGTCGGCAGTAGAGAGCCCTGCCACATCCAGAACCTGGTTGCTGTGCCGGGTCACAATACGGTAGGTGCCGTCGCCATTTTCAAGAAGCTTCCATTGTTGATGCTCACCTTCCCAGTAAGACCACTGAATGACATTCGCTCCTTTTTCTTTTGAGGCGACATTGACGTCCAGACTTTTCTGACTGTGTTTGTTAATGATCTTATAGTAGATATCGTGTCTGAACTCTTCAGCCTGAACATTCAGACTAAGCAGGAGGAAAATGCCGAGCAGGAAAGGGGGTAGACGATGAATATGCATGTGATACTTCTCTATAGTTAGTAAGTGATTTGTATTTTTTATCTTTGTACATATAGGTTGTTAAATATCGTTCAGTGAGTATTAACCGATGTATCCACTCTGTTTATAAATGCTTGTTGCGGAACTCTCTTGGACTTACACCAAGGTTCTTTTTGAAAACCCGTGAGAAATAAATGCATCCTGGTAGCCCAAATAGATGGCGATCTGGTTAACCGGTAAACTTGATGTAATTAATAATTGTCTGGCAAGGCTGATTCTTTGATCTTCAATCCATTGCCTGACAGATACACCGAATTGTTCTTTGAATAGGTGAGAAAACCGGGAACTTGACATACATGCAATGTGAGAGAGTTCACATATCGATAATTCTCTTGCCAGATTTTCATGAATGAAATGACAGGTCCTAAGTATTCGTTGATCGATAGGAATACATGGCCTTGCATGATCGAACTTTCGACATCTGATCAATATCTGTTCCAGAAGATTTAGACAGAGTTCTTCTGCGAGTGAAGTCTCTGATTTGCTGGAATGTTCAATTTTTTGGAAGAGTTCATTAATGACCTCAAAGCTGTCAGTGGGCAGTGTCAGAAAGCCAACATCATTGATGGTTTGTGACCAGTCCAGCCATTCTGTCCATGTTGCTCGTGGCCTGAAATAGATCCAGCGATGATGCCAGGATTCACTTTCATTGTGACGTCCATAGTCATGTGTGGCACGGGTTGGGATCAGCATCATATCGCCTTTGTGGACCTGCCTTGATTGGCCCCCGTTTGGAAAAACCATACCTGATCCTGAGACTGTCAGGTTAATGATATAACCCTTTAATCCTTTGGGCCGGTCGATCCAGAAGTCGAGTTCACCGTCCATTTCGATAGGCGTAATTCCCGCTACCAAATGGGCATTGAATGGGTATCCCGGCTTTAAGGGATCGAGTTTATTCGCCTGATTCATCATTGTTAAAAATGGATATCCCTATGTTGACCAATTGGTCAGATGGTAAAAAAGAAATTTTATTTTCATATTTTGTTTTAGGGGGATGAATTAATAATAAAAGTTAAAGCTGGGTCAAACATGATTGGTGATATTTCGGAAGAGTTGGCAAAAAAATCAATAAATGTAGCAGGATTGTCTATATTTTAAATAAATTAACTTAGTTAAAAAATATTTCAAATATAATCAGTTCGGAATTGTTTTAATCAGATGTTTTTATGACTTTAACTGCATAGTCCTATTTTGATAGATAAAAAGGATGATGTCTCGTTTTTTTGGGTTGATATAATCAAGAGGATTGAAATTATCAAGGGGTTAAGATGTGCTGTGATTGTTATGTGTTTTGATGATTTAATGTGATTTCTGTTGGTGTTTGATAATGAAGAATATAACTTTATAAAGTGCATAATAAGAAGCTATGAAATATAAATGTTGTATCACGATTTTTGTTTTCCTGATGATTAATATGATTGCAGGAAATATATATGCTGATGCTGTTATGGATTTTCGCAAATCGGCACCGAAAGCGGCTGGAGAGCTGAAGAAACCAAAGCCATTATCCAAGAAGCAGAAAAAAGAGGTTTCACGCTTAAATATTCCGATGCCCAGAATAAACAGGAAAATCAAATAAAGGCGGTTCGTTCGTTTATTGCTCAGGGAGTTGATGGGATTCTGCTGGCACCCATTGTCGAGACTGGCTGGGAGCAAGTGCTCAAGGAAGCCAGGCGTGCTGAGATCCCCGTGGTATTAATTGATCGGGGGGTGGAAGCCAGCGAAGAACTGTATCTGACCAAGATCGCTTCGGATTTTATTGAAGAAGGCGCATTGGCCGCTTCCTGGCTGGCAGCTGAGACTAGCGGGGACTGCAGGATTGTTGAAATTCAGGGGACCTTGGGGTCGTCTGCTGCACTTGACCGTAAAACTGGGTTTGAGCGAATCATCAGTCATTTTCCCAATATGCAGATTATCCGCAGTCAGAGCGGGGGATTTACGAGAGCGGGAGGGAAAATGGTGATGGAAAGCTTTATCAAAGCGGAGAAAGGAGGCACTGATATCTGTGCTGCTTTTGCCCATAACGATGATATGGCGCTTGGAGCGCTATTAGCCATTAAGGAAGCTGGTCTGAAGCCGGCAAAGGATATCTTATTGGTGTCGATCGATGCAGTACTGGATATCTTTCGAGCAATGGCTAATGGAGAGGCCAATGCGACCATTGAGTTAACGCCTCAGCTTGGTGCTCCGGCGTTCGATGCATTGGAAGCCAACCGGCAAGGACGAGAAGTGGCAAAGTGGGTCAAGGTGAACGGGCCCCTTTACCTGCCGGACACTGCTGCTGAAGAGTATGAGAGGCGCATGACTTTGCGGAAAGAATGAAATTGGATCAGGAAATGACAGACAGAAATCATTCATCCGGAATTGGCCATGCGACAGGAAAGTGTGGACTCATTGCTTCGAATTCATCGGGTTAGCATAGGATTTCAAGGTGTGTGGGCATTGGACAGGGTTTCCTTGGATATCCGTAAAGGTGAAGTGCATGCGTTAGTCGGCGAAAACGGTGCAGGAAAATCGACACTGCTGAATATTCTCACTGGTGTCCACCGTCCCGACCAGGGCAGGGTTTATCTGGAAAACCATCCCTACAACCTGGCATCTCCTGGAGATGCGCTGAAGCGGGGTGTTTATACCGTCTTTCAAGAGCCGAACTTCATACCCGGGATGACGATTGCAGAGAACCTGACATTGTTCAGTCCGCCAACACGGTTGGGGTTGATCAACTGGCGGCGGGCCCGACGTCAGGCCCGCGCAATACTTCAGAAGGTCGGGCTTGAGCTGGATCTTTCGCGACAGTTGAATACGCTGTCTGTTGCTGAACAACAACTATTGGCCGTTGCCAGGGCTATCAGTCATAACGCGAAATTACTGATACTTGATGAAGCCACTACCAACCTTGAGTGCCATGAGGTTGAACGTTTATTCAGGCTAATCTCTTCACTGGTCAGGCAGGGCATGAGCGTCCTGTTCGTGACCCACCATCTGGATCAGGTATTTGATTACGCTTCCCGTATCAGTGTGCTGAGAAATGGAAGGTGCGTTGGTACTTTTGCTTCGGCTGACATATCCGGGCAAGAGCTGGTTCAGAAAATGACTGGCGGCATCGGGTGTCAGCGAGAATTACATCCATCGGGGAGCAGTTTTCGTCCCAACTTCAGTTCTAATCTCTGCTCCAACGCCAACGCCAACGCCAACGCCAACGCCAACGCTAATCAAGTTAAAAAGCCATTTATGGTCATTGATGGATTGGGCAAGTCGAATTACCTCAAACCCGTTTCATTGAATCTTTATCAAGGAGAAGTGCTAGGGATGACTGGTTCGTTGGGTGCGGGCCAAACAGAACTTTGTCGTCTGCTATACGGCGCCTGCAAGGCGGATTTCGGAAAGGTCAGAATGGGCAACCAAACAGGCAGGATATCTTCGCCGAGAACGGCTATCCGGCATGGAATGGCTTTCTGTCCCGAAAATCGTAATGTGTCGGGCATCATTGCAGAGTTAAGTGTACGGGAGAATCTGATCCTGGCCTTGCAGGCTAAAAGAGGTTGGTGGCTTCCAATAACTCGCCGCCGACAAGTATCGTTAGTCAATCGGTTAGTTGATGAACTGCAAATCAAAATGCCCGGGCCGGACTGTCCTGTTCATCAGTTAAGTGGTGGTAATCAGCAAAAAGTGCTTCTGGCAAGATGGCTCATCACTATGCCGAAGCTGTTTATTCTTGATGAGCCTACACGAGGTATCGATATTGTCACCCGTGCTCAGATAATAAAGATACTAAAGGAACTGCAGGTGCGGGGAACCTCCATTGTCATGGCTTCCTCAGATCTGAATGAATTGGTGACCATCTCTGATCGTATTCTGATACTGAAAAACCGGGAGAAGGTGCTGGAGCTGCCGATTGAGGAATTTGATCCCAAAGCTTTGTCAGAGATGCTGGGTCAAGCGTCCGTTCAGACTCAGATAGCTGCCAAATGCTGAGGGATAGCGGCTCATGAAGACGACCTGGCTCATAGCATTTTGGCTCTTGCTGGTTTCAGTTTCGACGCTACTGGAACCGGATTTTCTAACGATCAGAATAGTTAACGGACGCTTTTTTGGAAGCCTGATTGATATATTGCATCACAGTGCCCCAGCTATCCTTGTTTCCTTGAGTATGGCGCTGGTTATTGGTACCGGAAATATTGATCTTTCCGTCGGAGCAATCATCGCCATAGCCGGCTCTGTCACGGCGGTACTGGCAGCCTATAGCCAATTGTCTCCCTATCTCATACTTGCGTGCAGTCTCGGCGTCGGGTTGATCTGTGGACTATGGAATGCATTGCTGGTGGCTGTTCTGGGCCTGCCTTCATTTGTGGCGACACTGATCCTGATGGTATCCGGGCGTGGGATTGCGCAGATCATAACTGATGGTCAGGTCGTGACCTTTGATTCCGATTTTATCAACGGACTGGGCAATGGACATCTATGGGGAATCCCCTCCAGAGTTCTGATCATGGGAGCCTTTGTGCTGTTCATGGTCGTGTTTATCAGAAAGACAGCATTGGGGCTCTTTATCGAGGCCATCGGTGCCAATACTCGAGCGAGCTATCTGGCGGGAGTTAATACGCTCGGTATTGTCGTTTTCGTTTATCTGTTTTCCGGGGTCAGTGCGGCGTTATCCGGTGTATTGCTTGCGGCCGATATTCAAGGGGCGGATGCGGCCAATATGGGTCTGTGGATTGAGTTGGATGCGATTCTTGCTGTCGTCATGGCTGGCGCTTCTTTATTCGGAGGACGAATGAGTCTTCTTGGGGCTGTGATGGGAGTATTAATCATCCAGACATTAACCTCCATGCTGCTCATCAGCGGTTTTCCGGCGCAGTACAGCCTTGTCATTAAAGCATTGGTGGTGATAACCCTGATCATAGCTCAATCGGAAAGTGTTGGACAAAAATTGTCACGCTTATTGCCACGACAACTGTCACGACGATGGTGCCCTCAAAAGCCCCGGGAGGAGCTGTGACAGACAGAAAATTTGCACCCGTCTGGGCAACACTCTTTATCTTTCTGATGCTCTATGGAGCAGGCGCATACCATTATGCGGGCTTTCGTGATCTTCTGGTGCTCTCGAATCTTTTGACCGACAACGCCTTTCTGATCGTGGCTGGAATTGGCATGACCTTTGTGATCCTGTCCGGGGGCATCGATATGTCCGTGGGAGCTATGATCGCTCTGGTCGGCGTTTTGATGGGGACGATGTTAAATGACTATGGCTACCATCCTTTGACCGCCATTGCGATTGCATTACTTTTCTCAATGATTGCCGGAACCTTTGTGGGCATTCTTGTCGCAGTTTTTGGTTTGCAACCATTCGTCGTAACGCTGGTCGCGATGTTCCTGTATCGCGGGATCGCCTATCTGATCAATCTAAACTCGGTACCTGTCAGTCATCCTTTTCTGACCATGCTTTCTGACATTTACTTTCCGCTACCCGGAAGAGGAGGGGTGAGCATTATTGTCCTGGTAACAGGGCTTCTCCTGGTTCTGGGCGTCGTTCTCGCGCATCAGACCCGGTTCGGCATGAATGTCTATGCTGTCGGAGGTGATCGTAAAGTGGCTTATCTGATGGGGTTGCCAGTCATACCCACAGTTATTTATGTATATGCATTGAGTGGATTATTCAGCGGTATTGCCGGCGTCATCTTTACGCTATACACCGGGGCTGCCTATCCGCTGGCTGCCATTGGTGTTGAGTTGGACGTCATCACTGCTGTTGTTATGGGAGGAGCCATGCTGACCGGGGGCGTGGGGCTGGTGGTAGGGACTTTTCTGGGATGTCTGGTACTCGGCATCATACAAACATTGATTGCCTTTGACGGAACGTTGAACAGTGGATGGACAAAAGTCGCAATCGCTGGGTTTTTGTTGTTATTTCTCCTGCTCCAGAAGGGGAGTGTTCGATTTCTGGTTAGGGGCTATCCAGATCAAGCTGATTGAACATTCATATATTAGCGGCCGGTAAAAACGGAAATCACATTGGAGATTGATCTGTGTTTAATATTTCGTATGGACTGTGGGGGCGTATGATGAACTCGGGTAAACTGGCGGTAATGGCTACGGTATTTCTGTCCTTGTCTATGCCCTGCTTTGCTATGGCTGAGACGTTTTTGAACCCGGTGATTGAGCAAAGGGCAGACCCCTGGATCTATAAACATGCAGATGGCTTTTATTACTTCACCGCCTCGGTTCCTGAATACAATCGTATTGTTATTCGCCGGGCTCGAAGCATTGAAGAGCTGGCCAATACCCATGAGCATACTGTCTGGTGGCAACCTTCTACAGGCCCGATGAGCGGGTTTGTCTGGGCTCCGGAGCTTCATTATATCGATGGACGCTGGTATCTCTATTACGCAGCATCCGAGTCCGATGATCTATGGGATATTCGCATCTATGTTCTTGCTAACAGCTCTCCCAATCCCACCGACGGAACCTGGGTATCCAAAGGTGAACTTGAAGTGAATGATCTGGGTAATCCCGCCTCTTTCTTTGCGCTGGATGCCACGACCTTCGAGCATCAGGGGAGCCGTTATCTGATATGGGCGCAGAAGCCTCCGAGTCAGGAAAGTCATCTGTATATTGCTCGAATGCTAAACCCCTGGACAATAGACCGGTCAACACAGGCGTTAATCGCTTACCCGAAATACGATTGGGAAAAACGAGGATATAATGTCAATGAAGGGCCTGCAGTGCTGAAAAGAAATGGTCGAATATTTGTCTCTTATTCTGCCAGTGCAACAGATAGAAATTATGCGATGGGGCTACTGACGGTGGACGAAAATGCCAACTTGCTGATTTCATCTTCCTGGCGTAAATCGCCCGTACCTGTGTTTGAATCCAATGCCCGGACCCATCAGTATGGTCCGGGGCACAATTCCTTTACGACATCCCAAAATGGGAAAAAAGATATCCTGATTTACCATGCGCGGGATTATGCCGAGATCCCCGGAAACTCCCTCTATGATCCCAATCGCCATATGCGGGCGAAGGTATTTACCTGGAATGAGGACGGCACGCCGAACTTTGGTATTCCCTACGCCAATGGCCTCAGTGGTTTTTCCGGGCTGAAGCTGTCCTTCAGTCAGCGTTGTGCAGATGTGAAAGGGAGAAGTAGTGCTCAGGGGGCTGATCTCATTCAGTGGGATTGCCGTGGCGAAGATCATCAAACGTTTCTGTATGAGAGTCTTGGTGATAAATATGCTCAGTTACGTGCCTCGCACAGTGATCTATGTCTGGATGTCTCAGAGAGAAGCCTGGCCAATGGTGCGAATGTTATACAGTGGCCATGCCATGGTGGCAGCAATCAACAATGGATAAGAGAATTGCAGGGCAACAACACTTTTCAGCTCAGAAACAGACATAGCGGCAAGTGCCTTGATCTTTATAGATGGGATAATCGCAACGGAGCCTCTCTTAGGCAATGGGACTGCAATGGGCTGGATGTCCAGATCTGGCAGGAAGATTAGCGGGAAAAGAGTTCCCTTGCCTGTTGATGAGATGAAAAGATGAAAGAAGGGAAATGAAAAAAGAGAAGTGATAAAAAGAGGGGAAGATCACTCTCCCCCAAAATCACCGTTATATTAACGCTAAAGGCAATTTATCGTCTTTAGCGCAATTTGCCTGGGGGGGGGGCAGGTTAACTTCCCTGTGAACAGGTCAACGGTGCGTGACTTCTGGAATAACTTCCTTGGAATCCGAAGTTTACAGAAGCCCCGGGAGCGATGGTTGCATTCCAGGACATGTGAGAGGCGGAGATGGAAGCGCCGTTCACCTGGTATTCTGCACTCCAACCATTAGTGAAACTGTCTGTTGCACTAAGTGGGACCTCCATGGTCCATCCTTCCACAGTTTCGTTGGTATTATTGGTGACGGTCACATAGGCCACGAAGCCATTGTTCCAGACATTTTCCGTGACGGCACAATCCAATCCGCCAGCACCCGGTGAGGTGGTGACAACGATCACCTCATTGGAAGTCGCGATGACAGTATTGCTGTCATCAACCAGTTTCGCGACGAGCGTATGGTTGCCCTCAAAATCCGGTAATTGCAGGAAAGTACTGGTTGATTCCTTTTCGACTGTCGCCACCGCATTATCGTTAAGTTCAATCAGGGCTCTGAAGTTATGATCTTTGTTAACGTCAATCTGAATGATGTCGTTCAGAACATACTCACTGCCATTAGGCGGTGACACCATTTCAATAGTGGCTTCAACGACGTTAATCGAGATCTGTGCCGGGGCCGATACTGCACCGTCATCATCGGTTGCTGTAAACTCGAAACGGTCAGTCCCCTGATAACCGGGGGCTGGAGTATAGGTCAGCCGCTTGCCGGTGCCGGTAAGTGTTCCATGCAGTGGCGGTGTACTTATTTCATAGCGAACGATTTCACCATCTGAGTCTGTCGCATGTAACTCTATCTCCAGTGGCTCATGGGTGCGTGTTTTAAGCAGTTGCGGTATCCCTTGAGGCACACAATTTCCCTGGCAATCGTCGGTACTCCCAAACAGATCCTGATAGGTGACATAAGCCGTTGCCAGCTCCACCTGTGCCCAGAATCGGTGATAGGTAAACTCAGGTTCCTGTCCGTTATCGAGGACGTCTTTCACCTCCTTAAACATTGGGTCCTTTTCATAGAAAGAACGCAGGCTCAGGAAAGTAGAGTTGCTGTTAACTTCGTCCCCATTGGGCATGTGACCGTTAAATGATGCAGGGACATATACCTGATCAAAGAAGCGTGAATAGTCCCCGCGCTTTTCAGGGGCGGCCAGTCCCTTGGAGGTTTGGAAATGTGTCCAGATCGCGTCCAACAATTTCTTGGCAGCTTCCTGTACAGGCGCTTGCGGCGATGCGTGTTTCGCTTCTGCTGCCGCATAGAACATCAACGCTTTGGCCACACCTCCGGCAATACCGAGATCCTGACCATAGTTAACGACGCTGACGTGAAGATCGTCGTTAGCCTGTGGATTGTCTGGGTTCCATTTATTTGGTTTGCCGGACCACGCCAGAGTTGCGGGTAACTGGAAGGTTCCGTCATCCTGCCATTTCAGGTGCTCCATCACCCAGGGCACCCAGTTATCCAGCAAAGCTTTGGCTTGGGCATCCCCGGTCAGGTAAAAGTATTCCGCAACCCGCTGCATAGACCAGGCCTGCCAGCCAAACCAAGTACCGCTGCCCGGATCGTGGTAGACCGGATTTTCATCGTAAACCATGCCATAAAAAGTGCTGTCAGCCAGATTCTGGGGGTGGGGTTGATAGTCTCCGTCCCAGCTATTGGTGGCTCCGCCTGCGATCGCGCCTTCAGCAGATTGCAGCCAGCGATAAAACTCCATCATCCTTTCCAGGCTTTTGGCCCAGTCTTCAGTCGCGCCTGGTGTTTGTGGTTTCATTGGGTCGAAATCAGAAAGCGCCATGGCAGCTATGGGGTTCTGGTAACCAAAGTGGACATGACTGCTTCCGATTCTGAATGCCCAGCCGGCATTCGGGTCGGCAGCGCCACCCCAAGCGTAATACCAGGACATCAGATAGTGGGCGCTTTCATACCCTCGAGCTCCAGCGTCATATTTATTTTGCGCCCCCATTTTCTTGAAGTATTTATCAAACATTGCCAGGCGCAGGTAGTCCCCCATTTTGGCTGCTTTTGCCAGCAGGCCCGGGATTTCCTGTTCCGGATCTTTGCCTTGTTCTTTGATCCATTGGTAAGCCCAATAGATTACCTGGACAGCTCTCGCGTCGGCATCCGGAGCGTTGGTGTATCGCCACTGCCTGGCGTAATTATTGTCACCGGTAAAAAGGTCAAGAAACCCGTTCGGGCCTCCCCACTGAAAGGTTTCCCAGGATGGATGAGGGACTGCTTCCCATACCGATTCCTGTTCGCCACGCTGAAAGGTATTGATGTAAGAGGGCGTACTGACACCGTCTCCAAGGTTTCCGTACCCGTAGATGTTGTCCATATCCAGCAGCCAGTGCATACCGTAAATATCCCAGGTGCCGTAGGTTTGTGCCAAGCGGGCAGAAATCGGGTCTTCGCCTACAGGAATGCCAAACTCCAATTGGCTGGGATAGTTGCTGGGGGCTGGGTGTTCGGCCGCATAAGAAGCGGGGTTGGAAGGATTATAGTAATTGTTGGTTGGCTGCATCTGAGGGGTGGGAATGATGTGCTCTTCCATCTTCTGCCAGGCTTCGCGAAGTTTGCTCCAGTCGCCTGTCACTTTGCCATACCAGGCTTCAAGCAAAAGATAATAGGAGTAGGCTTCACTGGTGGACTCGTGACCATGATCAGGGGCTTCAACAATTAACGTCTCAACTGAGTGGTAAGGTCCGCCATCTGTACTGAAATAACCATTATCCGGGCTGTGGATCTTGCTCCACATTTCCATAAAGCGCTCATCATACTCGTCCGCAGATGCATTCGCCTTAGCCCCCATTGTTCCAACGGCCATGGCGATTGCCAGCGGGAGTAGTTTTATCTTCCTTATTGGACGCAACTTCATCTTGGCTCCTATTTCTCAAACCGAAGTATTAATAAAAGATCAGTGAATTAAAGAACTCCTGATAACTTTCGTGTTGCCATGTTGGCGTCAAAAGTTTCTTTACTGAACTTCAATATTTAAATGTGTGTATATGATTTATTTGGATGTTTTAAGACACAAAGAGAAAAATAAAATGTATGCTCATCAGAGCCAGAGGAATGTTATATGAGAACTGATTTATGAAACTGGTCTTAACCTGCTGCATATATGGATTATTTGGCCGTGTTAAGAGTTGTAAGACCTTAATCGGTTGATAAGGCCCGCCTGGGGGCAGAAGTCTCTGCCATGCGAAAGCTAAGGTTTGTTAGCGGGAACGGTAACGAAAGACACTGTAATGAATACTGTGTTGGCGTATTAAATACATATAGCGTGAAATGGCATATGTAATTTCACGCTATGTATAAGGATGTTTCTGCTGTATCCATCTGATTGATATTTACAACTAGGGAGAGTCTGAATAACCCCAAGGTTCTGAGGTAATTCAAACTCTCGACGATATATGGCCGAATATTCAGAGTGTTTTTCCGGCCATTTTGGATCTTCCCCCCCTGTGGGGCGTCATCTGGGCTCACTGCCCCTATACCTGCAGCTCTTTCCTTGCCATCAGCAGATTGCTGAAGGCCGCCAACAGATAGAGCCGGCTCTTGTTCTTGGCCAAGCCTCGATAGCGGACTTTGTCGTAACCAAACACCTGCTTGATGTATCT
>NZ_AQXX01000144.1 GCF_000376785.1 Hahella ganghwensis DSM 17046
GATCGCTGAGGTTATAAAATAGCTGCATGCAGTGGACACGAAGCATGGTGGATAACGGATACGGAGGGCGGCCGTTCTCGCCCTTGGGGTAATAGCGGGCGATCTTCTTTTCCATGCGTTTCCATGGGATCAGCTTATCCATTCGCTCCAGAAAGATTTCCCGGCGGGTCTTACGCTTCTTATTCTGGTATTCAGCTTCGGAGAAAGTCATCTGATCCATGGATAGTATTCCTGATGAGTGAAGTTGGCCGTATTATGACTGATTTGGGGAGTTATTCAGAGCCTCCTTAGGTGTTGCAAGATTAGCTGAGCGACTTGGTCTTTCTGAGTTCACTACGGAAGCTGAGCTTCATACAATCTTGGGTAATATGCGGATAGAGGGGTACAAGGAATCTACAGACAATATATATAAGAATGGCTATTACTCTTTTCTAACCTTCATAATGGCGGAAGGCACTGAAAGCGCACTTTGGGTTGACCTAACCGAAGGAAAGCCAATTCTCGATATATATGAGACAAGACTTAAAGACACTATAGAAGGACGTGTACGAAATTACTGGGGACACGGTACGCGGCGTGATTACGAGATTGTTTCGGAGTCTGGTGCGACTATAACAGGTGGGAATAACATCTTTATTGAGGACCAAGAAGAATTTAGTGGACTTTCCAAAAGTGGGGACTCGTCTTCATTTTTTGATTCTATCCTTAGGGCATTTGGTCCAACTCATAGTATCTCGCTAATTGCAGACTCCCTCTATCTGACTGAATTATTTCAAAGGGTTGATCCGACCAAAACACGCGCTGAAATTGAAGAATTATACAAAGCAAGTTCTAATGAAAAAGCCAGTAGGACAGCTGGATCTGTTGAAGCCCATTCTCTGGAAAATATTCTAGATCCCTTGGGTGGGATGTTTTTTGGTGATAGTTGGACTGAGACACCGGTAGACCCTACCAGTGGGGGGTTTGCCGACATCGAGAATCGCAATGTCTATCATGACAATATTTCAAGGGTTCGAGAATATCTTAGCAATGTCTACGGCATTACAGATGCCACTGCGGGAGCAACCAGCCCTCTTCAAATTATCTCACTTGTTGGAATGTCTGCTGAAGGTATTGCGGAGCTGGCAGAGACCGATATTGCCTATCGTTATGCTTTAGTGGAACTGAACCCTTTCGCTGTGGTTGGTGATCCAGGTATTTATGCTCAACATAACTCGAATGGCGAGTTGGAACTGGAAAACTTTACCAAAGAGTACCTTCAGGATCGTGCAGAATATTTGGCACTTTATATCCAGCGAAACCAGGCTGATACCGATGAGCTAAGTTATATACCTGAAGATGGCCCTAAAGCCACGGAGGAAGGCGTCTATCAAGTTGGCCAAGGTGAAGGAATCGTTATAGATCATGACAAAGACATCACGATTTTCGGCTCTAATGTTGATAAAGATGTCTTTAACCCCAACGAGCCTGATTATACCTATTCTAGTAAGGTCATATTTGCTAGTGAAGATGGCGGAGAGTTGAAGGCTCTTAAACCTGGTAGCAGTAGTACTAACCCAGGAGGATCAATAACTAATGACCGTCTATACGGTAGCATTGGCGAAGACATTATATATGGATATCACGGATCGGATTTACTTGTCGGAGGCAAAGGCAACGACACTCTGACCGGTGGCAAACATAATGATGTTCTGATGGGGGGAGCTGATAGCGACACCTATGTTTATGAAACTGGTGATGGGAGGGATGTGATCCAGGATATTGATGGAATCAATATCCTCAGAATTAATGGTAAAACAGGTTTTACTGCAAAACAGGTAGCCAGAGATGGAAACATTTATCTGGATGAAGATGGTAACACCTACCTGTATATTAAAGACGACAATATCCTGATTGTATCGCTGAAAGACGACCCGGAAGGTGGATCTATTACGATCAATGGATTTGATGCAATCAACAACTTCGGCATCACCCTAGAAGACTACCAAGACCCCGAAATACCGACCAACGACGATGACGTCTATGTTGTGACCAACGATATTGAAACCCGATACGGAGACAGAAGTCAGGCGGGTCAGGGGCATATCAACGATAAGAACATTACCTATGATGCCGCTCAGTATTGGGATTATGTGGATACGAATGACATCTACAAATACCGGTTCGAAGGAGGTAACAAAGGAGACACGCTGACGGGTGGGCAGTTTATGGACCACCTGATGGGCCGGGACGGTGATGATGTGATTTCCGGCCTGGCGGATATTGATCGAATCGAAGGCGGTTTA
The DNA here is from genome assembly GCF_000376785.1 of Hahella ganghwensis DSM 17046. Lineage (GTDB taxonomy): Bacteria > Pseudomonadota > Gammaproteobacteria > Pseudomonadales > Oleiphilaceae > Hahella > Hahella ganghwensis. The sequence goes on from NZ_AQXX01000144.1 coordinate 2,286, forward strand.
GGGAATGATTATATCCAGGGAGGCGATGGCATTGATTTTCTGGCCGGAAATATCCTGCAGCGGTTGAACAATGGCGAAGTCAAAGGCAGCTATGTGGCTGAAGCGGCCGACTCCAGTGATCATATTGATGGTGGTCTGGGTAACGATCACATCAGCGGTGATGAAGGTGACGATGTACTGATCGGCGGTGCCGGTGAAGACAATATTGCTGGTGGCGAAGGGGCTGATACGATCTCCGGTGGAGACGATAAAGACACGATTTTTGGCGACAGCCGCCGGGAATACATTACCGTCAACACTGTTACCGAATACATTGAATCCGCTGATCCTGAGGTGAGTTATAACGACATCATCAGTGGTGGTGGCGGGGACGACATCATCCTCGGTGAGATTGGTGACGATACCATTGATGGCGGTGAGGGAAATGACTGGATTCAGGGGGATCGGCACCATTCTGCGGATCAACTGGAAATCAACGGCGAAGCTGACCCCACGTTTAAGCAACTGGATGCGTCGCTGCACGGGAATGACACCATCTATGGTGGCGCCGGTGAAGATGAAATCCAAGGAAATGGTGGCAACGACACTATCTTCGGTGGCATCGATAATGACCACATCTGGGGGGATGATAATGATGGCCTGGAAGGCCAATATCATGGTTCTGACGTTCTCCATGGAGATGCTGGTGAAGACCAGATTGTGGGCGGCGGTGGTGATGACACGATCTATGGCGGCACGGAAAATGATTTCCTGGCCGGAGACACGGCCATTGATGAGTATGGCAACTACAACCTCTCCGGTGAATTCCACGGCAAAGACACCTTACACGGCGGCGAAGGCAATGACGACCTGATCGGCAGCGGCGATAACGATACGCTTTATGGTGATGAAGGCAATGACACGCTATATGGCGACAGCCAGTTTGATAAAACCACCACCACGATCGTCATTGGCGGAGAAACGTTTGAGTTAACTCAGGTGGGTGACTACAAGCTGGACACGCAATATCACGGTGATGACAAGCTCTATGGTGGTATTGGTGAAGACAAGCTGTATGGCGGTGCCGGTAAAGATTCTCTCTACGGTGGTGCCGATAATGACATTCTTTATGGCCAGGAGGGGGATGACCATCTATACGGTGGTGCAGGTGTGGATAGCCTCATCGGTGGTGAAGGGAATGACGTGCTGGACGGCGGTGCCGGAAACGACACACTGATTGGCGGCGAAGGTTCCAATACCTACCACTTTGGCTATGGCAGTGGCCAGGACACTATTCATGCGGAATCAGGGGCCACTGACACCATTGTCATGGGGACAGGTATCCGCGCCGGCGATTTGCAGGTTTATCGCGCGAAAACCAATCCTGATCAACTCTATATCAAACTGAATGACGCTGACGGTTTGCTGCTCAGTGGATTTTTCTCGGGCAATGACGGCGTCACGAAAATTGAGTTTGGTGATGAGACCTTCTGGACCCGGCAGGATCTGATCAATTTTACCATGCAGGGCTCTGACGGGGATGATTATATTGTCGGCAGTCCAGACGGCTCCGATTTGAGCGGTGGTGCCGGAGACGATCATCTGATCGGCCAAGGTGGTGATGATACTTTGGTTGGCGGTGTCGGTAATGACACCCTGGAAGGGGGCGGTGGCCATAATACCTTTGAACACGGTTCCGGTGACGGCCATGACACCATTCTTCTGGATGGTGGCTCCAGCAGTAATACTGTGAAGTTTGGGAGCGGCATGACCGCCGACAACACCCGCCTTTCCCGCACTGGCGATGACCTGACCATTGGCGGAACCGAGTCGGATGGTGACGTCACTGTGAAAGATTTCTTTAAAGGCAATGCTCCCAATGAGCTGTCGGCATTAACGTTTGTGACCGGTGAGACCTGGGATTATGACGAAATCACCAAGCGCACCAAATTTGTGGGTATCCCCGGCTACTATGACCTGAAAGGGGACAGTGAAGACAATATTCTCTACCAGGGCGAAAGCCTCGGAAACGCCTATGGTGGTGGCGGGAATGACATTATTTATGGTGGAGCCAATATGGAAAGGCTCTACGGTGAAGATGGTAGCGATCAAATTTATGCTGCAGACGGAGGGGACACTGTCTATGGCGGAGAGGGTGCGGATTTTCTATACGGTGAGGCGGGCAATGATACCTTGGAGGGAGGCGCCGGAGATGATGAACTATATGGTGGTGACGACCAGGATATCCTCCGTGGTGGCACGGGTGAGGACAAGCTCTTTGGTGGTGCCCAAAACGATCGGTTATACGGTGGCGATAATAATGACACCTTAAGAGGGGGCGATTACTCCGATACCCTTTATGGTGACGATGGCGACGACCATCTCTATGGTGAGGCGCATACAGATACCCTTTATGGCGGCAAGGGTGACGATACCCTGGATGGTGGGGAAGGCTCAGATCTTCTCTACGGCGAAGCCGGTGAGGATACCTTGTCCAGTATTGGTGGTTCGGAAGCGAAATGGGCAAGCCTACTGGCGGGCGGCGAAGACAACGACACTTACGTCATACGCAAAGGGGACAACTGGCTTAAGATCGATGATGCTTTGGGTATTAACACCATCGAACTGGATTCTGAGTTTGATGTGCAGAATATTCGGTTGTCTGGTGGCACCGAGGGTTACGTCTATTTCATGTTAAGTGACACGGATGTGTTGCTGATCAATCCTGATCAATTCAGTCACCTGAAGTTTAAGCAGGGAGAAGATGAGTACTCGGCCGATGACATCCTGGCCATCGCGGGAGATCCGGTGATCAGTTTCGAAGGTGGGCACTGGAAAGGTACACCTCTGAACGACAGAATGATAGGTTCAAATTACAAAGAGGATTTATACGGCGAAGCCGGTGATGATGTCATCGAAACTCTCGGAGGGGATGACAAACTCTACGGTGGCCTGGGTGATGACACCCTGATTGGTGGTAAAGGCGATAACACCTACCGCGTCTTTGCTGGTGAGGGTAACGATACCATTGAACTCACCAAGGGTGAAGACAGCACGTTGCAATTGCTCAATGTGGCCAGCATTGATGACCTGTCGCTCAGCATGGAAGGCGTCGATACGGTTATCACGTTTAATACGACCGGTGAAACGCTTCGCATCAAAGGTCATTTCGACGCGGAAGTCGGGGGCTTTACGGGTCTTCGCACGTTCATGCTCTCCGACCGGAAAGTCCGTGGAATCTCCCAGCTCATCGGAGATCAGTTCAGTTCTCTCACCACTGGAGATGACATCTATCTGGGCAACAACGAAGACGAGCAACTGGAAGCTTTGGACGGTAACGATTTCGTCTATGGGTTTGGCGGCAACGACACCATCGACGGGGGAAGCGGTGCTGATACGTTATCAGGAGGAACAGGCTCCGATACCCTATTAGGAGGAGAGAATAATGACAACCTTTACGGTGGCTCTGAAGATGACAAGCTCATTGGCGGTCAGGGTAATGATACGTTGGATGGAGGGCAAGGCACGGATACCTACCTCTTCAATTTGGGAGATGGCGTGGACCACCTAGTGGTAGACCGGAATGATATTATTACTTTTGGTGAGGGAATTTTACATCAAGACCTGAAGCTGGTTAGTCGCTATGGAGACGTTCAGCAAGGGGGGATTGAAGTCCACTACACTGATACTGACTACATCGTACTGACTCCTGGTGCAGCGGTGAATGAGGTCCAGTTCACCAACTCTGACGGCTCTCCCAGCTCAATGAGTTGGAAACCGTTTTTATCCCTGGGAGAGACCGTTTACGGCAAAGATCTGGATTTAGAACAACCGGAAAAAGTGTGGCATGTGTACGGGAGTACTGCATCATCGACTCTTTATGGTAGTTCTTATTATCGGGACACCATCCATGGCGGAACGGCCCATGAGAAGATTGAGGGAGGGTCTGGTATAGATACTCTCTATGGTAATGATGGCAATGATGAAATTCTGGGAGGCACTGGAGCAGACTTTTTGTATGGAGGCGCAGGTAACGATAAGTTAACAGGCGAAGCTGATTGGCAATGGACTGATCCTTACCCGGATGGCGATACCTTCGATGGAGGAACCGGAAACGACACCATGTACGGGTCGACAGGCCGAGACCAGTACATTTTTAGAGTTGGTGATGGAAGCGATGTACTGCATGATGCGGGTAACGCTGACTTGGTCACTTTTGAAGATCTTCGTTTCGACCAGGCAACCTATCTGAGAGAGGATGCCGACCTTGTCATTCAATATGGAGAGTCAGATAGTTTAAGGATCAAAAAGTTTTTTGTTGCAGGGGAAGGCCTGAACACTCTTGGAACAGGAACTATCGAAACCTTCAAATTCTCTGATGGATATAAGCACGACGAGGATATCCGTTCTTTACTGAGTAATATTAATAATACGGCACCCACCGTCGAACAAGGCATTAGCGACCAAAGTGTCAACGAAGACTATCCGTCTTTCTCCTTCTCCATCCCAGGCGATGCTTTCAGTGATGCGGATAACGACTCACTGACCTATAGCGTTGATCCGGCCAGCTTACCGTCTTGGCTAAGCTTCGACGGCACCACCTTCAGTGGTACGCCGGAGAATGACGATGTGGGCAGCTTCTCCATTGAGGTGGTGGCCTCAGATGGTCAGGCGTCGACGTTCACCACGTTTACCATGACGGTGGTGAATGTGAATGATAAACCGGTGGTGGATACCACGATCAGTGATGTGTCCTCAGAAGAAGGAAGTGACATTGGCTTTACTTTGCCGGTAGATGCCTTCACCGATGTCGATGTGGGTGACACCCTGACGTATTCAGCGACACTGGCAGACGGTAATGAGATACCTGCCTGGTTGTCATTTGACCCTGTGTTGAGGCGGTTTGCAGCGAACGATGCTCCTGCGGGTGTGTATTCGATCAAGGTGACGGCGACAGACAGCAGTGGAGAACCTGCTGAGCAGACATTTACTCTGACGGTGGCAGAGGTGAACCATGACCCCATTGAGGATCAGGGCATCGGTGACCAAAGCGTCAATGAAGATGAGGTATTCAGCTTCCCCATTCCAAGTAGCGCTTTTAGTGATGTGGATGGTGATTCACTGACCTACAGTGTTGACCCAGCCAGCTTGCCGGCTTGGTTAAGCTTCGATGGCACCACCTTCAGTGGTACGCCGGAGAATGACGATGTAGATAGCTTCTCGATTGAGGTGGTGGCCTCAGACGGCCAGGCGTCGACCTCTACCACGTTTACCCTGACCGTGGTGAATGTGAATGACAAACCGGAGGTAAAAACCACGATCAGTGACGTATCCTCAGAGGAAGGTAATAACATTGACTTTGCCTTGCCGGAAGAGGCTTTCGTCGATCCGGATGCGGGTGACACCCTAAGGTATTCAGCGACACTGGCAGACGGTAATGACATACCAGCTTGGTTGTCATTAGACCCTGTGACAGGTCGGTTTACAGCGAACGATGCTCCTGCGGGCGTGTATTCGATTAGAGTGACGGCCACTGATAGCAGCGAAGCATCGGAATCACAGACATTTACTCTGACCGTGACCGAAGTCGACGACAGTGGTGAGCTGAATGTGATTCAAGGCACCCGTTTCGACGAAACACTGACCGGTACGGCTGGTAATGATCATATCCTTGGTGAATTTGGTCGTGACACCATCAATGCCGGCGCAGGGAACGACGTGATCGACGGTGGCGGCAGCAACGACAACCTGTTCGGTGAAGCCGGTAATGACACCTTTGTCATCCATGGTTCAGATAACGACACGGATCGCATTTCCGGCGGAGACGGCTATGACCGTATCGAAGGCAGCACTGGAGATGATGTGATCAGTCTGGTGGACTTCGAAAACGAATACCGGGTGGAAGAGATTGATGGGGTTTCCGGTACCGACAGTATCGTGGGCACTCGTTATGACAATACCCTGGACTTCAGCGAAACCACACTGAAGAACATTGCGTTTATTGATGGTGGTAGCGGTAATGACCGAATCACCGGTTCTTCAGACGACGATATCATTATCGGCGGCGAAGGTAGTGATGTTCTGAGAGGTGGTGCCGGTGATGACGTGTTCAAAGTGGATGGCCATAACAACGGTACAGACCGCTTTGGCGGCGATGCCGGTTATGATCGCGTTGTGGGTGGTGCCAATGATGACCTGATTGGACTCTTGCACTTTGAGGGTGATCTGAGAGTCGAGGAGATTGATGGTGGTGCGGGCACCAACACAATTATTGGGACCAAGTACGGTAACACCTTTGACTTCAGTGAGACCACACTGATTAACATCCAGCACATTGATGGTGGAGACGGTGATGATGTGATCACGGGTTCTGCTGGCGATGATGTCTTGATTGGTAGTGGTGGCCGAGATCGTCTGTCTGGAGGGATGGGTAACGACAGCATCCACTACGATGCTGAAGATAGACTCATCGATGGCGGTACGGGGAAAGACCGCTTGGTGGTGATGACAGATGGCCTGACGGATCTATCTGCTGCTGACCAATATGAGCACATTCAAAGTATTGAAGTGATTAGTCTGGAAGCTGCCACAGCGAATACGATTCGGTTGTCGGCACAAAGCCTGCTGGCGATGACGGATGCTGATAACAACCTATACATCCATCCTGGCGAAAATGGCACAGTAGAGTTAACTGACTCAGCTCAGTGGACTTCACAGGGCAATGTTGAGATGGATGGACAAACCTATCAGCATCTGACGAATGGCGGTGCAAACCTCTATTTGCTGGGAGAGAACCAGGGAGGCATGGGTGATAACGAAGCACCTCAGATAGATCAGGGGATCGGCAACCTAAGCGTCAATGAAGACGATCCGTCTTTCTCTTTCTCGATTCCAGGCGATGCCTTCAGTGATGCGGATGGTGACTCACTGACTTATAACGTTGACCCAGCCAGCTTACCGGCCTGGCTAAGCTTCGACGGCACCACTTTCAGTGGTACGCCGGGGAATGACGATGTGGGTAGCTTCTCCATTGAGGTGGTGGCCTCAGATGGTCAGGCGTCGACGTTCACCACGTTTACCATGACGGTGGTGAATGTGAATGATAAACCGGAGGTAAAAACCACGATCAGTGACGTATCCTCCGAGGAAGGAAGTGGCATTGGCTTTACTTTGCCGGAACAGGCTTTCGTTGATCCAGACGCGGGCGACACCCTGACGTATTCAGCGACACTGGCAGACGGTAATGAGATACCTGCCTGGTTGTCATTTGACCCTGTGGCGAAGCGGTTTGCAGCAACGGATGCTCCTGCAGGAATGTATTCGATTAAGGTGACGGCCACCGACAATAGTGGAGAAACTGCTGAGCAGACATTTACTCTGACGGTGACCGAAGTTGATGACAGTGGTGAACTGAATGTCATCCAGGGTAGCTATCGGGATGAAGAACTACAGGGAACAGCCGGTAATGACCATATCCTTGGCGAGTTTGGTCGCGACACCATCTATGCCGGAGCTGGGAACGATCTGATCGACGGTGGCGGTAGCTATGACAGGATGTTCGGTGAAGCGGGCAATGACACCTTTGTCATCCATGGTTCGGATAATGATACGGATCGTATTTCCGGCGGTGACGGCTATGATCGTATCGAAGGCAGCACCGGAGATGATGTGATCAGTCTGGTGGACTTCGAAAACGAATACCGGGTGGAAGAGATTGATGGGGTTTCCGGTACCGACAGTATCGTGGGCACTCGTTATGACAATACCCTGGACTTCAGCGAAACCACACTGAAGAACATTGCGTTTATTGATGGTGGTAGCGGTAATGACCGAATCACCGGTTCTTCAGACGACGATATCATTATCGGCGGCGAAGGTAGTGATGTTCTGAGAGGTGGTGCCGGTGATGATGTGTTCAAAGTGGACGGCCAGAACAACGGTACCGACCGCTTTGGCGGCGATGCTGGTTATGACCGCATTGTGGGCGGCGCCAATGATGACCTGATTGAACTCTTGAACTTTGAGGGCGGCCGTGACGCTCTGCAAGGTGGTTCAGGTAACGATACCTACGAATTCTATCAGGGACATGGTAGTGACTGGGTGCAAGACAATGGTGATCTCACCGACACCGATACTGTGCAATTTAAGGATGCGTTGCATGGCGATCTCTGGTTCAGCCAGCAGGACAACTACCTGGTGATTGACGTGCTGGGATCAGGCGATCAGGTGAAAGTCACCAACTGGTATACGGACGAAACCTCTCATATCGAGGAAATCCATGCAGGCGATCAGGTTCTGTATAAATCCGAGATCGATGCGTTGGTCAATGCCATGGCGACATTTGGGACGCCTTCCGGAGGAGAGATGAACCTGTCGGAAAGCCAGCAAAGTGAAGTCAATAACGCCATTGCGGCGGCTTGGCAACCGGTGGCTTGATCAGTAGAAGCATTGCTGAAATACAAAAAAGGGCAAGGTGAAAACCTTGCCCTTTTTTCGTCTTATGTCTTTATTACACGCAATTCTACCAAGACGCTGATCTCTGCGTTATTGATTCTTCCCATGCCTGAATCTACCCAGGAGCAACAAGCCGGTTCCCAGTAGTGCCATGGATGCTGGTCCATCAACAAAATGCAGCGTAATGCCTTCAGGAAGAGCAGAAGATGCGGATGGTCCTTGCCCTGTCTCTTCGTAGGCCCAGAAGGAAAAGGCCTCGCCATTTTCCCAGACACCTGAGAGATGACCTCCAGTGTAGCTGAACTCTTTACCGTAGATATTGACTTGAGCATCGTCATTCAGAATCAGCCAACTCAGGTCATCGGCAAAGGTTATGTTGGCCACAGATTGGTCGTAGAGTCGTAACCAGGAAATCTCACCACCGAAGATGTTTATGGTGGATTGCTTCAGTCCAGTCAGGTGGGCGAAATCACTCCCGGTCTCTGCAGTGATGGCAGATTGGTCTTCGGCACTTAAATAGCTTATTTTTGAACCTGGATTAGCTTCGAAGCGAGACTCGTTGTAGGTAGTCACCCGATCAATATCAGCGCCGGTGGTTGCAATGGTCCTGGATGAATCATAAGTGGTAACTGAGTTGTATTGAGAATCAAGAATCAGTTCGTTATCGTCAATATTCACCGCAGCCTTTACGGGGTCTTCCGTCATAGGTAAACCATGGGTGAATGATGCTGCCGTGAAGAGGCTAAGGCCTAGAATCCTGTTGAGTGTTTTCAACTTCATACTCCTAATGAAGGTGGTTTTTCTTTATACCTATCGTATAGAGCTTTCCGGTGTTTGATCGCGACGAAGCATTTTCCTGGACCACTTAACTTTCAGAACTGGTCATCACTGACAGCTGTGCTAAAGGACCTGTTAGGAAACGAGTTTTATACCGGATGAAAGCTCTACCACTAATCTTGTGTTAGTGATTGATAGTGTTGATGTCGATAAAAAAGCGATGGAAAGTGTATGTCAGAGCGCTCTGACATGGCCCATTAAATCAGGCGTTAATCCATCGGCGCGGATTTATGACAGAATGATATTTCCCTGTCAACGAAAGAACATTTAAGTTTTGGCAAGCCTGAGGCAGTGTCGCTGTAAAGTGCTATTCTCTTTATATCATGGCCGACAATCCAATAAGGTGGATGGTTATGAAAGACGAACACACCCGGAATCCTCGTTCTGGAGAGACGCAACCTGAAGCATTTGTCGAAAATGCTGATCACGCCGTTGTGTTGCTAGGGGTGATTCGTCAACTGCTCGAAGACACCTATCCGGGTTCAAAAACACTTAAAGTCAGGTTAGAAAGCTCTCTTGATCGTGATCTGGGTCTGGATAGCTTGTCGAAAGCTGAATTGATTCAGCGGCTGGAGCACGCTTTCTCTGTGACCTTACCCGAGCAGGCACTTACCACAACAGAGACGCCGGAAGACCTCCTGAAGATGATTCAAACTGCCACCGAAGGGTCGCTGGAGACTTGGGATCATTCTATCTTTGACGCGGAAGAAAATATGCTTGGAGATGTGAATGACGTTCCTGAGGGGGCTGAAACGCTCACCGATGCATTGCAATGGCATGTAGATCGACATTCGCAAAGGCCTCATATTTATCTTTATGGTGATCAACAAAATCCACAGATTATTAATTACGGGGATATGCTCCGCTTGGGGAAGGAAATCGCTGCCGGACTTCAGGGACTGGGGATCAGGTCGGGTCAGACCGTTGCAATTATGTTGCCAACGGGAAAAGACTATCTTGCAAGTTTTATCGGGATTCTTCTGGCCGGAGCCATTCCGGTGCCGATCTATCCGCCTACTAATCTATATCAACTGGAAGATCATCTAAAGCGCCATGTGAAGATTCTGGCGAATGCCCAGGTGGTCGTGTTAATCACTATACCGGAGGCGGGTAAGGTGGCAGCTTTAATGAAGGCGCAGGTTGAGTCGCTTGATAAGGTGATATCGCCTGACGAACTAAAGTCAGTCAATGCCATCTATCATAGAACGCCAGTTAATACGGACGATATAGCATTTTTACAGTACACCTCGGGCAGTACCGGACAGCCTAAAGGAGTCATGCTGACCCACCGTGATCTACTGGCGAATATCCGGGCTATGGGGGAAGCGGCTCAGGTGGACTCGACGGATATATTTGTCAGCTGGTTGCCTCTGTATCATGACATGGGATTGATTGGTGCCTGGTTGAACAGTCTTTACTACGCAGTGCCCTTGGTTCTGATGTCTCCGCTAGCCTTTCTGGCTCACCCGGTGCGCTGGTTGCAGGCAATCAGTCGTCATCGTGGAACGATTTCCGGAGGACCGAACTTTTCGTTTGAGTTATGCCTGACAAAAATTCCCGACAACGAATTGGCTGGAATTGATCTTAGTAGCCTGCGAATTCTGTTTAATGGTGCTGAAGCTGTGAGTCCGGGAACCTTGGATCTGTTTACGAAAAAATTTGCGGTTTGCGGTCTGCGACCGGTGGTTATGGTGCCTGTATATGGGCTCGCGGAAGTTGGGGTCGGGCTGGCCATTCCCCCAATTGGACGTTTTCCGATTGTCGATCGCGTCCAGCGTGATCCCTTCACTACGAAAGGTGAGGCTATACCGGCAACGGCAGATGATGAAAACACAATATCTTTTGTTGCCTGTGGTCATCCTTTGCCTGGTTATCAAATTCGAATTGTGGACGATCAGGGGAGAGAACTTCCGGATCGGCATCAGGGCCATCTGGAGTTTCAGGGGCCATCGGCAACTTCCGGATATTATTTGAATCCCGAGGCAACAAGTCGCCTCTACCACGGGGAGTGGCTGGATTCAGGGGATCTGGCCTACATTTCTGGTGGCGATGTCTATTTGACAGGAAGGACTAAGGATATCGTCATTCGTGGAGGCAGAAATATCTATCCTCACGAGTTGGAAGAAGCTGTAGGACAACTTGAAGGTATTCGCAAAGGATGCGTTGCTGTATTTGGCGTGCCGCGACAAGAATCAGGAACAGAGTCGCTGGTGGTGGTTGCTGAAACACGTGAGACGGAGGAGGCGGTCAAGCAGCAATTGTGTAAAGACATTATCACCGTCACAACGGAGATACTGGGTTCTGCTCCGGATGACGTGGTGCTGGTGTCACCACATACTGTTCTTAAAACCTCCAGCGGAAAGGTGCGGCGGGCTGCTGTGAAAACTTTATACGAAACTCATGGCCTCAATAGAAAACCTCAAAAAATCTGGTGGCAGTTACTTCGGTTGTCTATAGCCGCCAGGAAGCCGGCCATGCGACGTTTCCTTTTGGCAATACGAAAATCCTGGTATGCAGGGTATGTCAGGGCTCTTTTCTGGATGATGGCCCCTTGTGTTTGGGTGGGCATATTTTTCTGTACTCAAACAAATCAAGCTCGTGTATTTGTGCGCAGAGTAACCAGGGCGTTTCTAAAAATGGCCGGATTGCCGATGTCTGTAGAAGGGCTTGAGTACCTGTCACCGGATTGCGCCTGCGTGATCGTGGCTAATCATTCCAGTTATCTGGATGGACTCGTGATAACGGCCGCACTGCCAGCCAGTTTTGGGTTTGTGGCTAAAGGTGAGCTGAAAAATCACTACTTTGCGAGGGTGTTTCTGGAGCGGTTGGGCACAGAATTTGTTGAACGTTTTGATAAACAAAAAGGTGTGGCAGATGCCAGAAAAACGATCAAAACCCTCCAGGAGGGGCGATCCCTGATCTATTTCCCGGAAGGTACCTTTACCCGCATGCCGGGGCTATTGCCGTTTCGCATGGGGGCCTTTGTGGCGGCTGTGGAAGCCGGGGTTCCGGTCATTCCCATGACAATTAGAGGTACCCGTTCAATCCTGAGGGGGGATGATCTCTACCCTCATAAAGGAAAGATCAACATTCGCTTGTTCCCTGCTATCCGACCGGACGGCAATGATTGGAGTGCGGCAGTAAAACTGAGCGCCGATGCCAGAGCTGAAATTTTCCGGCATTTGGATGAACCGGATCTGGGAGCTGAAAAAACATTGATTTAGGCTTACGTTGTAATCCAATGATTTGTCATTTTTTTACATGAAGAAAAATTAAGACTGGTATAATTCCTTCTTGCCCAAGATGCTGGACCAGGACTGACCATAAGTCGACAGTCATCCTCCGGGCCATCTATAACACCTGCGAAACCGAGTGTGTTGCATTAACGATGGAACCAATTTGCTGCCTCACAGAAGTTTCAGGGACCACGAATTGATAGGAGTATACGGATGCAGCGTTTTTCCACGTTGTTACTTTCCCTTTTATTATCTGCGCTGACCCTGCAGGCTCTAGCTGATGAAAGCGCCTCCAGCGAAATGAGTCAGGAAGAAGCTAAGTACTACGCCTGGGCGACTGAGTTTTTGGCAAGCCTCAACAAGCAAACCGGTAAAGTGACGTTGCCGAATCAGGTGGCGTCATTGGATCTGGGCGAGGACTATTATTACTTGTCTCCTGAGGATGCGGAGCGGGTCCTCGTGGAAGCCTGGGGCAATCCTCCGGATGAAACTCATCTGGGCATGATCTTTCCGGCTCAGTACACGCCGTTGGATGCGGGTTCCTGGGGGGTGCTGATTGAGTACACAGAAGAAGGCTATGTTGATGACTCTGATGCCCAGGATATTGACTATGATGATCTGCTTGCTGATATGCAGGCTGATACCCGTGACGCGAGTGAGTACCGGATGGAGCAGGGCTACGAGTCCATCGAACTGGTTGGATGGGCGGCTCGTCCATACTATGACCAGACGCAGCATAAGCTGCACTGGGCCAAAGAAATCAAATTCGGTAGCAGCCCTGATCATACCCTCAATTATAATCTACGGGTATTAGGGCGTCAGGGTGTGTTGTCTCTGAACTTTATTGCCGATATGAGCCAGTTGCCGGAGATTGAATCCCAATTGGACGGCGTTATGCAGGTCGCGCATTTTAATCCGGGTTATCGCTATGAAGAATTTGACCCGAGTGTGGATAAAGTGGCTGCCTATGGACTCGGTGCCTTGGTTGCAGGAAAAGTCCTGGCAAAAACAGGTCTGTTGGCCATGGCGTTGTTGTTACTGAAGAAGTTCTGGTTTGTGATTATTGCTGCCTTCTATGGTGTGGCCAAACTCTTCAAGCGGAAACAGAGCTAAGTTTGTTCAGGCCAGTAAAGACATGAAGCCCCGCATGCGGGGCTTTTTTGTGGAAATCTGGTGAAAATTGCTTAGTGAAGCTTCAGTCGTGGGCGGATTATCCGATTGATCCTGGCTGAAAACATAATCAGAAAAGTCCGGATATAGCCATGCAGGGCAATCTGGTGCAGTCGGTACAAGGATATATACACCACTCTGGCCACCCGTCCCTCAATCATCATGGATTTGCCAGTGAGGTTCCCCATCAGGTTGCCTACCGTCGAGTAGCGACTGAGAGACACCAGAGAGCCATGATCTTTGTATACGTAACCTTTTAATGGCTGGTTATTCAGAAGGTTCATCAGGTTCTTGTAGACATGGCTTGCCATCTGATGGGCAGATTGGGCCCGTGGTGGAACACGAGAACCGTCTGGCTGAGGACAACTGGCGCAATCCCCAATTGCAAAAATACGATCATCAGACGTTGATTGCAGAGACGGTTTTACCTCCACCTGATTATTTCTGGTGGTTGTCAGACCTTCAATACCGCCAAGGAACTCAGGGGCTTTGACACCGGCTGCCCATACTCGGGTGTCAGCTTCAATCAGTTCACCATCAGCGGTTTCAAACCCTTTGTCTGTGACTTGAGTGACTTTGGTGTTGGTGCGAATCGAAATATTCAGTTTGCCAAGTTCTTCCACGACAGAGTTGGAAATACGTTCAGGCAGGGCGGGCAGTACTCTGGGGCCGGCTTCTATGATAGTGACTTCAAGGTTTTCCGAACCAAGATTCAGGCCGTAGGCTCTCAACAGAGCGGTGGTATTGTGCAGTTCTGCTGCAAGCTCAACGCCTGTGGCTCCTGCACCGACAATACCGATCTTCAGGACCACCGGTTTGCCTTCTCCTGCATCGTTGCTGAGCTTCAGGTACGTATCCAGCAATTGGCGATGGAAGCGGTCTGCCTGTTTGCGACTGTCTAAAAAAGCACAGAATTCTGCCGCTCCTGGCGTGCCGAAGTCGTTGGTTTTGCTGCCTACCGCCAGAACCAGATAATCATACTTTAATGTGCGTTCAGGCTGTACCTGACGGCCTGCACTGTCCATGGTGGGGGCCAGAGTGAGAGTTCGTTCGGTCTGGTCCAGATTGCTCATACTTCCCAGATGGAAGTTGAAATAATGGTAATAGGCATGTGCCCGGTAGCTGACTTCGTCTATCCCCGAATCAAGCGAACCTGTGGCGACCTCGTGTAACAAAGGTTTCCAAAGGTGGGTGGGATTGGTATCCACCAGATGAATTTCTGCTTTACCTTTCTTTCCAAGCTTGTTTCCCAAACGGGTAGCGAGTTCCAGTCCTCCTGCGCCGCCACCGACGACGACTATCTTAGGTATACTCATTAGCTTTAACGCCTCCAGATTTTAAGTTTTCTAACGCTTTGACACTGAGTTGCTGCAATTCCGGACCGTTATGGAGTGCCAAAATGTTAGTAAACTTTACAAAATGGAGCGTAGCAGAGGGATTATAAGGAATATTGAGAAGAATTTCGCATGAAGTTTCATAGAAGAAGGCGACCAGGAGGCCGCCTTCCTAAATGGGAGTTGTCAGGATTGTCGGTATCTTAGGTTTAGTACCGGGTCAGGTTGATTGGGAAGCCAGGTCTTCCTGATTCAGAAACATATCACGGAATCTTTCCAGCCAGCGGCCTACAGGGCCGGTCAGCCGAACGGGAGCTTCCATATAAGTCAGACAGATGCAGTCTTCATTTTCCAAAGCACGGGGTCGGTGATTGTGGGTTCCGTCCCGGATGATGAAATCTCCCACATCATATACACCCATTTCATCGGAAAAACCGCCCTGAAGCACGACCGTTATTTCGCGGCCATAATGACCGTGAACCGGTGCAATCCCTCCTGCCGCAATTTTCTGGAGAGCCAGCCGCCAGCGGCCTTGCTTGGGCACTTCCAGGACATATTCGTAGAGTTTAAACCACTGCTTACGCCAGGTAAGGTCTACCAGGCCATCCGGTAGCCAGGAATGCAGTGGATTGCCCACTCTTTCCACTTCGGGTTCAGGATGTACGAGATCGACCCGTTCCAATATTCGCTCAAAAATAGCATCGTCGAGGGATTCGTTGGGTAACGTATCCAGAAGAGCGCCACCGAGGGTGCTGAGTTTTTGGATTTGAGTACGACATTGAGAACAGTACTGTAAGTGAACCGAGATACATAACGCCAAGTGACACTTGATGTTCCCGGCGGCGTACTCAACCAGAGTGTCATCACTGGGGTGATGCTGAACCATACTTATACTTCCTGCAAAATCACTTTCAGTTTCTGGAGTGCCAGACGCACTCGACTCTTCACCGTGCCAAGAGGCAACTCTAATTCATTGGCGACTCTCTGATGGGATTTATCCTCCAGATAGACTTTAGCGATGACGTCCCGCTGATCCACGGGTAATTCATCCAGGGACTCTCTGAGCAGCTTGCTGTAAACCGCTTGCTGGAACGCTGAGGTTGGCTCGTCCTCTCCGGGCATAGACCAGAGGAAATCATTTTCCACATGGATCTCGCTGGATACCCGGTTGAGCTTGCGCAGCATATCGATCCTGGCATTACGAGTGATCGCGAACAGCCAAGTGGAAGCGCTGGCTTTGTTGCGATCGAACTGACGCGCGCGCCGCCATATATTGACCATCACTTCCTGTACCAGCTCTTCGGCATATTCCAGCATCCCCTGCTTAATGGCATAGGATTTAATTTTAGGCCCGAAATCCTGGAACAGACGGCGAAATGCCGCACGGTCCTGTCTTAGGGCCACCGCTTCAATGAGCGGTGCCAGATGGTCGACCTTAGCGGAGTCGTCGGCAGCCGGAGATGTCTTCGGTTTTGAGTCCATAGTTCGGCTCAGTGGTAGGACAACGACATTATTCGCTTTAACCATAGCCTATAGTTCCTGTCAGTAGCCAGTAATGAATGATCTTTTATACGCGAAGCGGGCCGGAGCGGATGATTGATCACAATTACAAATAGACAGTTTTTTTGATCGACTACCCGATTTTTCTCATGGACTATCAAGCAGATCCTGTATAGCCGGTGCAATCATTGGGCTCCAGGCAATTCCGACACAGCGGGTCACTATGGGCAGGCCTTTTACTGCAGACAGGGGGCAGGTTTTTATTTGATATTCATGGGGACTGTCCGGAGCCGGCGCGATACAGGCGCCGATACCCGTTTCCACTAATGCAAGTGCCCATTCTTCTGAATCAGTTTGTGCTGTAATCCGGGGGTTAAGTTGGTAACTGGCGATAAAATCCTCCCATAAATGTGAGCGTTCGCAAAAGGTCCGTTCAACAATGGGAAGGTGTTGTAGATCAGATATTTCGATTGTTTCTTTTGTCGCTAATGGATGATCCAGGGGTAGCAACAGGCAGTATTCATCTTCCCAGATCGGACGAAAGCGGTAGTTCTCTGGCAGTTCGTCCTGTCTGGTAATAATGATCTCAGCGTCGGGATTAGCGCGGCTGATTTCGAGTTGATATTCATGTCGCAATGGCTCCAGGCGCCTCAACAAAGTACGCATTCTTGGCAGACTCAGGGTGATATTGAGTTGCAGGGAGAGTGTGCGTAATGGTTGCCTCTGCCGAAAATATCGCACGATACCCTCACTTTCCGCGAGTAGCCTTTGTGCTTTCAGATAGAACTCTCGTCCCGCCGGTGTTGGTTGTACGCCTTTTTTGCCTCGGTGCAGTAACCGGGTATCCAGCTCCCCTTCTAATTTATTGATTGCCAGGGAGATGGAAGGTTGTGCGACGTGACATTGTTCAGCAGCTGCGGTAATACTGCTTTCCTCGACGGCTGCAACAAAATAGCGTAAAGATCTAAGATCCATAGTCATTCCTGAAAAGTCGATGGTCGTTCCTGAAAGTCCGGTGATGGAATAGACAGTAGATCATGGCTGACTGAATTCCGGAAAATGGGGTAAATCGGCAGCCACTCTTTCATCATGTGCAGGCACAATGACCAGTTCCGGATAGGTTTTATAGAGTTCATGAACCTGGGCGATGCGTTGGTCTGCCAGACTTTGATTATCTTCAACCTCGACAACAATTTTGAGCATGCCGGGACGAGGCTTGTTGTTGATCACCCCTTCCAGGGTCCAGGTGGTATCCCCAATAAAGAGATATTGTTCTGCCTCTGATAGTTTCAGGAAAAGTCCAACCTGTGCCGCGGTATGCCCGGATAAATCGACAAGGACCACACTTCCATCATGAAAGATATCCAGGCTTCTGGTGAAGTTCAAAAAAGGATTTTCAGGCAGCTCCATGGTATGCCAATTGAGAGTGTCTGAGTTGATTTGTGATTGCAGGAATGAAGGCATTTCACCGCTTCTGGCGGATTCCAGCTCCGATGGCTGAACCCAGATAGGGATGCCAGGAAAGTCCACCAGTCCACTGGCGTGGTCCCAATGCAGGTGGGACGGAATAATTGCGTCAATGTTTTGCACGGGATAATGATTTTCCTGCAACTGAGTTATGAGCGGTCGTGGATGCGTAAAAGCAAACAGCTGCTTCGCGAGCCAGGAGTTACCGGCAAATTGTTCATCGACCTGTGTGCCGAGTCCGGTATCGTAGAGCAGTGTTCCCTGAGGATGCTCTATTAATACGGCTCCGTGAGTCAGGTGGCGTCTTGTCCACCAACTGCCCCCTTTAACCACCATGGCCTCTTGCGCTCCCTTGGATTGGCTGGTTTCAATAAAACTGAATCTGACCGTTGAAGTGGCCGGGCCAGCTTCTGCCCAGAATGAGAACAGCAGGTAGAATGCCAGCCAATAGACCTTTAGGGGGTTACGCATCATGTACTCCTGATTGCCAAAGTATGATGCCATCAGGTTATGGAAGATCTATCTATAAATAAAATATAGAGTTTATGCCGTTAATCAATAAAATTATTATGGTTTGGATGATTTGAGGAAGCGAGTCGTTCAGGCTTCTCGGTTCAGGTCTGTCTGCTAGCGAAGGTGATTCAGCAGAGCCGAGACTCGTGCAGCATTTGCGCCCAGATCACTTTTACCTACACGAGAGGCTGAGCGAACGTCCACTCGGGTTCCATCTGCCTCTTCCGTCAGGCGGACCACAATATCGTCTTTGAATTTGAACATTGGAGATGTCACGATAGCTTCAATGAGATGATTTTCCTGGGCGGAAGATACGATTTTCCAATCGTTTTCCTGCATGAATCCTCTCACCCTCTGTGCCACTTCCGGTACAGGTAATGAACTCATCAAAGGCTCAATCTGTGGATATGCCTGCTCCTGTAAAGACCAAATGGAGGGATCATAGGCTGTTGTGTGGTCTGTAGCTTCTCTGAGAAGCATCGCGGTAGACAGGGGGGGAGGGTTGACGTTGTCAGTCGTCACATCGTGAAGAATGGGATACTGGCTGGCAGCAATGATCTTGGTCAGTAATATGGCGAAGGGAACGGCTCCTAGTGCCAGATTGATCCAATTGAGACTGGTACTTCCGTTTGAGCGACAGCGCCCATTTAAAAGACACCTGAGTGAAACCAGCGCTGAAACAATACTGACCAGAGCGCCCAGCAACAAAAGGACAAACCCGATACGGAAGTTAAGAAGTTCCTCTCGTATGAGAACAATTGAGAGCACGATAATGACGTAGCTCCCAATGGTTGTGTAGAGATGAATACTTCCTGTCGAATCAGGTCTGTCCATAGGTGTTAGTTCACCTAGGGCTGATTAGTGCTCATGCCCGCCGGGGCCGTGCACGTGGCCGTGATCAAGCTCTTCAGAGGTGGCGTCACGAGTTTCGATCACTTCCACTTCAAAGTGAAGAGTCTGGCCAGCCAGAGGGTGGTTGGCATCGATAGTTGCGGTTTCGCCTGACACGTCCTTAACCACAATAACGCGTGGGCCGGATTCTGTCTGGGCATGGAACTGCATGCCAGCTTCAACTTTCTCAACGCCCTGGAAAGCATCCAAAGGTACTTCCTGAACCAGCTCAGGAGAGTGTTCTCCGTATGCTTCGCCAGGCTCGACGGATACTTTGGTTTTTTCGCCCTGAGCCATTGGCTTCAATGCATTTTCCAGTCCGGGAATAATGTTCTGTGCGCCTTCCAGGTAATTCAGCGGATCGCCTCCAACTGAGCTATCCAGGACTTCGCCCTGATCGTTTGTCAAAGTGTAGTGAATGCTTACTACCCGGGCTTGGGAATCGGACATAAATGTCACCTTAATTATTGTGCACGTATAAAGTGGTGCGTGTAACTTGCCACCTCAGACCCAGTGGCTGAGGCAATGTTGATCAACAGATTAATCGGACCTGGGTCGAAACACGGTTGGAGTGACAACTGAAGGAGGAACGATTAGCCATAGTGCCCAGTCTAGAGAGGTTAAACACGTATCTCAAGGGATGGGGTAAAAAAGACAAATAAAAAAGGGGCAGCTGGGAAGCCTGCCCCGAATCACCTTAGGAACTATATGTCATACAGTGATAAGGCGAGGGTACGTTGCACAGTGATAACTACTGAGGGTCTATTCGGTTGCTGGTTAATTGTATCCCTGTAGCTGATCGATGAACTCCGGCAGGAAGAGTGAAATCTGCGGGATGTAAGTAATCATGATCAGGAACAGCAGCAACAGCAGCATCCATGGCAGAACGGCCTTGATGACCCAGCCGATCGATCGGTTGGTGATTCCTGCGGTCACAAAGAGATTGAGACCGACTGGCGGTGTCAGCATTCCGATTTCCATGTTGACCACCATGATTATGCCCAGATGAATCGGGTCAATACCAAGCTGGGTGGCAATCGGGAACAGAATCGGAGCCATAATCAATAGAATGGCAGAAGGCTCCATGAAATTACCGGCAGCCAGCAGTAACAGGTTGACGACAATCAGGAACCCCCATGCGGGCAGGCCCCACTGAATAATAGTTTCAGCAATCGCGTGTGGAATACGTTCGGTGGTCAGTACGTGGGCAAACAGCATAGCGTTAGCGATGATGAACAGAAGCATCAGGCTGACCTTGGCGGCATCCAGAACGACATGAGAAACCTCCTTGTTTACAAATGAGCGGGGGATAGCACCGGCCATTTGGAAGGTATTACGTATGCTGGCCGCTCCCAGGCTTTCACCTTGCTTACGCCAGGGAACCCCCTTCATCGGGCCAATGTCCCGATACCCGATGACGGCAATCAGGAAAGCATAAACTGCTGCCACTGCCGCCGCTTCCGTTGGGCTGGCAATACCGCCATAGATGGAGCCGAGAACAATGACGATCAGCATCAAACCACCCATGGCAATCATGGCGGATTTAGCCAGAGGTTTGATACCGGGAAACGGCTGAGCAGGCAGTTTCTTGATTCTGGCCACAATATAGATTGCCACCATTAAAAGTCCACCCATCATGATGCCCGGTATCAGCCCGGCCATGAACATTCTGGCGGCAGACACTTCGGTTGCAGCGGCATATACCAGCATTACAATCGATGGAGGAATCAGTATGCCCAGCGTCCCCGCATTGGCAATAACGCCTGCCGCGAAACTTTGTGGGTAACCCGCACGCACCATTCCGGCAATAACGATGGTACCGATGGCTGCCACCGTTGCTGGCGAGGAGCCTGAAACAGCTGCAAACAGCATACAGGCCAGAACGGATGCCATCGCCAGCCCACCCCGAATATGGCCGACGCTGTTAACGGCAAAATCAATCAGACGTCTTGCGACACCTCCTGTCGAGAGAAACGCTGAGGACAATATGAAGAAAGGGATTGCCAGAAGCGTGTAATGAGCGGAGGTCGCTTCAAATAATTTGAGAGCGATTGAAGCCAATGAATCGCTTGAGAAAAACATGATCGTGACAACACTGGATAGACCCAATGCTACCGCGATCGGCATGCCCAGAAGCATGCAGATAAGAAGGAGTAGAAAGAGTACGGCGGTAGTCATGAACGATCTCCTGAAGTTGTTGATTTAGCATCGGTAGAGGCGTCATCTTTCAGTTCTTCCGCCAAATGCATGCTCTCTTTTGCTTCATCGATAAACTCGAATCCTTGGGATTCGTTTTTGATGATTTTCCAGAGCAACTGCAGGAATCTGATCAGGAGTAACACAAAGCCGATCAACAGAATGCTTTGCGCTATCCACTTTTCAATTGGAATGTCGTTCAGTTCGATGCTGATCATGTGCATCTTGCTGAGGTAAACCCATGCGCCATAAGTGAATATGCAGCAGTAAATCAAACAGCCTGTGACTGCGATAATGCCGGCACCCCGGCGAGGGCCATCGGGTAATAATTTAACGAACGCGTCCACACCGATATGAGCATTGACTTTGACACCGTAGGAGGCGCCAAACAGTACCATCCAGGCACCGAGATAGAGAGTGGCTTCTTCTGCCCAAAGTAGTCCGGTGTTGAAACCGAAGCGTAGTAGCGTTTCAAAAAATACCAGAAGTGTCATAGCCACGAGCAATACGCACAGAACGCTTTCCTCGAGGCGATTGATGACTTGACCCAGCATAGTGAGACCCTTTTTTGTCATTATCGGAACCCAGGTATGTGTGGTTGTCGGAATGTATCCGGGTTGTTAAAAACAGTGGGGACTACGCTTACCCTGATAACAGGAAGTATAGGCCCCACAGGATGGTTGGTGGCTGCAAAGGAAAATTTCTTTACAGCCGAGCCGGCTATTGTTGGCTATTGCCAATCATTGACCGGTTGTTGGTTATCACTGGTTGGAGGCTTCGGCTGCTTCGATCAGATCTGCACCGATTTCTTTTTCAAACTGTTTCCATACAGGCTTCATGACCTTTACCCAAGCCTTGCGTTCTTCATCAGACAGCGCGGTCACTTTGGTGCGGCCAGAAGCAATGATGGCTTGCTTGTCGCTCTCGGCTTTCTCTGCGGCAATTTTGTTGCCGTGAGCAATGGCTTCATCAAGACTGGTTTTAACGACCTTGCGGGTATCTGCGTCCAGAGTCATCCAGAACTCTTTGGAAGTGACCACCAGGTAGTCGAGCAGACCGTGGTTGGATTCGGTGATGTAATCCTGTACTTCAAAGAATTTTTTGGAGTAGATGTTGGACCAAGTGTTTTCCTGGCCGTCGATTGCTTTGGTTTGCAGCAGGGTGAATACTTCTGAGAAAGGTTTCTTCACTGGTACAGCATCAACAGCTTCGAATTGAGCCGCCAGAACATCTGATGTTTGAATCCGGAATTTCTTGCCGGAAGTGTCCTCAGGAGTGGCAATCGGCGCGTTGGCAGACAATTGCTTCAGGCCGTTGTGAAGGTAGCCTAATCCGACCAATCCTTTTTTCTCCAGAGAGTCCAGCAGCTTCTGTCCGGAGTCACTGTTCTGGAAGCTTTCAACCGCCGCCATGTCTTTGAACAGGAATGGCAGGTCGAAAATCTGCAGTTTTTTCGTGTAGTTGTCGAATTTGGATAAAGACGGTGCTGCTAGCTGCACGTCACCCAAAAGCATGGCTTCCAGAACGTTATCGTCGCCGAACAGCTGAGAGTTGGGGAAAACTTTGACTTCAACTTTTCCTGGCAAACGGGATTCTACAAGTTCTTTGAACTTCATGGCCATTTGGCCTTTCGGGGTGTTCTCTGCCACCACGTGAGAGACTTTGATGGTCACCGGAGCTGCCATGGCGGACACGGAAAGACAGGTACCGATAGCGGCCATGATAAGACTTTTAAAACGCATAGGATTTTCCTCTCGTCGTTGTTGTTTTATTCAAGTCAAAAATTTTCTTGTGTGAATCACCTTAGGCCTGGCATCAATTTTTGAGACTGGCTATGAGCTCATGAGTCATATTTTCAACCGGGCTGTGTGCGACCTGATTAATTGTTAGCAACCCGTGGGCCAACTTTTAACGGAGGGAATAGTCCTTTAAAAACATCATGTTGCGTTTCACCGGGAAGACTGCATGAAAACATTTGTGCGGATTTCCACCCACGCACAACTTCCAGATGGGCGGAAATCCGCACCCTTGTGCTAACTGCTTCACGATTTGTTACGGTCGTTCGTTCACAGTGGTTTAAACTGGCAGGATGAAGTTTCCAGGAGTGACCTAAATTGAAACGGTGGACAAATAGTTTTGTAGTGATTCTGGTGTTGCTCGTGGGCTGTGGTGGAGCGCCTGAGCTGACTCGTATTCCATTGGGAGGCACAATTCTGGCGTTTGGGGATAGCCTGACCTATGGCACTGGCGTTTCTGCAGAGCATAGCTATCCCAGGTTGCTCGCCAATTTGACTGGTCGTGAGGTAGTAAGAAGTGGCGTGCCCGGAGAAACCACCAGTGAGGGGCTGCTCAGATTGCCGAAAGCACTGGTTGAACATCAGCCTGATCTGGTCATTCTTGAGCTGGGCGGCAACGATATTCTGAAGCGCGGAAACAAACAAACGGCCAAAGCCAATCTTAAGAAAATGATCGCGATGATTCGTGATCACGGGGCTCAGGTCTTATTGGTGGGAGTTCCTGAGTTTGGGCTGATACCCGGGACGGCTGAATTCTATCTTGAGCTGGAGGAAGAACTGGAAGTCGCCTCGGAGAATAAGGTCGTGGCGAAATTGATGCGGGATTCATCAATGAAATCTGATGCGATTCACTTTAATGCTGAGGGCTATCAAGCCATGGCTACGGCAATTTATGAAAAATTGACTGATCTTGGGGCTTTGTAGGAAACCAGGCCGGCAATGTGCCGGCTTGGTATGAATTGTTTGTCTCCGTTTAGTTTGACACGGCAGCAGGTTCTGTCTCCTGATATGGACTCGTTGCTTTTTCTCCTTTTCCTTCAAATAATCGATACAGAACAGGAACCACAAACAGTGTTAATAGAGTCGATACTGCCAATCCGCCGATAATAACCCAGCCCAATGGCGCCCACATGGAAGAGCCGGTTAAAGTCAGTGGTAGTAAGCCGCCGATGGTTGTAAGAGAAGTCAATATGATAGGAAGTAAACGGGTCCTGCCGGATTCCGTCATCGCCTCCAGCACATTCATTCCTTCATCGCGAAGTTGATTGGCATAGTCCACCAGAATTATGGAGTTGTTCACCACGATTCCCACTAACGATGTGAGGCCGATAAAGGCCGTGAATGAAAAGGTGTTACCGGTCAGGAACAGAGCCAGGATGGCACCCACCAGCGCAAACGGCAAAGCGGCGAATATGACCATAGGCTGCCGGAATGAGCGGAACTGCATCATCAGGACTGCGAAAATTCCTACCACGGCAATAATCAGCGCTTTGGCCATCCCTCCAAAGGATTCCTTGCGGTTTTCCTGCTCTCCACCCACGGTATAGGTCACGCCCTCGGGCCATGGGTAGTTGTCCAGTTGTTCAATGATCGCGTTGGTGACAAGTTCCGTCTGGTAACCGGGGAGTACATCAGCGGTCACCCGGGCCATACGCTCCATGTTGTAGTGCTGAAACTTAGGGATCGCTGTTTCAAGCTGAATATCTGCTAGTTGTTTCAGGGGGATCAGGTCACCTCTGACGTTAGGTACAACCATCGCATCAAACTGTTCCAGTTCAGGTTCCCAGCCAGATCTAGTGGAGACCATGATGGGGTAGTCTTCACCCTGCTCATCTCGAAGTGTACCCACGTTGAGTCCGATTAATCCACCACGTATGGTTCTGTCAATGGTATCCAGGCTAACCTGATACAAAGCGGCCTTATCACGTTGAATATCGACACGAAGGTCTACTTTGTGACGGCTGATTGGAGTGTCGACGTTCACGCTACCTTCGGTATTCTCAATGATGTCGACGACGTCCTGGGCAGATTTTCGGAGTGCATCAATATTGTCACCGACAATGCGCATGGTGATCGGTGCTCTGAGAGGAGGCCCCTGGTTAAACTCTTTGAATCTGACGGTGGCATCGGCAAATGCCTGGAAACGCTGGCGCTGTGTTGTCACCCAGGCCTCGATTTCCGGATAGGGATGTTGGCCCAGTTGAACCAGCAGTTGCGCATAGTTGGGCTGCTGTTTGCTATCCATGGTGTTGTAGTAAACCCGTGGATTACTTTTACCAACGTTGGTGGCAATGCTCTCTACCAGATCCTGTTGCAGAAGATCCTGTTCCAGTTGGTGTGCAATACTCTGGGTAAAGCCAAAAGTACTGCCTTCAGGTGTTTCAATATCTACCAGAATCATGGATTTTTCAGCCTTGGGAAACAGACTGACACCGACCTTGGGAAACAGGCTGACAGTACCGATAAAGACCATCAGTGCAATAATAAGAACGACAACCGGATGTCTCAGTGACCACCCCAAAGCGCGTCGGTATGGACCCGCTGAAAAACCTTCAGTCCAGACAAGGACTCTGCCGGGCTGTTTCGCAGAAGTGCCATGTTTCAGGAAGCGGCTCGCAAGCAAAGGTGTGATGCTTAGGGCTATCAGAAGTGAGGCGATTAAAGTCAAGGTCACCGTCACCGGCATGGAACGGATAAAGGTTCCGGAACCACTTTGCATCATCAGAATGGGTACAAAAGCCAGAACCGTGGTGAAGGTACCACTAACAACCGTCCATCCGACCTGTTGAGTGCCCTTGATGGCAGCATCCTCCCGTGACAGGCCCTGCCGGAGATAGCGTTCAACATTTTCTGTGACCACAATGGCATTATCGACCAATAACCCAAGGGCAATCACCAGGCCGACAATGGACATCTGTTGTAAACCGAAACCGGCCATATCCACCCAGCCCAATCCGATAGCAATGGAAAAAGGAATGGCCAGAACAATCACCATGGATGCTCGAAAACCCAATACGACCAAAACAACAAAGCCTACCAAAATCAATCCCTGCCATAGGTTGCTGAAGAACCCGTTGATTCGCTCTTCGACACTGGTACTCTGATCATGCACAACTTCCAGGCCAACGTTATCAGGTAAACGTTTCTGATAGTCTTCGAGGACGTTGTTCAGGCCTTTGGTAATATCGAAAATATTGCTGCCTTTACGTTGAACAACGGCTAAAAATACAGCTGGTGTTCCCTGAAATCGTGCTTTATAGGTGGGAGTGGATTCACCCAGGTGAACATCTGCCAGGTCCCCGACGTAGACTACGCGGTCGTCGGCAGCTCTGACAACGGTTCTGCGGAGTGTTTCTATATCTTTGTAGTCACCACTGCTGCGAACACTGAAACGGCGGTCCTGCGTATTGACGTACCCCCCCGGAAGATTTGAGGCGGCTTTTCCCACCGCGGCAGCCAGTTCATCCAGTGAGATTCCCTGTTGTTGTAGTCGAACCCAGTCCGCTTTTACTTGGATTTCTAGATCCTGTACTGCCTTAATATCGACACGTTTTACGCCGCCGACTCTTTCCAGACGAGTTTCCAGTTGCTCGGCGTAATATTTGAATTCTTCCGAGGTAGCGGTTGCTGATGTCAGGGCGACCTGCATGATCACCACATCAGTTGGTGACAGCTTCTGAGTGGTTAATGTGCTTAGGTCATCAGGCAGATCACCGCGCACACTCTGCAGAGCTCCGATAACGTCCTCGTATTTGTCCTCTGGGTCGCTACCATACAAAAACTCAATCCGAACCAGCGCCAGGCCGTCCTGAATTTCCGTCTGTATAGACTTCAGGTCTTCCAGTTCGTTAACGGCATCCTCTATCGGGTCAACAACCAAACGTTCCATATCCACAGGATTGGTCCCTGGATACAGAATGGTGGTCAGTGTGGTGGGGAAGTCGAATTGGGGGTCTTCAGATCGGGGCATGGTAATGAACGAAACCACACCCAGGCCGATGAGCAACAAGGCCGCGACCCAGGAAAAAGCATGATTACGAATTGCAAGTTCGGGCAAACGCATCCCGTGACTCTCCCGTGTAGGTTTCAGTTTTCAGACGTTAGGTCGTGGTTTTAGGGCTTTGAGAATGTCTGTATAAACAGGTTGGTATCTATAAAAGGCATTAAAAAAGGTGGTGCGCAGAGCGATCAGTCTCATACGCACCAAGGCCTCATGTCCAATGGACTCAGATAACACTTTTACGTTATTGCAGAGAGGCAATCTCTCCCACCGGAAGAACTTTGCGCCCCTCGACGACACCGGTTGCGCCCCTGGTCACAATCGTATCTCCAGCTTTCAGGCCGGACAGAGTGGCGACATGGGAGTGCGAAAAGTCTCGCATAATCACCGAGGTAAGATGAGCCCTGTTCTGGGAGTCCAGCGTGAACACTTCAGCCGAGGAACCGGTTGCGGAAATAATGGCGCTTAGTGGGATCAATACCAGCTCTTCATAATCTGAAGGCGTGAGAGTCACGCGGCTGACCATACCGGAGAGCAAACGGGTTGTGCTCGGATTCACCCGGATCTCCACCTCAAAGGTACCTGTTCCGTTGGATGCTTTGGCGGCGGTTTCATATACCGAGCCTTCAAATACTTGCTCTGGGTAAGCATCCACCTTGATCCTGGCGAGATCACCTTCCTTGATTCGGACAATATCGCGATCATTGAGGCCCACACGGATTACCCAGCCGGCATCGTCATTGGCAAATATGAAAGCTCTGACCTGAGCATTCACCTGCTCATTGGGTTCAATTAATTTACGGAGAATACGGCCATTTCCTGGCGCCTTAATGGTGGCGTGTTTGTAATTGAATCTGGCTATCCGAAGTTTGGAGTTGGCAACCTCCAGGCCGGTTTCTGCGCTTTGCAACTGGTCCAGGGATACCACTTTGCTCTTATAGAGCTTCTGGACTCTTTCCAGGGTTCTTTCAGCGTCCAGATGTAAGGATTGCGCCTGCTCAAGCTGGGCCTCAATTTCCTCTTTATCAAGCTCAGCAAGCACTTCTCCCTTTCTTACCGACTGGCCCTCGCGGACGTAAATACTGGAGACAATACCGGGTGTCTTGAACGCAAGTGACTGCTCAGACGGGTTCACCAGAAGTCCGCTGGTATCGATCTCGCGCTGAACTTTTTCAACTGTCACGGTTTCTGTATAGACAGGAGCTTCCTGGGCGTTGGCGATGAAAACCGGTGCGAACAGCAAGAGCCACAGGGCAAACAGTTTCCAATGTATATCCAGATCTTTTAAAGCGTTCATGAGCAGTCCCCGGAGGATGCTAAGTAATAGGTGTAAACATTGTATTCAGTGAGTATATGCGGTGTCAACATTGGATCGAGCTAAAGAAAACTTACTCTTATGTTTCTCGTTTTTGGGCGAGTAAGTATTAAATTACGATGCTTGTGGTTGGTTTTTGCGCGGCTTTCTCTGTCTGGGTTTTATTTTTGTCGTTCTCAGTCGATAGTTTGCGACAAGCAAAGGGTCCTGTTGTGAGAAGGGCCTATAACTCAAAGGGAGAAAATGAAATGTCGATTGATGAATTGCAGAGTAATTCCAAAGGTTGGCTGTTTTACGTCAAGGCCTCCTTTGTTGTGGCACTGGTGGCGGTCGGTGCGGGCATTTTCCTCATGCCGACAGATCTTCTGGTTAAGGGATACTTTGGAATCAGTACATTATTTCTGGTGAGTTCTACCATCACGCTTTCCAAAACCATGCGTGATGAACATGAAGCGCAGCGCCTGTTACACAGACTGAGCGAAGCCAAAACCAATCAGATTCTGCGGGAATATGCGGACTGATTTTGTAAATGGAATGTCAGGAGAGGTGAATATGTACGTCATGCAAAAGATCACAACCGCTTTTCGTGGGGCTGCTCGTGAGGGGGCGGAGAAAGTTGTGGATGCCAATGCGATCCGGATTTTTGAACAGGAAATCTATGACTGTGAGAATGCCATGACTCTGGCAAAACATGATTTGGCAAAAGTGATGGCAGAGAAAATCCGGTTACAACGGCTCCATGAGCAGAGGATTTCATCAATCAGGGAGCGGGAGGAGCAAGCTGGAGTCGCTTTGGATAAAGGCCTTGAGAGTCTCGCAAGAGAGTTGGCAGAGTGGATATCGGAGCAGGAAAAAACCAGCGAAAGAGAGCAGAAGGCGTTGCAGCAGCTTGAAGATCACGAGAAAAAGCTTCGTAAATCGTTGAATGCGGCAGGTAATCATATTCAGCACTATCGTCGTGAACTGCGTCTTGTTCAGGCAACACAAAGCTCACAGAAAGCAACTTCTGCTCTGAGCTCTAAAGCGAATTCTTTGGGTGCGCGCATTATGGATATGCAGGATTCTTTGGACCGGATTCGAAGCCGGCAATCTGAGTTTGAGGATTATCAGGAAGCCATGCAGATCCTGGGTGACGAGTTTTCTGACAATACTCTGGACAGTAAGTTGCAGCAGGCGGGAATTAGTTCTGAAAAAGCAGCAGATTCTGTACTTGCCCGTATTCGTCAGAAGCGTGAAGGCAGTGAAAAAAAATAGCGGGACCTAAACCAGAAACGCGCCATGTTTGGCGCGTTTTTCATGATTTCCCCTGGCCTGATATATTAATGTGCAAACGGAAACCGAATTGGCTGACGCTTAGTTATCGTTGCCAACTTCCATCCGTTTACGTTCTGCTGCTGTCAATCCGTCATTGGCAAACTTTTCCTGACGAGTCATTCTGGTTTGATCCATCGCTGGACCAGCGGCAGTGGCTTCGCCTTGCTCAATGTAGTATTGAGCCAATTCTTCCCCTTGTAACAGATAGACTTGAGACTCGCTGTGCTGATTGGCAACGCTGAATTGACCATTCTCAGCATTGGCGATTCCAGCTCCAGCAGCAAAAATCAGAGAAGCAGCTACAACTAAATTTTGTTTCACGTTCATTTTGTCGACCTCCTTAGGCTTGTGCTCAATCATCCGTACCTTTCATACGAACAACTTACACCTCGTATGACTTCTCTTACGCTAAATAGTTGCCATCAGGTTGGTTAAATATTATTCATAAAGATATACGGAATTTTTTAGAGAATGGACGTGTCTAAGACCGAAGGTGTTGGCCGATTGCACTTTAAGTGCTTTTCTATAGGCTTTGTTTGGCACAACAACTTTGCTAAAGTCTGCCGGCTTTCATGGAGAACCAATGACAGATGCCCACGCCTTATTCCCATCCATTCTATCGACCTGAAGAAAAGTTCCTGACCGCCAACGGCATTGAGCTTTGTTATGAAGAAATGGGAGATCCCTCGGGTGAGCCTTTGTTGATGATTATGGGTCTGGGGACTCAGATGACGGCATGGCCACCGGAACTCCTGGAGCCGATGTTGGAGGAAGGGTATCGCATTATACGGTTTGATAATCGTGATATTGGTAAATCCGAAGAGCTGGACTTCCATATGAAGGTTCCAGCACCGATTGCCTACTTGCGCACCAAGATAGGGCTTGAGATTGACGCGCCCTATTTATTGCATGATATGGCGGCCGATGCGGTGGCCTTGTTAAAGGCACTGGACATCACGGAAGCTCATGTTCTTGGGATCTCCATGGGGGGAATGATTGCGCAACTCGTTGAGAATCATGCGGATATTTCTGTAAAAAGTCTCTCGCTGTTAATGACGTCAAATAATCATCCCAAACTACCATCTCCTGACCTTAATACGCTGTGGAGAATTAATGGTGGTGGCGTGCGTGGTCATGACCAGAAATCTGCGCTGAAGAGGGGGATAGCTTTCTGGGAAACCGTTAAGAGCCCTGGATTCCCTACACCCAGAGATCGGGTCCTCCAGCGAATCGCGAGAGACTTTCAGCGGAGTTACAGGCCTATGGGCGTTGTCCGGCAAATGCGTGCCATCATGGCAACTGGCAGCATAGAGGATTACTCCAGAAATATTCAGTCGCCTTCTCTGATTCTGCATGGAAGTGCTGATCCTTTGGTCAAGCCGAAGGCGGCCCATTGGCTGAAGGATAATATTCCCCATGCTGTGCTCGATATTATTCCTGGCTGGGGGCACGACCTGCCTTTGCCTCTGTTATCCAAACTGGCGCACAAAATTACTTCTCATATGAAGCATTCCAGTCAGTCCTGACACTCATAAGAAGATAAGTGCTGTTGGTCCGACAAAAAACGGATCAGACTTGTGACAAGTTGGTTATAACCAGCATTTGGTGGCCAGACAGCATATACCCCAAGTGACGTTGGGTGCCATGGTGCCAGAACGGTCTTCAGAACCCCCTGTCCTAAAGCCTGTTTCACCATAAACTCGGGCGGGGTGCACAACCCAAGACCAGACAGACATAACTGGTAGACCGCATCCATGCTGTCAGCGGTTATTCTTGGCGTTATATCAATATTTACAGGTTTCTTCTTTTTCGGGTGTTGTAATTCTTTTTTACCGCTTCGTGTGGCCAGGCCAATCCACTCCCAATCATTCAGGTCTTCAGGTTGCTTCGGTGAGGCCCGGCTATCGATGTATTTTTCTGAGGCAACGAGTACGCGTGTCATATCGAACAGTTTTTTGGATTTAAGAGAGCTGTCCTTTAGTGGACCAATTCGAACAGCCAGGTCTATCCCTTCCTTGATCAGGTTTTGTGGATGATCGCTGTAATTCAGGTTCAGACTGACTTTGGGATACTGACTGGCAAAAGCCGCGATATACCCTGTGATGGAATGCCTTGCCAGCATAAAGGGGAGAGTAAGCTTTAATGTTCCCGACACTTCTTCCTGTGATACTTGCAGATCGTTTAAACCCGACTGAGCAGCTTCCAGCATTTGTTTGGATGAAATAAAAAGTCTTTGTCCAGGATCAGTAAGAGTCAGTTGTCGAGTTGAACGATAAAGCAGTGCGACTCCCAGCCGTTTCTCCAGTTGTGAGATATGGTGGCTGACCACTGAAGGGGAAAGTTGCAGTTCTCGGGCTGCCCGGCGAAAGGAGCCGTATTCTACGGTTCTGGCGAAAACGGCCATGGCTCTCAGGTCATCAATCATATTCGTGTTTCTATTGTTCGATAATATGGAACAGTAAAATTCAAAAGTTCTATATCATCAACTTATAAATTCCTGTTTAGACTACTCACCATCAAGCAAATAATTATTGGTAAGAGGTCCAGATGTCGGAAAATACACCTGAGTTTAAGTGGGCGATTGTCGTTGATCAGTCGTTACCGGTCGGCATAATGGCGAATACCGCAGCCGTTCTTTCGCTGACGTTGGGGCAACAAAAACCGGAGCTGATCGGGCCGGATATGTCGGACAATGATGGCCTGTTTCATACCGGAATTACGACGCTGGCGATGCCTATTCTCAAAGGCAGCGGAAAACTGTTAAACGAAATCCGGGCCGCCACACGTGAACATGAACCGGAGCTGCTGGTCGTCGACTTGACGCGTGATACTTTAAGAACCCGAAGTAATCAGGAATATCAGGAAAGATTGCAGCAAACAGCATCTGCAGATGTCGAATACCTGGGATTGGCTTTATTTGGCAATAAAAAGCTAGTAAACCGTTTTACCGGGAATCTCGGGCTTTTACGGTAATTGAACGAGACTTTGAGGCATTGCCTGGGAGGATGGCAGTATGTGGAGCGGTTTTATTGTGGCATCGATTCTCATTACCCTGATGCCGGGGCCTTCAATGTTGATTGTGATGATGAATGCCCTCCAGAAAGGGATTCGTGCAGGCGTCCTGGCTTCATGTGGTGTTGTTGTCGCGGATGCCTTGTTGCTGATATTAACATTGTCCGGTATTGGTGCATTGTTATATTCCTCAGCCCTTATGTTCACTGTGGTGAAGTGGTGTGGCGTCGGCTATCTGGTGTATCTGGGAGTCAGACAATTACTTTCCCGTCACAGTATCAAAGGTGGTAGTGAGAGCGTCTCCGATGAGCTTGACACAACGCTAATGAAAGGAAGCTTTGTGCAAGGATTTGCCACGACGATGCTGAACCCGAAAATCATTGGTTTTTTTATTGCATTTTTTCCTCAATTTCTTGATCAAAGCCTACCTGTCTGGTCTCAATTGCTGCAATTAGGCCCGGTATTCTTGCTGATCGTATTTATCATTTTATTGATGTATGCGCTTCTGGCTCGCTCAGTGAGGTCATTTCTGAACAGCCAAAGAGGGCAGTCACTGGTCCAGAAGGGATCGGGGATATTATTGGTCGGCTGTGGTCTGGCGGCGGCTGGAATGGAGCGCTAGATGACGCTGGAGATTTCGGGGGCTATTATTAAAACAAGTCACCTTATAAGAGATTGATTTAAAGAAAAGGTTGCTTTCTCAATAACGATCCATATCATAGGCGGCCATTATTTCTATTCACAGTGACAATCGTCACCCATAAGATTTATCAAGGAGGCATTTGAAAGTGTTTTTAGTTCAACAAGTTAACTATTTCAGCTAAACGCCTTTCAAGTGTCTCGACTTGGAAGGCCAAACAAGAGCCTTTCGAGTCAGGAATCCCAAAAGAAACCCTGGCCGAGTAATCCGCCAGGGTTTTTTATTTTCCAATCGTTATTCGGTTAATCGAATCCCTTCTCGAAGCAGGCTCTAGAATATCGCTCCAGGCGATATTTTGACTATTGAATCAGATCTGACGATAGGTCCGGATGGTGTTCGGCCATCAAAAAATCAGGTCATGATTGTGGCAAGGAAAGAATGTATGCCTGTCTATATTGAATTAAATAAGTCTCAGGACGGGGGAGCCCGTCCTGTCAAAATCTACACGGCCGATGTGGACTATAAAGCGCTGGCGCAGCTCAAAAACCTGTCTCAGTTATCCATTATCCACTCGCATATTGCGGCGATGCCAGATGTGCATGCGGGTATCGGTGCAACAGTGGGCTCGGTGATTCCAACTCGAGGTGCCATCATTCCTGCGGCTGTCGGTGTGGATATTGGTTGCGGTATGAATGCGGTTCGGTTGTCGCTAAAAAGCAGTCAGCTACCAGATAACCTGAAACCGTTACGGTTGGCGATAGAGAGAGCTGTTCCTGTGGGGAATGCTTCCCATAAGGTGATATCAGCCCGCCATGCTGCCAGCAAGGAACTGGCCAGTGGTATTGATTTACTGTTGGAGAAACACAGCAAGCTGAACAAGATGCTACGCCGGCCGAGAGAAACCTGGCTACGACAACTGGGAACACTGGGAAGTGGAAACCATTTTATTGAGCTGTGTATAGACCAAAGCAAGGATGTGTGGGTCATGTTGCACTCAGGGAGTCGAGGAATCGGCAATGCTATAGGGCGCTTCTTTATTGAGCTTGCCCGAAAAGATGTGGCGAGGAATCAAATAAATCTGCCGGACAAAGATTTGTCTTACTTCCAGGAAGGAAGTGACCACTTTTACGACTACGTTGAAGCGGTCAATTGGGCGCAGGAATATGCTCGGGTGAATCGGCAGGAAATGCTGAATCTGGTTTTACGATCAATTCAACCGTTCCTGCCGGAATTTACGCTGACCTGTGAAGCGATCAACTGCCATCATAATTATGTGCAGAAGGAGCATCACTATGGGGCTGATGTGTATGTCACCCGAAAAGGTGCAATCAGCGCAAGAGAAGGGCAGCTTGGCATTATTCCAGGCAGTATGGGAGCAAAGTCCTATATTGTCCGGGGCAAAGGAAATCCGGAGTCGTTCTGTTCCTGTTCTCATGGCGCAGGACGCAAAATGAGCCGTTCGGCAGCAGTGCAAAGGTTCTCTCGGCAGGATCTGGAGACTCAGACCCGAGGCGTTGAATGTCGTAAGGATAAAGGGGTTCTGGATGAAATACCCAGTGCCTACAAAGATATCGATCAGGTGATGGAGCATCAAAGTGATCTGGTGGAAGTAGTACATCAATTGAAACAAGTGTTATGTGTGAAGGGGTGATGAAGTGATATTTGAATTGATCGAAATAAGCTGCTGCACTTCTTCGAAAGTGTATAACCGCTATAAACCATAGCAATGAATAACATCGTTACAGGAGCTATTCCATGTATTTGGTAAATAACGCCTTTCCTAAGTGGATAGGCAACAAAATTCGTGATGAAACTGATGTTGAAAAACAGCGTTTGAGAGATCGTTATGGAACTCGATACAGTCAGGGAGGTGATAGACGGCCTTCCTAAGGAGCGGACCTTATTCTGGTATTTCAAGGACCGCTATGCACCTTATCTTCTACAAAAAGAGCTGGAACAAAATGGTTCCAGAACAGTGGCAGAATTGAAACGCTCGCGTTTCTCAAAACTGGTGCAAAAGTCGGTGTGCAGTCCCTTAGTCAGCCGGGCAGGAAATCGCCCTGTGTTGGCAGATGAATTTGCAGCATTGTGGCCGGAAAACTCAACACCTTACGTGCTGACAGTCGGGCGCTGGGGAGGGATGAATAACTATCGCTGGAATCAGACGTCAGTGCCTGGATGGAATCTGGTGCTGCAACTGAATTTCAGTAATGAACATGATCATGAGTACCGATGTCTTTTGGGAAAAGACTTTGATCATTTTGAATTTTATAGTCATCCCGTTCACCGGGGTAAGCGGAATACGCTGGCTTGGGCCAGAATCGATCTGGACTTTGACGAAGGTGTGGCCTTGATCGAGGAAATTCAGACTGACTGGATCAGGGAAGCCAGAGATGCATTTAAGGATGCCACAGAAGCTCGCAGGGAAAAGAAGAAGACCTTCAGCTTATGGAGTGATGAGTTTGAGGTGGGAAAAATGTGTCGGTACTACGAAATGGTATTGGCCCGTCACAGTGAGCAATGGGCGGAAGCAATGCTGACTGCTGCGATCGGTTTAATACGTGATGAACTGGGGTTTCGTACAATCTTTTATCACAACTATGAAACCGGCAAGGCGCTAAAGCATATCGGTCATCGTGGACCTCCCAGGTCTTTGTATACCGATCTGCCAAAAAAGTTCTGTTTCAAGGAAACAGAGCAGGGTCCACAGTATGTCACTACCCACCGGGAGGTGAAGAGAATGTGGAAGAAACTGAAATGTAAAAAGTGGTTTGTATTAAATCTATAGGAGATACATATGGCGAACCAGGTGAAAAAACGTAATCCTCATGCATGTAATCCGATCATGCGCAAAGGTGGTGTTCACCAAAAATCAAATAGCGCCAAGCGCGCTAAAGACAAACGTCAATTAAAGGAGCAGGCCCGGGCAATGTCCCGGGACTGCTCCTTTGGCCTTCAGGCTGCATAGTCTTTCTTTTCTGTCTTCAATTTTTTCCTTTCTGATTTCTTATTATTCTTTCAAAATTTCCGGAAACTTTCTAAGGGCCGCCCTTAGCTGGTGGTAGGTCAATCCCAGTGCACTGGCAGTGCGTTTCTGATTAAACTGATGGTCTTTTAAGGCTTTCTTTATCAGTTGTTGTTCCAAGTCAGCCAATGTGCCTCGTAAGCCCTTTGTGAGGACCTCCGGCGGAGAAAGGGGTGGGCTGGTGGTAGACTGTTTCGGGTCTAACGGAGTCGATTCTGGTTCTGGTAAGGCGGATGATTTCGCCACTGTCGTCGCCGCAGAACTCCAAGGCGAGACAAATGGGTCCAGAATTATCTGGTCCACTGGATCTTCTGGTGTGTGATGGCGATAGACACTGCGTTCCACCACATTTTTCAGTTCCCGAATATTGCCCGGCCACTGATGACTTATCAGTGTATTCATTGCCTGGAAGGTAAATCCCGCAAACCAGTCGTAACCTAGTTCCCGGCACATTTTCAGGGCGAAGTGATCGGCCAGTTCAGGTATATCTTCCATGCGATAACGCAGAGGAGGCAGGTTGATCACATCAAAGGCCAGTCGATCCAGCAGATCACTTCGAAACTGGTTCTCTGTCGCCAATCGGGGCAGGTCGGCATTGGTGGCTGCAACCAATCGAACGTCTACTTGCAGCGTTTTATTTCCGCCTAACCGCTCAAAGCGGCCATATTCAATAATTCTGAGCAATTTCTCCTGAATAGGCAGCGAGGCTGTTGCCAATTCATCCAAGAAAAGTGTGCCGCCGTCAGCCCTTTCAAACAGCCCTGCGCGAGTTCTGTTAGCTCCGGTAAAAGCTCCGGCTTCATGGCCGAAAAGTTCAGACTCCAGAAGGTTTTCATTCATCGCCGCGCAGTTAACCTGAAGATAGGGTTGGTCCCAGCGACCGGATAGAAAATGCAGGCGTTCGGCGATTAATTCTTTACCGGTGCCACGTTCGCCTATCACCAGCACGGGTCTGTTTAATGGTGCAACCTGCGAGACTTGTTCCAGTACCAGGTGGAGTGATTCGGAGCTGCCGATTAATGGCTGTCGGTGAACTTCCATTTTGAGTGGCTCAAATGACTAATAATGAGTCTAAATAACCATATAATAGCTTAAATGGCAATCGAGGGGCAGGAGTTTCCTGCATTTTTAGATCATATCTCCATAAAATCAATAAGATAGAGTTTTTGGCACGACTCTAGCTATACCTGAAGAAAGAACTTCACGCTTATTTGAGCACGAACAACGTAAGGAGACTGGCTATGGGTATTTTTTCTCGTTTTGGTGACATCATTAACGCCAATATCACAGCATTGCTGGATCGCGCTGAAGATCCGGCCAAGATGATTCGTATGATGATTCAGGAAATGGAAGACACACTGATTGAAGTGCGTACCACGTCCGCGCGAGTGATTGCTGATAGAAAGGAATTGGAGCGCCGTGTGCAGTTTCTGCAGCAGGAAGCCGATAAGTGGGATGGGAAAGCCCGATTGGCTTTGAGTAAGGGGCGAGAGGACCTTGCCAGGGCTGCATTGGCTGAAAAAGATCTGATTGAAGAAAACCTGCAACTGGCAACTCAGGAAATCAAGAGTATTGAAGAGCAATTGGTAGTATTGGACGAGGAAATCGCCCAATTACAGCAAAAACTGGACGATGCCAAAGCCAAACAGAAGTCATTGGTTGCCAGAGAAAGGACGGTGCGTTCCCGAATGGATATCCGGCGTAGCAGTAACCGGAGTAAGCTGGAAGAGGCGTTCAATAAGTTTGAAACCTATGAACGCAAAATGGATGACATGGAGGCTCAGGTAGAGTCTGAGGATCTGGGACGCTCCAAGAATCTGGCGGACGAATTCGCAGAGCTTGAGCGTGATGACAAGGTCAATGAAGCGCTGGCCAAGCTGAAGGAAAGCATGGCCGCGGAAAACAGGAGTGAAAAATAATGTCTCTGACAGCTTTCTTCTTTGTGCCGGCAGTTATTTTCCTGTCGATTGTGGCGCCCTTGTGGTTGATTTTGCACTACTGGACGCAGGCAAAGGCACGCAAGGGAATCTCCAATGAGGAGAGAGAATTGCTTAATAATGCACTGAGTACTGCAGAGAGACTGGAAAAGCGTGTTGTCACCCTGGAAACCATTCTTGACGCAGAGCACGATGGCTGGAGAACTTTTGACAACCAGCAGGATGATCAGAGACCAAGGGAGCATTAGGTATGAATAAGGCGACCAAAGAAAATGGCTATAATCGGGATCTGTACCGCGATCCCTCCAAGGGTTGGATCGCCGGTGTATGTGCCGGTGTTGCTGAAGCCTATGGTCAGCCGGTCTGGCTGGCTCGTATATTGATGCTGACGATATTCATCTTCAGTGGAAGCCTGGGGCTGTTGATGTATATCGCTGGATACTTTCTGCTTGGAAAGAGGCCTGTCGGGCTGGAACAGCCCAGTTCTACGCGGCCTTTATTTGACTACGGGGAAACGGCTTCGATGCGCGCCCGACAACTGGCTGAGCGCATGGCCGAGGTAGATCGAAGAATACAGGCTATGGAACGTTATGTAACTTCCAACAGGTTTAAAGTCAACGAGCAGTTCAAGGGACTATAGTGTCGACTTGAATAAAATATCCCCCCCACTTGTGGGGGGAAGAATATTGCTGATTAATCGACGTTCATGTCTCTTCAAAGAAAAAGTGCTCTTCACCAAAAGCAGGCTGCAAATGATTTAGCCAAGTCGCCTGTTCGTCATATCTGGCGAAGAATGGTTTTTGCACCCAATCAGGATTGCGGCCCTGAATCATACGCAAGACAAACACCTTTTCTCCATTGATTTCTGTCACGCCCTGAATCTCCACTTTTCCTGGATGCGCACTCATTGAGGGCCCCCTTGCAGTACGAGCGATACCGGAAACCCTCTGCATTGCATCCTGGTAAATTTCCCAGGCTTTCACCAGTGGTACCTCGAAGTAGTGTCGAGCGCCGGTATCTCTTTCCACAAACATATAATAAGGGATGATTCCCATTTCAACCTGCGTTTGCCACAGGCGTGCCCACACCTCGGCGTCGTCATTGATATTGGCCAGCAGTGGGCCCTGAGCTCTGATCTGTGCACCGGTGTTTCGTACTCGGCGTACGGCTTCCCGGGCGATTTCAGGCTCGAGTTCACGCCAATGGTTGTAGTGAGCCATCAAGGCCAAATGTTTACCGGCTGCCTGAACCTCCTCAAAAAGGCGCAGGAGGTCGGCAGCGTCTTCATCGGTGACAAATCGCTGGGGCCAAAACGTCAGGGCTTTTGAGCCTATGCGGATGGTCCGGACATGATTAAACTCAGGAGATAGCAATGGTTCAAGATAAGCTCGCAGGTTTTTCGTTTTCATGACAAGTGGGTCACCACCTGTTATCAGGACATCAGTTACCTCAGGGTGTGCCCGAAGGTAGTCCTGCAACTGACCTGACTCTTTAGCTGCTATTCTCAGATCCTTGTCACCGACAAACTGGGCCCATCGGAAACAGAAGGTGCAGTAGCTGTGACAGACCTGGCCGGAACTGGGAAAGAAGAGCACGGTTTCGCGATACTTGTGCTGAACGCCCTGTACGGTTTCATTATCCAGTGTAGGAATATTGTGTTCCATTTGTCCGGCCGGGTGAGGGTTCAAAGCCTCCCTTACTTCCCGAATGGTATCGTTCAGCGCACTTTTGTCGTTAAGTGAAAATACCGTTGCCACCTTGTCATACAACTCAGGAGCCAGCATTTCTTTTTGTGGAAATGTTAGCTGGAAGATGGGATCTTCAGGAATGTTGTTCCAGTCAATCAGCTCGTTGATGACATATTCATTCACGCGGAAGGGCAGCACACTGGCAACCACTTTCATGTCGAATCTTTGTTGTTCTGAGAGACGATTCAGTTGTGGAATCTGGCCCAATTGCTTTGCAGTGAAAACTTTAAACCGTTGCTCGCCAAAGGTAGTTTCAGCTTTATCTCCACCGTTGCTGGCGATCATATTTTCGTCGGCAATAGCGACTACATTCTGACTCTGCATCTATTTCCTCACTGACAGTAGACTCTGATATGCATGGCAGTGGCATCCTCTGTAACCAAAGGCCACTACCGAAAGATATCTGCTTGAAGATTGTTTCTTGTGTTCGAAAGCCGCTTTGCCATTTATGCAGGCAAAGTCAGGCATTGAGATTAGTTTTTATGACACCGGACGCCCTGTCCTCGCCCTGATTCTGGGGAGGAGGGGGAAGCGGATGTTACCTGAATAATGATTAGATGTCTAAATAATAAGGGGTAAAAGCCTTGTGTAAGGTATATCCTTTATATGTGGGTGCTTGTTTTTTGGTCATTCGGCTTCTAACCTTTTTAATAGGGGTGAGAAGTCGGTTTTCCCCGGTGAGGTCGTATTGCATCCATAGGATTGCGGTATATGTGCAATACGTGTGGCGGGTTTGAATATGCCGTTAGGGGATGATTGAAAGGAGTTGATTCGTTTGTACACCTTAGGAGTGGTGGCATGTTTCTTCAGAGGAAGCCACGATGACGCTCAAGAACAAATTGATTCTCGTATGTATTACCTTGGCGATAGTACCTGTCATCTTGGTCAGCGCTACCTTGGGATACGAGTCCTACCAAAGCGGCCGGCAGACGATTGAGCAGCAGGCCAGGGATCAGCTTATTTCGATCCGTGATATCAAGCAACAGCAGATCGAAGGCTACTTCGATACTATCCGAAAGCAGGTGCTGACATTTTCCAATGATCGTATGATTATTGACGCCATGTCGCAATTCAAGAGTGCGTTTACTGCTTACAAGTCCACTCAGGGGGCTACCATCCACAGATTCAATGCGACAGCAACTGCGTCAGTATTACACCGGAGACTTTCTGCAAGAATATGGGCGTCGCAACAGTGGCGAGTCGGTTGATACGAATCGGTTACTGGATCAATTGGATGATGACTCCATAGCCTTGCAATACCAATATATCAAGGCTAACCCAAATCCGTTAGGTAGTAAGGATCTTCTGGAAGCGCCTGGGGATAACAGCGAATACTCACAACTGCATCGCAAGTATCATCCCCATATTCGTGACTTTCTGGTAAAGTTTGAGTACTACGATATATTCTTGGTTGATGTCGACAGTGGGGATATCGTTTATTCAGTATTCAAGGAATTGGATTATTCTACTTCCCTGAAAAACGGACCCTATGCAAACAGTGGAATTGCCAAAGCCTTCCAGATGGCAAATCAGGAAGGCCTTAAAGAAAGCGTAGCACTGA
The DNA here is from genome assembly GCF_000376785.1 of Hahella ganghwensis DSM 17046. Classification (GTDB taxonomy): domain Bacteria; phylum Pseudomonadota; class Gammaproteobacteria; order Pseudomonadales; family Oleiphilaceae; genus Hahella; species Hahella ganghwensis. The sequence goes on from NZ_AQXX01000144.1 coordinate 44,211, forward strand.
CGGATTTCGAACCGTACTTTCCCTCATACGAAGATCCCGCCGCGTTCATTGCCTCCCCGATATTCGATAATGGAAGGAAAACAGGCATACTGATTTTTCAGATGCCGATTGACAGAATTAACGCCATTATGACCCACGATGGCCACTGGAAGGAATCGGGTCTGGGAGACTCCGGTGAAACCTATCTTGTTGGCACTGACTTTAAAATGCGAAGTCTGAGTCGCTTCCTGATTGAGGATAAGGAAGGATATTTAGAATTGCTCGCTTCTTTGCCGGATATGTCTGGCGAGGTACTTCGGTCCATTAAAGCCAAGAACACGAATATTGGCTTACAGCCGGTCAATACGAAAGGTACTCAAGCGGCAATCGCCGGCCAGAGTGGCTTTGACCATTTTCCGGATTACCGGGACATCATGGTGCTGTCAGCCTACAGTCCTTTGTCGATACCGGGTCTGGAGTGGGCAATAATGAGTGAAATTGACGAGGAAGAAGCCTTTTTGCCCTCGGATCAGTTAAGAACGCAGATCTGGACAATGGCTATCGCCTGTGTATTGATCGCTATTGTGGTCGCGGGCGTTATTGGGTGGTTGGTAGCCAGATCGCTGACTACGCCTATTATTGCTTTTACCAGTACCCTGACGCGTATTAATGAAACCTCCGACTTGACTGAAAGAGTGCCTGTTTCTGGTAAAGACGAAATTGCCATGAGTGCCGTAGCAATTAATGGCTTGTTGGAAAAATTCCAGCAAACGATACAGCATTTGGGGGAGACCAGTGAGCAACTCAAAGCAGCATCCTCAACTATGGCTGAAGTGACGCACCAGGTATTGGAAACCACCCAGCAACAACAGGGACAAAGTCAGCAAGTGGCGGCGGCTGCCACCGAGATGACTGCGACGGCTCAGGATGTGGCTAAGAACGCCGAGCAGGCATCTGAGGCAACGACCAGAGCGAATGAAGCGGGGCTGGAAGGAAACCGGATTGTCAGCCTGAGTATCGATAAGATAAATCATCTGGCCAACAACATTGAAAACATGGAGCAGGTTTTGAGCAAGGTGGCAACTGATAGTGATGCCATAGGGTCTGTGCTCAAAGTTATCAGTGATATTGCAGAGCAAACCAATCTACTGGCGTTGAATGCAGCGATAGAGGCTGCCAGAGCCGGAGAGCAGGGGCGTGGCTTTGCTGTAGTAGCGGATGAAGTACGCACTTTGGCAAAACGCACCCATGACTCTACTGAAGAAATTCGCTCTACGATTGAGCAGCTCCAAAGCGGTGTTGGTGATGCCGTATCTTCAATCAAGAGCGGTGTGGACCAAGCAAAAGATAATGTGAGTGATGCCAGCAGTATGGGGGAATCTCTTAATGAGATTACCCGGCATTTGCAGAGTATCTCTGAGATGACAGACCAGATCGCCGCTGCTGCAACAGAGCAGTTGGCGGTGTCTGAAGATATTTCCTCCAGTATCGTTGCAGTCAGCGATCTGGCGGGGACATCTGCCGAGGCGGCAGAAAGGTCTTCAGGAGCAGGACAGGACGTTGAGAATCTGGCCACCAGCTTGAGAGACTATGTTTCTCAGTTTAAGGCCTGATGATCTATAGATGAACTTAATAGATGGTCAAATAAGTTCTGTGCCAGAGAAACTGCTTCGCCAAACAGGAAACCTGGACAGGAGTCTGACAGAGCTCTTAGTGAGGGACGGGAACGGTTATTCCCACTCTTCGCCAGTGAGCACCTCGGTCAGGTATTGGTCCATAAAGACAGAATCACTGATGATCCTGGCTCCCTTGGCTAACCGTGGAATATCAACCATGGTATGCAACTCACTGGTCACCAGAATAGTAACCCGTTGATCAATACCCGACTGTACTGCTGCACCGGCCTCCCGCGCCAGATCCGTCAGATAATCAATACCATTATCATGGTTATCTTCGTAACCGGACAGGTTGACGGGGCCGAGAAATGCTACCACTTCCCCTTTTAACGGTTGATGCTCAGAAAGCATGATACTCTTTCCTCATATCGACTCCTCATTCCACTCCTCCAGATGATATCGACCAGCTAGCGTCGTGGGCCTCGCTAACCGGGCTTCTGGCTGCTTCATCTGTCACTCTATTTTAACGCCTGCAACGGCAGTCGAAATGAACAAATTCAGCTATTAAATGGCCTTCTAAGTCCAAAGATGCAGGTTGATGTTTTGGTCGGGCTGACAGATGATGCTGTTTGTTTTTTTGAGAGGTCTTCAAGGGAGTTAACCGATGAGTAATACAAATGGTCCCTATGCAGGGAGTTGTCTGTGCGGTGAAATTCGATATGAAGTACAGAAGATCGGATCGAAAATGGGGCATTGTCATTGCTCCATGTGTCGGAAGTTTCATGGTGCTGGATTTACAACCTATGGTGAGGCTGCTGCGGAAAACTTTCGCTGGACGTCAGGAAAGCAATTGCTGAAATCTTTCAAAGCACCTAATGGCACCGTAAGAACTTTTTGCAGTGAATGTGGTTCCAGTTTGACCTTTGCTTCTGCAAACGATAAGGGCGAGGTTGTGGAGTTTGCTCTCGGAACCCTGGATAGCGAAATACCTCAGCGGCCGGATGTCCACATATTTGTAGGAAGCAAGGCGAACTGGAGTACTATTGCTGACGATCTACCTCAATTTGAAGGGGACAGACAAAGTCGACGGTTAAAATAAAGCTGTCGTCAGGTCACGTGTCATTAAGGGGAGCTTATGATAAAACTTTTTGGATTTGGTAAAGGGCTGGGGTTGCATGATGCGAGTCCGTTTGTGCTGAAAACGCATACTTTTCTGCGCCTTGCGGGTCTCGAATATGAAGCGGTTGCACGTATCAGTAATCTGCAAAAGGCCCCGAAAGGTAAGTTGCCGTTTATCGAGGATCAGGGTAAAAAGATTGCCGATTCAAGCTTTATTATCGACTACCTGACGGAGCAGTATCAGGTTGATCTTGATTCCTGGCTTTCCACAGAGCAGAAAGCGCAGGCCTTCATGGTAGCCAGAACTCTGGAGGAGCACTTCTATTGGTGCCTGGTCTGGATGCGTTGGGTTGACCCGGCGGGTTGGAATCAGATCTGTCCGATATTCTTTGGTGGGCTTCCAGTGCCGTTAAAGCAGATCGTGCCTCGTGTTGCGCGGGCTGGTGTAATTAAGTCGACGAAGGCTCAAGGGATCGGTCGACACAGCCGTCAGGAAATTCACAGTATTGCGGATAAGACTTTGCAGCATTTGTCGGTATTTCTGGCAGACAAGGTCTATCTGATGGGAGAACGATCGTGCTCATTGGATGCTACCGGGTTTGGGTTCCTGGCGCAGTTGATATTGTCTGAATTTGAAAGTGAGCTTTGCGAGATGGCTAGGGGGCATGACAACCTTGTGGACTATTGCCATCGTATGCAGAAGGAACTGTTTTCCAGTTAATTTTTCGGCGGTTTATGTTGGATTCGGTGTTAAAGATTATCAGCTCATTGGTTAAGTCTTATCAAATTGGGGCCTCTGATATGAGGCGTGTTGAGAAAATCTGCAAGAAAGTCATCGTGGCAGGCGTGTCACTATTGCTGGCTGCCTGCAGCAGCGTTTATAAACCTCAGAATAAGCCATTCCCCACCGACTCATCGTCTGAGACCGGCTATCATCTGGATACATACAGTCAACAACACAGTTTTGGCGATACGCTCTTGATTCTTTCTTTTTCCGGAGGAGGAACTCGTGCGGCAGCGTTGAGCTATGGCGTTTTAAAGGAGCTGCGTGAAACCTATCTTCCCTCCAAAATGACCCGGCGACGTCTGTTGGATGAGATCGATATGATTTCCTCAGTGTCAGGAGGAAGCTTTACGGCCGCCTATTATGGACTTTATGGCGAGGATATTTTTGAGGATTACGAAAAAGTCTTTCTGAAGCAAAGTATTCAAAGCGCATTGATCAGGCAACTGCTGACCCCAACCTATTGGTGGCGTTCACTGTTTACCGCTTTTGACCGTACAGAAATGGCCATCGAGTACTACGATACCTTTATCTTTCGCGGCGCAACCTTTGGAGATATTCCAGTGGAACGCCGACCATACATTCTGATCAATGCCACAGATCTGTCTGCCGGTAATCGCTTTTCATTTACACAAGACGTTTTTGATCTGTTCTGTTCCGATCTTGGCAAGTTACCCATTGCCAGGGCAGTAACAGCGTCTTCAGCAGTGCCTGTCGCTTTCCCTCCTGTTGTTATGGAAAACTTTTCAGGGGATTGTGACCAAAGTCGATCGCTGATCAATAAAGGGCCTGACGACAAGAACTTCGTAGACCGGAGACTGGAAGAGCAGAGGCAGAGTTATCTAGGCTATCTCAATCGGGAGCATCGTCCCTATATACACCTGGTCGATGGCGGCATAAGCGATAACCTCGGGTTAAGGGCTGTGCGGGAAAGCTTCGGATATATCACTCGCAACGATGATGTCAGACGTGAGCTGAGTAAAGCAGAACGGGTTGTGATTATTCTGGTGAACGCTGAGGTGAGGCCTTCAACGCCTATGGATCTATCCCCCAATAAGCCAGGGATCGTCGAAACAGTGGATGCTGTCAGTAACGCCCAAATCAGGAACTATAATCTGGAGACTCGACTGCTTCTGAGTCAATACGGCCAGAAATTCTCAGAAAATGAAGGCAAGAAATTCTATTTTATTGATGTGAACTTTGAGTCATTCAAAAAAGATTCGTTTAAGCGCTTTTTCAATAACCTGCCGACCAGTCTGGAGTTGAAAAGCAGTGAGGTGAACTCCCTGATTGAGGGAGGCCGAACACTGCTGAGAAATGCCCCGGAATTTCAGGCTTTGCTGGAGGATCTGAAAGTTGCACCGTCACCAAAGCGCCAGTTGCTGGAAAGTTCAATTCCTGCGTCGGAGGCTATGGTTGAAGAATAGCTGAGTTGTAGGAGCGTCAGCATAGGCGTTAGTGTTTCAGGATTCGCAATGATGCGAGAAATGCCTCAAAACCTTTCTCGCCGCGTTCGAAATACACACGTTCTGTACCGCTATATAAAACCTGATAGACATAGTTTTCACCGGTCAGTACGATCAGGCTGCCAAGCATCCAGGCACCGTTCGAGATTTTAAATCGATATTTCAAGGTGAACCCGGAAAGACTGCCGTGTTGTGCCGGCTCGAATGCCAGTCTTTCCAGTTTGGACACCTCGGAGCTGTTTTCGATGTTCTGCATATAGAGCTCACCCAGTTCGCTCACGAGTGCGTTCTTGTCCAGTGTTCGATCAATGTTGGTGAGCTTTTTTCCGTATCCGATACGAGAGATGGAGACTGATTGCAGTAGCTCTCCGTCCCTGGTTAAAACGATTGCTTGGGAGCGCGGGTACAGGTACCAACTGGCAGGAACTGTGAAATCGACATCCAATCCATGGGTGATAGTATCTATCGCCTGCGCCTCTTCGGCATAGGTGTACAGGGTTGAAAACACCAACGCTACCAACATGGTGATCGAGGGCAAAACTTTCATTGTTCAGTGTCCTTGTGCTCTTTAATTTCCCGTAAATAGGCTTCGATAAACATGCGGTCCTTAGCCTCGGGAGCTTGCTTTAAATATTGTGTCAGGTGTTCTCTGGCGTTTGCCCAGTCTCTATTTTTGAAGCTGAGTAGGCCCAGTTCGCGTCGAATATCGGGTTGGTCTTCTAGCGCCAGTGCCTGATTTAACAAGCTTCGATATTCCTCGTCCTCTCCCTTGAGCTGAGCAATCTTGGCTTCGTAATAGCGAAGCACGGCGTTATTGCTTTCATATTCTTTCAGTCTGGGTAGCAGATGTTCTGCCTGGGCTGTATTGCCCAGCTCGATATAGTTTGCCAGTGTGGACCACGCCATATCACGGAAAATAATATTTGGGGTTGATTCAATTGGGGCCTGTTTCTGCTGGTTGCTGTTATTACCGAATTCAAGCTGACCAAAACTATCAACCCGTTCTTTCATCCGTGGATGGGTGCTGAAAAAATAGGGTGTGTCATTTTCGGTTATACCCTCGGTTGCTTCACTTAGCTTCCTGAATATTCCAGAGCCTTCTGCAAGGTTGTATCCTGCCTGGTTGAGTCTCTCGGCAGCATAGTGATCAGCGTTCCGCTCAAGGTCTCTGGAGTAACCGCTGATAGAACCTGCCATGTGCAGGCCACCAAATATATTAATGAGCGGTAGCGCGGAGAAGCCGGCATAGAGGTTGGCGGCACTCTTTCTCTGATCTGCAGCTCGCGCCGCATCTCTGTGCACAACATGACCGATTTCATGAGCAAGAATCGTCGCCAGTTCGGCTTCTGAATCTATCAGGCTCAGCAGACCGGTGTGAATATAAATATGACCGTTAGCCAGAACAAAGGCGTTGTAGTTAGGGTTTTCTATGACCTGTATGTTGAGCTTGATATCCCCCAGCTCCAGGCTTCCAACCAGCCGTCTCGCGATCCGGTTGAGGTAGTCCTGAACTTCCGGATCGTGGTAATAGTGGCGGCTATCCTCAATACGCTTGCTCAATCTGTCCGCAGTTATTCTCAGGCGGGCATCTTCTTTACCAGGCTGATAACCGGGGTCTGTGATTGGCTTAATCTGCGAGCCTGAGCAGGCTGTCAGCAAAACGCAGACCATGCTCGTCAAAACTAACTTATTAACTGATTTTGAAGTCATCATGGCGTCGTGGGGAAACTTTCCAGAACTTTGGTCATGATGTACTGATGTATATTAGGCTCTCGAAAGTTTGTGCCCCCTATGGTCTGGCTGGAATGCCACAATATAGCACCATCTCTATTTACCAATGCCATCGTGATCGTTCCTTCGGGATTGGTGAAATTCACCACGCCAAATACCAGTTTTACCACAGCACTGGCGCTTTCGGAGACTTTTCTGCTGGTGCTCAAGTACGCGTCTGCTCCAATGACGATAAGGGCAGCATCAATATCCCGATTCTCGAACAGAAACGAAACATCCCCGAGTGAGTAATCAAACGGTTTATCTCTTCCGGGCAGGCTGATAGGGCTGAATTGGTCCAATACTCCGGCATTCAGCGTTGCGGCCACTCGTTTATAGAGGGGCATGACTTCTTCAATCTGGTTTTCCTGACCCTGAATATCAATGGGAGTCAGTTGGTACGGCGTCTTGCTGAAGAAGTCAGACATCAAGTTTTTGGTGACTTCCTTTGCTTGAACTGCCCAGTCTTCACGGGGTTCCACCAGGTCTCCGGGAAAGATCTCCATCATCTGGATATCCAGGGGAAGCAGTCCGATAGTGTTTACCGAGACCATTTTTTCTTTGATATCAGAGACCTGAAGGCTTCCGGCAAAAACTGTAGAGGGTAAGGTTGCTAGTAGCGCTGATATCATCATGAAGGCGCCAATAAATGAATACCTGCTCATGAACTAGTACCTGACAACAAATGGTGAAATGTAGGTAATGGGCAAAGTGCCATTAATCACTTCCTTGCCCTGTAACTGAGGGTACATGGCTCTCAACTCACTGACATCGAATTCATACCGTTCCTTTATCGCCAGTTGAGCTGTTCGGATTCTGCCTGAAGACAACATTTCCATTGTAAACGCTCCAAGATAGGTCACTGTACCTGGTGCGAATTTGAGTGGGATGTAGTAATCATTAAGCGCGCGGGTTGTATATGGATGGGCATAGACCTCGATATCCGCCAGAAAGTATTGCCCCGGAACGATTTCCATGAGGAAAAGCGAATCATAGGGAGTTGTCTTTTCGGGTGCGTTATCTTCGCCACCTTTCCAGAACTGTAGCTCCGGCATCATGCCTAAGGTGCCCCAGTCAAAACTGAGTGAAAAACTGTTCTCGGCGGACTCTTCAAGTCCAATAGAGGCTTGGTTTTTCAACAAAAGGCTTGCGTTAACATTGCTAACATCAGGTGCCGTCGACAGGCTCCCGACAATCCAGGCACGCTGGTCATCAAGTGGGGTAAGTGTCGTGGGTGATTGGGTCCTCACTATTCCAGGAGCGGTCAGACACCCAGAAAGTAAGGTAAAGACTGTGATAAGAACTGCAAATCGCATGGCAATATCCGTTAAAGGGCGACTCTTCTGCCCATCCCTATTTTAAACAGGCGCCAGTATAACGGGTTTTAATGTGATTTGTAGTCACGATAACGTGAAATCAGCGATTCCCGTCATCGTGACGTGAGTCTTATTTGTTGAGACTCAGGCTTCTGCCAGTTTGGAGGAGGATACAGGATTGCCCTTATCCACAAACATTTTCTTCACAAGTGGAAGGCTGTCTCTGGTATCAATAGCAACCGTTGTCAGCAGACCGGCAATCATCGCTCCGACCACGCCGCAGCTCAGGACATCCTGTCCGGTCAGATAAAGCCCTTTAATGTTGGTTTTCGGGCGTAACCAATCCTGTTCGAAGCGCTCTGGCGTGTGGTCAAGGCCATAGATTTCTCCGCGACTGTATCGGCAGAAGTAGTCAGTGGACAGAGGGGTGGAGAGCTCGTAATAGTCGATTTTGCCTTTTAATTGCGGCAGCTTCTCGTATACATAAGCCAGAATACGCTCACTGAGTTCTTCTTTCAGCTGATCATATTCCTCGCCACGCTTGCCCCAAATCGTGTCTTTCCATTTGGCAAACTGCTCGTAAGTGGTTGGCGCAACGACTTCAATGGAGGACGTGCCGGGATAGCGACTCTGGTAACTGGGATCCTTGGCAGAAGGAAATGAGATATACACCACCGGGAATGGATTGTTCTGATCTTCCATAAACCTGGCAACACTGGCGTCATGATCCGTGCTCGGATAAATCCAGAAATTGGTTTTCGGCAGATTTAACTCTTCTGCGGTGTTCTTGACGCCGATATACATGCCCAGATGTGGCATGGACGGAGTAATGTGACTGCGCTGCTTTGTGTAGCCGGCTTTTTTGGCCATGGTATCGGGCATCAGTTTTTCGAAGGTATTAATGACGCCAGCATTGCTGATGATACGGGGTGCATAGAGACAGTTGTCATCTGCCATTCTAACACCGACAGCTTTGTTTCCTTCGAACAGTATCTCTTTGACATCCGCGTAAGTCAGGACATCACCGCCAGCACTCTGAATGACCGGAATGATGGTTTCGGCCATACGGGAAGCACCGCCTACCGGGTAGTATCCACCATGGATATAGTGCTTGGCGATCAGTGCGTGAATCAGAAAACTGGATTCCTTTGGTGTCAGTCCGCAGTCTCCCCATTGCCCGGTCAGGACGGCAATCAGCTTTTCGTTTTTGGTCAGGCCAGAGAGTACTTCGTAGGTGGTCTTGTTAAAGTAAGAGGGTACGACTGGTTTGGTGGCAATATTCAGAATTTTTCGGATCGGCCAGGGAAGAATTTTCTTCATGGTGAAGAACTGCATTCCCGTGGCCACTTTGCTCAACATGGCGACATATTGGCGAATGGCCTTCTCTTCCTCAGGAAAATAACCAGCCAGGCTGCGGATAAAACCTTCTTTACCCTGGTGGAGGTCAAACTGCTCATCGCCAATATAGAAGCGGTCATAGTTATCATCCATGGGAGCCCATTTGAGCTGCCCCTCGGTGATGTAATCAAACAGCTTTCTCCCCAATGTGTTGGGTGACCCCATATCCCCAATGTAGTGAACTCCTACATCCCACTCGTAGCCATTACGGGCATAGCTGTGAGTGAAACCACCTGCTGTGTAATGTTGTTCAAGCACCAGGACTCTCTTGCCCTGTTTGGCCATACACGCAGCGGTGGTCAACCCGCCAATTCCGGAGCCGATGACAATAGCATCATAGTTGCCTTCCACCCGACTGGCGCGATACCGGGTCCCAATTCTGATAGGGCTTGGCTTCAGCGATTTTTTCTTGGAAGAGCTATTCTTATTGTTCGCTGTGCTCATGGTGTTCTCCTGATGGTTGTGCAATATTTTTTCAGAATATATGCAAAAAATTGCATAATCAACGATAAGGAGCAATAATTTGGGAAATTCTGTGATCCACTCAACTTTCTGTGACAAACATGGTAACGTCGCCTGATTGCGCAGCCTCGGGTTGCGGCGAAACGATTATAATAAAACAGCCCGTCGGTTCTGAGTTCTGATCCGTCGGCATTGAATTCTGAGTAGTTATGTCTCTAAAACATGCCATCCTGGCAATGCTGGATCTGGAAAAAGGTACCGGCTACGATATCGTTAAGCGATTTAACCGCAGCATTGGCCATTTCTGGTCCTCATCTCATCAGCAGGTCTACAAAGAACTCCACAAACTTCATGATGACGGTCTGGTTGAGTATGAAGCAGTGGAGCAGGCAGGTAAGCCGGATAAGAAAGTGTATTTCCTCACGGATTCTGGGTTAAAAGCGTTGAAAGCCTGGGTCAGGCAACCGGCCAGGGCCTTCAAAATCAAGGAACCCTTATTGGTCAAACTGTTTGCCGGGCGCCATGGCGATAAAGATGAACTTCTGGATGAGCTTGCCCGTCATGAGAAGTTGCACCAGGAAACTGCGGAGCAGTACGCGGAACTGGAAGCCCAGATGGATCACCTGACTCCCCGGCAACGGAAAAAGTATCTGTTGCCCTATATGACGTTGAGATTGGGGATTCATTTTGAAAAGGCATGGTTGACCTGGTTGGCGGAAGTGAGAAAAGTCGTCAAGGATGAACTGGATTAGGGAGCTATCATACTTAGCCCAGGGCGTATAAGTATCCTCACCAAAGCTTATCTTTAGTCGGTGCTTTGTCAGAAAGGCGACAAATCGACGACTCCTGATTTTTTATACTCTGTTCGATATAGAGGAGGAGTTGTCTGATGAAAACACTTGTTGATCACCTTTCCCAATACGCCGATTATCATCGTGATCGTCGTAATATCGCCACGCATTTTGTCGGGATACCGATGATTGTCTTTGCCGTGGCTGTGCTGCTTTCCCGACCCGTTTTCAATGTTGCAGACTTCCCTCTGACGGTTGCCCTGCTGCTGGCATTAGCTACCAGTAGCTTCTATCTGCGTTTGCATCTGGGTCTGGGAGTTCTGATGTCCGTCTTTATGGCACTGTCAGTCTGGGGAGGTTTTGTCATCGCGGCGGCAAGTACCGGGATCTGGCTATCCACGGGTATTGGGCTATTCGTTGTCGGTTGGATTGTCCAGTTTATCGGTCATTACTACGAAGGCAGAAAACCTGCATTTGTGGATGATCTTGTCGGATTGGTGGTAGGGCCCCTCTTTGTGGTGGTGGAATGGCTTTTCATGTTGGGGCTGATGAAAGACCTTCAGAAAGCGATTGAAGAACGGGTTGGGCCGACTCGTATCAATGCCGCATCAAAAACTCCTCATCAGGTCTGATTTCTGCGCGAAACTCCTGGTAACTCATGAGAAATCCGGGTTAGGCTCCCACAATAAAAATGATAACAGGGAGCCCCACCCCGCATGACCGCCCCACAGCGACCAACGGATTGTCTCGATCTGCTTAACACTGGCATCTGGTTCCAGAATCTGCCTGAACTTTTGAAAAACAGCCTGCTACAAATGTCAGCAATACGTCCGCTGGCCTCGGGAGAACATCTTTTCGAACGTGGTGATCATCCAGATGGAATATACGCCGTCATACAGGGGGCCTTGCGGGTCAGTGGCGTACGTGAGGACGGGAAAGAAGCCATTCTGACGTTTGTTGAGCCACCTAACTGGTTTGGGGAAATCGCTCTGTTTGATGGCCAGTTACGTACCCACACGGCCATTGCCGAAGGGCCGGTGACAGTACTCCATGCCCCGCAGAAAAAATTACACCGACTGCTGGAACAAAAACCTGAACACTGGCGGGATTTTGGTCTTTTGCTGTGTAACAAGCTCCGCTTTGCCTTTCTCGCGTTGGAAGACACTGCTTTATTCAGTGCATCAGAGAGATTGGTCAGACGCCTGTTGATGATGTCGGAAGGGTATGGAGAATGGACAGGGAAATCCCGTCGGGTTATCAGTCTGCACCAGGAACAACTTGGGATGATGCTTGGAATTTCTCGGCAGACGACGAACCAGATACTGAAGAACCTGGAATCCCAGGGGATTATTGCCCGGTCCTATGGCGAAATTGAAATACTGGATCCCGGCCGCTTGCGGGCATTGACCGGCGGAGAACTCAAAATACGTTAAGGCACCGCGTTTGATCCACAGAAGCCGGTGATGCCGGTAGTTTTTTATCCAAATGAATATTATCTGGGACGTGATATTTGTTTACACATCTCCCGCAGGATAATGCGCCTGGAGATTACCCCCATCACCCGCTGGCGCTCATCAACGACGGGATAGATCTTGGGCTTGTGCTGCTGCATCATGCTGGCAAGATCCAACAGGTTGTCATCGGTTTTGGCGGCCAGAACCTCCTTACGCATAATGTCTGAAACCGTGGCAGCTCGGTCGGCGTAGTACATTACCTGACTGACAGTTCCCAGGCAGTCCTGTTCTGAAATCCAGCCTATCAGAGCTCCTTCGCCATTGACGACGGGCCCTCCGATTAATTCATTCTGTACCAGGTTCATCGCCGCCTCGACCACGGGCATTTCCGGGGTAAAGGAGACGAACTTGCGGCTCATGCAATCACTGACCTTCAGGTTTTCCATAAAGATTCTCCACTCGCTGATATTGAAATACATACTGGTAATGTAGGAGTAATGCAAAAAACAGGTCAGGTAGTGTAGGTGGCGGAATAAGCTTTTTATTTCAAAGGGTTGTTACGAAAGGGACGAAGATAGATCAGCGCATGACAGTCCTGGTGTGTGCTAATGTGGTGCGCTATGTCTTTCTCCAATGAAAATAGCGCACCATGATGAATCTACTGATGAGGGAGAAAATTGCCTCTACGACCAGAAATAGTGCGTTGCAAAATTATTGATTAAGCAACCTCATGGCCATTTCCGGATAACGTGATCCCTGCACCATTTCTTTGGGGAAGTCCTGCATGATTTTCGCCAGTTCTTCATTTGAAAGAGTGATCTCAACTGCTCCGGCGTTCTCTTCCAGACGTGACACCTTCCGAGTTCCGGGGATAGGGACCAGGTCTGGCTGTTGATGGAGCAACCAGGCAAGGGCCAACTGAGCTGTCGTGCACCCCTTGGATTCTGCCAACTCTTCAACCCGCTCGACCAGTGCCAGATTTCTTTGGAAGTTTTCCTCTGAAAATCTGGGGTTGGTCAATCGCCAATCGTTTTCTTCAAATGCTTCTCTGTTCCTGTAGGTACCGGTCAGAAAACCGCGCCCCAGGGGACTATAGGCAACCGGGCTGATACCAAGCTCCCGACAGGTCGGTAAGACTTCATCTTCAAGCTCCCTTGTCCACAGTGAATACTCGCTCTGAAGCGCTGTAATCGGATGAACGGTATTAGCCCTTCTGAGAAGTCCGGCATTCGCCTCGGACAATCCGATATGCCGGATCTTACCTTCCTTTACCAGATCAGCCATGGCTCCGACGGTGTCTTCAATAGGAACTGTGGAGTCCATTCGGTGTTGATAGTAAAGATCAATATGATCAACCCCCAGACGTTTCAGGCTGTCTTCACAGGATTGACGTACGTAATCAGGGTGACCGCTGACGCCGAGAAATTGACCTTCGTCATCGCGCTTTATGCCGAACTTGGTGGCCAGTACCACATCATTACGTCGTCCGGATTCTTTTAACACTTTACCTAGGAGCTGCTCGTTAGTATGGGGGCCGTACATGTCGGCGGTATCCCAGAAATTGATTCCGATATCCAGCGCTTTCAGCAATGTGTCAGTGGAAGACTGGTCATCCTTATGTCCATAGAAATCGGACATTCCCATACAACCAAGCCCGATGGCAGAAACTTCCAGTCCAGATAAACCCAGTTTGCGTGTTTTCATTGTCATACCTCGCCTGTTTGCTGTTGTACATGTCGACCTCGTCGACGAACTTTTTCAGTATGTCGAAGGTGAGCGGGAGGGTAATAATCAAGAACTCCGGGAAACATGCCTATTCCTACAAAGTTATCGATCTGCACTGGGCTTAAACCCTTCCAGTTGCGCATAATGCTACGATCTGCTGGAGAGTCGCCCTGTACCTCAGAGATTTCTGTGCACCTCTGAGTTAGTAGAGAAGAATTACGTAAATGGAGAATAGTCACTATGGACATGTTGACCCTTGATCGTCCACCGAGAACGATGCTGGCAAAAATGCTGGAGAAGCATATGCCGGAGGACGGAAAAGTGCAGACTTCCGTTCCGGGTCTCTGGTTGATTCGGAGTGCTCATACGAACCAGAGGGGGCCGGTGGTCTATGAACCCAGTCTCTATGTCGTGGCTCAGGGGAGTAAGTGCGCCTACTTTGGTCGGGAGACCTATTCCTATGATGCTCTCAACTTTCTGCTTCTGACGGTTCCCTTGCCACTGGAAGCCCAGGTCGTCCGGGCGTCGCCGGATGAGCCCTATCTTGCTGTGCGTCTTGAACTGGATATGAATATGGTGACGGAATTGTTGATGGAGCTCGACCAGGGCGTGAAGCCGGTTAGTGATATCGTTTTACGTGGGATATGCTCCTCCCGTCTTGATTCAGAAATGAGCGACGCTGTCCTGCGTCTGGTGAAGACCCTGGAAAGCGGCCCGCGTTCCAGAATATTGGGCCCGATTGTTACCCGGGAAATTCTGTTTCATTTATTACAGGGCGAGCTGGGCCACATCCTGCGCTCTTTTGCTCGACAGGATCGCCATAATCATCAGGTCGCCAGGGTGCTTCAGTTTATCCAGAAGAATTATGCCCAGGCTCTTGAGGTCAATGACCTGGCATTATTGGCGAACATGAGTTCCTCCTCGTTTCATAACCACTTCAAAACCGTGACGGGATATTCTCCTCTGCAATACATCAAGAGCCTCCGTCTACATGAGGCTCGTCGGATGATTCAGCAGGAAACCCAGAGCGTCAGTGATGCCGCCTACAGAGTGGGTTATGTCAGTGCCTCTCAGTTCAGTCGTGAATACAAGCGGATGTTTGGCGAAACTCCCAGCAGGGATGGAGTCGGGTGGTCAATTCTTAGATAGTCAAGGTCAAAGGCTCCTGACACAAATTGTCAGTAGAACCACACCAGCCCGTTGAAGCCTTGGCAGTTGGGTATGACAATGCTTGGATATATGACTCATTAACTAATACGACAGAGCCTGCAAGGAGGAATGATGACTAAATCAGTGAAACCCATACCGGATGGTTACCACCAGGTGACTGCGTATCTGGTTGTTAAAGGCGCGGCGGAAGCCTTAACTTTCTATCAAAAAGCCTTTGGTGCCATTGAGAGAATGCGGTTTACCACACCTGCTGGAACCATTGGACATGCTGAGATCATGATTGGTGAATCCTGTGTGATGCTGGCAGATGAGTATCCTGAAATGAATTGCATCGGACCAAAGACACTTGGAGGGACATCTGTCAGTCTGATGGTATATGTCGAGGACGTGGATCACTTTGTCGAACGGGCTGTCAACGCGGGAGCAAAGGTTCTGCGTCCGGTCCAGGACATGTTCTACGGTGACCGCACCGGCACTCTGGAGGATCCGTTTGGCCACCAGTGGCATATAGCAACCCATATTGAAGATCTGACTCAGGAAGAGTTGGAGGAGCGGGCAAAAAGCCACATGTGAAGGGCACGGGGTGTGTCAGGGGGCGGAGGGACATATAGGGAATCAAGAAAAGACTGGTGCAGCATTTTCCTTTGGGAATCCGCTTCCGGTTGCAGCTTTGGAATATCCGGTTAGCATTACAGTAAGACCATAGCCGCGAGATCAATGATGATTGGATCCATCAGTGCCAAACTGTACTCGGACAACCCGACTGAAACTCTCTATCACTATACGTCTTACACCGGACTGATGGGGATCGTGGAATCGAAGGCAATCTGGGCGGGTGACATACGGTATATGAACGATGCGGCGGAGCTGCGTCATACTGCTGATTTGATCAAACAGGAAACAGCCCGCCGGATCAGTGATGGTCACGATAACCCCGTGTTGCTGAACAGCTTTTTTGACTGGGTGTCACATCGTATTACTAATGGGCATATGCTGTTCGGTGCTTCTTTCCGGGCGAACGGTAATCTGCTGAGCCAGTGGCGGGGGTATAGCACCCATGGCAAGGGGGTCAGTATCGGGTTCTCCCCGGACCATATTCTGGATTGCGCCAACCAACAGAAGTATCAGGTAGGTCGGTGCCTATACGATCCCGCGGCACAGCAGAATCTAATTTCCGATGTGCTGGATTCAGTAGAGACGCTGGCGGCGACCAGTACGGATAATTCGGCCAGTTACCTGGACCTGTTTACCTGTATCGAAGAGGATCTGCTCCGGATAGCGGCCATTCTGAAGCATCCTTCTTTTCAGGAAGAAGACGAATGGCGGATCGTCTCGCCTGTAGTGACCGATTTTATGACTTCGTCAGTCAAGTTTCGTCAGGGCACTTCGATGTTGGTGCCATATCAGGAGTTCAGCCTGAAAGATGCAGCGAATGGCAGGATACCCCTTGAGCATATCTTTTTGGGACCGACACCTAATATGGAATTATCCATGAATTCGTTGAGCCTTTATTTAACCAAAGAGGGTATATTGCCGGTACGGGGCCTGAGTTATTGCCAGATCCCCTACCGGCTGCGTTGATTCTACAAGATCAACATGAGCACCATTGATGCTTCTACAGATCCTCGTTCGAGGAACGCTTGCTCTGTGTTGCGGCGATCAGTTGCGTTTCAATTGCCTGCCAGTCCAGGTGCGTGTCATGAATAATTTCCAGTCTTGAGGTTTGGCCCTCAGCGAGAGAAGATGTCGTGATAACACCGTCTTCTGCGTTGATGCTCAGCCAGCTTTCACTTGTATGTAAAACCGCTTTTGCACGGATTGCACCGAGACCATATAGCAGAGATAGAACCTGAACCGGGTCAAACTGATAGCTGTCAGGGAAAATCCAGCCACAGGCGTGGTAGCCACTTTCAGAACGTTGTTTACGGACAATTTCTTTTACGCTGGCAGATGGAAGATCCATCACCGACAGCACTCCCTGATGCTGCAGTGGAGCATGCTCCTGACGCGCCTGCTCAGCGGCCATATGATTTAGCAGGCTTGGGTCCAGATTGCCCTGGCTTATTTGAGCACTGATCGCCTCTCGGCCGGTTGATGCATCGACCTGACGCTTCCATTTCTCGAATCTCTCAAGATCCTCTGGGGTACACAAATCTGTTTTTGCGGCGACCAGGACGTCAGAGATTAGAGCCTGCTTTCTGAAGATGTCATTTTCCAGGTATTTGGACTGAGTCAGCTTGCGGGGATCCACCAGGGTGATGCTGGCCCGTAATTCCAGCAGGGGCTGGTAGAACTCACCGCGTAAGATAGAAATGATCTCGTCAGGGTGGCCGAGGCCGGAGGGTTCTATCAATAGTCGATCCGGTTTTTGACTTAGCAGCATATTCAAGCCGATCTGCATGGGTAATCCATTCACACAACACATGCAGCCCCCCGGAACTTCCCGGACCAGAGCCCCCTGGTCGGCCAGCATGGCTCCGTCGATACCAACGTCGCCGAACTCGTTGACAAGAACCGCCCAGGTTTCGCCTTCCGGCTTAGTTGCCAGGAGATGTCGGACGGTGGTTGTTTTTCCGACACCAAGAAAGCCAGTGATGATATTGGCAGGAATTACTTTGTCTGACATGGAAATATTCCTTAATCCGGATCGACGAAGGGCTGCTCAGGTTACAGGATTGCCTGGGCAGCCCGGGTACTCCGGAAACGCTTAAGGATCAGTTGGACGTGTCCTGGTCCAGCATTTGCGATACATGAGTAACGCTACGGATTTCCGCCACAAAGTCGTAGGCGTCTCCGGGGAAATATGAGCGCGTGAACTCTACCGGAACTCCGTCATCAAGCAAACCTAGACGTTCGATATATAGCACAGCACTGTCTACGGGAATTTCCAGCAACTGCGCGCGTTTCTCATCAATCGATATGGCACGTAACCGCTGCAGTGCCTTAACCGGACGTATTCCGTTAACGGTGAGGGCATCATAAAGTGAGTGAGTCACCTCGAAAGGGTTGTCCAGAAAGCGTCTTGGAATGGTGGCGGTTTCCAAAGCCATTGGCTTGTCATCTGCCAGTCGCAGGCGGTAAAAACGTACCACTTCATCTTCTGGCGTCAGCTGCAGCGCTCTCAGTTCATCTTCGTGAGGCATTCCGACAGATCTGTCCAGCCAGCGGGAACCGGGCTTTTTGGAACGCTCCCGCATGATTTCAGAGAAGCTTTTAAGGTAATTCAGTGGTTGCTCAACCCGGTCGGCAACAAAGGTGCCGGCCCCCTGACGCTGGGTAAGGATACCTTCCTCCACCAGGTCATCAATGGCGCGCCTGACCGTTACCCGGGAAACCCCCATGACGGAAGCGATCTCTCTTTCGGCGGGAACCACATCTCCTGGTCTGAGTACATCTTTCTCAACGGCTTCGCGAATTTTTCTCTGCAGTTGCAGATAAAGCGGCGCCGTGTGACGGGAAAGGTCATCGGGTGTTCCGAATATCTGGCTGATATAGGGATGGATAATCTGTTGTTCAGGTTTATTCATGGCCTGTTTTTACTATTGTCCCCATGTAAGGCTGGCTCTGCGTAAAGACACACTGGTCGTTTCAGCAGAACCCCACGTTGTCGTTTCACCTATTATGCCTGACTTGCTGTCACGATCGCAGGATTATCTGCGGGAATTTCCGCGCTCCTGCGAATTCTGGGCAGCGCCTTGCCATCCATATTAAACACATGAACGGACTCGGGCGCAAAACTGGCCTGTAGTTTATCACCGACTTCCACTTCGGATTCACCTTCTCCGCGTACAACCACTTCTGTGCCGTCGGCCAGGCTCATGTAGATATAAGTGACTTCGCCCAGATGTTCCACCAGTTTTACGTCGCCAGATAACTGTCCGGGAAGATTTCGGCCCTCAAAAAGATGTTCAGGGCGTATTCCGACAGTGACTTTTGTGCCCTCCTGAATACCAGAGGTATCCACATGAGCCTGCACCTGTGTTCCATCTTCCAGAGTGATGGTGAGATATTCCGTTGCGGTCTTATCGACATGTCCTTCGATGAAGTTCATTTTGGGGGAACCGATAAAGCCGGCAACAAATTTGGTCTGGGGATAACGATAGAGTTCCAGGGGAGAGCCACATTGCTCAACGCGTCCGGCATTCATTACCACAATTTTATCACCCAGAGTCATGGCTTCCACCTGATCATGGGTTACATAAATAATGGTAGCGCCCAGGTCTTTGTGGAGCTTGCCGATTTCCACCCGGGTTTGAACGCGGAGTGCGGCGTCAAGGTTCGATAGAGGTTCGTCGAACAGAAACACGTTAGGATCACGGACAATGGCGCGACCGATGGCTACACGTTGACGCTGTCCGCCTGAAAGCTCTCTTGGCAGACGATCCAGTAAGTGATCTATCTGCAGGATCTTGGCAGCCTGCTCTACTTTTTCCCGAACGGCTCTCTTGTTTTGACCGGCGATTTTGAGTCCGAAAGCCATGTTCTTGAACACTGACATGTGCGGGTAAAGGGCATAAGACTGGAATACCATGGCAATACCGCGCCGTGCCGGATCGAGGTGGTTGACGATCTTATTGTCGATAACCAGTTCTCCGGCGGTAATTTCCTCAAGTCCGGCGATCAGTCGGAGCAGTGTTGATTTACCGCAACCGGAAGCGCCGACCAGCACAACAAACTCACCATGTTTGATATCCAGATCGATGCCGTGAAGGACGTCGACTTTGCCGTAGCTCTTTTTTATATGATTCAGTTTTACGTCGGCCATTGTTCACCTCATTGTTCGACGTTGTGGCTCGCCGCGGCAATGGCGGCAAACCCAGTAGATCTTGTTTTGTCACCCGTTTTGACGGCTACACAAGTGACGTTCTGCAGGCAGGTTTGGGTGTTCATATCCGGGATCATTTCACCGCCCCCGCAGTCAACCCTCTGATCAATTGCCGGGAAAAGACCAGATACAGGATCAGGACCGGAACAATGGCCAATGTCAGTGAAGACAATACAGCATTCCAGTCTGTGACAAATTGCCCGATGAACTGCTGAACTCCCAGCGTAATCGTCTGGGTGGATTCGCTCGGTGCCAGAATTAATGGGAACCAGAGATCGTTCCAGATTGGGATCATGGTAAACACGGCAACTGTTGCGAGCGCCGGACGAATTAGCGGTAAAACGATCTGGAAGAAAATCTTGTACTCGCTGACATTATCGCAACGAGCTGCCTCTTTGAGCTCTTTGGGAATCGTCCGGATAAATTCCGACAAAATATAGACTGCCAAGGGGAGGCCCTGGGCAATATACACCAGCACCAGAGCGGCGAGAGTGTTCACCAGATGAAGATCGACCATCAACTGCAGGATACTGACCGTACCCAGTCGGATGGGAATCATGATCCCCATGGCAAACAGAATGGCGATAAACAAATTACCCCGGAACTTATACTCTGTGAGCGCCCAGGCGGCCATGGCCCCGAAAAGCAACACGAAGAAGAGGGACAGCAGCGTGACGACCAAGCTGTTAAAGAAAAACACATCAAAGGTTGAGCGTTCCAGAACCTCGGTAAACCCTACCAGGGTAAAGGTAGATGCGTCCGGAAGCGCCAATGGATCATTGAATATGGCTTTTCTGGATTTAAAGGCATTGATCAGAATCACCAGGATCGGAAACAAGGCAATCACGGTATAGGTGATCAGTACCGCATGAACACTGAGCTTTTTCAGAATACCGGGGCGCAGGATGGCAGATTTCCAGTCCTGGCTCGGAGTAGCGATGGCTTCTTTGGCTAACATGGAGACCCTCCGATTACAGCTGGAAGCGCTGGATGCGCCGTTGAACAAAGAACAGATAAACCATGACGCCTATCAGAATGATCAGGAACATCAATGTGGCGACAGCGGCTCCCATCGTGGGACTGCCCTGCTGGAGCTGGAAACCGAAGAACGTGCGATAGAACAGTGTTCCCATAATGTCTGTGGAGAAGTTCGGGCCCGCCAGTGCGCCTTTCACAGCATAAATCAGTTCAAAGGCATTAAAGTTGGCCACAAACGTCAGGATTGACACCATGCTGATAGTCGGCAGGAGCAAGGGGAGCTTGATATGCCAGAACACATGGCGGCTCTTGGCGCCGTCAACCACGGCAGCATCTGTAAGATCTTCTGGAATATTCAGTAATGCGGCATAGATCAGCATCATTGGAATACCCACAAACTGCCAGACAGAAATCAGAGAAAGAGTAATCAGCGCGGTACTTTCTTTGCCCAGCCAGGCATCAAAATAGTTACCCAGGCCAATGTTGTACATGAAGTCTTCGCTGATTCCCCAGAGCGGGCTGAGCAACAATTGCCATACGAAACCGATGATCACGACAGATAGCATGGTCGGCATGAAAATCAGTGTCCGATAAGTGCCGCTCAGGCGTAACTTTGGTGAACTCAGCAGCATGGCAAGCAAGAGGCCGATAGGGTTTTGCAGTGCCATGTGGATGGCAAAGAAGATCAGGTTGTTTTTCAACGCATTCCAGAATGGCTCTGACCAGAACTCGTTTAGCAACAGGTTACTGTAGTTCTGCAGACCGACGAAAAACTTGGCGCCGGTCTCATCTTCACTGAATAGTCCCAGTCGCAGAGTATCCAGCAATGGATACACACTGATCGCGACATAAATCAACAATGCCGGTCCCAGGAAAAAAACAATATGCCAGGGAAATGGCTTGGAAACTTTGGTTAGCGGGCCATTGTCGGCCTGCGGTTGAATCTGACTCATAGTGTCGCTCGCGGTTGGTTTCATAAGCGCCTGCGGCTTAATTTTCTAACATGAGCTGTTTGAAAATCTGTTTTACTGCTTAGCACCTGTCCTGTTCTGCTCACGGGCAAGCTGAACCTGGCCGATTCTATGACGATAATGACGTAATGACAGGCTCATAACCATAACAGATGGGTGTTGAAGAGTGATTATCAGGGCCGGGGAATTCCAATAACCCGACCCTGAATCAGCTTCCGGGCAGTATTATTGATGCGGCGGATACCAGGCTTTCAGGCCGGATTCCACTTCTTTACCTGCATCAGCCGGGTCCATAGTGCCGTTGAGCACCTGAACGGACACGTTCCACAGTTGGTTCTCCATGTTGGGAGTACCACGTGACAGGATCTGGTAGGAATTACGAATCGTTTGTTCGCACTGGTTTCTCCAGCTCAGGAACTCCTTGGCAACCGGGTCCTTGATGCTGACTTTGTGATTGGCCAATGGGAAGAAACCGGGGAGGGAGTTGGCATAAAGCTCGGCGAACTCGGGTCCTGCCATCCAGTTCAGGAAAGTACGTGCGGATTCTTTTTGACTGGATGCGGCGTTGAGACCGATGCCGATATCAGTATGATCGCTGATATAACAGGTTTTCTGTCCATCCGGTGTGGGTGGAGGGAAAGCGCCGAATTCAAACTCTGCCTGGTCGTTAAAGGTCGTTATATCCCAGGAACCTGCCGGATAGATGGCTCCGCGCCCCAAAGTGAACAGGTTTTGTGAGTCGGCATATTTTTGCGCCTGGTAGCCGCGTCCCATGAAAGGACCCCACTTGGCCATATGTTCCCAGACCTGGACATATTCAGGATCAGTCAGTTTCGCGTCACCGCTGATCAACGCTGCACGACCGTCTTCGCCTTTCCAGTAATTGGGGCCTACATTCTGGAAGCCCATAGTGGCTGCTTCCCATTGATCCGCTGTGCCCATAACCAGAGGTACATAGCGGGAATTTTCCTTGATATTTTCCAGGACTTTGAAAAATTCAGTCTCAGTCTTGGGGACGGATAGGCCCAAATCCTTGAAAATTTCTTTGTTGTAGATAAAGCCATGAATTACAGAAGCCATTGGCAGACAGAAAACGTCATCGCCCTCGTCGGTAGACCAGGCTGTTTTCGCAACGGCCGGGAAGTTGTTCATTCCCTCAAGTTCGTTGAGCTTTTCCAGGTTGCCCTTTTTGTAGAGGGCCAGGGAGGTGTCGAAAGGACGGCAGGTAATCAGATCGCCTGCGGTGCCAGCCTGAAGTTTTGCCTGCAGGGCTGAGTTATAGTCGGCGGGAGGAGTCGGGGAAAATACGACATTAATATCGGGGTGTTGCTTGTTGAAAGCGGGGATAATGACATCATTCCAGATCTTTGCATCGTCGTTCCGCCAGCTTTCGATCACTAGTTTATCTGCAGCACCAGACATTGGTGAAGCGAAGATTGTTGCGACGAGCCCCAGTTTGGTGAGCCGGCTCAAATGGTTTTTTATCGTACTTATACACATCTTTTTGTTCTCCCATCAAGATGATCCAGGACATAAGACATCTCTTAGCTCAATACCAGACAGTTAATGGTATTTCTATTTTTGTAATACCAATATAAACCCAATGGTTTGTTTCAAGCAAGTGCTTTTTGGTCGTATTTTGCCCGTTTTCATCGGTTTTTGAGATAAAGTGATGTGGTCTGGGGTTGGAATCGAGAGGTTTTTACACTATTATCTCTATAGGTATTTAAATGGTATTGTCGGTGTGTACAGCTTAAGACCACTTTTGGCCGTTTTGGGTTGAAGTGGAGGAGGGTAATTCACCGGACAGGAGAGGAATATGCGTGTCATTATTGCTGAAAACGCAGACAATGTCGCTTTTTACGGGGCGCAGCAGTGTGTTCACCAGCTTCAGTCTAAACCGGAATCTGTCCTCGGATTGGCGACAGGCAGTACACCAATCGCACTCTATGAACAGTTGATTCAACAATGCCGAGAGGGAAAGATCAGCTTTGCCGGTGTGTGGACCTTTAATCTCGATGAATATATCGGTATTGATGAACAACATCCCCAAAGTTATCGGAGTTTTATGCAGGAACATCTCTTCGATCATGTTGATATTGAACGTGAGAACACCCACATCCCGAAGGGGATGTTGGATCCAGAGGAGGAATCCCGCGAATATGAAGCTAAAATAACATCAGCCGGCGGCATTGATTTGCAGATCCTCGGAGTAGGACGCAACGGACATATCGGATTTAATGAACCTACCTCAAGTCTGGGGTCTCGTACCAGGGTCAAGACATTGGCACCTGATACTATCAGGGACAACAGCCGCTTTTTCAGCTCGGATGAAGAGCAGCCTCACTTGGCCATCACTATGGGTATCGGCACGATCATGGAAGCCCGGAAGATTATTCTTCTGGCTGCAGGAGAGAACAAGGCCGATGCCGTAAAGGCGTTGGTCGAAGGTCCGATGACGGCAATGCAGCCGGCTTCTGTGTTGCAGATGCATACGAATGCCTTGGTCATTGTTGATAAAGCGGCGGCACAGAAATTGGAAATGATTGAATATTATCAGTGGGTGCAGCAGGAGACGTTGCGTCTGCAAGGAGCTGATTGTTGAGTTCAGAAGTCTATTATCTGGGAGTCGATGGTGGCGGTACTTCCTGTCGTGCCCGTCTCTGTGATGCCTCCGGAAATGTATTAGGGGAAGGTACGGCAGGTAGTGCCAATCCCCGGTTAGGGCTGGAATACGCTTATGCCAATATCCTCGCAGCGACCTATTCAGCATTAGCCGTAGCAGGGGTCGACAGATCTATTCTCTCATCGACTTATGCCGGTTTGGGATTGGCGGGTGTCGCTCAGCACAAAGAGTACGAGCTGGTGATGAGTCATCCTCATCCATTTGCGGATATTGCGTTGGTGACGGACGCACATACGGCCTGTCTGGGTGCCTTTGGCGGTGAAGATGGCGCGATACTAATTATGGGGACCGGCTCCTGTGGTGTGGCCTATGTCAATGGCGAGTTTCATATCGTTGGTGGATGGGGGTTCCCGGTTTCAGATACCGGCAGTGGCGCGACGCTGGGGCTGTTGGTGCTGCGCCATTCCCTGCTAGCTTTTGAAGGAATGGCTGAAGCCTCTCCCATGACGAGGGATATCATGGAAACCTTTTCCAACCAGCAGCAGAATCTTGTGGCATGGATGGATCAGGCCAAGCCCCGGGATTACGCAAGTTTTGCCCCCAGGGTTTTTCAGCATGCGGATAAGGGTGATCCAGTAGCTTGCCAACTTCTCACCAGGTTGGCGGAAGAAGCGGCAGTGATGTTACGCAGGCTGCTGGAGCTGGGAGCTCCGAAGTTATGTGTGATGGGAGGGTTGAGCCAGGTAATAGAGCCTTGGCTACCTGAGGATGTAACCTCGCTAACAGAGGTGCCAGTGGGCGATGCCATGGATGGTGCCATTCGATTGATCAAACAAAGACAGGAGGCAGCCTGATGGCTTATGCCTTGACTGAAGGCCGGATTTTCACAGGTGATGAAGTCCTATCCGGTCATGCGGTAATTGTAGACAACGGACTCGTGCAGTCTGTTGTGCCGGTAGATCAGTTGCCTTCGGGCATTGATATGGTCGCGCTGAATGGAAATCTGCTCGCCCCCGGTTTTATCGATGTACAGGTGAATGGCGGGGGAGGCGCATTATTGAATGATGAACCTTCGCCCATCACAATTAACACCATTGGCGAGGCTCATCGTCATTTTGGTACTACCGGTTTTCTGCCGACGTTAATTACTGATACCCGTGACACGATGGTAGCTGCCATAGAGGCTGTACGAGAAGCTCTCAGGCAGAAAGTGCCTGGCGTCAGAGGGATACATCTGGAAGGTCCGTACCTGAATACTTCCCGAAAGGGGGTTCACCGCAAGGAAGTGATTCGCGAACCCGAGCAGGATGCTATAGACCTGCTGTGTTCTCTGGGGACTGAAGGTATTACCCTGGTGACACTGGCACCTGAAAGAGTTCCGCCTGGGTTTATCAGAGAGCTTCGTCGTCGTGGGGTTCTGGTCTCGCTTGGGCACACAGAAGCTTCCTATGATCAGGTATTGCAGGCCCTGGAAGAGGGGGCTACGTGCTTTACTCATCTCTATAATGCCATGTCTCCACTTAATCATCGTGATCCGGGGGCGGTTGGTGCTGCTTTGGATGACCCCGGCAGCTGGTGCGGCATCATTGCGGACGGCCATCATGTGCATCCCGCCAGCCTGCGGATCGCTTTCCGGGCCAAGGCAAAGGGCAAGATGATGCTGGTGACTGATGCCATGCATACAGTGGGAATCGATGGAGACCGGTTTGAATTGCAAGGTCGTTCTCTGGTTCGCCGGGACGGATTGCTGGCCACGGAAGACGGCGTACTGGCCGGCTCAGATCTGGATATGGCGACAGCCGTCAGGTATTGCGTAAATCATGCGAATACTGAAGTGGAAGAGACCTTGAGAATGGCATCGCTGTATCCGGCAACTTTTCTTGGGATTGATCAAACATATGGCCGTATTGCTCCAGGGTACAGTGCCGATATGGTTTTGCTGGATAAAGATTTTAACGTTAGAAGCAGTTGGGTGAGCGGTAGCTGATTTCATCAGTGTTGCCTACCTTTGCTACCAGCCATTAGAGCTGAGCGCGCGATTGACCAAGATATGTTGACGTTTCACGAGTGTTTTATGAAACGTCAACACTTCTAGACTATTTCACCAAGCTTAGAGCCTTTTCGATGCCGGTGTCTTTCCCCGCGTTTACATCGTCCGGCCACATATAAACTACCTTATGGGCTGGTGGTATACCGATACTTTCAAAATTCTCGCCTTTAGGCGAAGTGTAAACTTCATTGGATAACGAGTAATCCCATCCATTGGGCAGCTCAAAGCCTAGAGTATCTGAAAGAATACCCCCTGTTGATTCCCCGATTAACGTCACCTGTGGCAGGTTACGCATCGTCAGTGAAAAGGTTTCAGCGCCGCTATAGGTACTGCCTCCTATCAGCAGGTAAACCGGTTTTGAGTAATGCAAAGCGCCAGTGGGTTTCAACGTGATGTGTTGGGTGTCGGTGTAGCCACTTCTGTGACGGGCTTTCTTGCTGAAAGCATGAAGACCTTTTTGAGTGAACCTGCCAGCGATCTCCAGGGAATTACTATCATAGCCTCCCTGATTCCGGCGAACATCGATAATCAGGGCATCGGTGGTATACAGAGCTCCCATTGCTTCATCCATGGCCGCTTTAAGTATTTGATGATTGGCATCGTAATCAGCATCGGGGTTTGCCGAATACTCGGCCATGTCATCAACCAATAGATATCCCACCTTCCGAGTTGACCGGCTCTGGTCAAGAACCCCGTAACAGATATTATCATTTGCCAGGCAGTTCAGATCATCCAGGTATGTCATGAGGTTATCGACATTCTGACGGTCTAAATCTTTCAGAAAGCGATTGAGCCGGGCGTTATAGAAGGTATAAAAGTCCTGATATTTATTCTGAGCTTCGAACTCTTTTTGCAGTGTGTTCTTGGGATGATGATCATCGAAATAGGTCTGAAGCCTTTGCAGCCAGAGTGGATCCTTCGCGGGAGAAAAAAGCTCATCGTCGTTGACCAGATTGATATGGCCGTCATTGATTGGAGAGAGCATTTCCTTGAATAAGCTGAAGAGAGCCTGACTACTGTCTATGTCTTTGAGCTTTTCACGGCTTCGGGCATCTGTCTTTGTCCAATCGATTCCGCGAGCATCGAAGAAAGCATAGTAATCATAAAAGGTGTGCCAGAACACTTCATAATTGGCTTGGTAGTTGGTGTCTGGATTGGGGGTGTCATCCTCGCAGCGTTGGGGAAGTTTATTCAGCTTAATCCTGATGTAAGGATGGATATCGCTGGGGATATTTTGGGGAATGGTCCTAAAGCTTTTCTTATCGCCGCTGAGTGAAACTTTTCCGAGTATGTCGTCAGCCTGCGATAGTGTGATTTCATCCAGTTTGAAACAGTTCATGCGGTCGTATTGGTATACCGATACTGTATTCTCATTAAAATCCACAATTTGTCCGTACCCTTTCTGTTCCCATACTCCGGTGAGCTTGGAAGCATAAATCGTTTTGGGTTTGCCATGGTTTTTTACAGATTCATCAACGTTACATGCTGTTATTGATAAAGCCAAAGAAACCGTGCCGGTCAATTTGGCGATATCTGACAGCGTACACTTCCCATTGTTGAGTGCGGGCTTCATGAGTTTTTCCTTAATACAGATAAGATTATCAGCATTATCATTGCCTGCTCGGGGGATCTCCTTAGCGAAATTGGGATCAATTGTCCTGTTATGGGGTGTCGCCGTGACCCTTTGCGACAATTTGGGACAGAGTTGAACCGGGCAGGGCTCGCTATTCGTATTAAGCTGGGCTTTAATAACAGGAAAGGACCGCCTGAATCCGAACTGCCATGTTAACGACACTTGAACCTGTTGCCGAAAATCTCTGGACTGTTTCTGCCCCTCAGAACTTTCTGATATTTCATGTAGGGACCAAAATGACGGTTGTTCGTTTGAGCAACGGTACCCTGCTTCTTCATTCGCCAGTTTCCATCAGCCATCAGGTGAAGGAGGCTTTGGATGAACTGGGGCCTGTTTCTCACATCGTCTGTCCCAATCTTTTCCATCATCTTTATGCTGGGGAGGTACTTAAGCTTTACCCCACTGCCAAATTGCACGGCCCGGTAAAACTACATAGGAAACGTAAAGATCTGCCGTTTGATTTTATATTGTCCGACGAGCCCCATCCGGACTGGCAGGATGATCTGGAGGTCCTGACAATTCAGGGTAGTCTGCTGAACGAGACAGTGTTTTATCACAAGCCAACGGCGACGCTGATCAGTTGTGATCTGGTAGAGAACTTTCGTACTTCCGGCCACTGGCCCACTCTGCTTTGGCTGAAAACCGGTGGCATACAGGGTAAAGTCGGGTGGCATCATCTGCTAAAACTGGTCTATTGGAATCGGGCGGAAGCCAGGCAAAGTATTGCAAAGATACTTGAGTGGCCGTTTGAAAGGGCCGTTATTTCTCATGGACGGATTTTAGAAGAGAACGCTCACGAATCCGTTGAGAAAGCTTTCAAATGGCTGTTGAAATAGGTGAGTATATGAGCAACGACCAGATTCTGGTGAAACGAGTGGTGTTGGATGTTTTGAAGCCACTTCAGCCGAATGCCCTGGATTTCACCCGGCAACTGACTACCTCAGCAGGTGGATGTCAGGTAAAAGTACAGGTGGTCGAAGTCGATAGTCAGACAGAGAGCCTAATGGTGGAGGTTACCGGTGAAAATGTGCCGGTGGATCGAATAATAGAGGTGATTCGAGGAACTGGAGCAACAGTACATAGTATTGATGAAGTGGAAGCAGAAAACCCGGTATCTGACAGGGAATGAATTAAGTGGGATTTTTGAGTGACCTGCAATATGTCATCCGATTGACCAAGTCTCAGGGAATCGCCCGCCGCTATCTGATCACCAACGGTTTTGATGGTGCCTTTACCATGCTAGGGCTCAATATGGGGTTTTATGTCAGCAACCATACTGATCTCAACGTTGTCTTTCATGCCTGCCTTGGTGCAGCCATTGCCTTGGCTGTCAGCGGCCTGTCCAGCGCCTATATCAGTGAGTCTGCAGAGCGTCTGAAATCATTACGGGAACTTGAGCAGGCAATGGTGGCGGATTTGTCAGGGACAGTCCACGCCCAGGCGGTAAAGATTATCCCTGTCTGGGTGGCGCTGGTGAATAGTGTGTCACCCCTGATAGTGGTCATTGTTATCACCGCACCTGTCTGGCTGGCTTTAGCGAATCTGAATCCTTTTCCAGATCCTGTTGCCACATCCATTCTTGTCGCTTTCGCGGTATTGTTTGCGCTAGGTGTCTATGCTGGAAAAATCGGTGGAACATCATTGTTCCGAACCGGCCTGCGAACTTTGATGATCGGAATTGCGATCAGTATGTTGGTGTTGTTGATTGGGTAGTAAGTGTTCGTATTAAGGCCAAAAACTTTCCTAAAAAGATAATGACTATGAAAAAAGCTGCCTTACCTCTTATTGTTTTAATTCTATTCGTCGGCTTTACCGCCGTGGTGATGCTACAGGCGGAGCAGTCATTAATTGCTTTTGGCCTGTCGTTGATGTCTCAACCGGATACAGCGCAGGTTGTGATTGATCTCTACATCATGGCTGGTCTGGCCTGTGTCTGGATGTTCTATGATCTTAAAGCCCGAAATAAACCCGTTATTCACATCATTCCATATGCACTATTGACCGCTATATTTGTGTCTGTTGGTCCGCTTCTCTACTTGGTTGTGAGGTGCTGCTCGGAGCAGGAAAAGCGTTAAGCACAGGTAAAGAGGGCGCGTCAGCGCTAAAAAATTTTACAGGGTTTGTTCGGAGGATAACTTTCTAGTTGTTGAAAGCGTATTTGTTGGTGTGTGAAATACGCTAAAGGTCATAAACCAATACTTCTATATCCGCATGTATTAGAGTTGTTAAGATGATTGGTTCTATCTCTTCCCAGGTACCCCCAGCTAATCCGCAGCCAATTCGAGGCATATGAACAGAAGCGTTTTTGCTTTTGGCAAATATGGCGACTTTTTCTAGCCCCTTTCTCACTGCTTCATATCTGATAGGAGGCTCCTTTTGCTTGCTTCGTTTCGAGTAAACACCGTGTTGCCCAATGATGTTGGCAACAGTGGTGTCAGGTTCAACCTCAATAAATTGAACATCTCCAAGATTAGGCGTGGGCTCTGCGCTAAAAGCATTTTTATAACTTGTCTCAGGTAGCTTCCACTTCTTACTGATAGCTAAAACGAACCCTTTGCCCCACTTCCCCAGATCATTGCAAATATGGACAATAACTTTATGGTTATCGCCCAGAGGGTTGGTTGCATCCCCTTGTATATACTTGATGTTCATTTTATCGCTTCTATCCAAACTTTCTCGAAATCCTGTTTGGTTATCTCACGAACAGCGAATTCTGTTTGGCTCCTAATTTCTGCCAGTGTTGGTACGGGAGCTATACCCAGCCGGGTTGGAGCAATAGATTTTTGAGTGGAAGCGTAGGTCATTTTTCCGTCAGCAAATATTTCCACTTTTCTGGTTTCATACCGGTTTGGATCCAACTCGCTATAAAATTCCTTTGGATAGCCAGCGGGAGTACTGATCCATTGCGAATAGATATATGTGCTCATATTTCGTCCTAGTTCTTACCATGGCCTGTTAGGCGGTGCGATATATCAAGTGGAAGATTATTCGGGATCAGATAGACATTCTTTCGTCCATAAATAACATCCAGGCCGCGGACGTCAATATTAATATGATATTCGAACCTCTTGCCAGCCCAAGGAATCCCGAAGAAAATCATGGAAAGTTGAGAAGGTCTTTTTGATCTTGGGGTGATGTTACTAACATACTGCCCCTCTCCAAATCGGGCATCCTTTGGGTTGTTGGCCTTCAGTGAAGGATTGATAGCTTCACTTTCCAGAATCCCTCTATACCCCTGTTCACTCGTATAGTGGTAGAGAATTCTTTCCATGTAAGACTCCTGTAATTGATGTATTAAAGTGTCTATAGGTGGATACTGTAGGTATCAATTTGCTGGGTGATAGATACAAAATGTATGCGAAGGGCAAACTTCCATCAATCGTCTATAAGGACTACAGAAGTTCTAAGCTGGTGTTTATGAGAGGCTTACTTTCAATGAACGTGGAACCTGACTTGATTAATTAATCTTTCAAATAGGTTGAAAGACTTCGATCTGCTTTAAGTCAACCCGCCTCCTCTGTCGCCTACAGATAATCGGTAACAGCCGATCAGGTATGTCAAAAGAGGTCGTATGGAGTATATTCAAAGCCATCATAAATGCGTTGAGGAATAAACGATGGCAGGTGGTTGGTCTCGTGATGGCGCGGTGCAGGATCAAATCGACGCCAGTATTGAAGATGAGGTGGCAAGGGCCAGAAGCCGGTTGGTGTCAGGAGAAAGCGCAACTCATTGTGATGAGTGTGATGCTGAAATACCTGAAGCTCGCCGAAAAGCGCTTCCCGGAATAAGGCTTTGTATTCGTTGTCAGTCTGCGCTCGAAGAGAGTGAAACGGGGTCTGGTGGTATCAACCGTCGCGGTAGTAAGGATAGCCAGCTCCGGTAGATGATCTTCTGGTAAAAGGTATTCCTGAAGCTGAAGTGGAAGGATACTGGAACTATATTTTGACAGGCAATGTTGTTATGGACATCAAAGATAATCTGAATGAGTTTCTGGTTATTTCCCGAGGACATTGGGATAAGGACAAATCGCCTGAAGAGATACAGGCGGCCATTGATCAGTTTTATGCCTGGATTGAACAAGAGATTAACGCTGGCAGGATGCGGGCGGGTCAGAGATTATCCAGTCTCGGGAAAGTGGTACAGAAGCAGGGCGTGACGGATGACCCCTATACGGAAACCAGGGAAATCATTGGGGGTTATTGGTTTATCATGGCGGAAAGTCTTGAGGAAGCGGCGAATCTTGCTTCCCGGAATCCCTGTCTGGAATGCGGGCTTCTCTACGAAATCCGACCAATTGAGAATGCGCTGGCCAGCGCCTATCAAAAGACTTCTGAAACGCCAAAGTAGCCTTATGTAACAGGTTACCTGAATATAATCGGACCAAAATTCTACCGGGTATCATTGCCCACTTTGGTTGCTTTAAATAATGACGCAACCATCAAGATGAAATCAAAAGTTGTATCCTTTGCGTTCTGTAGAGATCATGTCTCCGCAAGGAGACTGCTGTCTCTATGGGAGCAAGGGATTATAAAGCCTGAGTATTGGAAAAATAGGAAGGGGAATTTTGGAGAATATTTATGAGCGATAGATGGGATGATTATGCCGAGGGCTGGGACACGAACGAGGACGTTATTGTTTATTCGGAGAAGGCATATGAGTCACTGAGGGCAGTATGCAATATCCAGGGGCTTCGGGTTCTGGACTTTGGCTGTGGTACGGGATTATTAACAGAAAAAATGTCTGCTGTGGCTGACAGTATCGTTGCGATTGATCCTTCTGAAAAAATGATCTCAATACTCGAAAATAAGGGATTGGCGAATGTCGCCACGATACAGGCGGAGCTCTCACGGGAGCTTGTCAGAGACAATGAGATGTTACAGCAGAAATTTGATCTGATTGTTGCATCATCGGCGTTAGCTTTTGTTTCTGATTTTGAACAAACTGTGATCCTGATGAGTGATCTGCTTAAATCCGGAGGTTGTCTGGTCCAGTGGGACTGGCTGAGTGACAATGGAGGGATGGGATTCAGTAAAGAGGATATTACCCGAGCATACAGTAACGCCGGCTTTTCTGAAATCGCCGTATCCCTGCCGTTTCAGATGGCGAGCGAAAAAGGGGTGATGAAAGTCATTATGGGCGTCGGTAAAAAGTCCTGACGTCTTTCGGCCATAACTGATTGTGTTAATTGGCTGGAGGGTGTCTTATTATTTTTTTATAAAACCAATCAATTTTTTATAAAACCATTCAATGGAAACCACATCAGCAAGTCCACGAGCTAGGGAGTCACGATGACAAGTCAACGCAAGATCAGCCTTTCGGCTTTCCTTCTGTCGTTTTTTGTATTGCAGGGGTGTTCCGATTCAAGTCAGAAGATGGAGGAAGAAAAGCCATTGCGTCCTGTCAGGACCATGGTGATCGGCTCAATGGAAGGCGCTAACTGGCGTGAGTTTCCTGGTACGGTGGACGCTGCCCAGAAAGCTGAGCTCGGATTCCGTGTTTCCGGCAAACTGGATAGTTTGAATGTCAATGAAGGTGAGGTGGTCAAGGAAGGTGATGTGCTGGCAAAACTGGACGATACTGATTTCCAGATTCAGTTCAAGAGTCGTCAGGCCGATTATCAGCAGGCCCATGATGATTTCTTGCGTGGCAAGGCATTGATTGGTAAAGGGGTCATCTCCCAGTCGGATTTCAGCAAACTTCAGGCTCAGGATGTTGCGGCCCAGTCCGCGATGGAGACTGCCCAAAGAAATCTGGATTATACCCAGTTGAAGGCGCCGTTCAGTGGTCGGATTGCACGCCGTTACGTGGAAAACTATGAGGAAGTTTCCGCGATGCAGCCGATCTACGCGCTGCAGGATATTTCTTCCTTACTGGTGAAAGTGGATATTCCTGAAAGCCTGATGATTACCGCCCAGGAAGGGACTGAACCGGACGTACGGGCTCTGTTTTCAGGCATTCCCGGAGAAAGCTTCCCCTTAAAGCTGAAAGAGATCTCTTCCCGGGCCGATGAAGCCACCCGTTTGTTTAATGTGACCTTTAGTATGCCGGCCAACCCAAAATACAACATTCTACCTGGTATGTCGGTCACGGTCAGGGGACGTCCACCGCAGTCCAATATGCAGGATGGTGTGGTATTCGTACCGCCTCACGTTGTGCAGGAAGACGGTGATGGGCGCTATGTATGGACGGTCAGGCATGAAAATGATACGACAGGGGTTGTCAGTCGTCAGAATGTCACCACCGGCGAAATTCAGAATAACGGTATTGTTATTATGTCCGGGCTGGAAGTTGGCGATGAAGTGGTCACAGCTGGCATGAGTAAAATGCATGACGGTCTGAAAGTGCGCCTGACCACGGAGGGGAACCAGTGAATATCACACGCCTTGCGATAGAGAACAATCGGTTGACGATTGTTCTTCTGCTGGTGGTTGCTATTGCCGGAGTCATGACATTTCTTGGTATGCCCCGTGCCTACGATCCGGGGTTCATCATGCGGGCCGCGCAGGTAATCACTTACTTTCCCGGTGCCAGTCCTGAACGTGTTGAGGAATTGGTTTCCTCGCAGATAGAAGAAGCGGTAAAAGAGATTCCTGAACTGGACTTCGTGAAGAGCGAATCTCGAACTGGCGTGTCGATCGCGACCGTCAATATCAAGGAAAGTTACAAAGACATGCGTCCCATATGGGATAACCTGAGGCGCAAGGTTGAATCCATCTCCCCGGATTTGCCGGACGGTGTCGTCGGTCCCTATGTGAATGATGAGTTTGGCGATGTTTTCGGCATTGTGATGACCATTACGGCTGAAGGGTTCAACTATGCGGAACTCAAAGACATCGCTGACGATGTGAAAACGGAACTGCTCAGATTGCCGGATGTTGCCAAAGTGGAAATCTGGGGAGAGCAGGAAGAGCGAATCTTTGTTGAATATAACAACACCCGTCTGTCGGAGCTCGGTCTGTCACCCAGTCAACTATCGCAGGCCCTGGAGACCCGCAACATTATAATTTCCGGCGGTTCATTCAATCTGGGGCACGAGCGGATTTCCCTGGAACCCAGTGGTAACTTTGAGTCTGTGGAAGATATTGAGCAGACCATTATCAATATTCCAGGAACTGACCGTTTGTTGTACCTGAAAGACATTGCCACGGTGGTTCGCGGTTATGTGGATCCGCCGGAATCCATGTTGCATTCGTCAGGTGAGTTTGCCCTGGCAGTGGCTGTTGCAATGCGTGAGGGTGGCAATAACATCGAATTGGGTGAACAGGTGTCATCCATGATGAATGAGCTGCTACAGCAATATCCGTACGGAATTGAGTTTGATCTGGTCAGCTTTTCTCCTGCGGAAGTGGATCAGAAAGTCAGTGATTTTGTCTCCAATCTGCTGCAGGCCATTGCCGTTGTATCTATCGTAATGCTGTTTACACTCGGGTTGAGAACGGGATTGGTCGTTTCCACATTGATTCCCCTGTCCATGTTGCTCGCTTTTCTGGTGATGTCCTATCTCGATATCGGTCTTGATCAGATATCACTGGCGGCACTGATTATCGCGCTGGGGATGCTGGTGGATAACGGTATTGTGATGGCAGAGAACATCATGGTGCAGATGGAAAGAGGGAAGAAGGCTGTGGATGCCGCTGTTGATTCGGCCATGGAGCTGAAGGTCCCATTATTGACCGCTTCACTTACCACGATTGCGGCCTTTTTACCTATCTATCTTGCAGAGTCCAATGTAGGGGAGTTTACCTCTTCTCTGTTCAAGGTTGTGGCAATTACTTTATTGGCCTCCTGGGTTATATCCCTGACCGTGATTCCCATGCTGTGTGTCTATTTCCTTAAGGTGACCCAGCAGGAAGACAGCTTTAATTCCCGCTTCTATCGTACCTATCGCCGCACGCTGAAAACCATGTTGCGGAATCGGGGAGTAACACTCGTCGTCACGGTCCTGGTATTTCTCCTGGCAATGAAGGGCTTTGGTTATGTCCCCAAAATATTCTTCCCGCCATCAGACCGGAATTATTTTCAGGTTGAGCTGAAACTCCCTGAAGGAACGGCCATTGAGGAGACTCGTCGAGTTGTCAGTGACATAGAGGGATATATCGAATCGGAGCTTGAGGTCAATAGTGAACGCTCTGAAGGTGTGACCAAATGGGCGAGCTATATCGGTAATGCCGGGCCCAGGATCATCCTGTCCTACAACCCAAAACCCAACAACAGCAGCTACGCGATGATGATCGTTACGGCCAGCGATGCGGTATTGGTTCCGGAATTGATTGATAAACTTGGCCGCTATGCGTTGGATCATCATCCAGATCTGGAAGCGACCATCAAACCCATGGCCAATGGCCCTTCAGTGGCAAATCCTGTAGAAGTTCGCCTGAGTGGAACTGATGTGGATGTTCTGTTCCGTCATGTGGATGAGCTGAAAGCCAAGATGCGTGACATCGGCGGCCTGACGAACATTACAGATGATTGGGGGCAGCGGATCAAGAAACTGGTCATTCATATTGACCAGCCTCGCGCCTTGAGAGCCGGCGTTACCAGTCAGGATATTGCTGTTTCCCTGCAAGCAGGTATTAGTGGGTTGGAGTTAACCGAGTACCGTGAAGGGGAAGATATTATCCCGGTCATGGTCAGGGCAGAAGGCGCTAATCGAAATAATGTCAGCGGTGTCCAATCGCTATCCGTCTATGTACAGTCTACTGGAAAATCGGTACCACTTTCCCAGGTGGCGGATATTGAAGTGGTTTGGGATACCGCAAAAATCTATCGCCGCAATGGACTGAAAACGGTTGCTGTTGGTGCTCAACTGGATGGGGATATCACAGCGGCTGAAAAGTTTGCCGAATTGACCCCTTGGCTTCAGGAGCAACAGAAGGTATGGGGCACCAGTACCCGCTACGAATTAGGAGGGGAATCGGAGAGTTCCGGTAAGGCGAATCAGTCAATTGTGGATAAACTGCCGATTGCCGGTTTTGTAATCCTGATTCTGATGGTGGGCCAGTTCAATTCGATTCGTAAGGCCATTATTATCCTGAGTACGATTCCGTTGGGACTGATTGGCGTATCTGCCGGTCTGCTGGCGCTGGACAGTGCCATGGGCTTCATGACATTTCTGGGAATCGTTTCACTGGCGGGGATCGTCATCAATAATGCCATTGTTCTCCTGGAACGCATCAAGCTGGAAATAGAAGAAGGTGTCGACCACGGCCAGGCCATTATCAATGCGGCTCAACAGCGGACACGGCCCATACTGCTGACGACTGCCACGACAGTGCTCGGGTTGCTACCTCTGTATCTGGGAGGTGGCGAGATGTGGGAACCTCTGGCGATTGCCATTATGGGAGGATTGCTGTTCTCTACTGTTCTGACATTGTGTGTGGTACCGGTACTGTATGCCACGTTCTATCGGGTGCGGGTGTAATCCGCGCCCCTCACCAAAGCACTGTTCAGCCCGTTTGGAATGATATGTCAGAACAGGATACAACGATGCTAAAGAGTATTACCCCGATTCTCAGGATATTTGATGAGGTGAAAGCCAGGGAATTCTACCTTGATTACCTGGAATTCAGTCTCGACTGGGAGCATCGTTTCGAAGATGGCATGCCGTTATATATGCAGATTTCCAGGGATGGAATAGTTCTGCACTTGTCTGAACATCATGGTGATTGTTGCCCAGGTGCAGCGATGCGTATTGAGATCCGGGACATTGATCGATTGCATCATGCACTGAAACAAAAAAACTATCGTTACTTCAACCCGGAAATTGAGGAAATGCCATGGGGAAGCAGAGAGTTGTCTGTGAGAGACCCCTTTGGCAACCGACTGACGTTTACAGAAACTGTTGCTGCCTGAGCTTTATTACAGGAGTAGTTTTTCTGTCTGTCCATTCGCCCTAGGTGTTCACCCTAGCTAGTGTCTGACCTAGTTATGAGAGTCTCCTTTAGTTGATAACTTTTCCGTAGCCAATATCAGGGGTAGAGGAAGAGTTATGTTGGACTCATCAGCCGGAGTGGGAAGCTCCGGTTCGGATAACACCGTAAACGGACCATCATCTCAGGCTTATCAATCAAATCAGTCATCACACTCTGTTGATTCCGTGTCCAACGTGACACCTGCCCGTGGACAAGAAATCGATCAGTGGGTTCAGGACAACGCCCATGCTGAAGACACGTTTGCCGGTATCGGTTATGACGATGCGGGCGGCGAACGGGTCAGCAAAGCATTGAATGGTGAATCTTCCCTCGGATTACTGACCTCTTCGGAAAAGCGTTATTTAGTGGAGTCCGCCACCACGAAATGGCGTATCTCCGGCAATACGGAAAACATCAGGGAAGCAGCGGAAAACCTTCAAAGTCCTGAAACCCGAAGTATTGTTGCAGGGGTATACGCAGAGCCTGCAGCCGTAAGTGATCGAATTCTTGCTGAAGGGGGCCAGGTTCTCTCCAGTCCAGAGGGGAGCGCTGCCGCGACTGAAATGCTCAGTATTGCAGTGGAACTTGACTCTGGGGCTGTCATTAATGCCTACGACGGCATTGAGGGTGCGCTTGGGCGTTCAGCGGGTGTACTTGATGGGAATGCTCGTGGGGAATTGTTGAACCGTGTTGCTTCTGGAGAAGTGAGTGCTGATGGTGATGGCATCAGCAAAATGGTGACGGCCATATTTCTTAAATCCGAATCCTCCGAATTGGCAAACAGTAATTACCGGCAGGCGATGTCAGGTGCTCTGGCTCAGGTTATGGTTAACAGGGACGGGGCTTCCGGTGCTGAGCTGCAAGGCAATATTAATACCTTGTCTTCCCTCTATAACGACATATTGTCTTCGTCCGGAGGTCGTGATCTTTTAGCAAATGATGCTGTGGCACCTGAATTACGAGGGTGGGCCATGGCAGAAATCGCCAGTAACCCTTCATGGAACGCTCAGTCATTGCAGGACGGTTGGGACAGCGGCGTTGTCTCTTCCAGTTATGCGAATGAAGTTGTTGTCCGATACCAGTCTCGCGGAGTTGAGCCACAGGTTCTGGGTGGAGAAGCGCTCCGTAATACCATTGGTCAGGCTTTGGGGGTTCGCCCTGATCGGTTACCTGCCGCGCATGAATCTCCCGCAGAAGAACAAAGCCGACTTGATGCCGGACTAAACCACCAATATTACGGCGCCAATCCCCGCATCGATGCCATCGCCACCAAAGTTCAGCAATTGGGAGGTGAGAACGCTGAAGTTTCCATCATGCCGGTTACAGTGACCAATGATGAGTTTGGAGCCGCAACATTCAACGTCTTCAAAATACAGGGAGAAGATGGGAAAACCTATTTTGTAGAAGATGCGGATCCGACCCGGCATTACACCGGTTTTGATGACTGGCGGGAAAACAGTCGTTTGCCGCCGGGTCAAATGACCTATGTGAAGGACATGGAATGGGGCGGAGCCAATACTTGCCCTGTTCTGACAACGGAGGCAACTCCCCTGGTAACCGACACCTTTGGTGAATGGGCTCGCAAGATTGGTGATGGCGTCGCGCTAGGTGCAGGAATTATCGCCGGCGGGGTGATTATCGTCGGATCAGGTGGAACGGGTGCCTTTGTTGTTGCGGGCATTGCGGGAGCCTATACCACTGCTCGGGCAGGTGAAGGGCTTTATGATGCCCAGGCTCACGGGGTGGATATATCTGACCTGTCGAACGCTGAAGTTCGTGCCAACTGGATTGATGTGGCGGCGGGGACTTTATCCTTTGGCGCTATGGGGGCTGCTAAATTCGCCACATTGGCACGTGGTGCTGGAACAGCGAATGTGGCGGCCCGCGGGGCTGCGGGTCTGGAAATCGCGGCCAATACTGCTGATGCCGCAGCCGCCACTAATCAGGCCTATGATCTGGCGACCAATTGGGATCGCATGGGCAATGCTGACCGTGCCATGGGATTGCTTAACATCGCCTTCTGGGGAGGAATGACGGCAGCCAGTACCCGGGCAGGTGGAGCCCCCATGGCGGATGCTTATAGTTTTTCCCGCCTGAGCAATCATCTTGAATTTGGTTCCCCCTATCCGGTCAGCCAAAATACTGACCTGCCTTCGGGCCAGATGAGGGTTGCCTATGATACCGGGGCTAATGGCAGAGCAGCCAATATTCGCATTGAGCATGGTGGCGCCACGCCTGATGCTGAGATGCTGGATCTGCACAGCCGGACGGCCAGACAGATGGAAGCCTCCGGTGGTTTGTTGGATCGTATCAGCACCCACCTGCAGGGTGGTCAGCAAGCCCCGGTCGGTTCTGCTGCCTGGGAAGCTCAGTTAGAGCTGAATAAGATTGGTCTCGAAGCCCAGTCGATCAGCCAGGGATTAGCTAATCCTGATATAACACCTGATCAACGTGCGGAGCTTCAAGTTCGATTGGAAGAGCTTGAAACTGCCACAGCATTCGAGGCTGATCGTCTTGGCCAG
Source organism: Hahella ganghwensis DSM 17046 (assembly GCF_000376785.1). GTDB lineage: Bacteria > Pseudomonadota > Gammaproteobacteria > Pseudomonadales > Oleiphilaceae > Hahella > Hahella ganghwensis. The sequence continues at coordinate 84,777 of NZ_AQXX01000144.1, forward strand.
TTAGAGCAACTTGGTGAAGGCTGGATTGCCGCTCCAGCCAGAGGGGCCATACAGGCACGGGATAAAGGTTGGCCGGAAGCTCCAGAGGGTTATGTTTGGGTGGCGGGGGCATCAGTACCGCATCTACGGCGATTGGACCCTTCAGACTCCTCAAAGATGTACTATGACGAGGCTTCCGGGAAGTTCTCCGAGACTGTCGGCATGCCTCCCATGCAACGGGTTGGCCACGGAGAAAATAAGGTAGACTGGAAACCGGATGAAAGTGGACAAATAGTAGAAGTCACGGCAACGTTGAGAGAGTATTACAACTATGCCAAACGATCTTCAGCTGAGTTGTCAGCTCAAGGGGTCACGACTCGCACTAATGGTATTGAGGGAGATCATGCGGGTCATATTATCGGACACCGTTTCGTTCTTGATCAGGGACTTAAAAACCTGTTCCCACAGGACGCCAACTTAAATACCGGGGCATATAAAACCCTGGAAAATGAGCTGGCTGACTGGATTGCAGCAGGTTGTAATGTGAAAATTAATGTTAAGCTTAATAACTATCAAAATGGTCGCCCGACAGAAATAGAAGTCAGTTATCGAGTATTTGATACTAATACGGGCAAACAAGTTCATAGGGACATCGGCCTGTTTGCTAACGAGAGTAATCAAAGCTTCAATCGTCTCGGCAAGGCAGAAATTGATAATTTGTTGGCAATAAGTCGGGGTACTGGGGGGGAATAAGTGGATAAGAGTGTTTCTAATGAATTGATAATGGAAATCGGTTCTATCATTTTGAGAAGTGAAGAATATGCAGATGATAAGTGGGTTGGTATCTCTGTCGTTGGGAACTTTTCTCACGGCCAGCAAAGAATGAACGGCTACGCGTATTTCGAAGACGGAGATTATGAAGCTCGGGTTCCTGATGTTGATGCTCTGCGAAAGCTGCGGCAACTGCGTGAGGAAATGAAAAAAGAAAAAGGTCAGGAATGGCACCAATGCCTAGTACATGTTACTCGCCCGGACTTTAAAATAAATATTAAGTTTGAATACGATGATCCGGATCGATGGAAGCTTAAGAATATTTCTCGGGATATGAAAGAATATGCTGATTCTCTTAAGCCACCAGTATCTGCTTGATCAATTTGACTCTGCATGTTGAGTAGTTTGTATCTAATGGAGTCTGGCTTCAGAATCACATCCAGTGAGAGAGGCTGGGCGTACATCTCCCGAAATAAATCTGGCCGCCACTTCACCCGCGCACAAGGATGAGCTTAAAACATCATGGGATTGTTTAAAGGAAACCACGTAGCTGTTTGAGAAGTTGGATTGCAGGTCCAGAACATCTTTTAACGGCGTGACCGTGTCATATTCTCCCTGTAGGAATAATGTTGGAATCGAGGTTTTAACCGGCTCTGCTTCAATAGGATCCCCGCCTGAGACCTGCATTTCGTCACACAAGTCGTCGTCTTCCGGAATCATGGTTAAAAGCGTTTTCAGTTGTCCTTCAGGAAGGGCATCCAATTCACTCCTGATATGGTCAAAATCAGTAAAAGGCTTGGTTTCATAGCAGTAGTGACTACTGAAACTAAGATCGCCGTAGAATTCATCCACCTGGAAAACAAAATAGTCCACAAGGTAAGGCATCAGTGATGACAAGTCTCGCTGCTCCATATCGGTGATGATGACCGGCAATTCCCGAAAAATCTGTTTGCCATAGAGGCCCTGAACAATGCTGGAAACGAATCTGGTTCCGTTAAGTACGATAGTGAAGTCGGTTTCCTCTCCCCAAAAGTCCAGTTTTGTCCTGATAGGTTTCTCGTTGAGCTGATTGTATAGCTTCCAGAAACGGTCTTCTGTGTTGTCGATGGACAGCTTGCAATCGTCTGAAGTGGTGCAGTAATTTAACAGCTTATTTAAAGGGCCAATACTTTTCTCAAGATATCGATAATCGCCTTTCAGTTGAGGAAAGGCCGCACTGTCCAGAATCATCGTTCTAACAGAACTGGGGTATTCCCGAGTAATAATCTGAGCATAGACACTGCCGTAAGATACGCCTATCAGATTCCACTGATCGACATCGACGGCACGACGGAGAAATTCCACATCATTGGCAACAGCAAGGCTGTTGTATTGAGAGAAATCAACGCCCTGGTCCCTGAATTCATTGATACAGTTCTGATAGTCTTCAGTGCTGGCTTCATAGTCCTCTTTGATACTGAGATTCTCGCCCCATCTGAAGAACTCATTTTCTGCGAATATGCCGCAATTGAGTAAAGGCTCTGCCAGACCTGCTCCTCTGGGATCCATGACGTATAAATCCCTTCCTTGATCCAGCGACAGTTCACGATGGATGTCGATGAAGTACATCATGGAGTCCGTATCATCCAGATACATCGCAGATCCTGGTCCCCCGGCACCCAAGTGCAAGACCGGCGTCCTTTTATGGTTGCGTTTATTGCTTTTGAAAACAGCTACCGGGAAGGATATGGCGTGGCTGTCTGGGTTCTGATGGTTCTCAGGGACGTGCATTTGATAGCAAGCACTGTTTTCCCAGACATTCGCCTGGTCAAACCAGCAGGGCACAGGCTGGAGCAGTTCGCCGAAGAATTCGGCGGGCTGGTTAAGGAAAATACTTTTTCCTTTGTGAACAGTTTGGTCGGGCTGAACAGCGGCGGCTTCGGAAGCAGCTTCTACACAGATTGGAAGGAAAACTAACAGTAGGCTGATGAAATGCTTGGCCGTCATGAAACTCTGTCATCCGGAATAAAACGCTACAGGTGCTGGCCTCATTTAAGGCAACAGCATTAGAAGATCAATATGATAAGGAATTATTCTGTTGGGGAGAAACAATTTGAGACCTAATTGGCACCATCAGGTGCTGATTAACCGGGCCAGACACCTGATAGCGTCTGACCCGTGGTCTAGATATATCGCCAATGTAAGGCAAGTGAAACAGATTGCTACCTTAACTCAGAGGCCAGATCTCCCTCAGCGGCTGAAGAGCGGTCAACGTTGAATACTCCTTTGACCACTTGCCAGGTAAAGGCAAATGCACCAATGATAAATACCACATCACCAAAGGTTCTGACCCAGCGCAGGGTTTCCAACAGGTCGGATTGCATGAATGCCTCGCTTCTGGCATACCATAAGCCCTCACTGGTACTGGCATAGAACTGTATCAATCCAACAGGCAGTAAACTGGTCACAATCATAAGGACCAGTCCGGCATTGAGCCACCAGAAGCCGGTTTTCATCAACCTTTCACTAAAGACCAGCTGCGGACGGATATAGCGTAGTACCAATAGCGTAAAGCCCAGAGCCAGAAATCCATAAACACCGAACAATGCTGCGTGGGCATGTACAGGGGTCGTATTCAAACCCTGAACATAGTAGAGCGAGATTGGCGGATTGATCATAAAGCCAAAGACGCCTGCCCCCAGCATGTTCCAGAATGCGACAGCGATGAAGCACATCAATGGCCACTTGAGGTGTTCCATCCAGGGGGCACCCAGACGCAGACGCCAGTTTTCCCAGGCTTCATAGCCCAGCACAATCAGTGGGACTACTTCCAAAGCGCTGAAGGTGGCTCCGACCGCCATGACCGGCGTGGTAGTTCCTGCAAAGTACAAATGGTGGAAGGTGCCGGGAATGCCGCCAAGCATGAACAGTGAGGCTGACGCCAGACTTGCCGTTGTTGCCATACGTTTGGATACCAGGCCAAGAGAGCAGAAGATAAACGCCAGAGCGGTGGTGGCAAATACTTCAAAGAATCCTTCTACCCAAAGATGTACGACCCACCAACGCCAGTATTCCATGATGGAAATATGAGTGCGTTCGCCGTAGAAAAAGGCTGAGCCATAAAAGAGTCCAATCGCAATTACTGAGGCGGTTAACAATGCCAGCAGATTTTTATCCCCCGGCTGCTTCAGAGAGTGAGTGATACCTCGAAGCATTAATACCAGCCAGAACGCCACCCCGAGGAACTTCCCGATCTGCCAGAGACGTCCCAGATCCACGTATTCATAACCCTGATGGCCAAGCCAGAAGTTCAGTTCGGGCGGCATGATCTGAGCAATGGCCAGCCAATTGCCTGCAAAGGATCCAACCACGACTACAACCAGTGCCCAGAACAGAATATCCACGCCGATTTTCTGGAATTTCGGATCTTTACCACCATTGATGACGGGGGCCAGGAATAGCCCGGCTGCAAGGAAGCCGGTTGCTATCCAGAATAAGGCACTTTGAATATGCCAGGTACGTACCAGGGAATAGGGGAACCATTGGGAGACATCCAATCCATAAAAATGTTGTCCTTCCACAGTGTAGTGAGCAGTGAATCCCCCAAGAAGTACCTGAAAGCAGAATAGGGCCACGACCAGAAACAGGTATTTTCCCAGAGCTTTTTGAGAAGGAGTAAGTTGGATCAGTGATAGCGGATCCTGAGCGGGGGTATTGTTACTATGATCATCTTCTTTATGTAGAAATGACCATGCCCATACGAGAGCGCCAATACCTGCAATCAGCAGAACTATACTGACGATTGACCAGATGATGTTCTCGGCTGTCGGACGGTTGTCGATCAGAGGTTCGTGGGGCCAGTTATTGGTGTAGGTGGCAGAAGATCCCGGGCGTTCTGTTGATGCTGCCCAGGCCGTCCAGAAAAAGAAGGTGGCCAACTCCTCCCTACGTTCAGCGCTTGGAAGAGTGTTCTCTTTCATGGCATAGCTTTCGCGGATTCCCCGCAACTCAGGGGCGTTGCCAAACAGACGCGCATAATAGTCTGCCGTTGCCTGAATCGCTTTAACTCGTCGTGCACTTAGCGTGAGGGTGTTATTTTCCTGATGGAAGGTGTTTGTTCTATATTCGGATTTAAGGCGGTGCTGGAGTAACACCTGACTTTCTTCATCCAGAGCCTCGTAAGAAGCCCCGAACTCTTCCTGGGCGGCCAATGACAGCCACTGGCTAAGCTCCCTGTGTAGCCAGTCTGCAGTCCAGTCGGGCGCCTGATAGGCGCCATGCCCCCAGATCGAACCCAATTGCATACCGCCAACAGACTGCCAGGCCGTTTGTCCGTCCAGAACATCTTCTTTCGTAAACAGTAAGTCACCATTACTGGATTCAAAGCGATCAGGAATGGGGGGGGCCTGTCGGTATACCTCGGTACCGAAATAGCCCAGCAGGCAGAATGTCACACCAACCACAAACAGCAGAATCCACCAAAGCTTTTTATAGTCTGTCATGGCCACCTCCCAGTGCGTCGACGAATAAAATGTTGTTTTCCAGGTGAATATGCTGCATCAGATCATCACGGAGTTGATTCAACCCGCTATACAAAGCACGCCAGGTATTACAGGCCCCTTTGGGGAGCTGTATGTCGTTGGTCAGGTCTGCCAGGGTTGTCAGTGCTTCTCCATGCTGGTCATGTTCAAAACGCATGACAGAGACCGGGCCATTAACCTGCATGCCATCAATGCCTTGCTGTAGAAGCGGGAATAGAACGTTCTCTTCCTTCTGCATATGGCTTTCCAGCTCATTGAGCATATTATTCAGGTGATCCGCCAAACCAACCGGACATTCCGGGCGCTGTCCATGAACTTGCTCCACGCGGCGTGCCAGATAAATCAGCTCTGGCAGTTGTTCCCTGTGGCGGGCGTGATAACGGCGGAGAATATGATCAATCAGGTCATTCCTGTTGGCATTTGCCCAATCCTGATCAGCATCCGGTGAATCCCGTAAGGCGTTCAGTTGCTCCAGAACGTCGTCATGATCAACCCCCTTTTCGGTTAGGGCATCTCTCAGTTTGTGTTGGCCTCCACAACAAAAGTCGAGGCCGTAGTCTCGGAATAAGCGGGTAGCCCCAGGAATATTTCGTGCCAGCGAGCCTACAGATTGGTCAAGTAATGTCATGCCTGGTTCCTCGTGATGTCAGTCAGATTGATAAATTCAACTGATGATTCGCAAGGTGCGTGCCATTCGTTAACCGATTGAATAATTTGGATAAATATATTAGTGTGGTAAAAAGTACCCTTTTGGGAAAGGGTAAGAAACACCCTTATAATGGTAAATATAACCATGTTGAACTCTGCATTGTTGGCTGATTTGATCACAGAGCTGCCTCAGGGGATTCGGTTACAGCGTTTGGTAGAGGCAATACGGACAGAATTTCATTGTGGAGCCGTTGCCTTGCTGAGATTGGATGGAGAAGACCTCAGGACTGAAGCGATCGTGGGGCTGGTTCATGAAACCCTGGGTAGGCGCTTTGTGATTGGCCAACATCCACGTTTGGCTGCGATTCTGGCGGATCGTAAGCCTGTGTGTTTTGATCATGACTCCGGGCTGCCTGATCCTTATGACGGATTATTGGAAAGTTGTGTCGGTGAGCCTTTGCCTGTGCATGATTGTATGGGTGTGAGCCTTTATGTGGACGGACGCCTCTGGGGGGCTTTGACACTTGATGCTCTCGAACCCGGCACTTTCAGTGCCCCTGCTCAGGAAAGCCTGGCGCGTTATACACTCTTGGTGGAAGCGGCTATTCGGGTTACTCGTCTGGAACAGGAGCATCGTAATCTCGCAATTCTGAGACAGGATGTCCGGGCCAGTGAAGCGTCTCTGCCGGATAACGATGAAATTTTGGGGCGCAGCCCGGTGATCGCCAAAATCCTTACCGAGCTGGATGTCGTGGCAGACTCTGATCTTCCCGTTCTGCTAACGGGTGAAACGGGGGTGGGCAAGGAACTATTTGCGCGCAGAGTGCACTTCCGATCACCACGAGCCAAGGCGCCGCTGGTTCATGTAAACTGTGCTGCATTGCCTGAGTCGCTCGCAGAGAGTGAGCTGTTCGGCCATATAAAGGGGGCGTTTTCCGGTGCGACAATGGGAAGGACCGGAAGAGTGGAGGCTGCCCATGGAGGAACTCTGCTTCTGGATGAAGTTGGTGAGTTGCCTCTGACTGTTCAGGCCAAGCTATTACGAACGCTGCAAAACGGTGAAATTCAGCGGCTAGGGGAGGATAAACCCAGAAAGGTGGATGTCCGAATCGTTGCGGCGACCAATCGTCACCTTCAGGATCGTGTCAGAGAAGGCAAGTTCAGAGCTGACCTTTACCATCGTCTTTCAGTGTATCCGATTCCTATTCCCCCTCTCAGAGAGAGAGGGAATGATGTACTGGTATTGGCTGGGCATTTCCTGGAGCTCAATCGTGCACGTCTTGGTCTGCGAAGCCTGCGCCTTTCCCCGGTTGCGGAGCAGGCCGTTCTGAAGTATCACTGGCCTGGAAATATCCGCGAACTCGAGCACGTTATCAGTCGTGCGGCATTAAAAGCAATCAGCCGCGGCGTTGATCGTAATGCTATCTTGACTTTGGATGCAGGGTTGCTTGATCTTGAGCAGGTTTCAATGCCGATGGAGCCAATCAAGGCATCGGGACCGGTGGCTGTTAATCCGATTGAATCCGGCCCAAACATATCTTTGCGTATGCAGGTGGAAAACTGCCAGCGAGAAGCCATTCGGCAGGCTCTGGAGCAATGCCACGATAACTGGGCCGCTGCTGCCAGAGCCTTGGAACTGGACCCCAGTAACTTACATAAACTGGCGCGGAAGTTAGGTTTAAAATAGAGTTCAATGCCAGAGGTGGCCTGAATCTGACTTTCCAGGTATATAAAGAGGTTCTAATTGGCCCTAAGAAGATCCTGGTATAGAGAATCCGCCTTCCAAGTGGTCTGATTGCCGTTTTCCGCCTGATGAACGAGCTCAATGAGCCGTTGGTTCACTGGTGCTTGTTGTCCCAGATTACTGGCGAGTCTGGTAACTTCGCCATTAATCCAGTCTATTTCTGTCTGCCGACCGGCCTGCAGGTCCTCCCACATTGATGAGCGGGCGACAGGGTCTATGGCAAGCATCCTGGAGGCCAATCTGGTAAATAGCCAATCTGGAAGCTGCATGACGTAAGGAAGCCATGGGGTAGGCACAGCTGTGAGTCGAATTGTTTTGATTCCTGCATGCTGCAGTAAGTTCAATGTTTCTTTTTGCGCCAGCGCCAGACAGCGGCGGTAATCTCGTTTGGATAACTGTTCTTTCAGGGGAATGCCGGATAAGGCATTGATCGGGTTATTGAGGTTGAGAAGTAGTTTGGACCACATGACTGATGTCATGTCTGAATGCAGTTCCAACGGTAACCCGGCTTTGCTGAACATTTCAGCAATGGTTGTCGTCAACTCATCCGTCCGTTGGATGCTTAGATGACCTTCCGTGCCTTGATGAAAGTGTCCTGGAGACTCCTGTAATACGTTAAATGGCACCATACCGGCTAGAACCGTACACAGAGGGAGTCGCTCGCGAAGACGATCAGCGTTGGATATCCCGTTTTGAAAGCTGACGACCAATGTCCCTGGTTTCAGGAGCGGGGCGAGCTGCTCGCCTGCTTCTTCCGTGGCGGCAGACTTTACTGTCACCAATACCACATCTGAGTGTTTGATAGCGGATGCACTGGTATTAAAGCACCCATCAGGCAGATTCACCTGTTGGCGATAGCCAAGATAATCAGAGATGGTCAGTGAATGCTCCTGCAGAGTCCTGCCCATCCTCTCCCGACCTACCAGTTTTACTCTGGCACCTGACGCCAGCAAACGACCACCGATATAACACCCAATACTACCGGCGCCAAAAATAGAGATTTCAGGCACTTCCGATGCTGATGGTGTCCGTTCTTGAGACTGCTTTTGGGAGGAGTGGGTATCCATTAAGCGTCAATACACTGCTATCGGCTGGTTAAACGCTTTAATGTAGCCGAATCCTGAACGCGAGATTGTCAAAAGGCTGACAATCTCGCAGGGATGAAGATCGTGAAGAGGAAATAATTACTGATCTGAATCGATCAGTGCTGCTTCGGCGGCAATTTCCACTTTCCAGCCGGGAAGAGCAAGGCCGGCAACCTTGATGCAGGCACGAACCGGGGCCGTACCTTCAGGTAACCACTCATCCCACACGGCATTAAAAGCATCGTAATCGGCCATATCGGTTAGGTAGATCGTCGCCATTAGAAGATGAGATTTACTGCTGCCGCCGTCGATCAGCATCTGTTCCATATCTTCGAGAAGACCTCGAGTCTGGCTGGTAATATCGCCGTCTTCTGTCGGGGGGATATCTACGAGTCGGAGCACGCCATTGTAGGCGACCATATCTGAAGCACGGGGGGTGACAACGTGTCGTTTAATATCGCTCATAATTAAAACTTTCTATACAGCCGGTAATACAGTTTATTCGACCTTTGGGGCGAATCGTCGCTTGCGTTTTACCACAACCGGTTTGGTCGCGGAAGAAACATCGCCTACAGGTCGGCTGCTGCGGGAAGCAGCATTACCTAATCCGGATTCAATCGCTTCCATTCCTTCGCGGATTAATCGAACCATTTTCAGGGAATCCATGCCTTTGGGGACGTGCCGGGGGGTGATTTGCTGAACCTGGCCATGTGATTCGGTAAATGCCAGGGTTAATCCGGTTTGATGTTCCGCAATACCGGAGATGCGGTCGACTGTCCATGCCTGAGACATTATTAGTCCTGCACTGTTGGGTTAATACTGTTAATTTATTAATTTTGATTTTCGGGAGCATATCGAATTGCATTAGCAAACCCAACCTAAAAGTATAGGATTCTAGGTATATTTTTTTGATCGTTTCCATCAACTTATCCACCCTGATTATTTATCAACGTTTCAAAATGTTTCATTATTGTTTCATTGTGTTCGAGTCTGTGACTAAGTGATGGATAAAGTGAAGTGACACTTCGTTTTTAGAACAATAAGTTGGGAGGAACGGGAGTGAAATTTGATAGGAAACGTGATAGGTAGTGAAAGTCTTGAGTCAATCATCATCGACGAAATTTTGTTATCCCTGTAAGAAAATCTTACAAATAAAATGAATTGTCTGTCACATTTTTTGGCTATCAAGTGATAGGTATGTTGCTGTCGGTATAAATTTTTCCGTGTAGATGTAAGTCTCTCTGTATAAGGATATAGATAAATTCTTGGTGATACAGCGGCTGTTGTTGATAAAAGAATAAGAAGGGCCCGGGCGAACCCGGGCCAAGGTCGAGAGCATCAGGTTTGGTTGTAACGATATGGACGGCCTGCTTTCTGCATCGAAGCATTGTAAGCCTTGAAAATATCGACAACCCGTTTACAGCGGGGACTGGTTTCAGCAATTTCATCCCAGAATTTATGGGCTTCCGCTTCTACAGTATCCCATTCAGCATCGGGGATTGTTGTCAGCTTCATCTTGGTTCCCTGGGTTCTCAGTTTGGCTTCACCGCCCCAGTACCAGTGTTGGCGGTAATAGTGAGAGCTGTCCATACAGAGCTTAAACAGAGACTTCAGGTGTTCGGGAAGCTCATTCCAACGTTCACTGTTGGCAAAATACGATCCGCACCAGGCGCCGGAAATATTGTTGGTCAGGAAGTAATTGGTCACATCAGCCCAGCCGACGGTGTAGTCTTCGGTGATGCCTGACCAGGCGATACCGTCCAGCTCACCTGTCTGCATCGCCACTTCGACATCTTCCCAGGGAAGTGTGACCGGGACGACGCCGAAGCGAGACAGGAACCGACCGGCCGTCGGAAAGGTAAATACCCGTTTGCCCTTCAGGTCGGCCAATCTTTTGATGGGCTCTTTGGTTGCAAAATGGCAAGGATCCCAGGCGCCAGCACTTAACCAGGTGACCCCTTCGACTTCACCATAAGCTTCAGCCCAGATTTCATTCAGTCCCCATTCGTTGAATAACACAGGAACATCGAGGCTGTAGCGGGTGGCAAATGGGAAGTAGCCTCCGAAAACTGCGACATCCACTGGCGCTGCGATGGAGTCATCATCCGACTGAACCGCATCAATTGTTCCGCGTTGCATGGCGCGGAACAGTTCTCCGGTAGGAACCAGTTGATCCGCAAAATAGAGCTCGATTTCCATCTCGCCGTTGGCGACTTTGTTGAAGGCGTCAATTGACGGTTTAATTACATGCTCAGCCAAAGCCGGTCCCGCATAGGTCTGCAGCCGCCACTTGATTTTGCTTTTGGCATGTACTGCCGGAGCGCCAATGGAGGCGACACTGGCACCGGCAATACCGGCTGCCCCAGCTTTTTTAAGAAAATCACGTCTGTTGGTCATGTTCTGGTTCCCCTTTGCATTTGTTTCGTTGAAACCCTGCCACCGGGCAAGTCTCGCCCTCCTTCAGGAGGTGTGATCCATACATCTAAGCTACGTACCGCTTGCGTCCTGTCAGGGAGTTTCCTGACAGACGGCAATTTCAACATTTCTTGTTTTTGGCAGAAGGTTTGATCGATAACCTAGAGCCGATTTAAAGAGCTGAGCTGAATTCAGGTCTGCTCTTTATTGGTCTTCCCTGGCAATTCCGCGTCCTATCGAATTCCTGTCCTTGTTGTGCTTTGTCTCAATATCCTCCATTCCCGTAATGTTGATCAGGCAGCCACATGGCGATTTCCGGGAAAATCATTACCAAAGCCAGGGCGACAGCCATGATGAGCACAAAGGGAATAATGGAAATGTAAATGTCTTTCAGGCCCACTTCAGGGGGCGCCATTGCCCGCATCAGAAATAGGTTGTAACCAAAAGGTGGCGTCATGTAGGCAATCTGACAGGTAATGGTATAAAGCACACCGTACCAGATCAGGTTAAAGCCCAGCGCATCGACTAGCGGTACATACAGGGGAGCGACGATCACCAGCATGGCGGTGTCGTCCAGAAATGTCCCCATGAGCAGGAATGACAGTTGCATCAGAATCAATACCTGCCAAGGCCCCAGACCTAACTGTTCCAGGAAAAAACCTTCGATTGCCCGAACAGCGCCCAGCCCGTCAAATACAGCACCGAAACAAAGGGCTGCCAGAATAATCCACATGAACATGCAACTGATGCCGAGTGTTTTGCGGATGGTGTCTTCCAGCACCTGCCGGGTCAGCCGCTTTTTGACAATCGCAGCACCGGTGGCCGCAATAGCGCCAACAGCGGAGCTTTCCACCAGGCTTGTAATCCCCATCAGGAACAATCCTGTCATCAGGAAGAAAATGACTAGTGGCAGAATGCCGGCATGCAGCAATTTGATTTTTTCCTTCAGAGGAATATTGCGTTCTTCTTTCGGTAAGACGGGGCCAAGCTCCGGCTGTAGGTGGCAACGAATGACAATATACACAATGAACAGACTCGCCATGAGCAAACCGGGAAAGACACCTGCCAGCCATAATTGACCGACAGGCTGGCGGGCGATCATGCCGTAGAGGACCAATACCACGCTGGGGGGAACCAAAATTCCAAGTGAACTTCCCGCCTGGATGACACCGGTGACCATAATTTTATCGTAACTTCGCTTCAGCAATTCCGGAAGTGCGATGGTCGCGCCAATGGCCATCCCCGCCACACTCAGCCCGTTCATGGCGGAAACCACCACCATCAGGACAATCGTTCCGATGGCGAGGCCGCCCCGGAGGGAACCGAACCAGACGTGGAACATTTCATAGAGATCATTGGCAATGCCGGACTCCGACAACATGAAGCCCATATAGATAAACAGGGGAAGAGTGAGCAGTGGATACCATTTCATCAGTTTCATGGCAGCGGAGAAGCCCATTTCTGAGCCCCCTGTGCCCCATAAAGCCAGGGCGGCAACAACAGCGACAGATCCGATAGCAGCGAAGACCCTTTGCCCGGTCATGAGCATCAGCATCATCGATGCGAACATCATCAGAGCAATCATTTCATAACTCATTAGAGCTCTTCTCCTCGAATTTTGGCGATATCTTTAAAGAGCATGGCGATTGCCTGAAGCAGCATCAGAAATATACCGATACAGGCAATGATCTTGATGGGCGCCATATAAGGTCGCCAGGAGGAATAGCTCCTTTCACCATACTGCAAAGCGTACTCGGTGCTGGAATAGCCACCGTACAGCAGCATGATGAGGTAAAAAATCAGGAAGAAGATGGTGAAGCAGTCGACCCAGGCCTTGGTCTTATCGGACCAGTGACCATAAAGCAGATCCATGCGGACATGGTCGCCCAACTGCATGGAATAGCCACCTCCCAAGAGGTAGTACGCCACCATAGTGAATTGAGCCAGTTCCAGGGTCCAGAGTGATGGCACAAAGAAAGTTTTTGAGATGGACGAATAGAGCAGGATACCCATCATGGCAAAAATGAGGTACATCGCAGCTCTGCCCACAACTCGGTTTACGGCATCTACGTACCGTACATAGGTTTTTATTACATTGGGCATGATGGCACTTCCGTAACTGTCCGACCCTGTTTATACAGGCGACATTCGATGGGTGTACATCTTTGTACATAAATCGTCTGTTATGTACATTTGTGTACAAAGCATAAACATGCTTAATCCCAAAGTGCAAGAAAAAATTGATTTTCCTGTCTTTCGAAAGTGACTGAAAAACGGCATTCAGGTAAAGAAAATCAGTGCGTGCCAGCGGATGCGAAAGTCAGTTCGCCAGATGCTATATCCACTTCTTTTTCTTCAGATAAATAATTTCCAATAAACACAACCCAACGAGCGTAATGGAAAACCAGAGAAACGCTTCAGGGGAATCGACACCGGGCATACCTCCAATATTGATCCCGAAGAGGCCAGTCAGAATGCCCAGGGGCAAGGCGACAGCGGCAACGATAGACAGCAGGTAAAGGTTGCGGTTAAGGCGGTCATTCATGGCGGCATTTAATTCATCTTTAATGGCCTGCGCTCTTTCCCGCACACTGTCCAGGTCTTCACAATATCGGGTCAGCCAGTCGCCTACTTCAACCAGCCGGCGGCGGCAAAAATCATTCATCCAGGATAACTGGCTTTCCCTCAGGTAGCTCACGACATCTCTTTGTGGTGTGATGTAACGCCGTAGAATCATGGCTCGTTTCCGAATGCTCAGAATTGCCTCACGAACGTTTTCGTCCTGGCTCTTCAGAACCTGTTCTTCCAGTTGATCAGTTTCTTCTGTTAAGCCAGTCACTGCTGATTGCATGTGATCGTAAAGCTCCACACAGACATCTGTCAGCCATTCACCGGCGTCTTTAGGCCCTTTCCCCTGGGAGAGGTATTCCACAATATCTTTCAATGCCTTCAGAGGGCGACGGCCAGCCGAAATAATACTGCTCCTGGTCATCCATATGCGCAGGGAGACCATATCCTCGGGTTCCGCTCCCTGATTGAGATTCACCCCTCTGAGAATGACCAGCGCAGTATTGTCGTTATCTACCAGCCTGGGGCGGGTTTCATCGGCCAACAGGGCTTCAGAGACCAGAGTATCCAGTTGCAATGTCTGCAAAAGAAAATTCTCAGCATCCGGGTGCAGTGTATTGATATGGAACCAAGTCAATTCATTGGAGGCAATCACCTCACGCAGCGATTCATGTGACCCTGGTTTCAGTTGGGAAGCTCCACCGGTTCCATCTATTTGATAACTGTATATGATTGGCGTTTCGTTCACAGTCCTGTTCCTTGTCGTCAATATGGTCTTATCAACTCATGCCTATTACTGAATCGGGAGAAAGGGTGGCTTAACGGCTCAGAGCCACTGGCTGAATAATAGCTTATGAGGTTGATGGCAACTGGTTTCATTGCAGGCCTGAAGATCCAATTGCAGTCTTACTGGTGCCTGCCGGTGTAATTTGAGCGTTAGGTTAATTTCACAGTGATCGGCGTAGATCTCCAGCGCCTCTTCACTGTTGGTTGACCAGGGAGAAGGGGGCGGATAGCGGATATCCAGGCATTCATGGTGCTGATCAGACAGGAGTTGTACTTTTGTGTTCTGTCCCTGATTATCCTGACATTGGTGACTTTGAATATGCCAACCTTCACTCATATGGATTTCCAGGCTGTATTCCCAATGACCGCTGTCCGTTTGTTCACCTCTGGAAAGCCTGGCCCAGATCTGTCCGGCGCCGGAATATTGGATTGCAGAGGGACTCGGACTCTCCACAGCCGCCAGTCCTTTAAGGAAATACGGCGCCATCAAGGGGTGTTGTCTCACTGGCAAGGCAAAGGCAGACAGGTGTTCCCGGGTGGTCGTCTGAATCAATAAATCCCCGGTTCGTTCAAACAATGCGGTCAGTACATTGAGAATCTGGGAGTTACCGCATACGGTAGCATGGTCACCAAGGCTCTTGCTCCGGACCGGAAGCGGTCCGGGGTGGGTTCTTCCGGTTGTGAAAAAGCCCCCTCCGTCCGAGTCCCAATAATGTTCCTTCACCGTGGTCAGTAGTGCCTCTGTGCGTTCCAGCCAGATATGTTCATGATTGGTGTCGTATATCTGTAAAAGCCCTTCCATCAGGTGAGCATAATCTTCGAGATAGGCAGGATCTGAACTTATTCTGTCCATACTGAGCCGCCATAGCAGTCCTTCCGGTTGACGGTGGATCTGCCAGAGTGTTTCGGCGGTATGGATTGCCGCCGTTAGCCAGGAAGGTGTATTCAGGATACGTGAGGCTTCTGCCAATGCTGCCACCATCATGCCGTTCCACTCTGTAATGACCTTGGTGTCTTTAGCGGGAGCCGGTCGATTTGCTCGGTAGTCAAGCAGGATGGCTTTAATCTGCCCCAGACGTTCAACCAGTTGCGAATACGTCATGGCTTCGCCCGAACACTTTGCCTTTGGGGATAACGATTCGGCTAGCTTATCCAGGGGGGCGGAAAGGTGAAGAATATTCCTGCCTGAGTAATTACCTGAGCGGGAAATGTCATAAACCTTGCGGACCATAGACCAATCCTTTCCGGACAACAGTTTTTTCATCTCAGCATAGGTCCAGACAAAGTATTGTCCTTCTTCCGGGCCGGACTCTCCCTGACTGTCTGCGTCAGTGGCAGAATGGAACAGACCATCTTCGGTGCGCATTTCGTTTAATGCGAAGTTGATGATCTCTGTTGCTATACGCTGGTATTCGGGATTACCGCTTAGCTGAAAGGCCTGCGTATAAACCCGGATCATCTGAGCCTGGTTGTATAGCATTTTCTCAAAATGAGGTATCTGCCAGGCATTGTCCACCGCATAGCGGTGAAAACCTCCGCCGACGTGATCATAGATGCCACCCTGAAGCATATTATCCAGGGTCTTGCTGACTAGTTCCCACTCTGGTATGCGTGTTAAAGGGCGATCGTCCCGGGCTATTTGGTCAAGTAGAAAGAGCAGAT
The DNA here is from genome assembly GCF_000376785.1 of Hahella ganghwensis DSM 17046. Lineage (GTDB taxonomy): Bacteria > Pseudomonadota > Gammaproteobacteria > Pseudomonadales > Oleiphilaceae > Hahella > Hahella ganghwensis. The sequence continues at coordinate 100,955 of NZ_AQXX01000144.1, forward strand.
TGGGCTCCTGTGGAAACTTCGGGGCCGTACCAAAGCCTCCATGCCTTTTGTCTGTCATTTGCAATAACCGGCTGCGGGCTGCTTCAATCAGGTCATGGCCGGGTAGAGTTGTGGAAACCGGGGGAGAAAGATGTTGTTGGATGGCCTGCTGGAGTCTGTCTCCCTGTTCGATGAGGTTGTCCTGCTCTGTCGACCATAGATGGCTGATCTGTTTGAGCAATCGGATGAATTGAGGTTTGGTGAAGTAAGTGGCTCCAAAAAATGGATGTCCTCGGGGAGTGAGAAACACCGACATGGGCCAACCACCCTGTCCGCTGATAATCTGGATGGCGGTCATATAGATTTCATCTAGATCCGGGCGTTGTTCCCGATCAACCTTTACCGGGACAAAATGTCGGTTCAGGAGTTCTGCCACTTCCAGGTCGTCAAAACTTTCTTCCTCCATGACGTGGCACCAGTGGCAGGTGCTATAGCCTATGGACAGAAATACAGGAAGCCCGCAACTTTCAGCCTGTTGCAGAGTTTCTTCGTTCCAGGAACGCCAGTTAACAGGATTATGGGCGTGTTGCAAAAGGTATGGAGACTGTTCGTGGATCAGATGATTGATAAAACGAGGCTGGCCGTCCTGATCCAGATGACGGGTGCGAACATTGTACAGCTCTTGTTTTGAACGCTGGATCTCCCGGAGATTTTCCATAACGGTCTCTTGAAAGCCATGTGTCCTCTCCATGGTGCCACGAAATTTATTCTGTCGCCCGTCAATTATTTTCGATTGCAATTAATCCTAACAAATTCCAGGTTCGTAAGTGTTGGCATCTAAGGTGAAAATCTTAAAGCCTGCAGGGAAGAATCGATATCTTGAGTGGATCAGAACATATGGAACACAGGTTCGGGCGTTTACCGCGGCAGAGCATGATCTTTGATTTTGATGGCGGCCTAAAGGTGACGGAATATTCGAAAGTACAGAAATTATCCCTCTGGTATGGATATTTTGGTCTGATACCATTTGTGGGGCTTTCTCTGGTGATTGCCATCGGCATATTCAATACCGGACAGGTTCGCTGGCTTTATGATTCCTATAGTGCCTTGGTGCTTTCTTTCATGGCGGGGGTTTATTGGCCCATGGCGATGAAAGAGCATGGGCCTGCCTGCCCGGCCAGATTAATGCGCGCGAGTATTCTGATGTCGTTGTGGGCCTGGTTTACCCTGATGATACCTGAAGTTTGCCGGCCTGTGGCATTCAGTGCAGGGTTTGCGGTTCTGTTCGGAATTGATCGGTTTGTCCTGGAGGATTTGTGGCCCTGGGACTATCTGAAAATGCGTATGCATCTGACTGTTGTTGTCATTGCCAGCCAGATTCTGGTGGCAATGTTCAACTGAGTGCCTCTGTGCCCTAAGTGAAACTTCCTAACCTCAGTGATGTAGTACAGAATTCAGCCATTGCTGCAATTGTGGGAGAGGTAGAGCACCTGATTGGAAAGCCAGCGGTTTCCCTCCCTGAAACAGTATTAATGTCGGAATACTGCGAATCTGGTATTGCTGAGCTAACTGGGGCCATTGCTCAGTGTTGACCTTGACACAGCGAATCTGGGGCTCAAGAATCTGAGCAGCCTGAACAAAGACCGGGGCAAATGCCTTGCATGGCCCGCACCAGGGGGCCCAGAAATCCACCAGGACTGGAATATCATTTTGTAGATGCTGGTGAAAGTTATTGGCGGTAAGCTCGATCACCTGGTGATTGAAAAGTAACTGTTTACAGCGACCGCAACGCCCACCCGCAGAAAGTTTGTGGGCGGGAACCCTGTTTTTGCCGTCGCAGTGGCCGCACACGATGTACAGTGGCTTTGCCTCTGTGTGAGATTTATGAACAGAATTTTCACTCATACCCGTATGACCTGCAGTAGAACCTTATCAATTTGGAAGCTAAGGTCCCCATGACTTCCCAGAATGGCGGTATTGCATGGCGTGTCTTAAGCAATGCCGATTATTTTTTTAAATGGGGGAAGGCGAAGGGGCTTTCAAGGCCATGATTCCGCTGGTATACCATTCTTGCTACAGCCCTGAGTTTTCTCAAGATCACCGGTTTCCCATGGAAAAGTTTGGATTGCTGGCAGATTTCCTGAAGGACCGTGCGCTACTGACATCGAAGAATCAGTTTGTCCCTGAGCCTGCAACGGAATATGAGATTATCATGGCGCATTGTCCTGATTATGTCCGGGAGTTCAAAAACAACAGGTTATCTGACAAAGCCATGAGGCGGATCGGTATCCCCTGGTCAGAAGGGGTCATGAGGCGAACCTTTACTGCCGTAGGCGGTACCCTGATGACTTCACGTCTGGCTTTGAAGTATGGTCTGGCGGCTCATTTGGCTGGAGGGACTCATCATGCCCATGAGGACTTTGGCAGTGGATTCTGCATCTTCAATGACTTGGCAGTAGTGTCCAGAATTCTGGTAGCCGAGGGCCTTGCTGAGCGCGTTCTGATTATCGATTGTGATGTTCACCAGGGTGACGGAACCGCCAGTATTCTTGCACAGGACGACAGTATCTTTTCATGTTCATTTCATTGTCGTGAGAACTTCCCTCATCGCAAGGCGCAAAGCGATTTTGATATTGAATTGACTCGGGGGGACGGTGGCGAGGCTTACTTCAAAGCCCTTGAGACCCATCTGCCCTATATTCTCAGCATTTCTCAGCCAGACTTTATTCTCTACGATGCCGGTGCCGATGTTCACCAGGATGATGTGTTGGGCTATCTCAACCTGACTGATGGGGATATGGCACAGCGCGACGAATACATTATACGTCTGGCTTTGGATCAGGGTATTCCCCTGGCCTGTGTCATCGGAGGTGGCTATTCGCGTGACCGCAAGGCACTGGCTGCCCGCCATGGGATTGTGCATCAGGTGGCTGCCCGTTTATTCGCAGAATATGATTTCTAGCGGGCTTTACAATTGACGCACCGGTGACTTTACTTAGTGAATATTGGGGATTGGGAAACTATTTTACGGGGAGGTCGTATAAATCCCTGTCATACATGGAACTTTCCAGCCATAAATGTGAATGAAGAGTAGACATTTCCTGGACAGATCAATGGAGTCATGCAAAGCGTTCAGTTCTTTTCGATATTTTAATATGTCTCTTAAGGGGAGAGAGGCATATGCAGTGTTTCGGTAGCGGGAAAACCGGCGGAGGTATGCGGGAGATATCTCGTCTATGGCTCAGTCTTGGCACCATTGCCTTGCTGATGCTTCTATCTGTCTCTGTTCGTGCTGAAATGAGTGTTGTGATTGCTGTATCTAAAACCCCATTGTCTGCCCCTTTTTACGTTGCTGAACGTGAAGGATTTTTCAAGGCTGAAGGTCTTAATGTTGAAGTCAGGGAGTGCCTTGGAGGGCATCGTTGCATGAAGGAACTGCTGGAAGGCCGTGCGGATTTTGCCACGTGTTCTGATATGGTGATTACCCAACAGGCGGCGTTGGAGAAGTCTTTTTACGTGCTATCCACCTTTGTGACTTCGGCAGACGATACCCAGATTGTTGTACGCAGGGGAGCGGGAATTGAGAATCCCTCAGATATGGTCTCAAAACGCATTGGGTATGTGAAAGGCTCGGCGAGTCACTACTTCGCAGATATTTTTCTGTTGCTCGGTGGTGCTGACCCTCAAAATAATACCTTTGTGGAACTTCAACCGGAGCAAATGCCCGATGCGCTTTATAAAGGTGAAGTGGATGTCATTGCTATCTGGCAGCCGTGGTCTTATCTGGCACTGAAGAAATCCGGAAATAACGCTTTTGTGATGAATGAACTGAAGCCCTATACCGTAACCTTTAATCTTATCGGCCAGGTTAATCTGATAGATAATAATCCTCAGCTGGCTGTTCGCCTGTTACGTTCTCTGGTGCGTGCGGAGCAATTTATTTTGCAGGACGGGGAGTTTGTAAAAGAGATTGTGGAAGAGCATACGGGTATGAATGGAAAAGTTCTGGATGCTATCTGGCCAAGTTATCAGTTTCACGTGTCTCTAACCCAGCAATTTCTGCTGACACTGCAGAATGAGTATTACTGGTTGAAACAGCAGGATCCGCATGGTCAGAAGTATAAAAAAGACGCCCTGGACTTTAGGGACTATGTTATGCCTGAGCTCTTACAGCAACTGGATATCACCAGAGTGCATTTGAATCAGCCCCCTGAATAAAAAGAGGCCCAGCCCTGTGGTTCGAGTCTGAAACAGGTCCTGCTAAGCCCAATCTAACTGTCATCATATTTTCATACAATTTTAATTCTGTCCTTTCAAACTTGCGGCGGGTGTCTCGGCTGACACGGAGGATGCTCGTTATGATATGTCTCCTTTTTAGAGAGCATCTGAAAACATAGGTGACGCCGCCCTGGTAGTGCTGGTGTTTTTTCAGAGTCTCCTTAGAAGACAAGTTTTATACCTCCCTCCCTACCAGGTGGAACAAGACTTGCCTGATCAGGGATCAACCAAAAAACAAGGACTGGAAAATGATAAATCTCAGCAAACACAAGTTGAGTGCCGCCATTGCAGGAATTTTGGCTTTACAGCCCCTGGTGGTCAGTGCCGCGACGGATCTCTATTTCTCTGAATATGTTGAAGGCAGCAGCAATAATAAGGCGCTTGAACTTTACAATAACACTGGCGCGGAAGTTGATCTGAGTGCTTATGAGATTCAGTTTTATTTCAATGGCAGCAGTACCCCCGGTGCGACATTAAACCTCACGGGTGTTGTCCCGGATGGTGAAGTGTTTGTGGTGGCCAACAGTAATGCGGTGGCCGATATCCTTGATGTTGCAGACTTCACCAGCAGCGTGGGATTTTTCAATGGAGATGATGCGATCACATTGCTGAACGGCGGTGTGGTAGTGGATGTGATTGGTCAGATCGGTGTCGATCCCGGCAGTGAATGGGGAGCGGGTGATACCAGTACCCAGAATAACACGTTGCGCCGCCAGGCAGCTGTGGCGGATGGTGATACTGATCCCTATGATACCTTTGATCCGGCCAGCCAGTGGGTAGGTTTTGCCAATGACAGCTTTGACAATCTCGGTTCCTATTCCAGTGATCCGGATGACGGGGGCGGTGATGATGGAGATGCGTCGGCCGGTATCTGTGGTGATACCGCGACATTGATCAGCGTCGTGCAGGGAACTGAGAATACCAGTCCTATTGTCGGTGATGAGGTGATTGTCGAAGGGGTTGTGACAGGGCAGAGAGACGGTGGTTTCTTTATTCAGGAGGAACTAAAGGATGAAGATGGTAATGCTGCATCCTCTGAAGGGATTTTCGTGCTAAGCAATGACACGGCGGAATCCGGTCATAAGGTTCGGGTATTGGGTACCGTGACAGAATCATACGGCCTTACGGAAATTGCCTCGGTTCAGGATGTTGTCGATTGCGGTACCGGTGAAGCTGTGACCCAGGTTCAGATTGCCTTTCCCCTGTCTGAGGGACAGACATTGGAGCCTTATGAAGGGATGGTGGTGTCGGTCAATGACCTGCGGGTGACGAATATCAACAATCTCTGGCGTTATGGTGAAATCGGTCTGAGCCATGCCCTGAAAGTTCAGCCGACAGAGCTCTTTGCACCGGGCACAGAAGGATATGAGCGAGTCATAGAAGAAAACAACCGTAACGTCATCTATGTGGAAGATAACAGTGGGTCTTCTTATCCGGAGCGGATCAGTTATTACCCTGGTTTCAGCTATGCCAATCCTATTCGTATCAATGATCTGGTCAGTGCTTCAGGCCCGCTGAACTTTTCATACGGGCTGTACCGAATAAATCCGCAAAACGATATCGTGGTCCTTAACGACCGTGAGTCTGCACCAGATCTGATGCCGGGTAATTTGAGCATTGCCAGCTTTAATGTGCTTAATTACTTCAATGGTCAGCCGACCGCCGATGGTGGTGTGACCTTTGACTACCCGGAAAATCGTGGTGCCGAGAATCAGGAAGAGTTTGATCTGCAGAAGGCCAGAATTGTAGAGGCCTTGATTCGGCTGGATTCTGACATTGTAGGCCTGATGGAAATTGAAAATGATGGATTTGACAATGTCAGTGCTATTCAGTCTCTGGTGGATGCTCTGAACATCAATATGTCCGAAGACGATGCCTATAGCTTTATTGCGACAGCTGATGCTTCTCCGGTAGGTTCCGATGCCATTGCGGTTGGACTGATCTATCGCTCAAGCGTGGTCACACCTACAGGTAATGCCGCCAAGATACCGATGCCGATACAGGATTTGGGAAATGGTGAGACGCAGAAAATGCGTACGGCGCTGTTACAGTCCTTCAGGCATATTGAGACCGGACAGGAAGTGGCTGTGGTGGTTAACCATCTCAAATCCAAAGGGTCAAAGTGTTTTGAAGATCTGAACTCTCCTTCTCAGATAGATTCTGCCCAGGGAAGTTGTAATGCCTTACGTGTGTCGGCGGCGGTCACGCTCGGAAATGCGCTGGCAGAAGCTGATTTACCGGAAAGAGTCATGATTCTGGGAGATCTGAATTCCTACAGTGCAGAAGATCCCATTGCGGTTCTGACCGACTATGATCCAGCTGAGCGGGGATATACGATTAAAACCGCTGTTAACACGGACGCGGACAAAGGAACCTCGGTGGAAGTGACTGAGACTTTCGGTTACGTCAATGTTGCCGAAGCGTTTGACCCAGAAGGTTTCTCCTACTGGTACTATGACAGTGGCCAGATTGGCAGCCTGGATCACATACTGGTCAACACGGCACTGCTGGAAGATGTCATTGATGCAACCCACTGGAACATTAATGCCCCGGAAGCCTATCAACTGCAATATGATCAGGCATTAACCCACTACCGTGATGAAGACGGCTACGCGTTCACTGATATTGGCCCGTTCCGCAGCTCTGATCACGACCCGTTCATTGTGTCCTTTAACCTGCCGATGACAGCTGCACCAGGTGACTTCAATCGGGATGGGAAGATCGATATATACGATCTGCTGGCGCTGTTCAAACAGCTCTTCCAAAAGGTAACGGACGAGAATCGTCAGTATGATCTGAACGGAGACTGCCGGATCAACGTGTGGGATTTGATGGCTTTCCTGAGACTCTTGTAGTACCCACCTCGTGCTACATATGGGGCCTTAGGGGCCCCTTTTTTGTGCACAAAAGACGCTGTGGTTATTCAGTCGAGGCTTCTGTTGTATCGTCACTATTCAGGCCGTAGTGCGACATAATCAGGCTATAGGCTGACGATTCCCGAAATACCTTGATGGCCTGATTGATCTTGTCCACATCCTCTGCAGTCGTGGACTTCTTGCTGAGAAGAAAATGTACCAGATCTCTGTTCAGTACATGCTCGTGAATGGCAACCTGATCCGCAATGTCCAGTTCGTTGGCAATAAAACTCAGGCTGACTTTATCCCCAACCACCAGATCGACCCGGTAATTGAGCAATAAGGGTAACAGGGCCTGATTGTCTTTCAGTAACACCAGTTGGTTTTTCCGGGAGAGTTGTTTCTGATCCTGGGCTTTATACTCCGCGCCGTAGTAGGCCCCAATCACCGCACCCAGGATCAGTTGATAGTTGTTCAGCAACTGGTCCAGGGTTTTGGCAGGGAAGTAGCCTGCCTGGTCCTGCCGGATAAACAGCACCATGGTTTCATCGCGATAACTGGCCGTGAAACGTCCGTATTTCTCCCGCTCTGGTGTAATGGAAGCGCCTGCGACCATATCGAGGCGCCCGTTTTCCAGTTCCAGCAACGCACGCTTGGAGGGCATCTGAACAAACTCATAGTCGCATCCAGCTGTTTCCAGAATGGCTTTCACCAGTTCATGATCAAGTCCGGCCATGTCACCCTTGTCATTAATGTACATGTAGGGACGCCAGTTGGTCTGGTTCACAATGATTGTCTTGGAGCATGCGGCAACGATCGTGGAACAGGTAAGGAAAAGGCAGAAAAGCACGGCTTTGGCTGAGAAGGCTGGAAGTCGCAACATGGTGTTGTCCTCCATGGTTGGGGAGCCTTGAAAAAGCTAATCACGCTGCCGGAGCAGTATTATTAGTCGGCTCTGGGTGCCTGTATACACTCTTTAAGACGATTCCCTGACTTCATCATTTGTCTATTAACCTGCCACTAACTGCCAGTGGAGTACAAGCAAGTCCGTCAGAAAAATAAGCCGTAGGCGCTTATCTGGTTAAACGGCAATCTTTTTAACAATCCACTTCCATGTATCGGCGGCTGCGCAGAGGGGACGACACTCTATCTGCCGTCTCATTGCAAGAATTGCGACCAGTTGTCTTACTTCAATAATAGACGATATTCCTATGGGGGGAAGGTTGCCATTGGTTTAATGGCCAATATGTTTTCTGTCTGGTTGCTCCTGGGGATATTCCATTATCCCCGGAATGGTTTGCAGAGTGCCTGGGTTGGCAAGCTTGGAATAGCTGCCCGATACTCTCCTGATTAGTAAGCTACGCCAATTCGCTCCATGGCATGGGCATCTGCTTCGATTTTGTCCAGCATTGCTGCAGCATAGTCCTGGACTGAAATCCGACTGTGACCTTCATTATCCATCAGCAAAGTGTCCTTGCCAGTGCGGTATTTTCCGGTTTTTTGGCCAGGGAATATTTCGGCGGCCGGGCTGACAAAAGTCCAACTGACCTGGCTTTGACTGTTTCGGAATATCTCAAGAGCTTTAGATTGAGCATGCGCCTCTTCTTTATAAGCGTCGGGAAACGCTGGCGTATTCAGTAGAGTGGTGTCCGAGGCGACCAGCAGGCTGCCTGCGCCGCCTACCCAAAACAGGCGTTTTACCCCAATTCCGGGAAGTTCCTGTAATAATTTTTTTGCGGTGTCTGGTGTGATCTCATGCTGGCCAGATGCTCGCCCACCGATACTGGCAACAACCACATCGGTATCAAGGCGTTCTGTTCCCAGTATCGGGGTGTTGGTCAGATTAACTTCTTTACCTCTGATTCTTGCATGAACAGGCAATCTGGCAGTGTCCCTGACCAGGGCGATGACTTCATGGCCGCGCTCGATGGCTTCCTGAACAATGGTCCCACCAATCCAGCCTGTTGCACCTAATACTGCGATCCTCATCACTAATCTCCACATTTTGATTGATTCAATGTTGGAGATAGTTTATTGGCTCGCTTAGATGAGATAAATTGTCAAAAATGAATCTGTTTGTATCATAAAGTGAAATAATATGGATAAAATCGACGCTATCCGTAGCTTTGTTGAAGTTGCCAAAACAGGTAGCTTTACTGCGGCGGCAGACAATCTTGGCCACAGTAGAATTAAAGTCTCCCGCCATGTCAGCGAAGTGGAAGACTGGCTGAAATTGAGATTGCTGCATCGTACCACCCGCCGTGTGAGTCTGACACAGCCAGGTCAGGAAGCGTTGCCATTATGTGAGCAGATTCTAAACGCCACGGCTGCTCTGGAAAGCCAGGCTCAGGTTCTGCATACCGAGTTGGTTGGAAATATCCGGGTGGCGGCTCCCATCGGGCTCGGACAGAATTTGTTGTTTGATGTCATCAAAACGTTTGCTTGTCTGCATCCGAAAGTCAGAATTCAGCTACTGTTGTCTGACCGCATGGCGCAACTGGTGGATGAACGTGTCGACGTGGCATTGCGCTATATACATCAACCGGAGGAGAACCTGATAGCTCGACGTCTGTTACAGGTAGATTCGGTGGTATGTGCTTCCCCCGAGTATCTGGCCAGACAGGGCACGCCCTCCCATCCAAATAATTTGAGTGAACATAACTGTCTGACTCATCTGGATGCCCGGATCTGGAGCTTTGTTATTGAGGGGAGTATTCAGGAAGTATCGGTATCGGGTAACCTGGATGCGAATGATGCCAATGTACTATTGAAAGCCTCCCTGGAAGGAATGGGAGTGGCTCTGCTGCCACTGGATATTGCCGGTCCGTATTTGAAGCGGCGGAAACTGGTCCAAATCCTGTCTGACTATTCCACGATGGGAGCAGCTATTTGGGCGGTCTATTTGTCCCGTAGTTATCAACAGCCTGCGGTCAGAGCCCTGATTGATTTTATTGCCGAACGCTGGAAAGAAGGTGCTACTGTTCCAGACCTCCCTCAATGAAATAAAGAAGACAATCCCGTTCAGCAATACTCTTGTTGGTGGTGACCATAAACAATTTGAGGGTATGCCTTGCGTAGAGCTTTTGGTCCCGGTTACAGAAGTATTGTTCCAGTACATCCTCTCCCAGGTGATTCTTGGCCTGTAGGGCGTACATGCCCTCCGGACCGAGTCGTGCGATAGGTTCATCCGGGGGTAGTGAGCCATAGTTGAGGCGGTCAGCGTCGGTGCTAAGGGTAATATCTGCATCACAATAACCATCGTCCGTATAGGCAACCTGGAAGCCTGGACGTACCTCCAGCCTGACTGGATTTCGATAGCAGGTAACCGCATAGTTCTCGTCAGGTTTGGCCAGTACCTGTTCGTTTTGAAAATATCGTTGCAGTCCTTCTCTGGCGATCATCAGTGAAGGGCGATCTGTGGCTCCGCCACACTCAATAGTCACGGTTGGCACATTCTGCTCACTTAGCTCCATAAGGGCACCCAGACGCAGATCGGTCACAATCAGATCGTTGGTCCACAAAGAGGTCAGAGCCAGATGATCCGCATCTCTTAAAACGGACACGGCAAAGGCTGGTCCACTGCCAGAGGTGTTGTGCAGATCAATCAGGCATTCAGGCCGAGTCTCACGGATGAATTCCAGAATACTATTGGCTAGCCGCCCTTCATTGTCGTTAAATGGCGGTCGAAAACAACGGTTCAGGTCCCGCATGCCGGGCAGCATACGGTGGGAAAACCGGGGTTTTGTCAAAGCCGTGGTGACCGAGGCTATGACGATATCGATATCGACGGCAGGTTGCAGGTTCTGTTGGAGGTAGTGAAACACTGCCTGCAGTCCGGAAGGCTCATTACCATGCAACAACGTACATAGCATGCGGCGTCGTGAGCTATCCGCCCCTTGCAGGCGAATAATAGAAGGATGCCCCAGATATTCGAGGAACTGTTCGACAGAACCTTGCAGCACGCTGGGATCGACTTGCTCTATGATTTGAAGGTCCATACCTGTGGAGTGATTCCAGTTTATTCAATGTTCAGTGGCTGTGTCCTGAATCTAATTTACTCCTCTTACTTCACCTTTGGCCAGTGACTGATAGGTGTTCCCTGCAGATAGTTGTCCTGGTAGATCTGCACCAGCCTGATCAGCGCGTTATCAAGACCCAGTTTTCCCTCGAGTGCCCTGATGCCATCCAATTGCCAGATGGCTCCGTTCTGGCGATGGCTGAGAGTGTTTTCTGCCACCTTGAGATAATGGTCGATTTCTTTGGCAGAGACCTTCAGCTTTTTCAGTCCGGTTGCGGCAAGAGGTAGCAGTTCTTCCAGAATTTCCACTACCGGTCGTTCTTCCAGTCTGTTGGCGTCGATATTCGGCCAGAACAGTTTGGCATTCAGGCCGTCTTTTGCAGCACGATAGAAGTTGTGTTCAGCATAACGGAAAGGGATGCCCGGTAATATACTGTTGATGAATGGCTTGATAGCTTCTATCAGGCCGATCAGCATCGCGGATGTGGAAAGCATGTCTATCGGTGTTGGTCCGGCAGGGAGGGACCTCAGCTCAATGCGGAGGTGTCCGCCGGCGCTGGGATCGTAGATGGGTCTGTTCCAGCTCCAGATGCTCCCCTGATGCAGGCGCAGGCCGGCAAGCTGGGGAGGGACAGTTTCCGGTGGCTCTTCGTCGCAAAGGGGAAATAATGGCTCAAACAAATAGATCGATTCGGAAAACAACTCATGAACATCTTCCCGCACCCAGCCATGTCCGAACAGCACTCTGGCGGGCAAGCGCATGGATAGAGGGTCTTCCATCCGGCAATCAATGGACTGCTTGAACAGTGCCACCCGCGTTTCGTGCCACAAGCGTTTTCCCAGAAATACCGGAGAGTTGGCCGCCAGTGCAAGACCCAGAGGAGTAACCAATTGGGCAGCATTGAAGGCATCACGAAAATCTACCGGATCTACACGGTAATGGAACTGGAAAGAGGTGTTGGCGCCTTCCAGGGTGACATCGCTCCAGTGCAGATTAAGTTTTTCAATGCCGGCGATACGAATATGAAAGTCGCTGCCGCGCTTGTCTCGCAGAGCTTTGGCAAGCACATGATAGCGGGGCTCATCGGTCATTGCATGCAGGCCGATATCCCCGGTTTTGAGGGTGGGTAGAATGCCGATTGGCAGAATCGTTGCCTGATGATTTTCGGCCACTTTGGTGAGTCGTTGCAGAATGGTTTCCATTTCGGTCTGAAGGGTCGAAAATGGGGTACCTGCGGCGGCGACCGGAGCCAGGTTGTATTCCAGATTGAATTTATTCAGTTCCAGCGTTAGCTGAGGGTGTTGAAACTCTTCCAGTATGTCTTTATTGCAACACACCGGATGTGCCTGTTGGTCAATGGCATAGAGTTCCAGCTCCGCTCCAAAGCTGGGTTGCCCCACCCCAAACCCCGGAGTGTCCAATAGCTTTCGTAACTGAGACAACTCGTTATCAAGTCTATCCCGAAACCTGGCAAAATCCTGCTCGGTAAACTGGGTTTTTTCAATAGACTGTCCCATGCCAGTCTCCGTAATTGCCTGCGGAAAGGTTGTCCGGGTACAAATATTTCTTTGCTATTTCATTAAGGCACAACATGCAGGATTTGAGAAGTATTTCGTCATAAGCATCTGAAGTATCTCATGACACGTATTCACTTTTGAATTGAAGTAAACCTTCACTGGTGGTGTCTTGCTGAATTTCCCCAGACCCCTAGCGGGACTGATTCCAATAATCATGCTCCTTTCCCTGCATGTGAAGGGGGCCACATGGGTTTGCCCATACAGCCCCGTAGAAATTCGCGCCAATGAAATTCATCACCAAGAGGTGATCTGTGGTGCGGCGTCTGAAGCCCTGACATTTCTGGCCGCGTATGGGCTGGTGCCCAAAAAAGTGATAGCGATTGAGTTAACGGAACAGTCTTTGGAACATTATGGCTATACCGCGTTTGGCAGTTATAACCGGGAAACGGGAATCGTCAGCTTGATGTCTCTGGAGGCTATCCTGCATCTGGAATCAGTGCCGGCCATGTATGGCCAGGAATTTGATCCTGTTCACTATCGCGGAGCGGTGGCCCATGAAATTGCCCACGCGGTATTTCACCAGAACAGTCCTCATTCCCGCCTGGCCAATGCGGCCCAGGAATATCTTGCCCATGTCACCCAAATGGCTGTCTTACCTTCACAACGCCGCCAGCAGATCATTGGTGAATCCGGGGTGAATGCCTGGGAATCCGATCAGTGAAGCATACGTGGCCATGTCGCCAGCTAAATTCGCAGTAAAGTCATACCTGCACTTTGTGCAAATGCTGGAACCGGAAGCCTTTGTTGAGATATTGCTTAACAACAAGTGGTTTTATGTTTATGCGCCCTAATGATCATTGTCCTCTCCGGAATCCGTTTGCCGGTAGGGAAGAATGGTACTGGCGTCGGCCATGTATGCCTCCACGCCCTCTTTTTCCTGGCGCAGAAAGTCTGCAATGGCATGTCTGAATTGTGGATGTTGAATCCAGTGAAGTGAGTAGGTGGGAACTGGTTCAAAACCGCGCAGTATCTTGTGTTCACCCTGAGCACCGGCATCAAACATCCTGAGGTGATGCTCAATTGCGTAGTCAATCCCCTGATAATAGCAGCACTCAAAGTGAAGCTGGTCAAAGTCTTCGACACAACCCCAGTAACGACCATATAGCGTGTTGTCATCTTTGAAAAACAGCGACCCTGCGACTGGTCTGCCTGAATATTCCGCCATCAGAATCAGCATGTTCTCAGGCATTTGCTCCCGCAGTAGCTTAAAGAACTGGGGAGTCAGATAGGGATTCTGTCCACGCTTGTAATAAGTCATCTGGTAAAACGGGTAGAAGTCTTTCAGTATCTGGTCACTGATGTCTTTACCTTCATACCAATGCAGACTGACGCCTGCCTCGCTGACTCTACGCCTTTCCTTGCGGATATTCTTACGCTTACGGGAAGTCAGCTGGCCTAGAAAATCCTCGAAGCTTTTGTAATCCCGATTATGCCAGTGAAATTGTGTGCCCTGCCGACGCAGTAATTGGGGATGAGCATTTTCAAGACCTTTGCTTTGAGTGTCGGGGAACAGCAGATGCCAGCCGGAAAGTCCTTTATCCACCAGCTCCTTCTGGATTGCGGCCACAATGTTTTTGTAGGCATCCTCTGGGGGCAGGTTGTCAGCTAACAGAAGGCGGGGCCCGACTGAAGGAGTGAAAGGGATGGCAGACAGTAGTTTTGGGTAGTATTCCAGTCCATGTCGGTGGTAAGCATCTGCCCAAGCCCAGTCGAATACATACTCACCGTAAGAGTGGCTCTTAAGATATGTGGGGATTGCGCCCACCAACTGTGCGTGACCATCCCATAACAAAAGATGTCGGGGTTGCCAGCCTGTGGAGGCAGTAACGCTCCGGGAGGTCTCCATGGCTGCCAGAAACTCATAGCGACAGAAGGGATTGCCGGAATGATTGAGCCGGTTCCAGGATTCTCTGTCCACTTGGTCCAGAGAATCGCACAGGGATACGGTTAGGTTATCTGCTGTTACTGATTCCATTGTCCTGTCAGGTTGATGGGACTGTCGTCCGCGAGTTAGCTTGAATTTTTATAGAGGTTATCTCAGGATACGGCCATCCTGGCATATTGTCTTGTCACCACCGCTGAAATTTTATTAGAAGTCATTTTTATGGCAGAGAATAACATACCGAAAGATCACCAGGGGGGTAGCCCCGAGGCTCTCGTCCATACCTGGTGGGTATACATGATCCTGGCGGATGATCAGTCAATATATACCGGTATTACCACCGATATTCAGAGACGTTTTCTGGAGCATGAGTCGGGCCGGGGTGCCCGTTACTTTCGGGGGAGACGGCCGCTGAAGATTCTATATACAGAGTCGGGATATGATCGCAGTAGCGCCTCCCGGAGGGAGGCGGCTATCAAGAAGCTCAACCGGCAGCAAAAATTGGCGTTGGTGAACTCGGAAAAAGCTGTCACATAGGGGGGTATGGCTGTCCAACTGCTCCTAGCTTTCTCTGCTGGCGGCATTTGCCTCCATAAAGGTTTTGAGTATCTCCGCGGATTTTTCCGGCACTTCAATCATGGGTGCATGTCCCACACCGGGCAATATCAGCTTGCGGGAGTTGGCGATTAATTGGGTGAAAAGCTCAGCATTCTGCCAGGCAATCACCCGATCCTGTTCTCCCCAGAGAATAAAGGTGGGGGAGGTGATCTCTCTGATCTCGTTTTTGAAATCCAGGTTTTCAAAATCCTGCAGTAGTTGCTGGAAGATTTTTTCATTAATTGCTCTGTTGGCGATGGAACGTTCTGCAATGACGGAAGTTATCGGCCAGGGGACGAATGGGGGCTCTTCCATGGCGAAATTCATTAATTGAGTAAAGTCTTCTTCTGTTTCAACGATAAGGGGGTTTTGTCCCTGTTGCAGAAGCTTGGCGAACTCACTCTCATAATCATAAATCCCGGCAGGGTCGAATAACCCCAGGGTAATAATCTTTTCAGGATGTCTGGCGGCATAAAGCGAGCTGATTGCCCCACCCATGGAGTTACCCACCAGGTGGCTTCGGGTCACTCCCAACTGGTTTAGAAATTCTTCCAGATACTTTACCTGGTCTTCAATGTGGTAGGACAGGTTCAGGTCTTTTACGCTATCACCATGTCCGGGCAGGTCCGGCGCAATCACATGATAGTTTGATGTCAGATAACGAGAGAAACGCAGCCAGTTCTCCTTGTTGGCTGCAAATCCGTGAAGGAGAACAATAGTCTCTGCATCGGCTGGTGCTCTATTCTCGTAATAGGCGGTGAGCCTGCCATTCACATTCAGGGTTTTCTCCTCAAGGCCCGCCTGTTCCCGCTCATAATCCATGGCAATGATGTAGAGCTTTTGCCGGGCATCCGAGCAACCCTCTAACAGGCTGAACAGTAAAATAAGTGTGACGCTGAATATCCTGACGGTTGACATGCTGAGACTCTGTACACCTTTGCTGATTGATGGGAATGCATTTAAGCAAAAACCGGCAGGATCTGACAATCGACTCAATACCAGGTTAGTGCATTCTGGTTGTTTGATTTCCTGGGATTTATGAAAGTTTTGTGACGGCTGCACAAAAAAACATCGGTATAGGCTACATTCAAATATGACAGTATTGAAATATTCGGTGTGGATATGTCTTTGTCGCTGGTGCTCGGACTCTCGCTGTCATTATCTGCTTGTCTGATGCCGGATACCGGTGTCCAGCCCAGCTATTATGTGGCAGTCGTCGACAGGTTTTACCCTGGAGATGAATATTATGAAGATGCCGAGGACAGAGAAACACAGCGGTGGTTATATGGCCTTGTCGATCTGGATAAGGATAGTGACAGAGAGCCTCTTTATCACGGAGATATCGTCAGTCTGTTTGTTTCTGCTCCGGGTATACAGGTACGTCGCTACGTGATGTCTCAGGGGAAGCTGCCGCAACGGGAAATATTGCGTCAGTTGAAAGAAATCCGTAAGCATGTTTTCTGGGGGGAGCCGCTTCATGCTTTGGTACTTTCCTGGGAATCTTCCACCTTGGTCAGCGCTTTTGAAAAACCCTTGAATCTGGATCATGCGGCTATCTACAAAGAGCAGGTACGCCAATGGGGGCTGGAGGATGAGACCTGGCGTCTGAGTTATCAGATTATTCGCTTGTTGGAGGATATTGCCGAAACCGGAATCATGGTCTTCACTATCGCGGGAAACGGTGGCAGTGGGATGGTGAACACTTACTCTTTTGCCACAGGCGTGGTGACTGTCGGGGCCAGCGAAGAAGGGTTGCAGCACTTTATTTCTGAGAATGTGTTTGTCACAGCGCGAGCAAGGGCTGTCTATCAACCGGTACTTGTGCGAGATGGCGCAGGCATGCCTATTGGCTATGACCTGGACGGTGATGCTTGCGCAGAGATACCCATAAATTGCCTGACAGGGTATGCTCCGGGACGGGTGGATTATCCCGAACGACCTTGGCCTCTACTGAAAGGGTCTTCATTTGCCGCACCTCAGGCATTGAAACAACTATTGAGCGGCAATGCGAACTTCTGCCATTCGTCCGCTCAGATAGGACGTTAACAGAATATCTTCGAAAGAGGGGGCAATATCAAAATTATTGAAATGGTGCTGATTTCAGGGGGAGAGAAAGCGCAGGCCCTGTAGCCTGTACAGTCGCTGAATGCTCGCGACGACGCTGAGTGACGACCTGATGAATCAGGTAATCAGGTTGCGGAATCCTTTTTTCAGAAACTCCATTTGATCGGCCAGTATCCTGCGATTGGCCAGATACAGATATTCATAGCGATTTGGGGTGTAAGGCACAGCCAGTAGCTCCATTCCGCAGTCGGATAATAGTTTGTTGCCTTTGTGGCTGTTGCAGCGTTTGCAGGCTGTCACGACGTTGGTCCAGATATCACGGCCGCCTTTACTGATCGGAATGATATGGTCGCGGCTGAGAAGATATTGTGGGAATTGATCGCCACAGTACATGCACCGGTAGCTGTCTCGGGAAAACAGAAACTTGTTCATCAGCGGGGGCGTGGAGCGTAGCTCTCTGGGGTTTTGGCGACCCACAAGAATTTGCGGAACGTCTATGGTCGATTGGACACCTTCGTTGTTATAACCACCATGAAAAGTGGCGCAGACATCACCAAAGCTGTAAAGAACCCGCTCGCAGGCAAGCTCTGTTACCGCCGAGTAAACGTCCAGCCAGCACTGTGGCAAACCCGAGGGTGTAATCTTTAGCACCATTGGGTACATCAGTCACCTCTCTCTAGGGTAAAAGTCCGGGATTGACTGGGTGATTCCAGAGGATTCCCGGTGCACTGGAATGACAGTTGCTATCACTATAAAAACCAGTTCCTTTGACAGTTGTATTACAAGTTGAACATTTTTTCTACGTTTTTTTCCAAACATCAAGTCAGGAACAACCTTTCCTTCACAGAAATACAGCATAAAAAAGGCCAGCAAGTGCTGGCCTTTGGCATAACGGGAAGTTACGGACTGTATGTCGCTTATTTGTACAGTAACTTGTATTCGGAATTAAGACCCTTATACAGGCTTACACACATCAGGATCAGAATCAGCGTAAACGGGAGTCCGGTTGTGATCGCGCCAGCCTGAAGTGCCGTGAGGGCTTCAGCACCTCCGCCGAAGAGCAAGGCCCCGGCGATCAGGCCTTCAAGTGTGGCCCAGAATATCCGCTGTGGCACGGGTGCATCTATTTTACCGCCTGCCGTAATGCTATCGATTACCAGAGAACCTGAGTCAGATGAGGTGACAAAGAATACCAGTACCAGAGTGATACCGACAAATGACGTCAGTGCAGTCAGAGGTAGATTTTCCAACATTTGGAACATGGCTAATGAAACATCAGTGATTCCTTCACTAAGGGCGCCAACGCCTGCCTGAGCCTGCTCGAGCGCTGAGCCACCAAAGGCTGCCATCCAGACCAGAGTCACCAGTGTTGGGATCAACAGTACGGCGGTCATGAACTCGCGAACGGTGCGGCCTTTGGATACACGTGCGATAAACATACCGACGAAAGGTGACCAGGAAATCCACCATGCCCAGTAGAACACAGTCCAGCCATGGAACCAGGTCTGGTCTTCACGTCCTACCCAGTTACTCAGCGGGATGATGTTTTCCACATAGGAACCCAGTGTTGATGCGGCTGTAGACAGGATTGCCATGGTGGGGCCGGCTAGTAAAACAAATAACAGCAGCAAAGCTGCCAGTACCATGTTGATGTTACTCAGCACTTTCACACCACCGTCGAGTCCTCTCACAACGGAGAAAATGGCTACGGCAGTGACACCGATGATTATTGCGACCTGAGTGTTGATGGTATTGGGCAGGTCAAACAGGAAATGAAGTCCGCTGGAGGCCTGTTGGGCGCCCAGGCCTAGAGAGGTGGCCAGACCAAAGATGGTGGCCAGCACGGCAACCACGTCAATGACGTTGCCCAGATGACCCCATACACGGTCGCCGAACAAGGGGAAAAACGCGGAGCGAATGGTCAGAGGGAGGTCTTTGTTGTAGGCAAAGAAAGCTAACGCCAGGGCGACAACCCCATAGATTGCCCAGGGATGAAGGCCCCAGTGGTACATGGTGGCACCCATGGCGGCTCTGGCGCCTGCCGGAGTATTGGCTTCCGCATTGAGCGGCGTCCCGTACCAATCAGTATAATAGGCGACGGGTTCTGCCACGCTCCAGAACATCAAGCCAATGCCCATCCCAGCGGCAAACAGCATGGCGAACCAAGACCAGGTGGAAAACTCGGGTTTGGCATCCTTTCCACCGAGACGTATTTTCCCGACCGGCAAGACGATCAGGGCAATACAGAAAATAACGAAGATATTGCCGCCGATCATGAATAGCCAGTCGAAGTTGTTGATTGACCAGCCTCTGGCGCCAACCAACGCCTCTTTGGCTTCGGCGGGAAATAACAGAGTACCGATAACGAAGAAAAGAATAAGAAGGGCGCTGATGAAGAAGACAGGATTATGAAGGTCCATGCCCATCATCTTGACGTTATCCTGCCCTATCTCATAGTCGGTATCGTAGTCTGGATCGACCGGCCGTGATGAGTCTGATTGATTCATAGGGTCTCCTGTTGATTTTTGTTTGTCTGGCGACATATATACCTAAGCTAAGATTAGTATTAAAACTAAAAGCTGAGAGGAAAATTTCACCATTAACAAGTTCAAAACTTGTCTATCGCTTTGATTCTACACGAACTTAACATGGAAATTGAGTGTCGATGACAATTTATCATGGGAGACTGTGTAGAATTCAAAGTATTGTGTCAGGTTACAGTGACGTTCTCACACCGTGGCGATATGGTCCTGAGTACTGCCTGAGCCGGGCTATTCCGAAGGATAACCGGCAAAGGGACGTAGACTTTCCTTCAGCCAGCGATGAAATACCTGAACCTTGTGCAGCCCCGATTTATAGCCCGGGCATAACCAATAATAGTCGTAATCGCTATTAATGGTGACGCCAAGTACATTCACCAGATCTCCGCTGCTGATTTGTTCCTGTGCCAGAAAATCCGGCACCAGACCTATGCCAAGCCCTGCTTTGACAGCCTGTAGAGTCATAAAAAAGTGCTCCCAACCTGCGCCAAAGTTACCCAGTTCAGGGTCGACATCAAAACCCTCCAGTACTCGAGTCCATTGGCCTGGACGAGTACTGTGGGGTAACAGTCGGTGTTGTAGTATATCTTCCGGTTTATTGACGGGACTTTCCTTTAACAGATTGGGAGCAGCGACGATCATGAGTCGCTCTCCCAATATTCTTTCTGCCTGTGGTGGAGTGTGATCCCGGTGAAGACATCGTATTGCTGCATCGGCACTGGAATTGGCAAAGTTCATCTGGCCATCCCCAGTGACGATGTCGACCTGAACCGTTGGATGACGCTCATAGAAGTGCTTCAGTCTTGGCAGCATCCAAATGCTGGCAAATGATGGAATGACATTCAGCAACAGCGGTTCCCTTGCATCTACCTGATATTTAAGGTTTCGGGTTGCATGGGACAATGTGTCAAAAACTCCGGCAACCACCGGCAGATATTGGTGGCCGGCAGTTGTGAGGGAGATGCCTCCGGCGTGGCGTTCAAATAATGGGGTATCTAGAAATGACTCCAGTGTCTTTATCTGTTTACTGATTGCCCCTTGGGTCACGCTGAGTTCGTCGGCGGCTTTGGTAAAACTCAGATGTCGGGCAGCTGCTTCAAAAGCTTTCACGGCATTTAAGGGAGGCAGACGTCTTGGCATGGTCAGTTTCCGGAATAAAGTAAGTATGAAAGGTTAAAGGAATTCAGGATAAACAGAGCTCAGAGTAAAAAGCCTTATACTCATGAGAATTTCTCATGAGGATAGCGAATAACTCTATTGCGTACAAAAAATGAACCGCTTTAAATAGCGTCATTTGGTAGTTTATTCGTCTCGCAGGAGCTTTTCTCATGTCCCATGTGTTTCATCGTCAATGTCGGTCTTCCTTGCCTGTCGCTGTTGCCGGCCAGGGGCCTTATATTGTGGATAGTGCTGGCAAGAGATATCTGGACGGTTGTGGCGGGGCTGCCGTTTCGAGCCTGGGACATAATCATCCTCGTGTGATTGCTGCCATCAGGCAACAGATTGAGTCCATTCCTTATGCGCATACCGGCTTCTTTACAACTAGGGTGGCAGAGGAGCTGGCAACACTACTGGCTGAAGGTGCTCCGGGGGATTTGAATCACGTATATTTCACCAGCGGCGGCTCTGAATCCATGGAAGCTGCCCTCAAGTTGGCGAGACAGTATTACCTCGAAAAAGGCCAGATCAATAAACGGCTTTTTATTGCACGGCGCCAGAGTTATCACGGAAATACTTTGGGAGCGCTCGGTGTTGGCGGTAATCAATGGCGCAAAACCCCCTATGAGCCTTTGATGGCCCCCGCAAATCTGATTGCCCCCTGTTATGCCTATCGGGATCAAAAAGTCGACGAGACAGAATGGGAGTACGGCCAGCGAGTCGCCAACGAGCTGGCGCAGGTTATCGAAACCACCGGGTCCGAGAATATTCTCGCATTCGTTGCCGAGCCAGTTGTAGGAGCAACAGCCGGTGCAGTTCCTGCGGTGCCCGGATATTTCCGGCGTGTCAGTGAAATCTGCCGGGAGCACGATATTTTATTGATACTGGATGAAGTCATGTGCGGTATGGGGCGGACCGGTACCCTCTTTGCCTGCGAGCAGGATGATGTGGTGCCGGACATGATTACTATTGCCAAAGGTCTGGGAGCGGGCTACCAGCCTATAGGGGCATTGATGGTTAATGATAAAATTTTCGATGTGATCTCAGAAGGATCAGGCTACTTTCAACACGGCCATACCTATATGGGACATCCCACCGCCTGTGCTGCCGCATTGGAAGTGCAAAAAGTCATTCGGGAAGAAGCGTTGCTGGATCAGGTAAAGCAGACCGGACAGTATCTATTCAGTATGTTGCAAGAGAGGTTTGCCGCCCATCCCAATATAGGGGATATTCGCGGCAGAGGTCTGTTTGTGGGGCTTGAGCTCGTGGCAGATAAATTGTCAAAAGCGCCCTTGGCAGAGGAAACCTTTATACACAAAAAGATCAAGGAGAGAGCGCTCGAAGGGGGGCTGATGTGTTATCCGATGTCCGGAACCATTGACGGGCGCCGCGGGCACCACATTTTGCTCGCACCTCCATTTATTCTGGAGCATTCACAAGTTGAGGAAATGGTGGATAAGCTGGTGATTGCGCTGAATAGCGCTTGTGGGCTATCTCAATCAACCAGACCGTTGTCGGTCACATTAAAGGAGGCTGTATGATTTCTGGGGAGTTTTCTTTTCCGCCAGCCTTAATCATGGTGGCTCCCAATGGGGCACGCAAGGGCCGCGGTGATCATAAACGGGTGCCTTTGTCGCCGGAAGAAATGGCAGAATGTGCTGTTCACTGCCAACAGGCTGGGGCGGCAATGATCCACCTGCATGCGCGGGACGAAGCAGGACAACATTCATTGGAGCCAGAACTTAACCGCCGCTTTATTGATCAAGTCAAAACAGCGGTCGGAAACAGTATGATCGTGCAGATGACGACGGAGGCTGTCGGAATATACACACCAGAACAGCAAATGACACTGGTGCGTGAAGTTGTTCCTGAAGCTGTGAGTCTGGCAATTGCCGAAATACTTCCGCAAACCCCTGGGATCGATGAACGGAAAGTGGCGGATTTTCTGGCCTGGGTTTCCGACTCTGGAATCTTGCCCCAGTATATACTTTACGATGCCGGTGATGTTCGTCGATATCATCAGCTGAAATCATGTGGGATCATTCCGGCAGGAGGGCATCACCTACTGTTTGTCGTGGGACGCCGCGGGCGGGGTCATCCTGCGGATCTTGCGTCAATGTTGGCGGCTCACACTGACGAAACACCATGGGCAGTATGTGGTTTCGGCGCACTTGAATTCCCGGTCTGCGCAGCAGCTCTGGCAATGGGAGGTGACATCAGAGTGGGGTTTGAAAACAACTTGTTTCTTCATCATGGTGATCTTGCTTCGGATAACTGCGATCTGGTTATTCAGGGAGTTATCCAGGCCCAGCAGTTAAACCGCAACATATACTCAGCGACAGAATTCAAATCCCGACTAATGTGAATATAACGCCATGTTTAACCGATGATTTTTCATTTTTCGCGGTGCTTTCAAACTCCTCATACTTAAGTCATAGGCCTAATTTTCTATAGATTTCTATAAGTGACTGTCACTAGTGGTCGATACTTACTGTGAACCGCTTCGCTATGGACTATATTGATGTGAAAGGGAAAAAATCTGTACAAAAATTGGGCAGTTTCTAGGCTGTAGGCGAATAATAAAGGCAAATTGCCTTCAGAATGCTTACAGTAAAAAGGACCATGAGCGAAGACCGGGTCCCGTTATCGGGTGCGCCGGGCTTTTGTTTGTCAATGTCAATGTCGATAAGATAAAGAAACAAGAGGAAGCGTAATGAAGATCAAGTCAGTGGGTACTGCTATCAAGTCAATTGTAGCTGGCGTTGGAATTACCGTTGCTGCGATGGCCACACCTGTTCAGGCACAGGAATTCATTACCATTGGTACGGGTGGCGTCACCGGCGTTTACTATCCCACCGGTGGTGCAATTTGCAGTCTCGTCAACAAGACCCGTAAAGAACATGGAATTCGCTGCTCCGTAGAAAGTACTGGTGGATCTATCTACAACATCAACACCATTCGTGCCGGTGAGCTGGATATGGGGGTTGCACAGTCTGACTGGCAGTACCATGCCTACAATGGAACCAGCAAGTTTGAAGACGCTGGTGCATTCAAGGATCTACGCGCTGTGTTTTCCGTGCATCCTGAGCCGTTCACAGTTGTTGCCCGTGCAGATGCCGGCATCAAGAACTTTAAAGACCTGAAAGGTAAGCGCGTTAACATCGGTAATCCAGGTTCCGGTCAGCGTGGAACCATGGAAGTTTTGATGGCCGAGATGGGCTGGAATAATGATACTTTCACCCTGACTTCCGAGCTGAAAGCCGCAGAACAGTCCAAAGCACTGTGTGACAACAAGATCGATGCCATGATCTACACGGTTGGACATCCCAGTGGTTCCATCAAAGAAGCGACCACTTCCTGTGACAGCGTTCTGGTAAACGTTTCCGGCGCTGCTATCGACAAACTGGTGAAAGATAACTCCTTCTACCGTAAAGCCACTATTCCAGGTGGTATGTATCGCGGTTCTGACAATGACGTTCAGACCTTCGGTGTTGGTGCTACTTTCGTCTCTTCTGCCAAGGTTCCTGAAAAAGTGGTTTACGAAGTCGTAAAAGCGGTATTCGAAAACTTTGAAACCTTCAAGAAGCTGCACCCTGCTTTCGCAAATCTCAAGAAAGAAGAAATGATCAAAGACGGTCTTTCTGCTCCTCTGCACCCTGGTGCGGCAAAGTACTACAAAGAAGCAGGCCTGATGTAAGGCCCGCTTGCCCCGGCCAGGCATTGCCTGACCGGGGAGTTCCCTCTCTCACCGTAATTTTCAACACTGACTGGCAAAGGTTTTTGTGGTTATGCGCGAAATTTTAGCTCGTCCCCTAAATCTGACCTGGCCTGAATCGCAACCCTGTTGTATTGTCAGGCTAACGTGTCATTGCAGGCATCATTAATGGAGAGTCCAGGATGTCGGAATCCACGACCAATACTTCAGATAACTCTGCTGTAGAAGAATTGCTGCGATCCGAGACGGGTAGCAGGACCCTGACCGGCCCTGTCGGAAAGATGGTGATCGGTTTGTTGATCGCCTGGTCCGCGTTCCAGCTCTGGTACGCATCGCCTTTGCCGTTTATTTTCAATTTCGGCACCTTAAATGAAGATCAGGCAAAGTTTATTCACCTGTCTTTTGCCCTTTTATTGACCTTTTGTCTGTTCCCGGCGCGTAAAAAGTCCGCGCATGATCGCCTGACGGCGATGGATTGGGTCTATGCCATCGCAGGTGCTGTGGCTTGTCTTTACCTCCTGGTAAACCGTGATGACCTTGCCAACAGGATGGGGGCTCCCATTGTTGCTGATGTCGCTATCGCCGTGATCGGTATGATTACGCTACTTGAGGCTACCCGGCGTGCTTTGGGACCTCCGTTGATGGTAGTGGCCATTGTCTTCCTGACGTTTACCTTTTTTGGCCAATACATGCCGGACGTTATTGCCCACAAAGGGGCCAGCCTGAACAAAGTCGCCTCTCACCAGTGGATTACAACCGAAGGGGTGTTCGGCGTTGCATTGGGGGTATCCACAACATTTGTATTCCTGTTTGTTCTGCTGGGGGCTTTACTCGATAAGGCCGGCGCAGGGAATTATCTGATTAAAACCTCTTTTTCCCTGTTGGGACATATGCGCGGCGGGCCCGCGAAGGCGGCGGTTGTCGCTTCAGGCCTCAGCGGTATTATTTCCGGTTCTTCAATTGCCAACGTTGTCACCACTGGAACATTTACGATTCCTTTGATGAAGCGGGTAGGGTTCCCCGGCACCAAGGCCGGTGCAGTCGAAGTGGCTGCGTCCACTAACGGCCAGCTTACTCCGCCGATCATGGGAGCTGCTGCCTTTCTAATGGTGGAGTATGTTGGTATTTCCTACATTGAAGTAGTCAAGCATGCCATCCTGCCGTCCATCATTTCCTATATCGCACTGGTTTATATTGTGCATCTGGAGGCGGTGAAGCTGAATATGCAGGGGATTGAGCGCCAGAATAAGCCAACGCCTACGCAACGGTTGATGGTCTGGAGCATGAATATTCTGATTATGCTGGCACTGTCAGGCATTGTGTATTACGGCAGTACCTTTCTGGAATCCGCCATGGGCAGTTGGTCCTATCCAGTGATGATTCTGGCGGTCATTGCTGCCTATTTCTGGCTATTGAAGATCGCTGCCGGGTATCCGGAACTGGTAGAAGATGATGCCAGTATTGAACTTGATCATCTGCCGCAGGTGCGTCCCACTGTACTATCGGGTCTTTACTTTGCTCTGCCGATTATCGTTTTACTCTGGGCTTTGGCAGTTAAACGCTATTCGCCTCAGCAATCGGCGTTCTATTCGGTGGTGTTCCTGATTGCGATTGTATTGACTCATCGACCGCTGAAAGCCTGGTTCCGAGGTGAGGCTGGCTGGGCTGCCAAATTTGCAGATTGCTGGCATGATTTTGTGGAAGGGTTGATCAATGGTGCCCGCAATATGGTGGGTATCGGTGTGGCGACAGCAGCTGCGGGAATCATCGTTGGAACGGTCACCCTGACCGGTCTGGGCCAGATGATGACGGAGTTTGTTGAGTTTATCTCCGGCGGTAGCCTGATTCTGATACTTATTTTTACCGCCATCATATGCATTATATTGGGGATGGGACTTCCCACCACGGCCAATTACATTGTGGTATCAACCTTGATGGCACCGGTGATTGTGACTCTTGGTGCTGAGAACGGACTGATTGTTCCGCTGATTGCTGTCCACATGTTCGTGTTCTATTTCGGTATCCTGGCGGATGATACGCCCCCCGTGGGACTGGCGGCATTTGCTGCCGCTGCGATCGCAAGGTCTGATCCAATCAAAACCGGTATTCAGGGCTTTACCTACGATATCCGGACGGCCATTCTTCCGTTCATGTTTATCTTCAACACTCAGCTATTGTTGATTGGCATTGAGTCTGTGTTTGATCTGATATTGACGATTGTCAGTGCGGTTACGGCAATCCTGGTCTTCTCCGCAGCCACTCAGGGTTACTGGTTGGTGAAGAGTAAGATCTGGGAATCACTGATTCTGCTGCTGGTGGCGTTTGCGCTGTTTCGTCCGGGTTACTGGATGGATCAGCTTTATCCGCCATATGAGAATCTGCCGGCAACTGAGCTGCATGAGAGTGTTAACAGGTTGCAACCCGGCGAATTTATCCAGTTGAACTTTGAAGGTATGACTTTGGAAGGGGACGAGGTGTCCAAAACCGTGTCATTGAGATTGAACGAAGCGCTGGAAGGCGCCGAGGAAAGACTCAATGCCATGGGGCTGATGCTGACCGAAGCTGAAGATAGCTGGACAGTGGATATGGTGGTGTTTGGTAGCCAGGCCCAGAAATCAGGCATTGATTTTGACTGGAGAATCGTGGGTATCCAGAAGGCTGCGGACCGGCCGGCCAAGGAATGGATGTTTCTACCTGCCATTGTCATTCTGGGATTGATTGCCATGATGCAACGACGTCGTCGCACTCATGGTTCTGCTGCATTGGCCTGAAGGAGCTGAAATATGTACAAGTCAATTGTGGTACCAGTGGATATGGCCAAAGATGGGTTTTCTGACCTGGCCCTGACCCATGCCAGACAGCTTCTCAACGAGAAAGGCTGTCTGCATATTGTTCATGTGGTTCCGGGTTATCAGAATCCCTGGGTTGGTTCTTTTTTTCCGGATGATGCTTTTGATAAAGCACTGAAACAGTCCCAAAAGGATCTTGAGGCATTTCTGGAGAAGTACTTCACAGAGGACAGCGTCAAATACAAGTCCTATACCCTTGAGGGAAAACCGGCGGATCTGATTCTGAAAACGGCCACCAAGGTCAAAGCGGACTTGATTGTGATGGCCAGCCATAAGCATTCCAGAATTGAAAAAGCAGTACTCGGGTCGATTGCCAACAAGGTGGTTGGCCGGTCAAAAATTCCAGTGATGGTTGTGAAAAAGGGGTGATTTGTGTCTGAATCTGTTGTCTTTGTAAACGGAGAGTATGTTCCAGAGTCAGAAGCCCGAATTTCGGTTTTTGACCGGGGCTTCCTGTTTGCTGACGGAGTGTATGAAGTCACTTCTGTGATCGATGGAGGGCTTGTTGATAATGCAAGCCATTTGGCGAGGCTGCATCGCTCGCTGGGTGAGATCAAGATGACCTGTCCAATGTCGGATGACGAGATTACGCAAATGCAGAAAACCCTGCTGGAGCGCAATCAGGTCGAGCAGGGGATGGTCTACCTTCAGGTATCGCGAGGCGCGGCCACCAGGGATTTTAACTTCCCCGAGAACCCCGCACCTTCCGTCGTGGCCTTTAGTTACTCTCGCAACGTCATGACACCACCTGCCGCAGAAACTGGATTGAAAGTGGTTACCGTGCCTGACATTCGCTGGCGCAGAAGGGATATCAAGACGGTGGGGTTGTTGCCGGCTTCTATGGCCAAACAACAGGCTGCCGAGCAGGGAGCGGATGATGCCTGGATGGTGGAAAATGGTTATGTGACCGAGGGGACCTCGAACAATGCCTATATCATTGATCGGCAACAACGACTGATTACCCGTCCACTCAGTCCGGATATTCTGCCGGGAATTACCCGTCAGGCGATTCTGGCACTGGCCGCCGAAAATGGTATGCAAATCGAAGAGCGTCTGTTCACTCCTGAAGAGGCCTATCAGGCTCAGGAAGCCTTTATTTCATCGGCTACCACTTTTGTTTTGCCTGTTGTATCCATTGACGGCCATCAGTTGGGTGATGGCAAACCGGGTCCCATGGTAAAGCGATTGAGAGAACTTTATATCGATTTTGCCAGGCAGACACTTTCCTGAGCTGTCGCAGGATAGTGGAGTTGCATACTTCTTGTGCTGAATTGGGCGTAATGTGATACCTAGTGCGCTAATTCAGCGCACAATTGTACGCTCAGGTTGTTTAAGAGCTATAGTTACAGAGGTGAGCGTAAACTTCACCTTTAAGTGACTTATGTGGATCAGGCTGATATTTGCAACCATTCTTCTGCTTCAGGGGTCTGTATCTTTTGGTACACCCCTGAACAGTCTTGATGAAAAGCCTGGTCCCTATGATGTTGAATTGGAATTTCTCGAAGACAAAGGGCTCAGCCTGACTGTCAACGAAGTTCGTAATCTCCCCCCGGATAGCTGGCACCTTATCCCAGGTGGCGGCACTAATTTCGGGTATACCCGCTCACAGATATGGACACGATTTTCCCTTCGGAACCAGGGAAGTGAAGCGGCGAAATATGTTGTCGAAGTCGGTTATCCCCAATTGGATCAGGTGGAACTTTTTCTCTTTGCCAATGGCACGCTGGAAAAGGTTCTTCTGATTGGTGACCAGCACCCTTTCTACCCCAGAGAAATAGACCATCCCAATTTTTTACTGCGCGTTCCCCTGGCCCCCGGGGAAATAAAAACGATCTATATCCGCACCCAAACCGAAGGGGCAATGCAATATCCTCTCAGGGTATGGCGGGAAAAAGCCTTTTTTGAAGCCTCTGCAGCGGAAATCAAGCTGCACTTCTATTATTACGGCCTGATCAGCTTGATGATTTTGCTTAATCTGGCCATTTTCGCCATGCTGCGGGAAGTGACATATCTATACTATGCGCTGTCTCTGCTGGGGAACCTGCTTTTCTTTTTCTGCCTCCGAGGCTTCTTTGCCCAGCACATACTGATCAATCATACCTGGGTACAGCATCAGGCGATGCTGTTGTCGATTCCGGTTCTGTCGCTGTTCTCAATATTATTTGCCCGTTCATTTCTGAATACGCCGCAGGTACTGCCGAAAATTGATCTGGCGCTGAAGGTGCTGGCGATCATCTCCGCAGTTAATTTGATTGGCGCTTTCTTTCTGCCCTACGGAATATCGATCAGGGCTTCCGCATTATTGGCTGCGCCCTTGTGGCTCGTATTGATTTTTGCCGGGCCGATCGCATGGTGGAAAGGAAGTCGACCGGCGATATATTTTACCTTTGCCTGGTCGACCTTAACGACAGGGTTTGTTGTGACCATGGCGCACAAGTATGGCATTTTGCCGAATACTTTCTGGTCAGACTATGGCATGCAGATAGGCTCTGCGATTGAAGCAACAATACTGACCATCGCCCTGGCTGAACGTCTTCATCAGGAGCGTGAGGAAAAGGTCAAAGCGCAGATGCAGTCTCTCAAAGAAGGGCGTGAGCGTCGTGAAGCCCAGATGCAGCTGATCCAGATGGCGCTGCATGATCCTGTCACCCGACTGCCCAATCGTAATCTGTATGAAATGGCCATTTATGACCACATCAAATCTGTCAGGGATAAGTCGTATCTGGTGGTTCTCATGAGAATGACGCGATTTGAGGAAATCACCAAAACACTCGGCCTCATCCATGCAGAGTCCCTGACCCGCAGAATAGGAAAGAAAGCCAATCAGTTGGCATCGGGCTTAACCGGGGTAGTGCCGATTGAAAAGACCAATGAAGGCGGGCATTGGGTCAGTGCCTGTGACAACGATACATTGGGATTTCTGGTGGAGGCTGAAGCCCCGGCACAGAATAGTGACGCCTATATCAAGTTCATGGCGGATATGGCTGAACCCTTTGATTATCAGGGGCTCAACATCGAAGTCGGTGCGGTATTTGGTGTGTCCGTCTACCCCAAGAATGGTCGTGATGCCACCAAGTTGATCCGCCACGCCCACGTGGCCCTGGAAAGTGCCCGTCGACGCAATCCGCCCATGGCGTTTTATTCACCGCGCCAGGATGGTTATGACCAACGTCGCCTGACACTGATGACAGATCTGCGGCAGGCACTCAGGGATAACCTGCCAATACTCTATTATCAGCCTAAAGTTTCCCTGGCGAACAATCAGGTTGTGGGAATAGAAGCGTTGATTCGTTGGCGGAATGAAGATGGTGAATTTGTCCCTCCTGACCACTTTATTCCTCTGGCAGAAAAAACCGGGGTGATCCGGGAGTTGACCCGATGGGTAGTGCGTCGTGCCCTGGAGGATTTTAAAGAATTACAGATGCTGGGGTATGTGAACTCCCTGTCGGTCAATCTGTCGGCAAAGAATCTCATGGAAACCGATCTGGAAGCATTTTTGAAGGATGCCCTCGAACGCCTGTCCCTGCCTCGCCATTCTCTGGTACTGGAGCTGACGGAAACGGCAATTATGGAGGATCCGGGGTTGGGCCTCAGTGCGCTGCATAAGCTCTCTGACGAAGGGTTGAAAGTGTCGATAGACGACTTTGGTGCCGGGTACTCATCACTGTCGTACCTGAAACAGCTTCCTGCCAGTGAGATTAAAATTGATCGAGCCTTAATCACCGATATTTGTGAAAAGGAAACTTCACGAATTATTGTTCAGACAACGATAGACATGTGTCACAGCCTTGGCTTTGACGTGGTTGCAGAAGGTGTTGAGAGCGAGGCTGTGCTGGAAATATTGACTGATATGGGTTGCGATATTGCTCAGGGATATCACTTGAGTCGTCCTATGAACTTTAAATCTCTTAAGCTTTGGCTGGAAAGCAGACAGTCCAATTCCAAATCACTGTCTGCATGAGGAGACCTGCAGGAACTGGCGTATCGGAGACTGAATGGTTCAGCCTCCGCACGGCGGTTCCTCCTGATTGCCCGGTCTAGTGTGACGCAGGCGTTCCATGACGCCGGCGCAATGCCTTGGCCGCCTCGACCATGGATTCCAGAGCCGGCCGGACCTCATCCCATTGTCGGGTTTTCAGTCCGCAGTCAGGGTTTATCCACAATTGCCGGGCTGGAATGTGAGCCAGTGCCTTTTCCATGAGGTCTTCTATCGCTTGTCTTCCGGGGATGTTGGGACTGTGGATATCATAAACACCCGGGCCGATGTCATTGGGGTATTGAAAGTTCACAAAGGCATCCAGGAGTTCCATGTCCGAGCGTGACGTTTCGATGGTGATAACGTCCGCATCCAGTTCTGCAATGGCCTCGATAATGTCATTAAACTCGGAATAACACATGTGCGTGTGAATCTGCGTGGATGTTGCCACACCGTGCACACTCAGGCGAAATGCCCTCGTTGCCCAGGCCAGATACTTTGCCCATTCTGTCCGTCGCAGAGGCAGGCCTTCCCGCAACGCGGGTTCATCCACTTGAATAATGCGGATTCCCGCCTGTTCCAGGTCCAGAACTTCCTCTTGAAGTGCCAGGGCGATTTGATTGGCCGTCACCTCTCTGGGTTGGTCGTCACGAACAAATGACCATTGCAACATGGTGATCGGTCCGGTCAGCATTCCCTTCATCGGACGTTGGCTCTGTTCCTGTGCAAACCGGCTCCATTCGACCGTCATTGGGGCTGGACGGGAAACATCGCCAAAAATAATCGGTGGCTTAACGCAACGGCTACCGTAGGATTGCACCCAGCCAAAGCGGGTAAAGCAGTACCCGTCCAATTGTTCACCAAAGTACTCCACCATGTCGTTGCGCTCGGCCTCTCCATGCACCAGCACATCGATATCAAGAGCCTCCTGCACAGAGACAGCCTGGCGTATTTCTGTTTCCATGGCGCGTGCATAATCGTTTTTATCGATACTGCCTTGTTTGAACTGCTGCCTTATTTGACGAATTTCCGGTGTCTGTGGAAACGAACCAATGGTGGTGGTTGGAAACAAAGGTAGGTTCAATGATTGTTGCTGTACCGTTTTACGCTCATTGAACGGGATCTCGCGGAAAAAGGTATTGTCTCCCAGTTGAGCCAGCTTATTCTGCACCTCACCTTTTTTCACTCGGGAGGAGTTTTGCCGATTGAAGACCGCGCTGGCATTCGCATCCAACTGTCTGGCAACAGCATCCTCTCCCTGGTTCAGTGCAGTGGAGAGCGTATTAAGCTCTTCCAACTTTTGCTGGGCAAAGCTGAGCCAGTGTGCGACATCATCCGGAAGCTGGTCTTCCTGTCCAAGGTCAACCGGGACATGCAACAATGAACAGGATGGTGCCAACCAAAGTCGATCGCCAAGTTTTTCATGAATCGGCTTTAGCCATTGCAACAGCTGATTTAAGTCTGCCCGCCAGATATTGCGACCATCAATAACACCCAGAGACAGGGTTTTATAGCCACTGATTTTATCCAATACGATGGTGACCTCATCGCGGCCCCTGACAGCATCAATATGAAGACCTTCCACCGGCAAGTGGGCAATGGTCGTGAGATTTTCACCCAGTGGACCAAAATAGCTCGCCATCAGGACCTTCACTTTGGACTGTCGAATCTGGTGGTAGGTGGTTTCAAAGGCGGTTTTCCAGTTATCTGGCAGGTCCAGAGCCAGAATAGGTTCGTCGATCTGAATCCACTCAACACCCTCATCAGCAATCTTTTCGATCAGGCTGGAATACACTGGCAAAATTCGTTCGAGCAAGTCGAGCGACTGGAAGCCTTCAGGGCCTTTGCCGAGCCACAAATAACTTAGCGGACCCAGAATCACAGGCTTGATATTAGCTCCCAGAGCCTTGGCTTCCCTGATCTGGTCCAGAAGGTTCTGTGGTTGCAATTCGAACTGTACCTCAGGGCCCAATTCCGGCACCAGGTAATGGTAGTTGGTATCAAACCATTTGGTCATTTCCGCGGCTCTTACTGGTGGAGCGTGCGGATCTGGCGAACGACCGCGGGCCACCCGGAAATACTGGTTGAGCAGACTGACGGATGCACCTTCACGAAATCTGGCCGGGATATTTCCGATCAGGAAGCTGGTATCCAGTACCTGATCGTAGAGAGAAAAATCTCCTACAGGGATCAGGTCCAATCCTGCATCAATCTGTCTCTGCCAGTTCTCTCGACGAATATCCGCCGCCGTGTTTGCCAAGTCTTCAGCGGAAACTTCACCTTTCCAATAGCGCTCCAGGGCGAATTTCAGTTCCCGGCGGGCGCCGATGCGTGGAAACCCAAGATTATGTACTTTTGCCATGTCCCTATCCGTGTTGCTGATTAACGATAATTCCCTGCATCCTAGCGCTGTGTTAGTGTGAATAAAATTGATGTATTTTCACTATGGTATGAAGGTTATTCATGATTGAACGGTCACATTTGGATATTATTGCGGCGATTGCCCGCCATGGCACATTGACTGAAGCGGCGGAGCATCTATGCTTGACTCAATCAGCGTTGTCACATGCCATCCGCAAACTGGAAGACCGTATGGGCGTGACTGTCTGGACCCGACAAGGCCGGAAGCTTGAATTTACGCAGGCAGGTCAGTACCTGTTGTCCGTGGCCCGCACAGTGCTGCCGGTATTGGAACAGGCGGAAGAAATGATGACGGGATTTGCAGACGGAAAGCGTGGTCGGTTACGTATCGGAATGGAATGCCACCCCTGCTATCAATGGCTTTTGCAGGTGGTAAGCCCTTACCTGAAAAAGTGGCCGGATGTTGATCTGGATGTCCGGCAACGCTTCCAGTTTTCAGGGTTGCAGGCGATCAAGCATTTTGAAATTGATGCTTTAATCACTCCCGATCCGGTACAGGATGACATGCTTGAATTCCGGCCAGTCTTCGAATATCAGCTGGAATTGGCAGTATTCAAATTCCACCCGTTGGCGGAGAAGGCGTTTATTGAGCCGAAGGATCTCCAGAACGAAGTATTGATCAGCTATCCGGTGCCCAGGGAACGATTGGATATTTATACCCATTTCCTGATTCCGCAGCAGATTACGCCAAAACAGAATCCTCAGGTGGAAACTACCGAAATTATGATGGAACTGGTTGCGGCGGAGCGGGGAGTTAGCGCCATGCCGGATTGGTTGATACGTCGTTACGCTGAGCAGCTTCCCGTGGTGTCAAAGCCTCTAGGTCCCCAGGGATTGCAGAAGAATATTTATGTCGGCACACGGGTACAGGATCGGGAGGTGGATTACCTTAACGGATTTATTGAAGACTGTCGGCGGATTCAAAAGGTGGCCGGGTAGTGATGCCTGGAAAAGTGCTGTTGAGAAATAGATCAATCTGGGTGGAAAGGTCCGGACATGCCAGGGGAATGATTTCCCCTGGCTGGATCAAATGCCGCGATCGGGTTTTCACTTCATATTAGAAATTGGCCGGCGTGGTAGCGGAGACAATTTCACAAGGCTCGTCGTAAGGATTTCTGAAACGGTGCGGTCGAGTGGAGTCGAAGTAGTAACTGTCCCCCGGTTTCAGATGGTAAATCTCGCCACTGACAGTGAGTTCCAACTGACCGGTCAGGACTAACCCGGCCTCTTCGCCCTCATGGACGTACATATCTTCACCGGTGTCAGCGCCGGGTTGGTAGGTTTCAATGAGAAAGGCCAGTGCCCGGTGTCCAAAAGACTTTCCGACCAGCTTCATCTTGATATCGTTGACGGAGAGATCCAGCAATGTGGAGGGCGTGTAGACAACGGTCTGTGGCTTATCGTCTTCAACATCCTCAGCAAAAAATTCCACCAGGGAAATGGGAATGCCCGTCAGTACTTTTTTCAATGAGCTGACGCTCGGACTGACACTGTTTTTTTCGATCATGGAAATGGTGCTGTTGGTTACTCCAGCACGTTTTGCCAGCTCACGCTGAGAGAGATTCTTCTGCTTGCGAATTGCCCTTAATCGAGCTCCTACATCCAACGCTTGTCACCTCCAGGCAGTCTCTTTGACCGTCCCAACCTGTACACAATGGTATTTTTGACAGGTGGGCGTTAAATAAAATCAAATAGCCATTCATTATTTTTTACAAATGTTACCAAAAGGGGGAGGTCAGACCAACGTAAAGTTTCATTTTAATACTTATGCTGATTCCAGGGCTTGCAACTTGGAAGGATGTGTGTCAAAAATACCGAACGTTAGAACAGAATAATTTACATGGTCCCCATGACAAAATACCTGAACCCTCATACTCACAGTGACAACCACCCTGACTCCTATTATGTTGCCTCCCGGAATTACCCGGATACCTATCCAACCCTGGAAGGGGAGGTCAACGTCGATGTGTGTGTTGTGGGGGGCGGCCTCAGTGGCATTAATACGGCAATAGAGCTGGCCGAGAGAGGAGATAAGGTTGCGGTGGTCGAAGCCCGCATGATCGGATGGGGAGCTTCCGGGAGGAACGGTGGCCAGTTGATCCGGGGAATAGGTCATGGTCTTGAGCAATCTCGAAAGTGGATTGGTCAGGAAGGTATTGACGCTATTTCACAGATGGGATTCGAAGCCGTCGATATCGCCAAGAGCCGTATCGAAAAATTCGATATCGATTGTGACCTCAAAATGGGTTACTGTGATCTTGCCACCAAGACCCGGCACTACCGGGACTTCGAAGAAGACTATGAATGGCTGAAATCCGTGAACTATCCTCACCACATAGAACTTCTCCAGGCTGAGCGCATGGGGGAAGTGGTCGGCACCGACGCCTATGTGGGAGGTTTAGTGGACATGGGAAGCGGGCATGTTCACCCGTTGAATCTGATAACCGGTGAGGCGCACGCGGCTGCGTCCCTAGGCGTGCAGATTTTTGAAAACAGTCTGGTGACCAGAATCGAGGAAAGTCCCGGTATTGTGGTTCACACCGCCAAGGGACGAGTCAAAGCCGACAAACTGGTGCTTTGTGGCAATGCGTATGTCGCTGGCCTGGATAAGGTTCTTGAAACCAAAGTCCTTCCTGCCGGTAGCTACATTATCGCTACCGAACCGCTGACGGAAGAGCAGTGGAAACGGACTCTGCCCCAGGATATGGCGGTCTGTGATCAGAATGTAGCACTCGATTATTATCGTCTGAGTGCTGACAAGCGACTGCTATTCGGTGGCCGCTGCAACTACTCTGGACGTGACCCGAAATCCATCGAGGGGGTGATGAAGCCAGATCTGGTCAAGCTGTTTCCCTATCTTAAAGACGTCAAAATTGACTATCAGTGGGGCGGCATGATTGGTATCGGAGCGAACCGCCTACCTCAAATCGGCCGCTTGAGACCCAATGTATATTATGCGCAGGCTTATGCCGGCCATGGCCTCAATGCGACCCATATGGCCGGCAGACTTATTGCCGAGGCGATGCATCAGGAAAGCCACCGCATCGAATATTTCGAAAAAGTCCGCCATATGACCTTCCCCGGTGGTCCAAAATTCCGCTCACCTTTGCTGGCGCTGGGGATGCTGTACTATCGTTTTATGGATCTGTTTTAGATCAGGATGCGGAAGCTGAAAAGTGATATAGCTTGTTCCCACTCCTATACGAATCGATGGCTTACAAGATAACCGTTACCTGAAGGGATATTCCATCCACGGACGCTCATAAGCGTACCGTGGACTCAGCCTTTTGAATAAAGGGGAAGTTGAATAAGCCTACTGCACAATAACCCGGGCATTCACTGGCTGTACCGGCCGATTATTGTCAAATGGAATGGACTGGTTGAACTTCTCCAGCTGTTCTTTTGAGATGGTCACGGAGTCTTTCAACACCAGCCATCTGACTCCCTCGGAACAGGGAGGCGTGGTCAACGATCCATTGAAACGATAATAGGCATGGGACGAGGGAAGAATGTCGGCTGTATTGATCGGGGTCGTCAACGCTTCTTTTTCGCCGGAATCCAAAGGCATCTTTTCCCACACAGGTTGTAGAGCTTGGTTTTCTTCGCCTTCTTTGAGCATGAGTGCAAGTACGGCGAGATTCCCGTTTTCATCGGCATGGACGAAGTGTGCTTCCAGGGGAAAACTTTCTCCTTTGATTGTGTTTTCGCTGGGAGAGTGAAAGTGGAACTGTTTCAACTCGAACTTCTTGTTATTTAGCTCAAGTGTGCTGCCGGGAGCATAATTTACCTGAATTGTATGCCCGTTATTCACGACCTCTGTTGCTTTACCTGAGTACTGGAGACTTATTTCCGGTAGTTTGCCCTCGACCATATTCGTTAGGTTAATGGGTGACTGATTTTTCCCTTGTCCGCAGGTGAGATAATCCTGGTCCAACGTGGACCAATAGGCAGGCCCTTCATTCCCGGTATAACTCCATTTGCTCTCTTCGGATAACGCTTTAGGAGCTAACACCATACCTTCAAGCATGGCTAGCCATAGGACTGTGGTAGTTGAAATGACGGCAGAGGGTTTCTTTGACATGAATTTTTCCTTTTGATGTCTGGTCGTTGTCTAGCATAGCGACATGTGTCCTGATT
This sequence comes from Hahella ganghwensis DSM 17046, assembly GCF_000376785.1. Taxonomy (GTDB): domain Bacteria; phylum Pseudomonadota; class Gammaproteobacteria; order Pseudomonadales; family Oleiphilaceae; genus Hahella; species Hahella ganghwensis. The sequence goes on from NZ_AQXX01000144.1 coordinate 139,002, forward strand.
AGATGTGCTGTTATAAATCAATCGCCGGTACGATGAACAATTAGCATTTATTCATGATGGGTAAAAACTTATTTCAGGGATGTCGAAACCGCCGACAGAAGAACGACTATGGAGTGGAATAGCGCTTGTGAATGAATTGACATTCCAGGTGAATGTGTCTGAACCCGCGAATTGCGCCAAGGAGAATAGCAATGAGATTTATGATGTTGATGATACCAAAAGGGTATGAAACAGCCGAGCCAGGTACGATGCCGGCAACGGACGCTGTTGAGGCCATGATGGCCTATAATCGGGAATTGCAGCAGGCAGGTGTGTTGGTTTCGTTGGAAGGCCTGCATCCTCTTTCTATGGGAGCAAGGGTATCTTTTAAGCGTGGTGAGCCGACAGTGACCGATGGTCTTTATGTGGAAGCGAATGAAGTTCTGGGAGGATTCTGGATGATCCAGGTGGCATCGCGGGAAGAGGCGATTGAGTGGGCCAGACGTTGTCCCGCATCTGATAACGAAGTGATTGAAGTTCGTCAGGTGCAGGAATTCGAAGACTTTCCTGAAGACATTCAACAGGCTGCCTCTGACTATGAGGGATGAAAAAGATGACGTTGTAACGCCAGGCACGGGATGAAATCAATGGTCAAGGCATGGGAGAGTCATGTATGCCCGGATTTGGTCCCGACGAGCCGGTATTTTAACGTATACGGCTTATTTGGAGAGATTTTGGGATAGTTGTAGACGTGCAATTTCAGCTAGTTGACGAGGCAGCCAATGTGGGGGACATAATTATCGGTTGATTCCAGTTGTCCTGATAACTAAGAAAAGTCAGGTCGTATGGAGAATCTTGATTGGAATACAGAATCTTTAAACTATATTTACAGGTGTATTCCTAACTTTTCAACGGTTTTTGGATTCTCCGACAGCGTTCTATGGATAAGATCTTTCGGTCCCTCAAATCCCGCTTAATCTCTGCATTGGCTGCCACGGTTGCGCTTCTGGCTGTCGTCGTGCTTGCGGGCTGGAGAGTCGGGCTGTATAGCGCGTATGCTCACTTGGAAGAGCATTTTCAGGGACAGGTCGGTCTTAGAACGGAGCGCTTCTCGCAGGATTTACAGAGCTACCACAATGACCTCTTGTTTCTCGCCTCTGTTCCCCCTATCCAGGGAATTGTCAGAGCAAGTGGCAAAGGTGGTTTTGATGTATGGGAAAACAGCACCCGATCTCTTTGGATACGTCGTCTCAATGCGATCTTCAGTAGCTACATGTATGCCCACCCTGAAGTTTTTCAGCTTCGTTATATTGGTGTTGCTGGTAATGGAAGGGAATTGGTTCGGGTAAATCGTCAAGGGCAGGATGTTGTGGTGGTCAGCAACGATGAGATGCAGGCTAAGGGTGACAGGAGATATTTCCGGGAAACCGTCAAGCTACGTCGTCACGAAATCTATATTTCAGATATTGATCTCAACAGGGAGAACGGTGCTGTTGAGATTCCCCACATTCCAACCATAAGGATGGCCACCCCGATTCGTAACACCAACGGCGATACTTTCGGCATAGTGGTCATCAACATCAAAGCAAAGTATCTCCTTGATAAACTGAGGCAAAACCTGCCCGAAGGTGTCCAGGTCTACCTGACCAACCTTCGAGGGGATTTTCTGATTCATCCTGATCCTGGAAAGACATTCGGCTTCGATTTTGACAAAAGTTACCGCTGGGAGAATGAGTTCCAACCTTTAGCAAACAATGCGTTACCCTCAGCACTGGAGTACTTTGCCGGATCAGATGGGCACATTATCGCGATGCAGCGGCGTATTCCCTTTCAGCCCGACGATCCATTATGGGGACTCAATCTTATCCTGGTGACCCCAGAAGAGAATATTGAAATTCAGGTGCTGCAATCCGTGTTTTCCCTCCTGATTGCCGTGATTGCCTGCATCGCAGTGGCAGGAGGATTTCTGTATTTGTATTGGTTGAACAACCGGCAAAAGCAAAAAGTCAGTGTAGAACAGGCCAGACTCGCAGCAATTGTTGAGAGTACTGATGATGCTGTCATTGGAAACACTCTTAATGGGGTCGTCCTGAGTTGGAATCGTGGCGCGGAAGAGATGTTCGGTTACTCGCAATCCGAAGCGACAGGCCAGCGACTGGGTTCTCTTATCGTGCCCGAGGATAGAGCTCATGAAGAGAAAAATATTCTTGAAATAATCGGGAAAGGCGAGAAAGTTCCGCACTTCGATACACGCAGGAAACGAAAAGATGGTTTAGAGCTGGATGTTTCTGTCGCGGCAAGCCCGATTAAAGATGCCGGAGGTACTATTGTCGGGTCAGCCAAAACGATCAGGGATATTTCCCGACAGAAGGCGGTAGAAGAGGAAATTCGCCACCTGAATTCGACTCTGGAACAGCAGGTTGTAGAAAGAACCGAAGAAATAAGGCATTACCACGCCTTGCAGAAAGCCATTCTGAATCATGCTGGTTTCGCTATTATCGCAACAGATAGAGAAGGTTTTATCACCCTTTTCAACCCCGCGGCTGAACGTATGCTAGGGTATTCCGCGGAAGAGATGATCGACAGGCAAACTCCGCGCTCATTCTGTCTGGAGGAGGAATTAAGTAACCGGGCTGTAGAGTTTTCCAAAGAATTAGGTAAGCAAATCGCACCCGGTGATGACGTTATTTTTGCCAAATCCCGGCATCATCTTAACAATGAGCACGAGTGGACCTATATCCGCAAAGACGGTTCGCACTTCCAGGTATACCTTTCGGTCACCATGTTGGCCGATGAAGATGAAAATATCTCTGGTTACCTCCTCATGGCTTCGGATATCTCCAGTCAGGTTCAGGATCGACTGAACCTAATGAGAATGCGGGATCATCTGGTTAAGGCGGCAGAAGTTGCCGAACTTGGAATCTGGACCTGGAATCTTGAAGATGACTCTCTGGAATGGAATCAACAGATGCAGAACATTTACCAGGTGCCCCGGGAAACCCTGGAATCGGGTTTATATTATGAGTTTTGGGAAAACTCTCTGCACCCGGAAGACCGAGATGCCACCCTGTCACAGCTAAAGGCAACGATGGACGGTGAAGACGTATTTGATCCCACTTTTCGTATTGTTCGTCCGGATGGCAGTACGCGGTATATTCAGGCGACTGCCGTTGTCGAACGTGATGCTGATAACCAACCTGTACTGGTGCTCGGGGTCAATCGTGATATCACTGACCGGCGCGCCTATGAGACACGCCTTCAGGAAGCCAAGCTGGCTGCCGATAAAGCCAATAAGTCCAAGTCTGAATTCCTGGCAAATATGAGTCATGAGATCAGAACGCCCATGAATGCGATTCTTGGCATGTTGCACTTGCTGAAGAACACATCGATGGAGGCTCAGCAGGCGGACTATGTTGAAAAAACGGAGTCGGCGGCCAGAGCTTTGTTGGGAATCCTGAATGATATCTTGGATTTCTCCAAAGTGGAGGCTGGCAAGCTGGAGCTTGATCCCCAGCCCTGCAATATCGATAGTCTGCTCAGGGAGGTGGGAGTGATTCTCTCTGCCAATGTCGGTGACAAGGCCCTGGAAGTGCTTTTTGATATTGATCCAGACCTTCCTGACAGTGTTCTGGTTGACGGGATGCGGTTACAGCAGGTACTGATCAATCTTGCTGGTAATGCGGTGAAGTTTACCGAGAGCGGCGAGGTTGTCCTGTCAGTGAAAACATTTTCCCGCACGGAGAATATGTTGATCCTGTCTTTTTCGGTTCGGGACACGGGTATTGGCATTTCCGAAGAATACCTCCAGCGCATATTTGAAGGGTTTTCTCAGGCGGAGACATCCACTGCCAGGCGTTATGGTGGGACAGGGCTGGGATTGACCATCTGCCAGAGGCTGGTATCCCTGATGGGAGGGGATCTCAGTGCGCAAAGTGAAGAAGGCAAGGGAAGTACCTTCAGTTTTTATATTCCCTGCACACTGATTGAAGAGCAGAAGCTTCATATAGATGGACCTCTGCAAAACCTGAAAGTGTTGATTGTGGATGATAATGCCAGTGCTCGGGACATTCTGGGAGGGATAGTGACCAGCCTTGGCTGGCAGGTGGATACGGTCAGTTCAGGAGAGGAAGCAATTCAAAAGGTTCAGGACAGTGCGCCTGAGCAGCCTCCTTATGACCTCATTCTGATGGATTGGCTGATGCCAGGGATTGATGGTTGGGAGGCCAGTGAAAGCCTGCGTGATCTGTTTCCTGCTGACAGGCTGCCGCTGATCATTATGATCACAGCGCAAAAACGTGAAGCTCTTGCCCAGCATCAGATGCTTGCCCCTGATGTGATCAATGGCTTTCTGATCAAGCCAGTAACAGCATCGGTACTTCTTGATGCTGTGGCTGGGGGAATGGCGGGAAATCAGGCCATATCGAAAAGTGTTAAAGCACAAAAACAGCTACGTTTGCAGGGATTATCTATCCTGCTGGTGGAGGATAACCCTACCAATCAACAAGTGGCGCTCGAACTACTGAAGGAAGAAGGGGCCGAAGTGGACCTGGCTGTCGACGGTGTCAAAGCTGTTGATATGGTTAAGTCTTCAGAAGCTTCCTATGACGTGGTGCTGATGGATATCCAGATGCCGGGAATGGACGGCTATACGGCAACAGGTATCATCAGGGAACAATGGACTCAGGATCAGTTGCCGATTATTGCCATGACAGCAAATGCCATGGAATCTGACCGCAAAGCGGCACTGGATTGTGGCATGAATGATCATATTGGTAAGCCGTTTAATGTGGATCAATTGATCGACGTTATTCTGCATCACTCAGGAGAAGGCAGTGTACAGCCTCCTGTTAGTGTCAAAGTAGAGCCTCTTGCAGATGTTGTCCTGGATAGAAAGGGTGCGTTGGCTCGCCTTCAGGGAAATGAGGGGGCATATCAAAAGGCATTGGATCACTTTCTTCGTGACACTCCTTCGTTAATTGAGTGCCTTGTGTCAGGAGAAAACGGCGACACGGACATCGAGACGTTGCAGCGCATGGTGCATAGTATCAAAGGAGGGGCGGCCACGATTGGCGCCAATAAACTGTCCACCCTGGCGCAGCATATTGAAGGAGCCATCGTGGAAGATGGCAGTATGGAGCGGTGTGAAGTGTGGCTGGGGGATCTGCAATGGCAATTTAATATGGTTCAGGAGGAAGTTGAAAAGGTCGTTGAGAGATCTGTTGATATTGAAGCACACGTGCAAATGACAGAGTCTGTGAGCCAGAAAGATCTGGGTGAGGAGCTGATAACCTTGGAAGGGCTCCTAAAAGAGGCCAATCTTCAGGCATTGGACGTATTTGAAGGTATGAAGGGACAATATTCTGTATTGTTTCCTCATGAATTCGAGATACTGGCTGAAGCAATGGAGCGGATGGACTTTGATGTTGCGCTAGCATGCTGTCGAAATGTACAGAGGCAGGTTGAGGAATCTGCATGATGAGGAGTTGCTCATGGCGGATGTTATCTCATTATGAATGATAGCAGTCCTGAACAGGATCAGCTGAATGTTGGCAATCAGCGAGGTCGCATTCTGATTGTTGATGATCAGCCACTTATGATCAGGGTTATTCATCAGATCTTTGCTGATGAACATGAGTTGTATATGGCGACCAGTGGCGAACAAGCTTTGGTGTTCTGTCAGAATAATCCCCCTGATCTGGTCTTGCTTGATGTTATGATGCCGGGGCTGGACGGACTGGAAACCTGCCGCAGACTCAAACAGGATGAACGCACCTCTGCAATACCGGTTATATTTGTTACCGGCCAGACAACCGAAGAGGAAGAGAATGCCTGCTGGGATGCCGGATGCGTTGATTTTGTCAGCAAACCGGTGAATTCCAGAACGTTGTTAAAGCGTGTTCGATCTCATCTGACACTGAAATTTCAGTCTGATCTCTTGCGCCGAATGGCAATGGTGGATGGCTTAACCAAGTTGGCCAACCGGCGCTACTTTGATCAATATCTTCAGCAGGAATGGCGGCGGTGCAGACGCACAGGCAAACCCTTGTCCCTGATCCTGCTGGATATCGATTTTTTCAAAAAGTTTAATGACTCCTTGGGTCATCAGCAGGGTGATGACAGTTTGCGATCCGTGGCTGGCACTATCGCTGCCAGTACTCAACGGCCAGCCGATCTTGCTGCCCGCTATGGAGGAGAAGAGTTTGCAGTGATTTTACCTGAGACTGACCTGGTCGGCGCGTCCAATCTGGCGGAATCCATAGAGAAATCAATCAGGGAGCTGCGAATCGAGCATCCCTCCTCACCGATCGATGGGGTGCTGAGCGTCAGTATTGGGGTGTCTTCTCTGGTACCGGATGATACTCATCAGTCAGACCAATTGATTGAGTCTGCTGACCGGAATCTATGTCTTGCCAAGGAGCGCGGCAGAGCTCAGGTTTGTGCCGGCTAGAATCCTGTTCCCAGAATATGACTGATACCATTCTGCCAAGCGGAAGGACTGGCTTTGTGGATACAAAAATCCACAGAACTCCCGTTACCTGAGCCTTTATCGCCATAGGGCTGTCACAAAACAGTTGTACTCTCATCGCGTTTTTAATGAGTGACTCGATCCCTGAATAAGGAGGTTTGTCGATCGTAAACCGGGAGAATGCGATATGAAAACCCGGGTGTTGTCCAAGCTGAACTCTGGCTTGTTGTTGCTGGTAGCGATCGTGCTAAGTTGGTCGGTCTACTGGGGAATGAAACAACTGCGTGTGCAGTTGGATAAAAGACATGTGCTTAATAAGTACCGCTCGTATGTGAACGATGAGGTAGCCGCCAGTATCAATGCCTATCTTCGCAGCGAGAATGCAGCGGATCTGGCTGATGCGGAAAAAGCAATGCAGCAGCTTGATTTGATGATGAGAAACTAGAATCAGGCATACTCGCAGGCGTTGCGTGATCTTTTGGCGGCAGAGAACCTGATATGTTCAGAAAGAGGTCTGCCAACTGGTTTTCCCCAGCAGCTTTTCACCCAATAGTGTCAGCTCTGCATGGGGATATCGAGTCTTCTCCCATTCCCGGGGATCTCCTGGAAATGCATATCCTGATGGCGCTTCCCGGTTTTGCCAGGAACGTATACGCCATTCTTTCATGCACTGGTTATCCTCTTCTGCCGGTACCATAGAGATGTATTGTGCCATGCGTACTCGTTGTGATCGGTTCGGCCGAATGCCGTGGGGTAACAGTGCATTGAAGATCAGCAGGTCGCCGGCTTCCAGGGGGATGAATTCAATCTCGTATCCGGTCAGGTCGGGGACATAGGGGTCTCGGTTTGCGGGCTGCTGGGTGCGCCATTGTTCCAGGTCTCTGTACAGGCCGGGAACACACTGGAATCCTCCGCTCTCAAAGTCAGTGTTGGTTAGTGCCAGAACTCCCTGGACGTTAACAGGAAGAGGCGTTAATGAGGTGTCTGCGTCCCAATGAATAAACCCTCGAAACTCTCTTCCCTGTCGATTTGGCGGGTTCAGATTGGCTCGATCAATGGTGACCCAGAGATCTTCCCTGTCCCAGATATCTACAAAGGCTTTATATACTCGGGGATTCTGTCGGTTATTCCAGAGGAGAGGGTGATGATAGCACTCCACCATCCCCGAATTGTTCAGTTCCTGCATTTGGTGAGATCGGCGTTCTGGCTGGTACCAGGTATTCGGGTCTGTTGGGGACATTTCCTGAAACTCCCATAAAAAGCGCTGTGTCGCTTTTACATCCTCAAAACTGATCGCCTCAGGGATGATGACATATCCTTGATGAATCCAGGAGTCATATTGCTCCTGGGATAGCACCCTGAGAGGAAGCTGTTTTTGCAGTTCACGGAACGGCGTGCCGTGCAGGTTCGATACACTGTTATTGCCTGGCGCATTGTTGCCGAAGCCATAGCGATTTCTCATGAGGTTCTCGACTCCCGTTTGAAGAGGGGTTAATGATTTCAGTCAGTATCTATTGGCACTGTGTCGATGGGTGATGGAAATATGGCAATAAGTAGTACAATCTGCTCAAACTGATGTATTTCTGTGAGTTCAAACCACTAGAAAGGCCGTATAAATATCCGAACGGTTAGCTTTGCTGATGCACATAGATGTTTTCTGGAAGTGGGAGTCTGAACCGGGCTGATTTAAAAGATGAAAGCGAGCTTTGAGAAAATTCAATACCCGGAAGATGCTTCCTGGAAGTTCTTTTTGAGAGAACTCGATACCCTGCCGTTTGAATGGCATTTCCATCCGGAGTACGAGCTCACCTTTACACTGAACTCTTATGGCGAACGATATGTAGGAGACTGCGTTGAGCCCTATGCAGATGGTGACCTGGCATTATTGGGGCCTAATTTGCCTCATAGCTGGTGTTCTGCCGGAAGAGTGGAGGAGACGCTTCCTCATCGGGCGCTGGTCGTCTGGTTTAATCAGGCCTGGCTGGATCATCTGCTGACCGGCTACCCGGAGTTTTCAGATTTGCGGGGAATCATGTGCGATGCACGGCGAGGGCTTGAGTTTTCATCAGAGATATCCGGATTGGTCGGACCGCTTTTCCTGCAACTGGTGACGACAGATCCGCGTAAACGACTGCTGATTTTGCTGGAAATTCTGGGGATTATTGCGGAGTCACAGCCGCGAATACTGGCATCTGCCAATTTCCAGTCTGAACCGGTAGTTGCCAGAGAGCAGAAGGTATTGAATGAAGTGCTGGAATATGTGCATGAGCGCTTTCAGGAGGCGTTGTCCCTGGGAATGATGGCCAGTATAAGCAACATGAGCACCAGCACATTTGTACGTTTTTTCAGGAAGCACATGAATCAGAGTTTTATCAGCTATGTCACCCAATTACGGTTGGGGCATGTATGCTCTGAGCTGGTAGGGACGGATTTACCCATTGCCCTGATTGCTGATCGAACCGGCTTTACCAACCTGTCCAATTTCAATCGATTGTTCAGGAAATACAAGGGGATGACGCCAAAGGCGTTTCGCAATGCCTATACCAGACGCTGAAGTGAGTCGTGGATGAGCTGAGAAACAGGATACAGCCAATGACGGCTGCATCCTGTAAGGCGTTTAATTCAGCTTGATCCAGGTAGCCTTGATTTCACTGTATTTATCGAAGGCATGCAGTGACTTGTCACGACCATTGCCCGACTGTTTGTATCCGCCGAATGGGGCGGTCATGTCACCGCCGTCATACTGGTTCACCCAGATCGAACCTGCCCGCAAGCCTCGGGCCAGTCGGTGGGCGCGGCCGAGGTTGCTCGTCCACAGAGCGGCTGCAAGTCCGTAGACGGTATCATTCGCAATATGCAGTGCTTCGTCTTCATCCTTAAACGTAATGACGGTCAGAACAGGCCCAAAGACTTCTTCCTGCGCGATAGTCATGTCGTTGGTCACATTTTCAAATACTGTCGGTTCCACATAGAAGCCGTTTGATACCGTATTGGACCGGTTTCCGCCCACTGTGAGACTGGCTCCATCTGCCTGGCCTTTTTCGATGTAGGACAGAACACGGTTCAGTTGTGGTTCGTCTACGATCGCACCGATGTTGGTCTGGGGATCCAATGGGTGGCCAGGGCGCCAGCGTCCGAATGCTTCTCGAACCTTGGCGACAAAGGTCTCGGCAATGCTCTCTTCCACCAACAGCCTGGAACCAGCGGTACACATTTCCCCCATGTTGAAGCAGATCGCGTCTGCAGCTGCTTGAGCCGCCTTGTCCAGGTCTGGTGCGTCAGCAAATACGATGTTGGGTGATTTTCCACCTGCCTCAGTCCACACCCGTTTCATATTGGACTCACCGGCATAAACCATCAGTTGTTTGGCGATAGCGGTAGAGCCGGTGAACGCCAGGGTGTCCACATCCATATGCAGAGCCAGTGCTTTACCGACAGTGTGCCCATAGCCGGGAAGGACGTTAAAGACGCCAGCCGGCAAACCTGCTTCGTGGGCCAGAAGCGCCAGCCGGATCGCCGTCAGAGGGGATTTTTCCGAAGGCTTGAGTATCACTGAGTTGCCCATAGCCAACGCGGGACCTAACTTCCAGCTCGCCATGATCATCGGAAAGTTCCAAGGCACAATGGCAGCGACAACACCCACGGCTTCTCTGGTCACCATGCCCAGTTCGTCAAAACCGGTAGGCGCTATCTCATCGTAAAGCTTATCAATTGCTTCAGCACACCAGCGAATACAGCGGCTTGTAGCCGGAACGTCGACATTGAGCGCATCTGAAATGGGCTTGCCCATATCGAGGGTTTCCAACAGGGCCAGCTCTTCAGCATGTTCATCGATCAAATCAGCGAACCGTTGCAGAGTTTTCTTTCTCTGTGCCGGTGGCAGTTGTGACCAGACACCAGATTCAAATGTCTGGCGGGCAATAGCGACCGCATGATCGGCATCAGTGCTATCGCAGGATGCCACTGAAGTCAGTAAGCGGTTGTCAATCGGGCTACGGCAGTCAAAGGTTTCTCCAGCTCTGGCCTCAGTCAGTACGCCATTGATATAAGCTCTGCCTTCAAAGGAAACGGAGTCGGCCAATTGCTGCCAGTATTCAAAATGTTGAACGTTTGCCACGGTAACCTCGCTCATCTGAGTGTGAAATGATTCCGCACACCTTACCCCACAGTGGTTGAGGGTTTCAATATATTGAACGCATGATTTTTATCACAAATCCTTATCAGTAACGCCTGCAATATTGCCCTGGGGCTGAAGTTGAGGAGATCGTGAAGGATTTTGAAAAAAGTCTGTTTTTCCTATTGATGTTTTATTTATTTTACATAAACTGGTGATCAGATGTTCAAAATAACAAACGGTCATAGGTTGATACTGTGATCTTCAAAGCACGAACTTTTATAAGCTGAATTACAGAATATAAACCCGATACAGGTAACAGTCAGGTAGATTGAATATGGCAAATACATCCCCTCAAGATCTCGATGCTTTCTGGATGCCGTTTACCGCTAATCGTCAGTACAAAGCAAATCCTCGCTTATTGGTGGCGGCCAGTGGCATGCACTACGAAACCCAGGATGGCCGTAAGATTATCGATGGTACTGCCGGCTTGTGGTGCGTCAATGCTGGTCACTCCCGTCAGGAGATTACTGAGGCTGTCAGCCGTCAGATCGCTACAATGGATTATGGCCCATCCTTTCAGATGGGACACCCTCTGCCGTTTGAACTGGCTAACCGTCTGGTGCGTCACACGCCACAAGGCATTAACAAAGTGTTTTTTACCAACTCCGGTTCTGAATCAGTGGATACTGCCCTGAAGATTGCACTGGCCTATCACCGAGCCAAAGGTGAAGGGCAAAGAACCCGTTTGATTGGCCGCGAAAAAGGCTATCACGGTGTTGGATTTGGCGGAATCTCTGTCGGTGGACTGGTGAATAACCGGCGCGTTTTCGGAACGCTCCTGAATGGTGTTGACCATATGCGCCATACCCTGTTGCCGGAAAATGCCTTCAGTCGGGGAATTCCCAAGCAGGGAGCCGAGCTGGTTTCTGACCTGGAAAGAATGATCGCCCTGCATGGTGCTGACACGATTGCCGCAGTGATTGTTGAGCCTGTCGCAGGTTCAGCTGGTGTCATTCTGCCTCCCGAAGGGTATCTGGAAAGGCTTCGTGAGATAACTCGTCAGCACGGTATTCTGTTGATTTTTGATGAAGTGATTACAGGATTTGGCCGCGTAGGACAGGCGTTTGCCGCCAACCGGTTTGGTGTTACGCCGGATATCATCACGACGGCCAAAGGCTTGACCAATGGTGCCATACCGATGGGGGCTGTGTTCGTTTCCGAGCATATTTATGATGCCTTCATGAATGGCGCGGAAGAAATGATCGAGTTGTTTCATGGCTATACCTATTCAGGGCATCCCGTGGCGGCCGCTGCGGGGATCGCAACGCTGGATATCTATGAGAAGGAAGGCTTATTTGAGCGCACGCTCGAACTTGAGTCCTACTGGGAGGACGCTCTGCACAGCCTGAAAGGACTACCGAATGTGGTGGACATTCGTAACATCGGCCTGGTAGGAGCTGTTGAGCTGGCACCCCGGGATAAAGTCGGTGTTCGAGGTTATGAGATTTTCAATCATTGTTACTGGAAGGAAGATGCTTTAGTGCGCTGCACAGCCGATACCATTGCTATGTCGCCACCGTTGATCATCGAAAAAGAACAGATAGATCAGTTGATTGAGCGTCTGGCGAAATCGATCAAGGCGGTGGAGTAGTTTTTCAGAGATTTCTGACTTGACTGAACAAGTCCCTCGGGGTGGTTTTTCCACTCTGAAATACATTGCAGCCGTCATTGACGGCTTTTTTTAAGCAACAAGATTCAGGTGTTTCATGCGACAGATTAACCATTATGTAAATGGCCGGTTAACAGATGCCAGTGATCGACAGGCGCCAGTATTTAACCCCGCCCTTGGAGTGCAGAGTGGAAATGTATCTCTTGCCAGTCAGCGGGAAGTTGAAGATGTGATTCAGATTGCCAGGCAGGCGTTTCCTTCCTGGGCTGAAACCTCGCCATTGAACCGGGCTCGTATTCTGTTCCGTTTCAAAATGATCCTGGAAGAACGCATGGATGAATTAGCCAGAGCAATTTCTTCAGAGCATGGCAAAGTGTTTGAAGATGCCAAGGGCGAAATCATTCGCGGTATGGAAGTCGTTGAGTTCGCCTGTGGGATTCCTCATCTGCTGAAAGGGGAAATAACCGAGCAGGTTGGCCGAGGGGTTGACGCTTGGTCTGTCAACCAACCTCTGGGTGTTGTTGCGGGTATCTCGCCGTTTAATTTTCCGGCGATGGTGCCGATGTGGATGTGGCCGGTGGCGATTGCCTGTGGCAACACTTTTATTCTGAAACCTTCTGAAAAAGACCCCAGTGCTCCCTTGCTGGTTGCCCAATGGTTGAAGGAAGCCGGCCTTCCGGATGGGGTGTTCAATGTGGTCAATGGTGATAAAGAGGCCGTGGATGTTCTCTTGACTCATCAGGATATTCAGGCTGTGAGTTTTGTCGGTTCCACACCTATTGCAGAATACATCTACAGCACGGCAAGTGCCCATGGTAAACGGGTACAGGCGTTAGGCGGCGCCAAAAACCATTTGGTGGTGATGCCCGATGCTGATCTGGATATGGCGGTAAACGCTCTGACAGGGGCTGCCTACGGTTCCGCAGGCGAGCGCTGCATGGCGATTTCTGTGGCTGTGGCTGTTGGTGACGTCGCCGATGAACTGGTTGCGAAACTCGCCGATAAGGCGCGTAGTCTGAAGATTGGTAATGGTGAGCAAACCGGTTTGGATATGGGTCCTCTGGTTACCAAAGAACATTTGGCCAAGGTGACCGGGTATGTGGGTCAGGGCGTTGAAGAAGGGGCCATATTAGTCGTAGATGGTCGCGGCATCAAAGTGCCAGGATGTGAAACAGGCTACTTTATCGGTGGATGCCTGTTTGACCATGTGACACCTGAAATGACGATATACCAGGAAGAGATTTTTGGGCCAGTCCTCGCGGTGGTCCGGGTGCCGGATTATGTTTCAGCAGTAAAACTGATCAATGCCCATGAATATGGAAACGGGACAGCTATCTTCACCCGGAGTGGAGGAGCTGCGCGTCAGTTCGTTCATGATATACAGGTCGGAATGGTTGGGGTTAACGTGCCGATTCCTGTTCCAATGGCGTTTCATTCGTTCGGTGGCTGGAAGCGTTCGTTGTTCGGCAGCAATCATGTTCACGGCATGGAGGGCGTGAAATTCTACACCAAGCGTAAAGCAGTCACTGCCCGCTGGCCAGAAGGTGATATGGGGGTAGAATTTGTCATGCCGACGATGGATTAATGGTATCTGTTCTCATGGATGAGAGTTGCTACGCCTCTTCAATATCATGCTTGATCAGAGACCTATACAGGATGCCCGTTCATGAAGACCATTAATGACATTGCCGCTGTAACCTCCGAGAATGTTGCTTCAGAAACCTATGTGCCCGATGCCTCCAAGCTGGTCAGTGGCAACCCTGTGCAAACTCTTTGGAATAACTTTTCCTCTCCGGATGATAAATTTCATGTGGGTATATGGGATTCAAAGGCAGGTATCTGGACGGTCAGTTATTCCGAGCAGGAATTCTGTCTGATTCTTGAAGGCGATTCCATTATTCATGATGAGCAGGGAGGCGTTCGCCGAGTAAAGGCAGGAGACCAGTTTTATATTCCCGCCGGTTTTATTGGTCGTTGGGAAGTTCCTGAATACTGCAAAAAAATCTACGTTATCTATGAGGCCTGAACCATGACGCAAAGAGCAAATCATACCGGCTCCTACTATGCGGCCACCCGCGCGGATAAGGCAGAACGTCCAATTCTGAGTGGTGACATGGAAGCGGATGTTTGTGTCATCGGGGCAGGATTTACAGGTTTATCCAGTGCACTTCATTTAGTCGAGGCCGGCTTTAGCGTGGTGGTGCTTGAGGCCAGTCGAATCGGCTTTGGTGCCAGCGGTCGCAACGGCGGACAGCTGGTTAACAGTTATAGTCGTGATATAGATGTCATTGAGAACCACTATGGCACTGATTTGGCCAGAGTTCTTGGCGATATGGCATTTGAGGGTGGTCGTATCATACGGGAACGTATTGAACAGTATGATATTGACTGTGATTTCAAAGAAGGAGGAGTGTTTGCCGCCTTCAATTCCCGGCAGATGCATGAACTGGAAGAACAGAAGAAGCTCTGGGAGCGGTATGGTCATCAACAATTGACTTTGCTGGACCGGAATTCGATTCGGGAAACGGTGAATACGGATGCCTATTGCGGTGGAATGTTGGATATGTCCGGCGGACATATTCATCCACTTAATCTGGCGTTGGGTGAAGCGGCGGCCATTGAAAAGCTCGGCGGTAAGATATTTGAAGATTCCAGGGTGACTGCCATCGAGCGCGGCGCTAATCCGGTGGTGAGAACGGCGTCAGGTTCTGTGAAATGTCAGTATCTTATGGTAGCCGGGAATGCCTATCTTGGGGAGTTGGTTCCGGAGTTGGCAGCCAAATCCATGCCTTGTGGGACCCAGATAGTGGCGACGGAAGTTTTGGGAGAAGAGAAAGCCCGCTCATTGATTCCCTCACTTTACTGTGTTGAAGATTGTAACTATAAATTGGACTACTACCGCATTACCGGTGACTTCCGTTTACTTTACGGCGGTGGTGTGACCTACGGTGGTGGCGATCCTGCATCAATCGAGGCTTTTCTCAGGAAGAAACTGGAGACGACCTTCCCGCAATTGAAAGGGGTCAGGATTGAATATGCCTGGGGCGGTGATTTTCTGTTAACCCTGAGCCGGTTGCCACAGTTCGGCCGCATCGGCGATAACATATATTATGCCCAAGGTTATAGCGGGCATGGGGTGACAACCACCCATCTGGCAGGACGTTTGGTCGCGGAAGCGTTAAAAGGGCAGGCTGAGCGCTTTGATGCGTTCACGCAACTGAAGCATTTCCCGTTTCCGGGTGGGCAGTTAATGAGAGTCCCTTATACAGCGGTTGGCGCAATTTACTATGGCTTGCGGGACAAACTGGGTCTGTAACCAATTAATGGAGAGAGGGCAAGTTTGCTTTCTCTCTACAGCCTCATTTTTCTAATTAATTCTTTTTGCTCTCATCGCTGGCTGTCTGCTTATTGGATGCTACGGGCAAGGTTGCCTTAAAGGCTTTGATTTCACGCTGAAGATCGCGGATCGTTCTAGTCGCGACATAAGGTTTCCAAACGCAAACCCCCTGAATTTCCATGTGTATGTCTCCACAGCCTTCTTCCGTCAGAGGTTCAATTTCTTCAAATGCCAAAGCATTGGTAGTGTAAAGGGAAATGAGAAATAACGGCAGGGCCAGAATTCCTTTCACGTCGATCTCCTTGGAGTTACCAGTAAGGATTATGCTAAAAGTAATAACGTGCAAGATGTTACAATATTTCACGTAAAAGGCGATAAAAAAATTGTTAAATAACAGGCTAAGGATCTCAGGAATACTGTTTGTGTCCAGAAGTCGGTATGATTGGCAGGAATATCGCTAGTTTGCAGGAAGCCTGATGAAATTTGTTTTTCTGATACTTTTGTTAATTGCTACTTCCGGAAATGTTCTTGGAGAAATATACAAGTGGGTGGATGACGAGGGAAATGTCCACTTTAGCGACCAAAAACCGGAAAGCTCCGGCGTTGAGGAGGTTCGGCTGGAGGTTAATACCTACACTAATGTCAGCTATGATACGTCCGTGTTTGATACTGGCAGGCAAGTGGTGATGTATTCCACATCCTGGTGCGGTTACTGCAAAATGGCACGGAAATACTTCCGCTCTAATGGTATCGCTTATACAGAGCACGACATTGAGAAGAGTCAGGCTGCCAAGCGTGAGTATGACCGGATGGGCGCGCGTGGGGTCCCGGTCATACTGGTTGGCGATAAACGCATGAATGGCTTCAGTGAGAGTGGCTTCAGGCGAATCTACGACCAATAATTCTGTTAGGCTTTTTCGGTTTATGCCACCGGTTGTTGTTGGGTAATGCAGTGAATATTTCCGCCGCCCAGTAATATCTCTCGTCCCGGTAACTGTACGATGTCCCGCTCGGGGCATAGGCTGGAAATTATATTGGCGGCGATTTCATCCATTGGATCATTAAACGAGGGCATGATAATGCCCCCGTTCACCATCAGGAAGTTGATATAACTTGCTGCCATTCTTTCACCTGCCCGGCGGGGCCAGGCGTGAAATGCTCTGTCAATCCCGTCCACTTCATCTTCCGTCTGCACCAGGGGGCTGGGAAGCGGAACCTTGGTAACTTCCAGTTTACGGCCTTTGGCATCACGCTGACTCTCTAGATACTGTAATGCCGTCAGACTACGCTGGTATTGGGGATCTCTCTCGTCGTCAGTCCAGGCCAGAGCAATCTTTCCAGGTGCCACAAAGCAGGCCATATTATCAATATGCCCGTTGGTTTCATCGTTAAAGATACCTTCTGGAACCCATAGGACTTTTTCAACATTCAGATAAGTCTTAAGCCGGGCTTCAATCTCTATCTTGTTCAGATGTGGATTTCGGTTAGGATTGAGCAGACATTCTTCAGTTGTCAGAAGCATACCTTCTCCATCAACGTGGATGGCTCCTCCTTCCAACACGAAGCCGTCTGAGCGGTATCGTGCTATCCGCTCAATACTGCAGATCTTCTGAGCTACCTGGTCGTCTCTGTTCCAAGGCTGGTACAAACCTCCGGTTAACCCTCCCCAGGCATTGAATTCCCAGTCCACTCCCCTGAGTTCTCCTTTTCCGTTGATCAAAAAGGTGGGTCCGGTATCCCTGACCCAGGCATCGTTGTTGGAAATTTCCACGACTCTGACATGCTCACTCAAGCGGGCACTGGCATTCTCAAACTGATCCGCAGAAACGCCAACCGTAACCGGTTGAAAGCGGGCAATCGCCTCTGCCACTGCCAGATAGGCTTTCTGCGCAGGTTTCGCACCGAAGCGCCAATTATCCGGCCGCTCCGGCCACAACATCCAGGTTTGGGATTGAGCAGCCCATTCCGCGGGCATGTAAAAACCATCAGCACTGGGAGTGGAAGTGAGCGGTAAAGCCATTGATCAACGACCTCCGTCTTTGGTCATCAGAGGTTGGTAGAGATCCGGGCGGCGGTCTCTGAATACGCCCCAGGCATGGCGATTACTGGCGGTTTGATCCAGGTCGAAAGTATGGACCAGCACACCGGCGTCCTTGCGATCGAATTCCTTAACTTTCTGTCCGAACTCATTGGCAATAAAGGAAGAGCCGTAGAATTCAATAAACTGATCGCCCTCGGTTTCTCTGCCGGTGCGATTCGACGCGATAAGAGGTGTCAGGTTCGCCGCAGCGTGACCCTGCTGGGTCAGTTGCCAGTGGTCTCGGGAATCAATATCCGCATCCTGTGGCTCGGATCCAATAGCCGTTGGATAAAACAGAAGCTCAGCGCCCATCAGAGCCATAGATCTAGCGGTTTCCGGGAACCATTGATCCCAGCAGATGCCTACGCCAATACGGGCGTAAGCCGTATCCCAGACCTTAAAGCCGGTATCACCTGGCGTGAAATAGAACTTCTCTGAATAGCCTGGTCCGTCTGGAATATGGGTTTTGCGATAGATCCCCAGGTTGCTGCCGTCTGCATCGATAATGGCAACAGAGTTATAGTAGGCGTTGTTAGCGCGCTCATAGAAACTGATGGGCAACACCACCTTCAGCTCTGCAGCGATTTTCTGAAAATGAAGTATGGCCGGATTTTCTTCGGCCGGCGTGGCAAACTTCAGGTATTCTTCCTTTTGCTTCTGGCAAAAGTAGCAACGTTCAAACAGCTCCTGGAGCAGTATAATCTGTGCCCCTTTTGAGGCGGCTTCCCTGACCAGCTTTTCGCCATTGGCAATATTGGTTTCAACGTCCCAGCCACAGCTCATCTGGGTGGCGGCTACAGTGACATTTCTCATGGTGTCTCCTGAAAAACGCCCGCAAGCTAAAGGCCTACGGGGTTTGACTGATATGTGAATCGGTGGTGTGCGATTATATCAATAGACCTTTCAATTCCGTTATTGAAATCGATGAATTACAGATAAGGGAGCAACAAGCTGTATTCCAGCTCCGTAATCTGATGTTCAAACAGCCTGACTTCTGACCATTTGCAGAGACTGTAAATTCGCAGAAACTCCTCCCCGAACCATGTATTCATGCGATTATCGTTTTCCATGGCTCTCAGCGCATCTCTGGGATTGTCGGCCAGCGCCGGATGATCCTGTTCATAGGCGTTGTTTTCAACGGGGAGCGGTGGCTCGATCTTACTTATCAGACCTTCGCCAATGCCTGCAAGCACCACGGCAACAGCCAGATATGGGTTGGTATCGGCACCACTCATTCTGTGCTCTATTCGTGTTGCATTGATATCTCCGGAAGGGATTCTCAGTGCTGCTGTGCGGTTGTCATATCCCCAGGTTTTGCTGGTAGGGGCAAAAGCGCCCGGAGCCAGTCGCCGGTAGCTGTTGATGTTTGGACAGATCAGTGCCTGTACAGAATCCGCCATGTCCAGGAGTCCTCCCATAGCGTAACGCATGAGGGGGTGTTTCAATGGGTCATCGCAGGCCAGGACATTGTTACCGTCCTCGTCCAGCAGACTGACGTGTACATGGGTACCGCTGCCGGCCTCATCAATATGAGGTTTCGCCATGAAAGTGGCTTCCATTCCATGTTTTTTCGCAACCTGGCGGATTACACGTTTAAGCAGGACAGCATGATCAGCTGCCACTAACGGGTCGTTCACGTAGTTCAGGTTTACTTCAAACTGAGCGGGCGCATACTCAGCAATGACAGTATCCGCGGGAACATTCTGTGCGTGAGCGGTTTCCAGGACATCTCGGATAAAGAAGTCGTAATCATCCAGATCATCCATTGAATAGACTTGCTTGGATATCATTCGGCGGCCACTGACAGGAGATATCGGCGGCTGTAGTAAGCCATTCGCGTCCCGTTCTTTGTCTACCAGATAGAACTCCAGCTCCACCGCAACACCGACGGAATATCCCAGAGTTTTGAATTTTTCGATGACTCTGTTCAACACCTGTCTTGGATCTGCGGGAAATGGTTCCAATCCCTCTGCATCGTACATGCTGACCAGGGCCTGCGCTCGATCTTCCCCCTGCCATGGTACCAGGGAGAGTGTGCCGGGTACCGGACGGCAGATACGGTCCTGGTCTCCTTCCGCGGCACCAAGCCCGGTTTCTTCGACTGTCGTACCGGTAGCATCCAGCGCCATGACAGAACCGGGCAGGCAGAACCCCTGGCTGTACACTTTTTCCAATAGTTCTTTTTCTATTCGCTTTCCGCGAATAACCCCGTTCAGGTCACTGATCAATAACTCAACGGTTTGGACATCCGGGTATTGTTCTAGGAATGCCGAGACTTCTTCGATAGACATTTTGTTTTACTCATCAAATACAGACACTGTAGTCTGCGTTTTGTCGTGTTTGATTTGTGCTTCTCAATTCGGTGTCCTTGGGACTTTTTTAATCTAGCCCTCCCAGGCACAGGTACTTAATTTCCACGTATTCATCGATACCATATTTGCTGCCTTCGCGGCCCAGGCCAGACTCTTTCACTCCACCAAAGGGCGCAACCTCTGTGGAAATGATCCCTTCATTAATACCGACCATGCCGTACTCCAGGCTTTCGGCTACACGCCAGATCCGACCCATATCCTGGGTGTAAAAGTAGGCTGCCAGACCAAAAGGAGTATCGTTTGCCATGCGTATGGCGTCTTCTTCTGTCTTGAATCGAAACAGGGGAGCAACCGGACCGAAGATTTCCTCGTTGAATACTCGCATCTTGTCTGTGACATTGGTAAGTACAGTGGGCGCATAAAATAAACTGCCAATATCAGAGCGAGGGCCACCAGTCAGCACATTGGCGCCACTGGAAGTTGCGTCATCGACCAGCTCCGTGACTTTATTGATAGCAGCCTGATTTATCAGTGGTCCCTGTTCAGTGGATTCTTCGAGACCGTTGCCTATCGTCATTTTAGAGACCCGGTCAGCCAGGGCTTTGGCGAACTGATCGTAGATACCATCCTGAACCAGGAAGCGGTTGACGCAAACACAAGTCTGTCCGGTATTGCGGTATTTAGAAGCGATGGCTCCGGAAATGGCTGCATCGATATCTGCATCGTCAAAAACAATGAACGGGGCATTGCCTCCCAGCTCCATCGACGACTTCTTAACAGTGTCCGCTGCCTGTTTCAGGAGTTGTTTTCCGACGGGTGTTGAACCGGTAAACGACACCTTTTTGACCAGGGGATGCTGGGTCAGGACTGCGCCCACATCTTTTCCGTGGCTGGCTGTCACCACATTGAACACGCCTTTTGGAAGGCCTGCCTTTGCACCCAATTCAGCCAGTGCCAATGCCGTCAATGGTGTTGCTTCGGCAGGCTTGACGACCGCAGTACAGCCGGCAGCCAAAGCTGGTGCACACTTACGGGTAATCATGGCCAACGGGAAATTCCAGGGCGTAATAGCTGTGCTGACACCGATCGGTTGCTTGATCGCCATCACTTTCCTATCACCTTTGGGGGGCGGGATGATATCACCGTAAACCCGCTTCGCTTCCTCGGCAAACCATTCTACGAAGGACGCACCGTAAACGACTTCTCCCATGCTTTCATTAATGGGTTTGCCGCACTCCATCGTCATCATCCTGGCGAGCTCGGCCTGGTGTTCCATTATCAGGTCAAACCATTTCTTCAATATAACGGAGCGTTCTTTGGCGGTCTTTTTGCTCCAGGGGCCGAAAGCACGATGGGCGGCCTCGACGGCAAGCGTGGCATCATCAGCGCTACAATCGGCTACGTTGGCCAATACCTCACCTGTGGCTGGATTAACGATCTGGTAGGTTTTCTGTGTGGATGGCGTCGTCCAGGCACCATCTATATAGGCCTGTTCGCGAATTTGAACACTCGACACGATTTTCCTCCCTTGCCCGGAGATTTGCCGACGGTATCCGGTGCAAAAAATTTTGTGTTATTGGAGCCTAGCTAAACCGATTCTGCGTAAATTCTCAAGTGTTTGTGAATAAAATATTTAACAGATTATGGAAATATAGGGTGTTAATGGCCTATTTGTGTACGAAATATTTTACAAAAGGGCAATTCGATGTATTGTGTTAATTATTCTTTATGGTAATGTTGTAAAAAATAAACACTCAATTTAATAAAGCTGATCTCGGCAGTTCGCCAGGATCGCTGGAATAAGAAAGTCGTATATGTCTCGCAAATCAAAACCGCTAGTAGGTGTCGTCAGCGATCTTAAGACTGTACCTCCGCATCCATTTCATATGGCCGGAGATAAGTATCTGACCGCATTAGTCCAGGCATCTGATGTGGTTCCCGTCATTCTTCCTGCACTGACCGAATGGGTTGATGTCGCAGACTGGCTAGAACACCTGCAGGGAGTTTTTCTTCCTGGTGGTTACTCCATGGTTCATCCTTCTCTTTATCAGCAGCAACCTTCCAGTAATGCAAAAGAACAGGCCTATGACAGACAGCGGGATTCTCTGAGTCTTGCTGTCATTAAAGCCGTTCTGGACCGGGAGTTACCATTGTTTGGCGTCTGTCGGGGATTTCAGGAAATGAACGTGGCCGCAGGTGGCACTTTATTGCAAACCATCCATACTGTTGAAGGTTTGGATGACCATCGCGAGAACAAAGATCAGACACTGGCAGAGCAATATTCAGCGGCCCATGAGGTTGCCCTGAGCGCTGGTGGTGAACTGGAGCGGATATTGGGTGTATCCAGTATCCGGGTCAACTCTTTACACACCCAAGGGGTCGCGCAACTGGGTCGCCATCTGGCGGTAGAGGCGACGGCCGCTGACGGATTAATCGAAGCTTTCCGCGTGGAAGGTGTCAGATTTGGCCTTGGGGTGCAGTGGCACCCTGAATGGCAAGTGATGCAAAACCCCCAACAACGACAACTTTTTGAGGCATTCGGTGATGCGTGCAGAGCGTGACAATCGAATGGATAAAAATGGAAAAGCTAGCGAAATGGCTTAAAGACAGACGTATCACTGAAGTGGAATGTATTACCACAGACCAGACCGGTATTGCCCGCGGTAAAATCATGCCCACCAATAAATTTATCGCGGAGCGGGGGATACGCCTGCCGGAAAGTGTTCTCTTGCAAACGGCTACCGGTGATTATCCGGATGATGAAGCTTACTACAACATTCTCGATCCAAAAGATATCGACATGTTGCTACGCCCGGATGAGAAGGCGGCTTTTATGGTGCCCTGGGCTCTTGAGCCTACGGCGGTTGTCATTCACGATTGCTACGATGTGGACAGCAACCTTATTACACTGTCTCCTCGGGCAGTTTTGAAGCGGGTGCTTGCTTTATATGCTGACAAAGGCTGGAGACCAATAGTGGCTCCAGAAGTGGAGTTCTATCTGACGCAGCGCTGTACTGATCCCGATTTACCGTTAGAGCCACCTGTAGGACGGTCCGGCCGTAAAGAAAGTGGACGCCAGTCTTTCAGTATCGATGCGGCTAACGAATATGATCCGATCATCGAAGATATTTATGACTGGTGCGAAGCCCAGGAACTGGATATCGATACCTTGATTCACGAGGAAGGCACGGCGCAGATGGAGTTTAATTTCCGTCACGGTGATGCCCTTGCGTTGGCGGATCAGGTCTTTATATTCAAGCGTACCGTGCGAGAAGCCGCATTGAAACATAATATCGGCGCGACATTTATGGCCAAACCGATAACCGGCGAACCCGGCAGTTCTATGCACATTCACCAATCTCTGGTTGATGATAAATCCGGGAAGAACCTGTTTTCCAACGAAGACGGCAGCGCGTCGGAACTGTTTTTGAACTACATTGGTGGCTTACAGAAGTATATCCCGCTGATGATGCCAATGTTCGCTCCTAACGTGAACAGTTACCGCCGATACTTGCCGGGGGCTGACGGCAATGCACCGGTCAATATTGAATGGGGAGAAGAGAACCGTACCGTTGGTCTGCGGGTGCCGAGTTCACCACCCGAGGCTCGCAGGGTGGAAAACCGGCTGCCTGGTGCGGACACCAATCCTTACCTGTCTCTTGCTGCCAACCTGGCTGCAGGCTATTTGGGGATGGTTGAAAAGCTGACCCCGCGTCCAGAGGTATCTGGCCGTCGTGGTGAAGAAGCTGATCCGGATCTGCCTTTTAACCTTGAAGCCGCTCTGGTCACGATGAGCGAAGCTGAAAATATCCGTGACATATTCGGCGACCGTTTTGTTGACGGGTTTATCGCGACCCGTTGGGCTGAATATGAAGGCTTTAAGCGGGTCATCAGTTCCTGGGAACGGGAGTATTTGTTGGCAACAGTTTGATAGGTACCCGGCTGCTAAAGACGGGTGAAAACTGATCACTAAAATAACATAAACGTCAGTAATAGAGGTTGATATGATCCCTGAGGAAACAACCCGAGAATGGCAACAACAGGATGCACAACACCACTTGCATCCTTTTTCAGACAGTGGTGCTTTGGCAGAGGAGGGCAGCCGAATCATCACCCGGGCACATGGTGTACATGTCTGGGATAGTGAGGGTCGACAGTACCTTGATGCCTTTGCCGGACTCTGGTGTGTCAATCTGGGGTATGGACGTCAGGAGCTGGTAGATGCTGCTACCCGTCAGATGCAGGAACTGCCTTATTACAACCTTTTCTTTAAAACCTCCAATCCACCAGTCGTTGCGCTTTCCAAAGCATTGGCTGAAATTGCTCCCCCTCATATAAACCACACCTTCTTTACCGGCTCCGGCAGTGAGTCCAATGATACGGTGCTGCGTATGGTGCGCAGGTACTGGGATTTGAAGGGGCAGCCTTCCCGGAAAACCATTATCGGGCGTGAGAACGGCTATCACGGGTCCACCGTTGCGGGGGCCAGCCTGGGTGGCATGAAACCGATGCATGAGCAGGGCGATCTGCCTATCCCAGGTATCGAACATATTTGCCAGCCCTATTGGTATGGCGAAGGCGGCGACATGACACCGGCAGAGTTTGGGCTGCATGCGGCAAAAGCTCTGGAAGAAAAAATTCTGGAAGTTGGTGCGAAAAATGTTGCTGCTTTTATCGCAGAACCTATTCAGGGAGCCGGGGGGATTATCATTCCGCCAGACACCTACTGGCCGGAAATTCAGAGAATCGTCAAGCAATACGATCTGCTGCTCATTGTCGATGAAGTGATCTGTGGATTTGGCCGTACCGGAGAATGGTTTGGCTCAGACTATTTTGGACTGGAGCCGGACTTCATGCCGATTGCCAAGGGATTGTCTTCCGGATACCTTCCGATTGGTGGGGTGATGGTGTCGGATCGTGTTGCTGATGTGTTCAAAGCAGAAGGCAAAGACTTCTTTCACGGGTTTACCTATTCCGGACATCCTGTGTGTGCGGCAGTGGCATTGGAAAACCTCCGCATTTTGCGTGAGGAGAGAATCGTCGAGAAGGTGAAACACGAAACGGCACCTTATCTGCAGGAAAAATGGCAATCGTTGTCAGACCATCCCCTGGTAGGAGAAGCCCGTGGGGTGGGGATGCTGGCAGCGATCGAACTGGTTAAGAATAAAAAGACCCGAACCCGATACTTCAGTGAAGATTCATCTGAGGGTACCGGTAAAGTGGGCACAATCTGTCGGGATGAAGCGCTGAAAATTGGGCTCATTCTGCGTGCAACAGGGGATACCATGCTGGTGTCACCACCGTTGGTCATTGAAAAGGACGAGATAGATGAACTGGTGCGTCTGACGCGAAAAGCGCTGGACGCCACTCTGGTGCATCTTTCATAGTAATCAGTGTTTGAAATAGCAATCCCTGATTGAATAAGTAAGATGTGAACCCGGTACAGACCCTATAAGCTCAGGCGTTAGACCTGAGAGCAGTGCGGACAAACTCGGAGGAGTGCAAAACCCTTATGAAAAAGCTCAATAAACCTATCGCTGTCACAGCTCTTTTTACAGCAATGACCATCGGCTTTACGGCAGAAGCTCGTGAAGTTCGTGTCTATAACTGGTCGGACTATATTGCTGAAGACACCCTGGCTAACTTTGAAAAAGAAACCGGCATTAAGGTGGTGTATGACGTTTTCGACTCCAATGAAGTACTGGAAGCCAAGGTTCTGTCCGGGCAGTCCGGTTATGATGTCGTTGTGCCGACCAGTGATTATATGGCCCGTCATATAAAAGCGGGAGCTTATCAGAAGCTGGATAAGTCCAAGCTGCCGAACTGGAAAAACCTGGATCAGGATCTGCTGAAGAGCCTGAATAACTATGATGATGGTAATCAGCATGGTGTGCCTTATCAGTGGGGAA
Organism: Hahella ganghwensis DSM 17046; assembly: GCF_000376785.1. Classification (GTDB taxonomy): domain Bacteria; phylum Pseudomonadota; class Gammaproteobacteria; order Pseudomonadales; family Oleiphilaceae; genus Hahella; species Hahella ganghwensis. The sequence continues at coordinate 164,871 of NZ_AQXX01000144.1, forward strand.
CCACCGGGGTGGGCTATAATGTCGCCAAAGTCCAAGAAGCTTTGGGAGAGGATGCTGAATCACTCATCGGAAGCTGGGACATGGTTTTCAAACCTGAGAACCTTAAGAAGTTGAATTCCTGCGGCGTGGCTATCCTGGATTCTGCCAGTGAGGTGTTGCCTCTGGTGCTGCAATATCTAGGGCTTGATCCCAACAGTCTGAAAGCCTCGGATTATGACAAAGCGGAAGAGCTGATGCTGAGCATTCGCCCTTATGTCACCTATTTCCACAGCTCACGTTATATTTCCGATCTCGCCAATGGTGATATCTGTGTTGCGATAGGCTGGTCAGGTGATGTGTTCCAGGCGGCGGCACGGGCTGAAGAAGCAGAAAATGGTGTCGAAGTGGCTTACTTCATTCCGAAAGAAGGCACCGCCATGTGGTCTGACATGATGAATATCCCCAAAGATGCCAAGAATGTTGAAGAAGCCCATATCTTTATCAACTATATTCTGGATCCCAAGGTGTCTGCGAACATTACCAACTATGTCTGGTACGGTAGCCCTAACAAGGCGGCACGGGAATTTATTGACGAGGAAATCCTGGCAGACCCGGGCATCTTTCCTCCAGAAGGCACTGAGCTTTTCACCTTTGCCGTTCTTCCCAACAAGATTGAAAGGCTGATGAGCCGTACTTGGACCAAGATCAAGTCTGGTCAATAAACCTCCACTTTCAAGCGAATAATGACCAGGACTGACCGCGGAGGCTGTTGCCTCCGCTGGTATTGCTTCGGGTATCAATAACGACACAGTATATACATTTATGGGGAGTTCTGATGGCCATCGCAGCAGGTGCCCGCAAGAATCAAAAGGTGAATGAGGCAGAGCATGAAACACTGCTGAGTATTCGCAATATCACCAAGTACTATGATGAAGCTCTTGCGGTAGACAATGTATCCCTGGATATTCGCAAAGGCGAAATCTTTGCTCTACTTGGTGCCTCCGGTTCAGGGAAATCAACGTTGCTGAGAATGCTCGCGGGTTTCGAACAACCTACTCAGGGTCATATCCTGCTTGATGGTGTCGATATTACTCGTCTTCCGCCCTATCAACGCACGATTAACATGATGTTCCAGTCATATGCGTTGTTCCCTCACATGACAGTGGAACAGAATCTGGCGTTCGGATTGAAACAGGATAAGCTGCCGAAGGACGAAATCAGAGAAAGGGTTGAGCGGATGCTGAAGCTGGTGCATATGGAGAAGTATGCACGTCGTAAACCTCATCAGCTTTCGGGTGGTCAGCGCCAGCGTGTTGCTCTTGCCCGGAGCCTGGCTAAACAGCCGAAATTGCTGTTACTGGATGAGCCAATGGGTGCACTCGACAAAAAACTACGCACGGAAATGCAGTTGGAGGTTGTCGATATTTTGGAAAATGTTGGCGTGACCTGTGTCATGGTGACCCATGATCAGGAAGAAGCCATGACCATGGCGGATCGGATCGCCATCATGGATGAGGGGTATATCCAGCAGGTTGGCTCTCCCGTGGATGTGTACGAGAGTCCCACCAGTCGAATGGTGGCTGAATTCATCGGTTCAGTGAACATCTTTGAGGGCACCATCCGGGATGATGAGGAAGATCATATGACCTTGAATTGCCCGGATCTGGATGCGCTGATCTACATTGGACACGGCGTCAGTAGCGGGATAGATGAGCGTAGTATGTTGTTTGCCCTGCGCCCTGAGAAAACGGTCATGACGGTGGAAAAGCCTGATCAGGAGTTTAACTGGTCGGAAGGCAAGGTCCATGATATCGCTTATTTGGGTGGGCATACTGTCTATTATGTGGAGCTACCAAGCGGCAAGATCATCCAGTGTTTTCTGGCAAACACCGTTCGCCGGGCGGAACGCCCAACCTGGGAAGATTCTGTCTATATCCATTGGGCCGTCGACAGCGGTGTTGTATTACGCTCATAACGAAACGGTGCCTTCGATATGAATAAAGTGGATTTGTCACGTATGTTGCCGGGTGGAAAGCGCTGGATTATCGGCGGACCTTATCTGTGGTTGCTCATATTCTTCCTGTTGCCTTTTATTTTTGTTCTCAAGATTTCCTTTGCCGAGGCTGAGCTTGCCATTCCTCCCTACTCGTCCATGTTTGATTGGACCGAGGAAGCGCTGAATATTAAGGTAAGTTTTGCCAATTACATCTGGCTGACAGGGGACGAGCTCTATGTCGTTGCCTACTGGAATTCAATCAAAATGGCGTTCTTTTCGACGCTGTTCTGTCTCTTGCTCGGTTACCCCATGGCATACGCTATTGCCAAGGCCCCCCCTCATCTTCAGACCACTTGGCTGCTTTTGGTATTGTTACCGAGCTGGACATCATTTCTGATCCGGGTATATGCATGGATGGGGTTGTTGAAGAATAACGGTATCATCAATGGTGTCCTGATGTGGGCAGGTATTACTGACGAGCCTATCCAGATGTTGAACACCAATTTTGCCGTGTATGTCGGCATTGTGTATTCATACCTGCCATTCATGGTATTGCCGTTGTACGCCAACCTGGTGAAGCATGACGCAACGCTGATCGAGGCAGCCTATGACCTGGGTGCCCGAAAGTGGGGCAGTTTTTTCAAGATTACGTTGCCACTGTCCAAAAATGGCATTATTGCCGGTTCTATGCTGGTGTTTATCCCGGTTGTGGGGGAATACGTCATTCCTGAACTGCTGGGCGGAACTGAAAGTATCATGATCGGTAAAGTGTTGTGGCAGGAGTTCTTCAATAACCGCGATTGGCCGGTCGCCTCTGCACTGGCAACCATTATGATCGGAATACTGATCATACCTATCGCCTTGTTCCACCGATATCAGAACAAGGAGAGTCAATCATGATCGATTCAACTGCTGCAGGGAAACGTATCAGCCTGAGCAACGGGATCTTCTGGCTTGGCATATTCTTTCTGTACGCGCCAATGCTGGTGCTGATCGTTTATTCGTTCAACGAATCTCGTCTGGTTACTGTCTGGTCCGGTTGGTCAGTGAAATGGTATGCGGAGTTGTTCAATGATCAGCAACTGATGAGTGCGGTACTTCGTTCACTGGAAATTGCCTTTTACTCTGCGTCTGCTGCGGTGGTATTGGGGCTGCTGGCATCCATTGTGATCGTCAGGTTTCATCGGTTCCGGGGCAGAACGCTGTTTTCGGGGATGATTACGGCGCCATTGGTAATGCCGGACGTAATTATCGGTCTGTCGATGTTGCTACTTTTTGTGGCGATGGCTCAGTTTGTTGGCTGGCCGGCGGAGAGAGGTTTGTTAACCGTATGGATTGCCCATACGACCTTCTGTCTGGCCTATTCGACGGTCGTGATCAGCTCCCGGTTACGAGAAATGGATCAAAGCCTTGAAGAAGCCGCACTGGATTTAGGGGCAACGCCCGTTCGAGCCTTTTTAAAGGTTACTTTGCCAATTATTTCTCCAGCCGTTTTGTCTGCATGGTTGCTGTCTTTTACCTTATCTCTTGACGATGTCGTTATTGCCAGTTTTGTGACTGGACCTGGTGCAACCACATTGCCCATTGAAGTTTTTTCATCGGTCAGATTGGGCGTAACCCCCAAAATCAATGCGTTGGCGACCATTATCATTGCTCTGGTGTCATTAGCGGCATTTGGCAGTTGGTATTTCACCAAAAAACTGGAACAGAGTCGGCAGATGCATTAAGCGACGGCACTACTTTCTCAGAGGCTTCCTGGCTTTTCGTCGACTCCATTGGTTTGAATACACTGGCTACTAGGGGAAAATCAAATGTTTGAAAGTTCGTCCTAAACAAATTAACAGTTTCTCGAAGGGGCATCACTTGAGAAATTGTTAGACTTGGTGCAAATACGGGTTTTCAAACCTTGTTATGGAGACTACAGTTGTCAGGTTCTGTTCACCTTAAGCTGTCAAAAGGGAATACATGTCTCCAGCCCCCCTGAAATCGTCCATTCTTGGCATCGTTGCTCCTCTTATCAGCCTGGTGGCCTATTCTGTAGGTCATGGGCTGCTTAGCACTCTTGTATCTGTCCGGCTTTCTGCCGAATCTGTATCCCCTCAGTGGATAGGGTTGGTTACTGCAGCCTATTTTGCCGGTTTGATTGCCGGAACCTTTGTTAATACCAAGGTTATTCTGGGGGTTGGCCATATCAGGGCATATGCCGCTTACGCCTCAATTGTTGCCAGTACCACCTTGCTTTTCGGGTTGGCGGTGTATCCTGAATTCTGGTTTGTATTGAGATTGATTGGCGGTTTTGCGGCGGGGGGACTCTTTGTTGTCATTGAGTCCTGGTTGATGGTATCCACTTCGGCTCGAATCAGAGGGCAGGTTCTGGCTATTTATATGGTATTGACCTTTGGCGCCATGGCCGGAGGGCAGATCATACTGAAATGGGTCGATATCATGACATTGATACCGTTTACCCTGGTTGCTCTGGCTGCATCTTTATCAGTCATTCCTCTCTCGCTGTTGAAGACACAAATGCCACAGCTGGAGGATCATGGCAGGCTACCCTTTTTGAAGCTGTTCAGGATGACTCCCGCCGGTGTCATGGGGAGCTTCTGCAGCGGACTATTGCTCGGTGTGGTTTACGGTCTGATGCCTTTGTTTTTCTCCTCTGTGGGCTATGGTGTCGGTGATACCGCTAATATGATGGCAGTGGTCATTATCGGCGGTATGTGTCTGCAGTATCCTCTTGGGCGGATGTCTGACAGGTATGACAGGCGTATGGTGATTGCATTGCTGTTTGGTATGACCATGGTGCTGTCCACTGTTTTTGTCTGGATGCAGGCAATCGATAACCGGTTAATGACAGGCGTATTCATGTTCCTGTTCGGTGGAGTAATGTTCTCCATTTATCCGATCAGTCTGAGTCATGCCTGTGACGAACTACCTCCCGAGCAGGTGATCAATGGGAATCAGGGAGCATTACTCAGTTATAGCGTGGGTGCCGTGGTCGGGCCCCTCTTAGCGCCCTGGTTTATTTCCATTCGTGGGCCGATGGGAATGTTTGTCTATTTTACGACGGTATCCGCGCTGATTGTGGTCTACCTGTTATGGCGCAGAAGTGTCAGAAAACCAGTACCGATTGAAGCTCACAACACCTATACGGCAACAGTACCTACTTCTCCATTAATCGCTGAAATGGACCCAAGGGGGGATCCGGATACGGAAACTTTGGTAGGAGAACACGATGAAGTGAGTGGATCCGGCGGAAACGATACTGAAGAACACAGGAATGATAAGCCTAAAGAGCCGTTAGAAGCTGAAGAAAAGGGGCGTGACTGACCGAAGGTATCGGATCGTAAGTCAGTGTAGGGTTTGCGAGTAAATGAAGGAAAGAATAAAGCCATAGTGCCGTAATCGGCACCATGGCGATTGTTATACCAGGTCTGATTTAGTCTTGTTCACCGAACATCGAGTTCAACAGCCCCAGCAAGGGGAAAGAGGCAAAGAGGCCAAGCGTCATCATCGCTTTCAAACCTTCCATTGGGCTGAAGTCACTTTGATCGCCTTTGGTGGCGTTCAGGTCCTGCTGTGTGACTTCTCTCAGGCTCAGGCCATCAAGCACCATCCAGCCTTCGCCATTGCTGTTCTCATAGAGGTTCAGGCCGTCGCCAGTAAAGGTGTCCATTAGATAACCGGCCTTCCCTTGTTCGATCGTCATGTCACCAATTTTATTCTGATCCAGCCCGTCAACCACGATGGAGTCATTGCCATTGGTGATGGTAAGTTTGCTGGAAACGGTCATGTTCTCGTTTCCTTTCCAGGGGGTGGTGTTGATGGTAATCTTAGTGCCGCCTTCTAGATTCAGAGAGATGGTGCCCCAGAAGTCCATATCGGTTTTGCCATCGCCATCCACATCGAAATGTGGGTCGCCCCAAATCCTGGATTTTTCTCCGGTTTCTTTGTTGGTAATCCAGATTTCCGAGCTTTTTTCATTCAAGTTCAGCACGTGGGTGCCAAGATCGATCTCTGCTTTACTGCCATTTTGCTCAACTGACCAGTTATTCCCCTGGACAGGACCTGGAAAAGGAGGACAACCGCAGTCTGGTTCCTGTGCAGATTGCAGCGCATCATAGATGGCGTGAGCTTCACAATGACTGATTTTACCGTTACATGTGGCCATGCTGACCATGGTCATCAATTCCTGGCGCTCCGAGGCATCGAGCTTCGACAAATCTGCGTTCTGGAATGCACCGGATAATGCGTCACGGGCAAAACTCGGCTGGCAGCTATCCAGCATACCTTCTATACGATTGGCGAATATTGTATCCGGATTAGGAAAGCAGCCTCCGGTAGGGGGAGCTGGGAAGCAACCTCCTGCCATGATACCCATAAAGCAATTCACAAGCGGATTCCCCTGAGTCTTATTGCAGTCAATGTGGGGGAAAGGCCAGAAACTTTTAATACAATCCTTGCCGCTCTCATCAAATTCGCCAATCAGGTCCAGCATAGCCCTGGCTTCTGAGCCGGTCAGTTGGGCGTCACCAGTAAATGATTTCAGCGTCGTCAAAAGAGTGCTGCGTTCCTTAACTGAGAGACTACCGCTGTCCATAGCACTTAAAGCCCATTCTACCACACTGGCATTCCAGCCATGGGTATTGTCCAACGCCTTGTCGACAGCTTTTTCAAAGCCTGCTGGTGTTCTGGCGCCTTGTTCTATAGAAGAGCTCCAGGGATTGAAGTCCTGGCCTGATCTGAAATTAAATAGCTGGCAAATCGGATGATCTTCACCAAAAGATTTAATCATTTGCGACAGTGTGTTGGCATCCTGACGGCTAATATGGCTGTCGCCAGCCATTTCTTTGAGTGCGGTAAGAATTGCCGTACGTTCTGTCTTGGAAAGGGAACTTAAATCTACAGATTGCAGCGCACCCATAACGGTAGATTTGTTCATGCCAACGGTATCTTGGATGATACCTTTGAACTCGTTGGTAAACTGCCTGTTGGCAATTCCTTCTCCCAGATTATGAATCAGTGATCCTAACATTGGGTTTTTCTCCTGTTCTAACTAGACCTGCATACCTAAATGAAAAGCTCTGTTGAATCTCCGATGACAACAGCAAATAAGAATCGAGCGGAGCTTCAGTAATTCCACCCTGAATCGACTTTCATTCCTATCGGTGTGTCCCCTAGCTAGGGTTCACCCTGATAACAAACCAGGCTGTCATGATTATTTTCCTTCCCTGGGGTTGGCACTAGCTGGGGGCAGACCTGATAGAAGAAAGCCGAACCTCCGGGCACACTGCAGTTACCAAATAATGCCGGGTGGATATAGCGTTACTGATGACTCCATAAGCCGTTTTATGTCCGAATTGGTGTATAGCGGATATATAAAAATGTCGTGGGCATCAGTTAAGGATCTTGTCCTCCCAAAATTCTGTTGATAGATGAGGGGATTCGAATGGACGGAGCAGGTGGCGTAGGCGGAAACGATGGTGGTCATGGTGGCGGTGTAGGCGGAAATGATGGTGGAGTAGGAAACGCAGGTGGTATGGGCGCAGCTGGAGCAGCTGGAGCAGCTGGAGCAGCTGGAGCAGCAGGCGTCGGGGCGGATACCACTACCAACGACGCGGCGAGTGAGGCTGCAGAAGCAGCGGCTGCGGCAGCGAATACTGCATCGAGCGTTGCAGCAGCGGTTCAGGATGCGATAGATACCGTAACAGATGCAATTGGCAAGACTGCGGCTGCTATTGGCGATGCCGTTGCTGAGGCAGTGACTGGTCTGACGGGTAACGAGGCGCTTGGAGAAGCCATTGGAAGTGTCGTGGAGACTGTGGCCAAAGCAGCGATGATGGGAGTTCTAACCGGAACGCCGGTGGGCTCTGTCTCTGCTCTGGGCAAAGCCGTCATGGGGCAGGTCGCCATGGATATGGCTCTAGGGTTTTCCATGGATGCGATTGATGACCTAGGGCTTTCGAAAGAAATGACCGACTTGGCCAAGATGGGAGTTCAGATTGGCTTTGGTAAGCAGATTGATGCTTATGACGCCACGACTGAAGCCATGGAAACTCTTGGCAAAACCATGGGAGTACCGGAGCTTGGTAATTTCGCCCGTGATATGGATGCCCTGAAAGAAACGGCTATCAGTGAAGCGAAAGACAATTTTGGTCAGCCTAGCGGGTGAACAGGCTGGAAATATTGCTGGAAAAGCTGTTGAAAGTGTATTCGATGGCGAGCGCCCGGATGTTGTTGGGCTGGTGACAGATGCTGTCAGAAATCACGGCTATTGCGGACTTTGAACTACGCGAAGATGTAGATGGAGTTTTTGGAGTGGTTGATGGTTCAATGCTTTTATTTAATTTGGTAATAACCTTGGTTGCTTCGTGAGTAAGAAACCGTCATATTCACAACGCTGCGCATGCTGGTTGTATTCTTGCCCTTCCTGACTTTTCCCACTGAAGCAGTGTTTTATTTTCTACTACTGTGCCATCCTCCATGTCGATAAAGCGGTTAGTCTTAACTGGTGATTGAAGTAAAGCTGAAGATACGGGTTTACCAAACCAATAAATTCCTGAATAGGCACAAATAGGTTGTGGAAGGGTTAGTTTCTTGTCCTTTCGTTTTAACCGAAAAACTTCTTTGGTTTCACCCTGGCTGAGATCCACTGTGGGAATATCGTTTCTGACGATATAAATAGTCGGACATGTCCCGTGTGCAGAACCTCCTGACATGTCATCGCTGACATGGTGGCGTAGGGCGATGAATTTGCCATCGGGTGACCAGCTAGGTGAACCCTGAGAAGCAAATTCTGCATCCGTCAGTTGCCTCATATTTCTCCCATCAAGGTTGCTAGTGTAGATATGATACTCGCTTTCGTCAGCATTGTTTGCTAACACAAACGCTAACTGTTTTCCGTTACGACTGATATTAATGGAGGAGACTAACTTACCGGGAAATTGTTTTATTAATGACGGAGCTTCAGACGTTCGCGGCTTGGCTGAAAATATGCTGTCATTTTCTGTAATAAACAGACTGCTATCACTATGCCATGTATATCCTTTAATTTGATTGATGCCATCAGATGCATATGTCTGGATGATATTGCCATTACGGTTAAATATGGGAACGCGATCTGGCTTACTGCCGTAGTATTGCTGTAATACGGCGATTAACTCTCCGTCCGGTGAAATTTCCGCTTTGCCGGAAAGCGTTATCTTATCAACGACCTTTGAGAGAATATCTCCTTGTCTGTCTATGATAACGAGTCTGCTTTTATCAATGCCGTCATCCATGGTGACAGCGAATTCTTGTCCGTCAAAGGAGGGGGTTATAGTCCAAAAATCGCCATCGGCATCACTCCAAAGAGTTCGCGCAATTCCGGATTCTAGGTCTAGTTCATAATATTTATCGGCCGCACTGTAGTACAAGTAACCCTCTAAACCGTTGTTGTACCCAATGGTGTCTTTTTCAGAGGTATAGGATGATCCTGATTCACCGCAGGCAGTAAGTTGAATTGTAATCAAGAAGGAAATAGTGAGAAATTGGTAGCGGAGTAGTTTGGGAAACATATTTAGTATCATTGCCTACATTAGATTAATTCGTACGCGGCATAGAAATTAGTGGTTAGTCTGAATAGACTTTTTTATACAGTGTCTATGCGTTAATTAATATTGGAATTTTCCCTATATTTGGCGTGTCTGGAAGGAGCGATAAAAGAGGTCTTTCTGTGCTTTTTCTAGGGTAATCCCTAGGTGGATCGTCAATGCAATTAGTTAATAATATCTCGAGTAAGAGCGTCGCAGTTGCAGAAAGATGCGAGGCAACACTCGGGGCAACCCTAGCTGGGGAACGCACCAGCTGGTTTCTGAAATGACCATCTCTAAAATCGAAATTGTGAGTCCAACAGCTTTCGACACTATCACTACCGTTGGATGCTGGATTTAACAAAATTGATTAAGGAGAAATACAATGGGTTTTGGAATCGGTGGTTTTGATCTTTCAAGTGTAGCTAGCATGGCAATGAATGTTGCCAGCCTGTCTAATCCAGCGATGTTTGCTGCGCGTTGTTGTGGCGGTGGCCTTTTGCAGGCTGGTGAAGCGGTCATTCAGAATCTGGGCGAGATGATGGGGCTTCCGCAGCACTCAATCGACTTCGCGCAAGGTCTGTTTAATCAGGCTTTTGGTAATACTGCAGGAGCTGCCTCAAATTTCCAGGAGGCCTACCAAGGTCTATTGGAGTCTCTGTCTCCAACAGATGCGGCACGTGTCCAGGGGCAAATTGGAGATGCCGCGCAAGGCGCCGCAGAGGAAATCCAGAATGGCGGTGATTTCAGTGACTTGGTAGGTCGCCAGATCCAGGAAGAAGGAACCTCTGGTTGTGAAGGTGGTAAAGGGAAAGGAAACTTCTTGCAAGCACTTGCGAAAGCGCTGGGTACTGTGCTTGGAGAGAAAGCTGAAAAAATGATGGACTCTTTAGAGAAGCTCGAAGGTGCTGAGGAAGGTAAAGAGTTCAGTCAGGCGCAGGCTGAATTCTCTGCTGATTCACAAACGTTCAGCATGATGTCTAACCTCACCAATACAGTGATTAAGACAATAGGTGAAGCCTTGAATACTGCTGCCCGGAAACAATAGTCTCTATTGTGCGAGGTGCCAAAAGCCGGGATGTTGTCATCTCGGCTTTTGGCATTTCACATTGCGGCAATGTGGAGAATGGGTGGCGACGGATTACTAAAAGGGAGTATTGAAATGGTGGGGGATTTTTTAGTTGGCAAAACCCTTTTCTACATCAAAGTCATATTGTTGAGTTGTTTGGCGGTAGTTATATCGGCATGTGGTGGAGGCGGTGGCGGCAGCACTAGTAGTAATGAAGGCGACGACACCAGTGGAGGAGATAAAACAGGTCTTGAGGGAACACTTATCTTTGAGAAAGTTGTCAATAAGATTCATCAATATGACTTGGCAGCTAATAAAAATAAGTCTGTTTTAGATTTGGATGGTGCAATTGGTGTAGATAAGTCGGAAAACTTGCTGCTAGTGAATGATGATTTCCAAACTGTCGGCTCAGCAATCGATTTTCGCGTGATAGTGTAAACCGTTGATCAGAGTGGAAACGTTATTTCCACCTTTACCAAACCAGGTAGTATCACTCTGGAGAGAGATCCGAAGGTGTCTCCCGATGGCAGTGTGATCGCTTTGTACTATGAGCCTGAAGAGTTAGGTATCCCGGCTCTTGTCCTGGTAAAAAGAAATGGAGATACACTCCGCTATTATGAAGACCCAGGCTCAGATATAAGAAGCTTTGATTGGTCTCCAAACGGTGTTTTGTACATAGGTGAAGATGACGCAATTTATCAAGTGGACTTTCATGTGGGTCCTGAAAAGCAGTTACTGAGGAAGTTCACTGGTAGTCATGTCTGGGATACATTGTCGGTGAGTCCTGATGGTCTACAGGTCGTATTTAGTATGAGTCAAGGGGAATTTTCCAGAGGTAATGGAGATTATGATTTATTTATTATGGACGCTGATGGAAGCAATCTCCGATTGATGATTGATCATGCAGAGGATGACATCCATGGAGCTGCCTGGTCTCCAGACGGGAATTATCTGGCGATTACCCGAGGAATAGATGTACATGATGCAATCCAGCCCTGTCGTGGGGCTTTATATGTCATAAAAGCGACTGCGACTAATCTTACTTTGGATGAAGGTAGCGCGGAAGTTACCTCGCTTGTCGATAAATATGGGGAAACATTTTGTTCCAACCCGGCTTCTGTGCCTATTTGGACAGGTTGGTGAATCTATATCCGATCAATAGGTACATTAAGCTAGGGGGCATGTTAGAGGATCTCATAGGCGGAAATAATTCTCGCAGACAGCTGCAAAGAATGCACTGGATATGGGGTTAACTTTTTACTGCTGGATATCAGTGAGGACGGCTTCGTCGCTAAAACTGATGCGATCAGAAACTTGCTTGAGTCAATGCAGTAACAGGATAAATGATCGTAAGGCAGGCTCTCAATGTTCGTCAGTCAATGTAGCAGATGGTTGGTTTTCGTCATTCTTTTTGGCATGACGGCAGCCTGCAGTGGCTCCTCTGGCAGCCGGTCCGAATATGGTTGTGATCGTTCAGCTTTTCATTGTGGGCATGTCGGCAAGCTGTACTATGAAACCTCTGATGGAATTAGGGGGACCCGCGATGGGTTCAGTCAGATGATATTGGAGTCTGGGCGAGTCACTAATATTGAGGAGGCAGGGATTTCTGCCTCGGTTTCTGCAGATGCGAAGTATTTTGTCGGTGTATTTGATAGCTCCTCTGATCGATCCCATGAGGTTATCAGAGGCTTTGACCTAGGTGGAAATAAACTGTGGCAATATCCCATCGAGAAGTTGGTATGGGGTCGTCCCAAGCTATCTCCCGATCATAAACTACTGGCCTTTACCTACAAGCCCATTTACCACACTAAAGTGGGAGCTGCGCTGATTGTGACTGATAAACAGGGGAATCTTGTCAGCCAGTACCCTGAAACAGAGAATGGAAGAATAGTCAGTTGGGAGTGGTTGCCGGATGGCAGGCTTTTGTACGCCAAGGGCGATTCAATATTTTTGGTTACTGACATCGTTAAAGGACAGGCGGAAGTGCTGGCTGAGTTTCGCGGAGATACACCAAACTTTCTGGCTGTCAGCCCTGATGGCTCGCGACTCGCATTTTCCCTCGGAGACTTTAAAAGTACTCATTATGCAAAGACTCATTTGTATGTCATGGATCTGGCATCGAAGTCTTACCAACAGGTCACAACCTCCTCCAAGAATGAAGATGGATTTACCTGGTCTCCTGACGGAAAGTTTATTGCTTTGAGGCACAGGATTTTTTATCAATCATCTCGTTGCCCGGACCTGATTATTGTGCCTGCCGATGCACGAGAACTGAACCTTAATAATGAAGGTTTAAAGGAGAAGCTGACGGTCAAAGTGAAAATTGATGGTGATCTACTTGGAGCCTGTCCACGCACAGTACCTGAATGGCGTTGATATGGTTTATTCCCAATCCCGCCGGAATCTTCCGTTTACGACTTAGCACAGACAGGTTTGCAGGCCCATTTATGTATAGCCCCCAGCGATTATTGAAAATAGTTTTGATAGCTTGCCTGTTAACAATTTTAACTTCTTGTGGAAGCGACGATATGGGCCTGTCATCTAACCGTGAAAAAGGTCTCCAAGGGACTTTGTTCTTCGAGAAGGTAGTAGATGATTTTCGTCAATTTAGCTTTTCCTCAAATACTCAAGGGCCTGCTATTGAGTTGGATGGTCTCGTCGGAGTAGACGAGGAGGAGAATATACTGTTCGTAAAGCAGAGAACTGAGATTACTGGAGCTGCAATTAACTTCTTTATCGATGTTTATACGCTCGATCGGAACGGCAAGAAACTCTCTGTATTCTCTAAGCCAGGGAGCTACACATTGGAAAGAAATCCACGGGTTTCTCCCGATGGCAGTGTTATCGCCCTATATTATGAAATAGAAGGTGGAAATGCCGCTCTCGCGTTGTTAAAACGAGACGGGACCCTACTTCGTTCGTACGATTCTTCAGATGGCCCGATTCGAAGCTTTGACCTGACCTCAGATGGAAAGCTGATCATTGGTCAGGGTGACTCAATATATCAGGTGGATTTTAAGGTTGGCATCACAAAGCAATTGCTTCGTCGTTTCCCTGGAAGCGATATATGGGACACATTGTCTGTCAGCCCTGATGGCAGTCAAATTGTCTTTAGCATGAGCCAAAAGGGTCTAACTCGAGGTCGTGGAGACTTTGATCTATATTCAATGAATATAGATGGGACTGGTCTGCGAACCCTTGTGGACAACGAATCCGATGATATCCATGGCGCAGCATGGTCTCCAGATGGAAAATATCTGGCGATTACTCGAGGTATCGATGTGCATGATGCAATTCAACCTTGTCGTGGGGCTTTATATATCATAAATGCAACGGCTTCCAATCTGACTTTGGAAGAGAGCAGTACTGATGTCACTTCTCTTGTCGACGAATATGGAAAATTATTCTGCTCCAATCCCGCTGAAACTCCTATCTGGACAAACTGGTAAATTATTATCAGTTAGGGGAACCTGCAGTTGCTCGGGTATTCCCTATCTAGGGTCCACGCCAATAGCAAATTTAGCCTTCTTTGAGATGATTGTAGGGTGAACTAGGGGGCTCTCTATTTCCCCTGTTTGCGGTTAAACAATCTCATAAGAGGAAAGAAACTATGAATATTGGTGGACTAATTGGTGGCGCTGGCGGCGGCGGATTGGGCGGTATACTCGGAGGCGGAGGCCTTGGGGGAATTCTGGGTGGTGGAGAGGGGGCTGGCGGACTACTCTCAACTATTGGTGGAATTGTCGGTGGCATGTTTGGCGGTCCCATCGGGTCTATGCTCGGGCAACTGGCGGGAGATATTCTGGGAAAAGTGCTGGATGAAGGTATGCAGGAAAATGGTAACTTCACCCAGCAGATGCAAAATGAGGTGCATTCTCAGTTTGGAACCAGCCCGCAGAATGACACTTCCCTGGACGAACTTCTGGATGCAGCGTCCAACATTCTCAGCGCTACCGATTTCAGTCGCTTATCGCGGGATATTGAGACCTTGCAAACTGAGGTTAATGTCTCTCTGAATGCTTTCGCTGCTGCCCGTTAGTATTTTTAGCCAGAGATAGCCTATATGCAGGTTCTGATTCTCCCTGTCATAGCCTGCCGGGTACTTCTCTCTTCTATGTATATCTGCAGGAAAAGAGAGGTACCTTAACCAGCTCAGAGCATCTCAAGGTACAACTTTCATATAGGTAAATGAGAGAAGTCTGTGTGGTTACGAGGATACAATTGGTATTTCTGTATCGATAGGGTTTCCCCCAGATTATTTTTAAAAAATAGCAAGTTAACCTATATGAAATTCATAGATGGGAAACGAGAATAGGGAAGTTTATATAATGAATACCGAACTTTTTTACGTATTAAAGCCGGCGATATTAGTCGTTACAATTATTTCGCTTGTTGGCTGCGTGAATGGCGAGTCTGTTACTAAAAGAGAGTATTCAAAAACCATTGATAAGTCGATTACCGCCGATTTTATGTATGGTGAGTACCCACAACTATCCTCCTGCTTTACTGAAGACAAATCCTCATTAAAGAAATCTTTGGATCAGGCTCTCGACAATTGCCGTCAGAATCAGCTGGCAAAGATTTCCGACAATGAGATGCTTTCGGTAGCATCTCAACAGAACTTCACCAAGCGTGTTACGAAATGTGGATTGTTTGATTATCTGGCAAAACATCAGGATACCTACAAAGGTAAACAGGATGGCAGCTGTTCTCTGGTATCGCGTATGTATCGGAATATCACTCAGAAAAATGTCGATGTCTTTTAATCGCCGCAAACTAAATCGATCAAGGCAAATAGTCGTTGCAGATGGTGTGGACACTCCCTTGCTTTCCAGGCTGGACCTGACTGATAGCCAGGTATGCCTGATCGGGAAAGATGATCTATGTGATATCAGTGAAACCAAAGCTGGACTATCTGACAAGCACTGTATCGTTAACTATTCACAGGGGCATGTCTGGGTCAAATCAATGGCTGAGGCGTACCTGGAGGGAAATCTCCTTCCAGTTGACAAAAGTTGTCTGTGGCGAATTGGGCAAAGACTGACTGTGGGCAATATGCAGCTTATTCTGCAGGTTCCAGTATCACACTGGGAAAAAATCACCAATACAGCATCCCGTTATTTTGATGTGCTGAATTTTTACCGACAGGCTGAAAGAAGGTGGTTGGTATTAGTTGCGATCATCTTGTTGGTGGTTACCACACTATATAGCTGGCTTTCTGCAACGAAGGAATCCCTGGACGCATTGGTGTTGTCTGAACAGGTCAGTACTTTGGATGATCAATTAATTCCTGGTGATCAGAGCGGCGCACATATGCTGAAAGTCGCAAAAGATGTTGCTGAGGTTTTCCGTCTGTCGGGCATGCCTGTTTCTACATCCGTAGCGGCACCTGGAGAGATTTTGGTTCGAGGTGATTTTGCTGATCAGGCAGGTCTGAGAAAAGTCATTTATTCATCTTCAATGAGAGAAGTGTCGGGACTGAGTAAAATACTGGTGGAGAGTTATCAAGCCCTTGGAAAACAACCTGACAATTCACCATACAGCTATATAGATTATATTGTCGAAGGCCTGGATAACTATATTGTCGCCAATGATGGTTCTCGGTTTTATCTCGGATCAGTGTTACCGGGAGGAGAAAGGTTAGTGGGCTTGGAGCAGGAAAGCATTGTTGTCGAGCATCTGGGAGTGTCGGCGGAAATTCCAAAGCAACAATTCACGGTCGTTAAAAGCAGTCAGCCGAATCAGTTGGCCGGGGCAACAAACAATACTGCTGAACCTGGAGACTATGCGGCCTATATCCAGGAAGCAGTTCGGCTGTATGAGGTTCCTGAATCAATTATCAGGGCCGTCATTCAAGTTGAGTCTGGTTATGATCCTCAGGCGATCTCACATGCCGGAGCTATAGGGCTTATGCAGTTAATGCCGGATACAGCCAACTCCCTTGGTGTGCAAAACCCGTTTGACCCCCAGCAGAATATTCTTGGCGGCTCTAAACACTTAAAAGATCTCCTGGGCCGCTATGATAATAACCTTACCCTGGCACTTGCTGCCTACAATGCTGGAGAAGGGGCTGTAAATCGATATAGAGGGGTTCCACCCTATTCAGAGACTCAAGACTATGTTGCGAAAGTACAGCGATTGGTCGGATTCTATGATCAGGAAAAAGACCCTAGCTTATCCAACTGATGAGGCTGGACTGTGGCTGATTCCCAGACTTTTTTGAAGTAATGCCAATGCGGCTTGGTCGGTCGAATGGTGCTGGCCTTGGTAATCTTTATAAGTCTGAATACTCATATGGAGTTGTTCCTGTTTTAAACGTTGTCCATATACAGTGACAGATTCAATCAGTTCCAGAGATAGGTGTTCCTCTGGTGCAGCAAGATAAAGCTTTTCCAATTGATCGGTTGTCATTTCAACCGCTGCTTGATTGAACAGCAAACTTCGGTTTTGAGCACCCATTTGCCCAATCCCTCTCATCAAATTACGAAGCAAATCTGTTGCGGTAGATGGACCTCGCTTTTTGCGTTGTCGTCGTAATGCTTTATTGAGCGGTCCTTGTGTCAGTCGATCAAGAATTCGCAGTAAGTCTGATTGGGCAATATTAAAAAAAGCAGGGTTTAATAATCCGTCGCGAGTGAGCAGACCCTGGATATCTAACTGTTGAGCCGCTGCGGCTATGGTTATTTGTTGCAAAGAGGCAGCGACTGATCCAGGTGTAAGTGTGCCGAGGGAGTTACTCATATCTGTTCATCACTTTGTACGGATAGAAATCCATCTCGTTTGGCCTTCTCGGATGTTTCCTTTGCCCACTTGAGAAGTTCGGCGACAGGGGCAAAGAAATCTGGGGTGATATAGGTATCCAATGCAATCTCCTGGTTAAGTCCTCGCGCCAGATCAATGTTCTGCATAATGGGAATGCCCTCTTCTTCGGCTGTTTCCCGAATTCGCTGAGCCATATAACCCTCTCCTTTAGCCACGACCATAGGAAGGTCAGTCTCATCCTTTTCATAATAAAGGGCGACCGCAATATGAGTCGGGTTGACTACAACAACGTTAGACTTCCTCACAGCAGCGAGCATGTTTTGCTGAGACCATTCCTGATGTAGTTGCTTTCTTTGACCTTTGACCTGTGGATCACCTTCGCTATCTTTATGCTCCTGCCTAATATCCCGTCGGCTCATCATCAGGTCTTTAATAAACGAGTGTCGTTGGTATCCCATATCCAGGATGCTGATAAAAAAGAAAATGAAAACTACGCTGGCGACGATAAGAACGGTGACGTCCCAATGGGCAAGGAGAGCATTCATGGGGATGTCTGACAGCGGAAGTAGCAGATATTCCGGAATGTGTAGATAGCCCAGCAGTCCGACAATAATCAATAATGCGATTGTTTTAACAAGAGCTTTGACGACTTCTATCAGGTTTTTCTGCGAAAACATTCGCTTGATTCCTTCGCCAGGGTTCAGGTGATTCATATTCGGCTTTACCTGCTTGAATGCCAGCACTGGGCCGACCTGCAGAAATTCGACAAATGTGCCTATCAGGGATGCAGCAATCAGACAGGGAAGTAGTATCAGAAGTAATACTTTACAGGATTCCGCCATTAGCTCTATCAGCATTTGATTGGTGAGATTAGGTATCGCATGAAACATCATCAAATATAAGTGAGAAATCCGATCATAGGCTATTGGAGCGGTAAAAGTGATCATCATGAGCCAGAGTAGTAGGGAAAGTGTTTTACTCAGATCCTGGCTTTTGTGTACCTGCCCCTCTTTTCGAGCATCCTTGAGCCTTTTGGCGGTAGGCTTCTCGGTTTGGTCGGCTCCTTTTTCCTGCGCCATTCCCTATCGTACTTCCTGAAATTGTTGAACCTGTGCAGGCTCACGATAATTTGATTTCACATCATCGGCTTTGGCCGGAGGCAGCGAAACAGATAAAGAAAGATTATCAGTTGATCAGGCAATGTTGAGCTAGGGTATACCCGAGTTTATGGATCGAGTAATGCTATCTACACTATAAAAAAGAAGAGATATAAAAAAACAAGAAAGAGAGCTACCTCTACCGGATAAACTAAATTCAAGACAAAACCAAAAACGTGGTCTAAGTTTACCTTTGGTTGGAAGATCTGAATTTACCGGGTTGATGAAACTTGGGTGTGGGCAGGGAATTTCAGCCGGCAACCTACAATAGAGTCATTGATGAATATCAACAGTAAGTAATTTCAGATTTATCACTATGAGTATTGAGCTTTCTCCTCCGAGTCGATTGTTGTCCGTATTGGATGCAATGAGTCCCTCGAATACACAATCGGTATCAAACACTGCTGAGAATTCTGTAGCAGACCTGGCATCACCTCAGGATCAAAGTGTTGCTTATGATTCTGGTCAACCGTCATCTGTAGATCCTGCCTCATCATTATTGACTGAAGATTTTGGCGAATCAGATTTGTCCTCCTACGCTCAAAGCGAGCTTCCTGTGGTTGACAACAATCTCGCTGCCGCTGGCCAGGCCCAGCAGTGGGTTCAGTACATTCTCTCTGCCTGGTCCTGAACCGGCAGTGCCAAACCTGCTGGATGGATGTGCAGGAGGGCTTTAAATGAATCAACACTATTTCCAGTTTCAGGCAAGCAGGCAAGAGGTGTCACTAACTGATGCCTCAACCGGTCGATGGCTTGCGATGGCAGGCAGACTGCAACAGGCTATGAGCAGTATCGTAGATCTGGATGTGCGTCTTGCCGTTTTAAATCAGTTGTCCGAACAACTGGGGAATCATGGTTATCCGGGCTTTATCAAGTTGCTGATGATCATCTCAAGAAGTACCGACTTCCCGGCCAAAAAGGCGTTGGCCGAGACACTTGCAGCTGCAGTACAGCGGGCCGACATGCCAAGTGGTGTGTTAAATGCCTGGGGGAGTTCCCAAATCGTGAATCATAGCAATATATCCTCGCCCATTAGCGCCAGCCGCTTATTGAGAAGTTATTGGGGGGAAGCACCGCAACGCGGCTTGGGGCCAATTGAGTACCTTACCGTGTGGTTTGGGCAGAAGACCCAGCGTCCATATCTGTCAGACCAAGCCTATGTGAAGGCTCTGACGGGGTTGATCTCCCTTGTCAATTGTAGCGATTATGCCCGGCAGTTATATGCAGGTAAGATTCTGTCAGATGTTGAGTCCATGACTGAGGGCGCCTATACCAGGCAGACTAAATTGCGATTGAGTCGTCTGGGGGAAAGCTGGCTGGAAAACCAGCCAGCCCTGGAGATTTCAAATGAAGTCGCCGGTATTTAATTGGATGAGAAGCGACTCTCATGAGAACAGCTTTGCCATTGCATCGAGTAAAGCCTGATTAGAGGTTAATTTTCTCAGCACGACTTCAATGATGGTTCCCAGGCTGATGACAAGTATGAAAGTTGATAGCCAGAATTTTATCGGCATGGACAATGCCAATACGTTGATTTGTTGTGCGAATCGATTGATCAGGCCCAGTGAAAGATCGACCAGCGCCAGCAACAGCATCGCGGGCAATGCAATCATGAGTGACTTCGACATAATGAATTCAAGTTCTTGAATAAATACCATTGCCCCTTTCAGCTTCAAATCGAGCAATATGTTGTGGATAGGCCACAACTTGTAGGATCCCAATAGTATATCCAGGAATATCAGGAAGCCTCCGCTGACCATAAAAAGCCATGTGGCAAACCTGGATAGCCATAAGCCCATAGGAGTTGCCTGATGTCCTTGAATGGGGTCCATCGCGTTCGCCATATTGGATCCCGTTTGAGTATCTATAATGCCACCGGCGACACTGAGGGCCCAAAATATGGAGCCGAAAAGGAATCCCATACAGGCCCCCAAGAAAATTTCCTTGAGTATAATGAACGGCCACATGACGCCAGGAATCAAACTGGGTTCTATTGTGGCAAAGGCAATCGGGTAAACCATGATCGAAAGACTGACGAACAGACTATTGCGGACCAGGGCAGGTACCGACTCCTGAGTGAGCAGAGGCAAAACCAGAAATGCCGCGCCAATTCTTGGTAAGCATAAAGCCGCGCCCAGGAGAGTCGATTCAATCAGGGCAATGGCTTCATTATAAAAAGTGACTGAATTCATGTGGTCTAGTGGGTTCTGACCAAAGCTGGAAATTCAGAGAAAATGGTATCTGCGAACTGGTAAAGAGTTTCCCCGAGGAAGCTGGCAGTTAAAAACAGCGTGATGACGATTACCGTTAGTTTCACGGTGAAAGCCAGCGTTTGTTCCTGTAGCTGAGTGACAGATTGAAGAAAAGCAACCAACAGCCCTGATACGGAAGCAGCGATGATTGGCGGTGCTGATAGCAAAAGTACCAGCCACAACGCATCCTGAGTCAGCCGGATAACATCGGAATCCATAATCTTAACCTTGCGGGATAAAGATACAAAAGGTGGTTGGCAGGATCTCTATGATCGGTGCCTCTGGTGTTGATCCGTATATCATTTCAAGTCCTTAAAGGTAAGTGATGACAAGGCCATGAACCAGTTGTGTCCAGCCACTGACAAAGACAAACAACAATAGTTTAAAAGGCAGGGACACCATGGTGGGAGACAGCATCATCATGCCCAGGCCAAGCAGTATGTTGGATACCACCAGGTCAATCACCAGGAAGGGAAGAAAGATCAGGAACCCAATCTGGAAAGCTGCGGTTAACTCGCTGACCGTGAAAGCTGGAACCACCACCAGCAAGTCCGTATCTTTGACAGACTGAGCAGCTTCTTCAGGAAGTAATCTTTTTGCGCTGCGGAAGAAGAAAGCCCGTTCAGATTCGCTGGAGTGCTTTATCAGAAAATCCTTGAGGGGATCTTTGCCCATATCCGCCAGGCTCACCATTTTCTCCAGCGACATTTTCTCATCCGGAGAGCTGTCCATTTCAGCGGTTACGATACTGTGAGTGCTCAGAATAACCGGGTACATGACATAAATGGAGAGAATCAGAGCCAGGCCATTTAAAACAACATTAGGAGGTACCTGTTGTAGACCAAGGGCGTTTCTGAGCAGTGACAGTACAACAACTATCTTGGTGAATGATGTGATCATTACGGCAACAAAGGGGGCCATCGCCACGCCTATGACCATGATAATTATGGCCCCCGGGCTTAAACTGCCAACGTCCATGACTACCCCAGTTCAGTAATGCGAATTCCAAGTTGGTCGCCTACGATAACCAATTCTCCCCGTCCAATAGGGTGTCCATTGGCCAGCAATATGGCTTCCCGGCTATGGTCTTCAGAAGGGATTTTCAGGGTATGGCCGGGTTCCAGTTGATTCAGTTCGTCAACGGATAGCGTTAATTTTCCTACCTGAACATTGATATCTATTGGCAGATCCTGGACCTTGTAGTGAGATTGCTCGTTAGTGGTTTCTGACGCACTATCCTGTGCAGTTGATGTTTGTGATGGGGATTCCGGGTTCATCGAGATGACTTCCTTAATTGTATCTTCATGGTTCTCATGTGCTGATAGATGATGGCCTTTCATCGTGGAGGTTTTCGTCAACAGACTGCAGCTGTCCCCGGCTTTCTTTAGGTTCCATAATGGTGTGTTTGAATGGGAATGAACCAATAGCAAGGTATTGAGTACATTGCTTTCCGGGCCAATCAGCATGACATCCCCAGGGCCATAGGTTTGGAGCTCCGATAGCCTCAAGGAAAAGGCATGAGTCTGTATATGAACGGGAACGGGTACCTTTTCAAGAAAGCGCTGTGATGGGAGGGAGGTTCTCTCCCACACAGGTCTTTTGGTCAGCATGGAGAGTGTCGGCAGGCATAAATTTATGATTCCATTGGTCAATTGGTTTCGGTTCTCAACCATAAACCTCAGTGGAATACTGTTCTCGGGAGGAAAGCTTTCATGAGAACTAATTTCCTCCACTTGCCATACTATGCCAGTTAACTCCTCAAGGTGATCAAGAAACTCTTTGTGTGCCAACGTAAATGCCAATGCCTGGTGACAAGGCTGAAACTGTGTCCAGTGCCGGTCGTTCACGGAGACGTTCCATTGGTCGCTATCAAGCGCAAGCCACAGGTGTTTCTCCGCGGCTCTCATTTTGATCCAGTGTCGAGGCTGTTTTCTTTCGTGTTGAAAGCGCCAGTGGGACAATTGGGAAGACACGCAAACCCTTGCGAATATACCCCTGCTGTGAAGAATATTGGTTTGCAGGATCTGAGTTTCAGGGATAGAAGGCAATTCGGGTCGTAGAGACCTGACTTCTACCGGCCCGGTATCCAGCTCTGTCTGAAATCCATTATGATCGACAGTCACGATGATCAACCTTGTCTAAAGATTTATTTAGGCATACCCAAGAGTGAGCTTGATGAGATCCTGAACATTTCTAACGCCGAGTTTGTTAGACATATTCGCGCGATGAAGCTCTACTGTTTTTATGCTGATTCCCAGGACATCCGCAATGGTTTTATTGAGCTTGCCTGCGCAAACCAATTCCAGAACCTGTCGCTCTCTTGGTGAAAGCTTTGACAGAAGATTAAATGATTCAGCGGGGTTTCTGAGGCCACTCATGGGGCTGGTCACAGCATGCCGTATTGCTTCAAACAGTTTGTTCTGATCAAAGGGCTTTTCCAGAAAATGTGCAGCACCTCTGCGCATGGCTTCAACGGCCAAAGGGATATCAGCGTGACCGCTAACCATAATGACCGGGTATTGAATCCGATGGCGCCACAATGATTCCATTAATTCAATACCGCTGCCGTCCGGCATTCTTAAGTCTGTTACGATACAGGCGCTGTCAGGACGCTGTTCCGTTTTCAGCAGAGACTCCACAAAAGTTCTTCCCGAGGCGAATTCGCTGACCTGCATGCCTTCAGCTTCCAAGGCAAAAGCTGTTGACTGGCGAAAAGGGGAGTGGTCGTCGATAAGGTATACTTGTATGGCTTCCATGAATTCGATCCTTTTGCTCGATTTGCCTACTACCACATCGTTAATTATTTAAAGCGCCTGTTGGGTCGTGTCGATTTTATAATTCGTTATTATTACTGCAGATTCTTAACGTTCTTTATTCGGCTGATGGCAAGGTGCAAACGAAGGTGCTGCCAGGTCTATCTTCGAAACTTTCGAAGTAGAGCCGGCCTCCATGTAGTTCGATAATACTGCGGCAGATAGCAAGCCCTGCACCCATGCCGTTATTCTTGGTCGAGAAAAAAGGGTTGAATACCTTGTGCTGGTACTCCTCCGATATACCGCTTCCCTCATCGGAAACTCTGAACTCGATCCTGTGATCATTGTTATAAGCGCTAGAAATTCGTAAAACCCGTCGTTCAATTGGTGTTTTATCCATGGCTTCAATCGCATTGCGTATTAAATTTGCAAAAACCTGCTCCACCATAACCTGATCAGCAACAGCGAGTGGTAGGTCTTCAGGGAAATCCATAATCACCTTGATGCGCTGGCTGTTCAGTTCGATCTGAAGCATGGACAAAGGGCGCTCAAGCAGAGATGCCGGGGAGCATTCGCTGAACTTGGGCTCTCTGGCCTGGACGAATTCGCGGATCCTGCTGATAACTTCGGCCGCCTGTAGTGCCTGTTGACTAGCCAGTTGAATAGCATCGCAAACTTGCTGTGAAGCATTTTCCCGACCAGCAATTCTGTGGGCTGTCGAAAGATAGTTATGGATGGCGCCCAGAGGCTGGTTAAGTTCGTGTGCCAGAACTGTTGCCATCTCTCCAACCGAGAGAGATCTTGCGGTTTGCAGTAGTTGTTCATGAATGGCAAGTTTTTGACGTTGTACGCTGATCTGAGCTGAGCGATCTTCGATAATCAGTAGAAATCTTTGTTCCCCGTTCATGGTATATCTGGCTCCGTTCAGTGTGTAGCTGCGGCCGGAGGATCTACTGTGGACATCCGTTGGAAAAACGATATCCCAGGGAAACGGTTGTGCTATTTCGCCGGCGGTACTCCAGTTATCCGGAATCAGACATTGAAAATCATCGAGAAGTAACGGGAGTGAACTCAGCAGTTGATTGTCTGGAAGAAGAGCCTGATAAGTCGGATTCGACGCCAGTAAACGGCCTTCTGAGTTGAATATGGCTCCGGGTAGGGAAAGTGAGTGGATCAGGACTTGATCAAAGTTACTTGTTGCCTGGCTGGCTGATTGTGTCTCTTTTTCGTGAAATGTTTTTTGTGCTGGTGTATCGAGCATGATTCCCTACCGCCCCGTGACTGACAAAAAGGTTGTTTGTGCGATTGTCTGCCTTGCTGAGGCTTGTATCGCTGTTAATCAGTTTGTTGTTAAAGCTGTTGAAATACTTCCTTATCACAGCGGTGAAAAGCTATAAAACCTAACACTCTTTTAAATATTTCAAAAATAGGTTGAATCACTTATATTTCACTTTCGTCAAAATTCATCTGCAAGGATGTATTTGAATGCTTTTTTACATGTAAATTATCACATGTAAAGTGATAATTTATTGGGAAACTATATGACTGGAATCGCGTTCAAATAATCTACTTTGGAAAGATGAATTCCCTTCCTTTCGACGTGCTGCAATACAATAAATCGCGATAGTATGTCATTCTATTGGTCATAAGGACTATGCCTTGGGCTATGCCCTACCTACTTCTCGAGTCTTGGAACACGGGGCTTACGAGTGAGCTGGAACTATTTTGCGATGTACGTGAAAAATGAGATTTGTTGGGAATCAATGGATTGGTGTCAAACAGATAGGTGGCGTCACTAGCGAATTATCATCAACTAGGTAAAACCCTAGGTTTAGAAAAATCAAATATGTGATATTTCTAAATAATACATACTGATGCTCGGATAGGAATCATCCGTTTGGAAGGTTTAAATTCAAGCGAACTGTACTCAGAACCAAGCCTTCTGGATATGGATAACTTTGGTGTTCCTGAGAATGCGAGTAACAGTACGTAGTTAAATTAAAACGTTATTGAGTATAGCCGCAATTTTCAAATGCACTAGAGGTTTGTATTCAAGGATTGGAGCGAAATTTCCATGGGGGTTGAAACGTCGGTACGGGCAGGAAATGGATTACGCTCGGCAGTTCTGAACGGTCAGTACAGTGACTTTGTACTGGCATTCGGGGTTGTCGCCATTGTTGGTCTGATGATCCTCCCGCTTCCATTGGTCGTTATAGATATCCTGGTGGCTGTCAATATCCTGATCGCCGTCGGATTGCTGTTGTTGTCGATATATGTGCCGTCCCCACTGGCATTTGCAAGCTTTCCCAGTGTCATACTTTTAAGCACATTATTCAGGCTGTCGCTGTCTATCGCAATTACACGATTGATACTGCTGGAGGCTGATGCGGGAGACATCATTGAGACATTTGGACGTATGGTTGTCGGAGGCAATCTCGTCGTCGGCATCGTCGTCTTTATCATTATCACTGTCGTACAGTTCATCGTTATCGCCAAAGGCGCAGAAAGAGTGGCGGAAGTCGCTGCGAGATTTACTTTGGATGCTATGCCGGGCAAGCAATTGTCAATTGATTCAGATCTTCGGGCCGGGCTGATCGACAAAGAGGATGCCAAGGCAAAGCGTCGAACACTGGAAAAAGAAAGTCAGCTACATGGCTCTCTTGATGGCGCCATGAAATTTGTCAAAGGCGATGCGATTGCGGGTATCGTCATTTTGATTGTCAATATTCTTGGCGGACTGACTGTAGGTGTGATTCAAAATGACCTGTCTTTTGGAGAGGCTGTTCACACATATAGCGTGTTAACGATAGGTGACGGACTTGTCTCACAGGTTCCTGCGCTCCTTACCTCCATTGCAGCTGGCTTGATCATCACCAGAACCGGGGGTGATGAATCTGAACGTCACCTTGGTTCTGCGATTGGAAAACAGTTTGGAGCATTTCCACGGGTTTTTCTGATTGGCGGTCTGCTTTCGTTGCTGCTAACGCTGGTGCCAGGGTTTCCGTGGCCAGTGTTTCTGGTATTGGGACTAACCCTGCTGATATGGACTACCTGGAAGAATCCCAACCCGCTTGTTCTCCGGTGGTTTCCCAAACTCTATGCGGGGACGACGGATGACAATGCCACCTCTGCGGAAGATCTTGAGCCACGGGTATTAGAGCCACTGGCTCCAGTGTCTTTGCAGGTCTCTACGGACCTTATTCAGTCTTTGGGTGATAAGGTCATGTTGTCCACATTGAATGGGGTCATCGGAGATCTGCGTGATGCTTTTGGCGTCCCCATTCCTGCAGGAGTGGTGAAGGAAAGTCTCATATTGCCGGAAGGTACATACCAACTTGAATCATACGGTGTCAGGCTGGCTCGTGGTTGCCTGCAGCAGGAAAGCTTCTATGCGCTGGAGCATGGGGCATTGAGTATACCGGGACGGTTGTTGATCGATTCCGGCAGTGAAGAAAATTCCTCATCGCATGCAAATCAACTACAGGGCAAGGGCATCCAGTTCATCCCTGAAATGCCGGGACGCTGGCAAGCAGAGGAAAAACAAAAGTCCGATCAGTATCGAATATTAACCCCAATTGAGTTGCTGTCCATGCACACGCGAATGGCCCTGATTCGCCATTTACCAGCGTTTATGGGAATTCAGGAAGCATCCAATATGGTTAATCACTGGGCTCTCACATATCCCGATCTGATTAAGGAAACTTTGCGGGTTGTTCCTCCCCAGAGATTGACTGAAATCCTGAAGAGACTCTTGAAAGAAGGGGTTTCAATCAGGAATTTACGAGATGTATTCGAATCCATCGCTGATGCGGGTACGCGTGAAAAAGACCTTGTTTTGTTGACAGAACTGGTGCGGCAGGGGCTGAAGCAACAGATCAGTAATAGTTATGCAGATGATCAACATCAATTAAGAGCAGTGCTGGTACATCCTGACCTTGAAGACCAGGTCAGGCAGGTCGCCAGAAATGTACAGGCAGGGCAGCCAGTCAGTCTGTCCCCGGATACTTACAGCCAAATCTCTGAGCAGTTGAAGAATTTTTTAAATCAGGGAGATCAACACCTCAAACCTCTTGTACTGCTCTGTAATGCAGATGTCAGACGTCATATTCGCCAACAATTGGAAGATGATTTTTATCTCCTGCCGGTGCTTGCCTATCAGGAACTGGTTGGAAACGTTCAAATTTTACCTCTGGGGCACCTGAGTCAATGAAGTCACGAGAGCTTCTCCACCGTGTCGCTTTCACCAGCGATAATGTCTTTAAAATCCTGGCAATCTTGGTGGGGTTGTTAATGTCTGCTTTTGTCGTGGCTAAGCCTTTACCGTTCCTGAAATCAGAAGACACGACCTACCAGCTTAAAGATGACCCGTTGGTAGAATTTTTGCAGACGTTTTTAGGGGACCAGGGGTTACGAAGTGTATTGAGCGAAGAGCTGCAAAAGGATGCGCGAACGTTAAACGGGTTGCGTCGTGGACAACCGCAGAAAATTTACAGCAGTATCATAAATTCCAATGGGTTAGTGAGTTACTACGACGGCCTGACGGTATATATCTACAAAGCAGAGGAAATGCGCAGGGAGTTTCTGGTTGTTCCAGTGGAAAACGCCCGAATGTTGCAGCGGGTAATGGGACGTATGCATCTGAGCGACAGCGAAAACTATACTCGTGTGGACTCTGAAACGGGTCTGGTCGAAATATCTGGTGTTCCCCGTTATGTATCTCAAGTTCAGCGCCTGGTAGGGGTTGTGGCTGAAAGGGATACTTCGGAAGATATGGCTTTTCACTACTTCCCTTTAAAGTATGCCTGGGCCAATGACAGAACTTTCACCGTTGGTAATCAGCAGGTACAAGTGCCGGGAGTAGCTTCCATTCTCCAGCAGGCAGTATATGGGGGAGGTGTCGGGCAGACTTTTGGAAGAGGACAGGAAAGGACCCTGCCTTCCAGGGCCACCTCCGTTAAAGGCAGAGGGCTGGCATCTAAAGGAGCTCAGGAAAAAGGAGCAAGAATACTCACCCTGCAGGACGGCAAAGACTACGCCGTTATGGAGTCAGAAAGAAGTCAGCAGGGGGACAACAGTCTGATGGGCTTTTCGTATGACATTGGCAGTGGGCCGGGCATTGTCGCAGATACTCAACATAACGCCATCATTGTGCGTGATTACCCTGATCGAATTCCGCTCTACAAAGAGCTGATCACTGCACTGGATATACCTTCTCAGATTATCGAAATAGAGGCGACCATCATTGATGTCGATACCAATAAGTTGCGAGAACTTGGTGTGGAATGGCGTTATGCGGATGATGAAAGTAGCGGCGAAGTGATGTTTGGCGGTCGTGGAACCAAAGCTGACTTTGTCGATACTCTGACTGGTGGGTCTGTGCAATTACTGGATCAGATTCCAGGATTCCAGATTGGTGCAATTGTGGGTGATAAAAGCCAGTTTATTACGCGTGTTAATGCGCTGCAGAGGGAGGGGGTCGTCTCGGTAAGTTCGCGCCCTAAAGTGGCAACACTGAACGATATGGAAGCAGTGATAGAGAGCAGTCGCTCTCTCTACGTGCCGGTAGAGGGGGCGTATGAAGTTGATCTATTCCAGGTCTTTTCAGGAACCGTTCTTCGGGTTACTCCCCACGTCATCGAAACAGACGAACATACTCAGATTCGCCTCATCGTCGCAGTGGAAGATGGTAATGTCGATATGTTGGAGGAATCTGAGATGCCAGTAACGACCCGACATGCGGTGACGACTCAGGCCGTGATCAATGCAGGTTATAGTCTGTTGTTGGGAGGGCTGGTGCGCGAGGAAGAAACATCATCAGTCAGTAAAGTTCCGCTCTTAGGCGATATTCCTGTACTGGGCAGGTTATTCAGATCTGAATCGAAGAGACGTCAGAGCGCTGAGCGTTTATTCCTGATATCACCAAGAATCAAATTGCCGGATGGCTCCGAAGATATGTTGTCGCGACTAAGTGACACCAAGTCAGGCGCGGGCAGAAAAAATACCGGTCGATGGCCTGAAAGCAATAAATGCCAGGGAGATTGTCGTGAAGAACTCGGAAGCGATAGCCTCCTCGTATTCTGACTCTGAAGCCCCAACCTCTGTTATTGATGAGGCATGGGATATCGTTTCCAGAAGAGAAGGCGATGAACACAGAAGTGTTAAAAAAACTTCTGAAGCTTTTTCCGTAAATCAGAGCATTGTTGAAGAGCCCATTTATCCTGAATCAGATTATGCCTTGTGGCCGTTGACTGCAGAAGAAGGGATCGGAGAAGGTCTGATCAGAATAAAAAAAGGCCTTCATGAACGAGCAGAGCATGTCTGTCAGTGTCAGGATATGGTGATGATTGGCTCTGGTACCGATTGTGACCTAGTGCTGGCTGATCCACAGGTTGCGCGACACCACTGTCTGGTCGTGTTTGGTCGTGACGGATACTCAGTCAGAGCACTTGATGCCCCGGTAGAATTGCCCGACCAGACGATAGCCCCAGGAGAGCAGATCACTATATCGACAGGTGTCACGTTGGCTCTGGCCGACGTATCCCTTGAGCTTGTGGCTGAAATTGGGGCTCAGACAAAAGCCTCTGTTAAAGCACGTTGGGTAGTCTGGTTAGCGGTAGTGATTGCTGTGTTCACATTGATGGCGGGCCAACGGTTTTTAGCGCCTTATTTAAGTTCCAATCATGCTTTGTCTGCGGCGGGTGCTAAAGACGAACTGAAGATGATTGAGTCATTGCCTGCTCCTTCAATGGGCTCGCCAAATACGGAGAAGCGTGTTAACAAACTAGCTGACCAGGTGAGTGAAATTCTTCGTTTGTCAGGCATTAGTGCACAGGCAACGGAATTGGGAGCAGGGCGTGTAGAAGTAACAGGTGTGTTCGCGGATAGTCGGAAACTTGAGAATGCTATCCACTCGCGAGCCATGCAGGACATTGACGGACTGCAACAGGTCGTCGTTCGCAATCAGTTAGAGCCTGAAATTCAGCAGCCCACATTTACGGACGATAAGGAAATCGCCAGGGTGATTACCGGTAGTGATCCTTATGTTGTCACCCGGGATAATGCCCGATATTACCCGGGAGCAGAACTCAAAGATGGAAGACATATCGACCAAATCAAACCTGAAGGAGTTGTAGTGACGACTGTAGAAGGGGGGAAAAAACTCTTGGAGCCGGGAACGCTTCTGTACTGATGAATCTGTTATTTCAGGACATATAAAAAATAAGCAGAGCCTGCCTGAACGGGCCACAAAACCAACCTCGAACAAGGAAATATCTATGACTAATATAGTTGCTACAAATGATCTTACCCAAGCCACGTTAACGGCTAATTCTGGTTCTACTTCCACTCAGGCATCAGACCTGGGTAGTTGGTATGAAGCGATGGCACAGGCCTGGGGAAATGCATTGGATAACCAGGCCGATAGAGTGACAACACTTTCTGAACAAGTTGGTGAAAATGGGCAGGATAACCCTTCCACTATCACGCAATTGACCGCAGAAAGCCTGCGTATGCAATTTCTCTCGAATAACGCATCGACCGCTACGACCAGTGTCGGTCAGGCATTGGAAGCGTTGGCTCGTAAATAACATCTAAAGGAACCGGCTTCTTGAGTCGCATACCTGCTGCTGGATGGCAGCGGAGATGTGTTCGTTTCAGGAGGAGAGTGACGTTTGGCCCAGTGCCCTGTTTATTCAAAGCCTGGGTTTGTGTCTCATAAAGGAGAGATGTGAATGGTCGATGCAGTATCTACCCAAGTATTTGATATGGCGGTAACAGCAGATGCGGGAACTTCAATGTCGCCCCAGCAAACGCAGGTGTTTGATGTTGCCAACTTTGAGGCCGGCATGAACCCTCAACAGGCGTCACCTGAGCAGGTTGCTCCGGTTGAGTCAGGTAGTGAGAGTGGCTTTAAGGCGGCGATAAGAGTGCTCGACTCACTTAATGGAGAGGTCGCGGCTATTGGTGGGGATGCGCGGAGCATCCTTTCCAATACGGACCAGATGACACCGGGTGCCATGATTGAACTCACTATGAAAGCACATCATTTTTTGTTTCAGAGTGAGCTGACCGCAAATATAGCTAATAAGACTTCCGAGGGAGTCCAGCAGCTATTCAGGCAGCAATCCTAGGAATTGATAATGGATATTTGTGGAAGCAGATACCGGGCAGTCTTTCTAACTCTATTGTTATTGCTGACCGGTTGTGAGCAGTCACCACTTTATAGCTCCCTGACTGAACAGCAGGCCAATGAGGTGGAAGCAGCCTTATTACAGGCAGAGATCGATGCTGCCAAAGTTCGTGCAGAGAACGGAGAGGATTGGGCAATTAAGGTCTCGCGAGATCAATTACCCCAGGCGATGGCTGTTTTGCGCGAACAAGGGCTGCCTCGGGTCGATAGCTTGTCTATGGGTGACATTTTCAGGAAGGAAGGATTTGTATCTTCCCCGGTGGAAGAGAGGGCGAGATATCTATATGCCTTGTCCCAGGAGTTGTCAGCCACTTTGATGGAAATTGATGGGGTAGTTTCAGCTCGGGTACATGTTGCTCTGCCACAGCACGGACTGCTCGATGAGGAAAGAGATTCTGCATCCGTATCCGTCGTGATCATTCAACAACCATCGGTGGATCTTAGTATTCACGAAACCGATATTAAAGCCATTATTACAGATGGTGTTGAGGGCGTTGACGATGTTAACCGTGTCACTGTGAAGTTCTTTACAAGACATGGCTATGGTAGTTCCCGAGCAGCGGCCGCACAGATGACAGCCCAAGGGGCCTATCGGAATGACTCCTGAAGATGAAGGCTGTGAGGAAATAGGATTGGGGTCTGGGTTGGTTCGGCAGGCGATAGGTGATACTGCCGTGGAGTGGATGGCTCCTCGGTCAGAGGATTCGTCGGATCAATTTCCAGCTGAGTTATTCAGACTAGCCTGTGAGGATCGGCGCGGGAGAAACTTTCTTCGCCACCTTATTGCCAGGAATTTACCGGGCGATCTTAAAGAACCGTTTGCCTACCCGGTAGGGAAGGAGGCAGGCAGTGAGGTGAATGAGGAAGAGGCATAACGGCTCGAGTTGTTGAAATGGTTAAGCCTACCTGCAGAGGTATTAAGGCCGGCCCTTATCCGGATTGGAGGGACGGTGGTGGCGCCTCTGGTACGTGACCAGATTCAGAGGCAGGCATCTATTTTATGGCGCTGCGTGCTCGGAGAAGACGGTTATGCGGCAACGCTCATGAAGCGGCGGGATTTGGCCGTTGGAACGTTATTAAAGAGTGTCGACTCTGATGTGATATCCCGAATAGTACGTTTGTGTGAGCCAGCCAGAGGATCATGTCCGGAAGAGGTTAAAGCACAAGTATTAATTCTCGGGACGCATGAACTATGGCGCTATACAGAGAAAAGAGCACCTGAATTGAGAGATCGTGTCATGTTGATGGTGCTACCTAAAGAGTTTGATTTTCAATATCGTGCCCAGCTTGATCATTACGAAGTGGGGGAGATATTGGCCTTATGTATTAACGCGGCTAACGATAGTGGCGCATCACCAAGTGATGAATTGGTGGGGCTCCAGGAGAGTTGATCATTGGCTTTGGAAAGTGAATCGACAGCCCGCACTGGATTTCTGTCTTTCATACTGGCTTCGGTTTTAGGTGTTAAAAGTGATCAGATTGATTGAAAGTGGAATGTGGCAGGTGAATGCCCAGGGAAGGAGGATTCCGGCTGGTGAATCGGAATCCATTCTACAGGCTTGTGAATATCTTCAGTTTGCCAAGAGTGTGCATGCAGACTCTATGGAAGAAGCAGAAAGAATCAAACGGGAAGCATATAGAGAAGGGTTCCAGTCTGGTCTTGAGCAATCCCGTACTGATGTTTATAAGGAAGTTTTGGAAGCCAAAAACCGTATCCGAAAACAGGCCATAGACCAGGAGCAGCAGGTCATGAAACTGTCCCTGACTATTGTCCGGAAAATTCTTCCGCGATTATCTTCTGAAGAAGTGTTGAAGTCGTTGTTACAGGAGGCATTGGCTGAACTTCAGAATGAGCGTCAGTTGCAGATATTTGTGCGCCCGGATCTGGTGGAGTTTGCGGAAAGCTGGTTGCAACAATGGCGAAAGGAGCACCCTGATATATTACGGATGGATATTGTCGGGGATCCGGAGTTGGGAGCTTTTGGGTGCCGGGTCGAAACTGAGCTTGGGACCCTGGTGGCGGATCCGATGCGAGATATTCAGGAGCTGGCAGAGAAAGTAGATCATGGATACTGAGTTTCCACTACTGGATGAGCTGCGTCGAAAAAAGGTTGTACGCAAAGTCGGAAAAGTCGCAGAAGCTTTTGGCACTTTGTTAAAAGTGACAGGAATTGACGCCAGAATTGGTGATATCTGCAACTTGGTTGATCCGGAGAGCCAGCATTCGCTTAAAGCTGAAGTGGTCGGGATACAAGGGGGGCAATTATTGCTGGCGCCCATGGGCGTCATGGAAGGAGTGTCCACGCGCATGCAGGTACATCCCTCCAACCAGGGAAACTGGGTCAGTGTCGATAATCAAATGCTGGGGAGGGTGGTCGATGCCTATGGGCGGCCGCTTGACGGGAAGGGCGATCTGGTATGTGAGCATCAGGTACCGGTGTATCGTGAGTCTCCTGACCCGGTAAATCGATTGCCAGTCACCCAGCCGCTGGCTACAGGCGTTAGAGCGCTCGATTGCCTTCTTACAACAGGGTTGGGGCAGCGCGTTGGAATTTTTGCTGTAGCTGGAGGTGGAAAGAGCACCTTGCTTGGCATGCTCGCCAGAGGAGCTGCTTCGGATGTGAATGTCATCGTGCTGGTGGGAGAGAGAGGGCGCGAAGTTCGGGAATTCATGGAAGACAGTCTTGGCGAAGAAGGTCTGAAACGATCGGTCGTCGTGGTAGCAACCTCTGACAGGCCTGCACTGGAGAGGGCCAGGGCGGCGTGCGTAGGAACAGCTCTGGCCGAGTACTTTCGGGATCAAGGCAAGAAAGTGATGTTGATGATGGATTCAGTTACCCGCTATGCAAGGGCTTTGAGGGATGTTGGACTGTCACTTGGCGAGCCTCCGGTCAGGCGTGGATTTACTCCCTCGGTGTTTTCCATGTTACCGCGATTGTTTGAAAGGGCTGGTAACAACGATAGGGGATATATTACTGCCTACTACACTGTGTTGCAGGAGGAAGAGCAGGAAGGTGAAGATCCAATATCTGAAGAAGTTCGCTCGTTATTGGATGGGCATATTCTGTTGTCCCGGAAGCTTGCTGCAGCTGCTCATTATCCAGCGATTGATGTCATGACCAGTGCAAGTCGGGTATTCGAAAGAGTTACCTCCCGTGAGCATCAGGAACATGCCAGGAAATTACGCAAACTCATGGCCAAGTACCAGGAAGTTGAATGGCTGATTCAGTTAGGGGAATACAAAGCTGGAGCCGATGCTGAGGCAGACGAGGCGATTGCGCGAAGAGATGCCATTCGAGAACTTTTACAACAGCCGTCCGATGTCTGTCACCCTTTTGAAGAAACGCTGCTAAAGATGCGTCATATCCTGGAGTGAGTTTTCCCGAGAGGCAATATCAGGTTAGAGGTTGTTAGAGATGGAAGCTGTCTAAGGTGGTGAATGCCGGGGCATCAATATCCGAAACAGCTGCCGAAAGGGGTGATTGGTTCTTTACAGAGAGAGTTGAAATCATTTTAACAAGGAGAAAAGGATGTCAGCGTCGATGAACGCAGGTGAAGAGCGAATGATGATTTTGAATCTCAAAAAACTGCAATCACTTTGCATTCAGCGTCTTCAGCAACTGGAGACGCTTATGATGTCTGCACAGAGAGAAGTTTCTGAGTGCCAAGCTGCCTTGGAGACTGCCAGAGAAAGGCTGGGTGAATGGGAATATCGTCGGGCAGCTTTGTTGGCGAAGTGGGAGGTAACCACAGGAGCTTCTCCAGATTCTCACCTGGCACAAAAGCGAATGGCATATATTGACTCCGTCAACGATCAGATAAGGTACCAGCAGGAAGAAGTGACTGAAGCCCGTAATCACTGGGAAGCGGCAACGAAGAAATTGCAGGATGTCAGAGATAAGCTGAATCATCAGTTAACTCGCAAAGAGCAGTTGGAACAACGGCATAGAGAACTGAAGGCAAGACTAAACAAACGTCAGCTGCGACGTACAGAAAACTTGGTGGAAGAGCGTTATTGCAGAAGCCGAAAGGTATAGAAGACTTTCGGTAGAATTCGTTTAATTGAAAAGTTATTGATCATGGAAATGAAGCCGGTACGGGTCTCGGATCTGACATTCAGAGATAACCCGGGAAGAGATTACAGTAGCTCAGTGTCAGTTGATTCGCCAAGCGGAGTGA
Organism: Hahella ganghwensis DSM 17046; assembly: GCF_000376785.1. Taxonomy (GTDB): domain Bacteria; phylum Pseudomonadota; class Gammaproteobacteria; order Pseudomonadales; family Oleiphilaceae; genus Hahella; species Hahella ganghwensis. The sequence continues at coordinate 200,777 of NZ_AQXX01000144.1, forward strand.
ATGACGCCAGGCGCCACCAGCAGAAACAAGAGTTTGAGAATTTGTTTGGCAAGGAAAGCAATACAGGAAGGTCTCTACCTGAAGATGCTGCTTTCGACAAAGTTTCAAAGCCTGAAGAGGCTGGCTCTGACCCAAAAGAAGCTCATCGAGATTCGAAGTCGGAAGAGGGTGGGCTCGGAGAAGGAGAATACTGGGAAGTTGGTAATGAACCATCGACTGACATGAATGACCACTTCCAGATGACTCACTCAATGGTTGGTGAGGCAAACCAATTTTACCAGTGTGTTTCAGGGACAGGAATGACCTCCCAGATTTCTTCTTCCACTGATGACATGGCCCAATTGATTGAAGGTCAGGTGCAGCGTTTGATGGTCAATGCGAAGCAGTCCTCCTGGAGCCCTACTGAAATGGTACATATTCAGCTCAAAGAAGAGCTGTTTCCCGGTACGACTATTAGCCTTCAGCAGTCGGCTCAAGGTAGTTGGCGAATATTGGCCAGTTGTCGTCAATCTGATATCAGGGAAATTCTACAGAGAACCTTGCCAGGACTGCAGCAGCGATTCAGGGAAAAACAGCTGGGGGATTTGGAGATTGCTGACGTCATGCTTGAGTCAGATCTGGAGGGAGGACGGTGGTAGGCCTGTTTAAATCGGCAAAGTGCAGATTGTCATCGAGTGGCTTTTTGTCGTTGGTCATTCTCACTCTGCTTTCCGGTTGCGTGGGTAAAACCAAGGGACCGGAAGGTGAATTTATTCCTAAAGTATATTCAGAAGCAAAAGGCGATAGCTTTTGGCGAGATAGAGTTGAGTATGCTTTTGACGTTGAGTATGTCGATATTATCGATAGTAACAAGCGTATTTGGGAACTGGCTTATCATGACGTTTACTGGGGATCTGGCGATCGGGATGACGCAGAGACTGTGGTACTGATTCACGGTCGCTGCGCAAACATGGGGTACTTCAGCCAGATGATTAAAGCGTTAGCCTCAGAAGGCTTGCGTGTTGTGGCGGTTGACCTTCCAAACTATGGAAAATCCCTACCGGGAAATATTGAACAGACAGTACAAAGAAGTCTCGAAAGCAGCCGGGAAATCGTTCATTTGATGTTGTCGAGTCATCTGGAAATAGAGCAGTTTCATTTATTCGGCCACAGTATGGGGGGGCAATGGGCCATTGGTTATGCATTAAAATACCCGAAAAGTGTCAGCAGTCTATTGCTGGAATCGACTTATGGTCTGGAAGAGTATCCATCGGAGTTTTGGACCTCTGATGGCGAATCTTTGAATTTATTCGACCCCGCGTTGGCAAATGATCTGGACCAGTGGGGAGCGGTTTGGAATTCCCTTGGGCATCTGGATGCTGAGATGTCCCGTACAGAAGCTGAAATACAATCCTCCCATTACTTCAAAAAATTTAATCCTCAGACTGGTGAGTTGGAAGAATCTTCAGTAGGGCTGTTCAAATCGTTAAATCAGGACTCTGCATTTTTCACGGAGGCAAGGGTGCAAAGCGCCGTTGGCAACCTGGCTGAGTATGATCGATTTATCACAACCTGTGTTCGGGATATTTATGCCATGGGGGTAGAGACGCGCAAGGAAGATCCGCGTAGCCTGACAAAACGCCTGGCGCTATTGAGGGTTCCTGTCGTCATGATGTTTGGCGGACTGGATCCATTCCTTCCCAACAAGGCTCTGACTGGGCATTCAGATCTGATGGGACAGGTGGTCAGGCCAGCCTATATCCGGCTGAGTGCGGCGGGTTATCCACCCATTGTTGTTTTCTATGAAGAAAGTGGACACATTCCTCACGTGGATGCCGTGGGAAAACTGTCTGAGGATGTCGTGTCTTTTATACGAGAGGGGGAGGTGGTATCTGAACCTGTGGATCCTGGCAAGGCCATTAGCCATTAGCCTCTGTCAGGGCAGAGGGTTTATCTGGATATCAATTCTGGTGAGTTTGATTCATATTTCGTTGTACTTTCTGGCGAGCCCCTTAAATTTTTCGATGGGATATTTTTCCCGGTTCTTACTGATCTTGTTATAGATAGCTGGTTCCAGATCAATGTCCAGTTTATCAGCCAGTCGGAGTAGGTAAACCGCAATATCTGCCAGTTCATCGGTTACTTTTTGAGCTTTGTCATGATCAGTCATCAGAGTATCGGGTTCTGCCTGTTCAGGCGTCAGCCATTGGAACTCCTCGACTAGCTCAGAGCACTCCACCGACAATGCCATTACAAGGTTCTTGGGATTGTGGAATTGATCCCAATCTCTTTCGTGAGCGAACTCTGCGATGGTTTTCTGAATTTTCTTAACGTCCATTGGATGCGGCCTTTCTTTATGACGGATCAAACATCTAAAAACTCTAGTCGGCAGGAAGATTGTTCCCAAGAGTCAGTTCGTTTTGAATCAGATTTCTCACCCATGGTAATGCTTCCGGGTAGTAGTCACAATCAAGTACGAACTCTTGTCCACGGGCCGCGGCTTTCAGTCGTGTTTGATTATCCAGTTGTTGCCAGCGTTCTATCTTGTGATGGTAGCTGAGTGGTGGTTTATTGGTTCCCGGGTGCCACCATTGCGGGAGCTCCCATTGAGTCAGCAGACTGTCCGGTGCCGTTAATATGCGTTCATTGGATAAATGCCTGAAAGTACCAGATCCAGGAAGTGGTGAGCCTGACTCGGGAAGCTGAAGTGATGCATTGGCAAGGTAAAGCGTATTATTCGAATCCGGTCCGCGATAAAAGTGGGGGTGATATCTGGCCCATTCCAATGCGTTATTATCAAGTTCATCGATCTTCAATATCTCTCCAATCTGCATCCAGCCCCAGATGATATGCCGTTTGGATTGCTGAGAGTCAAATTGCCACTTTGCCCGGCTCCCCTTTTTGGGCTGAGACTTTACCACAGGCTGAAATACACCAAAGAAGATGAAAATATCGCCCTTGGAGACGCCTTGCCGGGACAGGTGCCCTTGGGCAGAGCCTGTTTGTCCGAGTAATGGGAGCCACTCGGTGTGTCGGGGATAGTGTGCTGATACCAGATCCGGATCCAGGTGAGCCCCTGCGGATCTGCGAAGTCGTCCTTTCGTAAGCTGGTTAACCAAATAACCCAGGTTGTGTTCGTCGAACTGAATATCCTGGTACTTTATAGGAGATAAGGAATCAGGGATGGGGAGAGGGACCAGACGACCACCCGGAAGAATGGGATTTGGGCAGCCTCCCGCGGCGGAATCAAAACCTTTGCGGCTGAGAATGATGCGCATTGTGACAAAATAAGACAGATTTTAGGTATTGAAGGTTGGACATTCTGTCTCTAATCAGAGTTCCAACCTGTGTGTCAAAGTTCCACTTTATTGAGCAGAGATGCGGGAAACAGAAGATCCGACAGTGCGCCGTTTTCTGTAGTACCTTTATTGCCCAGCAGTTGGTCCGCTGTGACAATTTCCCAGGCGTCCTGATTGGCCATCAATTCACGGAGCAGAATGTTATTGAGATGATGTCCGGGTTTGTAACACTTCATCTCTGCCAGCATGTTGAATCCGCACATTCTCAGGTCGCCAATGGCATCCAGCACCTTATGCCTGACCATTTCGTTGTCATAGCGAAGACCACCAGGGTTCAATACACGAAATTCGTCAAACACGACTGCGTTGTCCAATCCTCCACCAAGTGCCAGGCCTCGCTCATGCAGATACTCAATGTCACGCATGAAGCCGAATGTACGGGCCCTGCTGACTTCCTGGATAAAGTTTTCTGAGCTGACATCCAGAAGCATATGCTGCTCACTCTGCTGGATGACAGGATGGTTAAAATCAATCCTGGCGTCTATGCGGAAGCCTTCATAAGGGCGCAGCAATGCAAACTTGTCTTCATGCTCAACTTTAATTTCCCGGGTTACGCGGAGAAATTTTTTGGGGGCTTCCTGGGTGACAAGTCCGGCTTCTTTAAAAAGAAACACAAAGGGCATGGAACTGCCGTCCATGATGGCTATCTCTTCACCATCAATGTCGATAAACAGGTTATCTATGCCTAATCCACTAATAGCCGCAAGCAGGTGCTCAACAGTTGAGATCTGGTAACCGGCATCATTAATCAAGCCTGTGTTCAGTGTTGTATGAGCCACGGATTCGGCTTTCAGCTGGAAACGCTGATGGGGGTGACAGTCCACGCGAGTGAAGACAATGCCGGTATTCTCTGGGGCGGGTGTGAACTGCATATGCACCTTGCGTCCGGAGTGAACGCCGACACCGACCACTTGAAAACCTTGTTTGATAGAAATCTGATTGGGCATTGTCTTCTTACTAGCTTCCTTTTTGGTGGCGGCAGTCATCCTGACCATATGTGTCATATGGAGCTGATTGGTTCTGTCGACCGGGAAAATGGAGCGCAATTGCAGTGGGTGGTGAATTTTTGTTCTAGTAAAAAAATGTAATCAAGATGATAGTCTACTTGACTAAAACTCCCTAAATGGTCTAGACGGGAACAATTGTTCCGTTTTTAAGACGACTTGTCTTCCAGTTCACTTTGCCACTCAGGCCCGATTTTCTCCTCTATATAGTCACGAATAAATTGTCTCACTTTCTGAGATGGTGTGACGTCTTCCTGTGCGCAGAGTTTTTCGAATATAGCCTTTTTTCGGGGATCGATGAGTAAGGTCAGACGAGCAGTTCTTTGTTCCATACAGATACCTATGTTAATCAAATTAACATTGAATGAAATTAAAGTGAGAATATAATGCTCATTTGATTAATCTGCAACCAGTCTCTGAGGAATCGAATGGCCCATCGAGCCCACTTGTTCTCGCTTCGGATCGGACATGCGGTCAGAGAAGCATGTATTGCCGAGACATATAGCGTTAATCGTTTGGGGCGTGATGCACTGGCTGGATTAACCATCGGTATCATTGCAATACCGCTGGCCATGGCGTTGGCCATTGCCAGTGGGGTGGCGCCTCAATATGGGCTGTACACGGCTGCGATTGCCGGGTTTATTGTTGCTTTGACGGGCGGTTCCCGATACAGCATCACTGGACCGACAGCGGCATTCGTCGTGATCCTGTATCCGATTGCACAGAAGTACGGGCTGGGTGGCCTGCTTATGGCTACCGTGCTTGCGGGGATATTAATGATACTGATGGCTTTTCTTAGATTGGGGAGGTTTATTGAATATATACCCGAGTCTGTCACTCTCGGATTTACCGGGGGGATTGCGATCGTTATTGCCACGCTTCAGATCAAAGATTTCTTTGCCCTGACTCTTGCAGAGTTGCCAGAGAGTTATCTGGGAAAACTGGACATATTAATAAGAGCGCTTCCAGAAGCTTATTGGCCGGGAGTACTGGTTGCAATGGTGACGCTGGTTATCATGGTACTCTGGCCCAGGCTGCGAACTACGATTCCTGCGCATTTACCTGCTGTCATTGTTGCCAGTCTTGTGGCCTGGGGATTGAATCAATCGGGCTTTTCTGTAGAAACTATCGGTTCGCGATTCACCTATACGTTGCCTGATGGCAGCTTTGGTGCGGGCGTTCCACCTTTTTTGCCAGACTTTCAATGGCCCTGGCTTCAGGCGGGGCCTGATGGAGACAGGCTGGAACTTAACTGGGCACTGGTGCGGGATTTATTGCCAGCAGCATTCGCTATCGCCATGCTGGGGGCGATCGAGTCCCTTTTGTGTGCGATGGTCTTAGATGGGATGAGTGGGCGTCGGCATAGTGCCAACAGTGAACTGCTTGGCCAAGGGATCGGAAATGTCGTTGCGCCTTTTTTTGGTGGTATTACGGCGACAGCAGCGATTGCCCGGTCCGCTGCAAATGTCCGGGCTCATGCGGAATCTCCCGTTGCGGCTATGATTCATGGGCTGGTAGTGTTGCTGGCGCTGGTCGCGCTTTCTGGTGTACTTGCTTATCTTCCGATGCCAGCAATGGCGGCCATGCTGATGGTTGTGGCCTGGAATATGAGTGAAGCGCCTAAATCGATCAAGTTGCTCAAGACGGCACCCCGAGCCGATATTTGGGTATTCATCACCTGTATTTCACTCACTGTATTGTTTGATATGGTGATTGCCATTACAGCGGGGATTCTGTTGGCGTCATTTCTGTTTATGAAAGAAATTGCGGAAATGACCAGAATTACAGACGTGACAAATAACTCCAGGCTTGTACCGGTGGATCTGCCTGAAGGGTGGGGTGTTTATAAAATTACCGGACCTCTGTTTTTTGCTGCGGCTGATCGTATTTTTGGTGAGTTGTCGGTGTTGAGTGAGAGGAAGAAAGGCATATTACTCTATCTCGACGGAGTACCGATATTGGATGCAGGAGGTGTTGCGGCTCTGAATAAGTTGATTTCGAAATGTCAGCGGGATCAAACCCGCCTCATTCTCGCTGATTTACAGTTCCAGCCGTTGAGAACCATGGCAAAGGCAAAGATGAAACCAATTGTTGGTGTAACAGCATTTTATTCAACCCTGAGAGAAGCTTTGGATAGTTTGGTCCTACCGAAAGTACCCTGGTCATCGGAAGAGCGTGGAGGTTAGATGTATGAAAATGTCTGAGGCAAAGTCACTGGCGGATGCTGGGAAGCTCGCGGCAGCGGAATTGCTGCGTAACCCCTCTGATTTCAGTCAATGGTTTATCATGGTGGTCGAGAGCAGCGGCAAAAGCTTTATTATTGCCGATGAAAATGACGACCCCATCGTAACAGATGCGCTGGAAAGTTTATTCGCGCTCCTGAAATCACTGGGGTTTCGCAAAGCGCAAATTGCGTTTTGAAGACCGATATTTCAGGAGCGTGAGTACCCGACTTTTATTAGTTCCGAAGACCTACAGCATTTCCTCAAAAATCTTTTTGTACGCGCCATTGTCTTTAATAGCTATCAGTCCCTTATTGAAGGCTTCAATGATTTCCTTGCCCTGCGGGTGTTTTCGGCTCACGATCAAATGTAAATCATTTGTGGAAAGAGCGTTCTGGGTGTAGGTGATGTCATCTTTAAGACTGGAGGCCTGTTCTCGGATAATCGACCGCGCAACGATTTCGTCTTCAATGGCCAAGTCTATTTTACTCTGGGATAACCTCAGGAGATTAATATAGAGGCGTCTGGCCTCTTTACGGCTAAAGGTATCAGCAGTCATGAAACTCTCCAGATACCCGTATTCTTTGATGGTGCCAATCGTTTTGCCTTTGAGTGAAGTCAGACCATCATATTCGAATGGGTCATCGACTCTCTTGATGAAGACGATGCGATTGGAGAGGTAAGGATCGGAAAAGTAGAACTCTTTATTGCGTTCATCCGTGTACCAAGCTCCGGGTACAAGGTCGTATTTTAATTCCGACACGCCCTCTATGGCTCTTTTCCAGGGCAGCCATTTCATCTGAAATTTATATCCCTGGGTTTTGAAAGCCTGACGGACGATTTCGGTTGCCAATCCTTCTTTTTGAAGATCCCGTCCAATGAAAGGCGGCCAGCTATGCTCCACGCCAACCAGCAGTTGTTCAGCGTTTGTCGTCGTGACAAACAGACAAATCATTACCAGCAGAATGCGTTTCACCATGTCCCGTACCTCTTTCTCAGGGCATCGAATGACTGTTCAGGCTAGAAGATTTTAATTCGTTTGTCGTTAGTTTGACGGTCAAAGGTCGGAGTTAGATAAAGAATGGTCGGTTGTAGACTAAAGTCTTATGCCGGTTGGCCGGTTGGCCGGTTATAGAGGAGGTCATTGGTGCTTGAGGTCCCGGTGGTCTACTTGGGAGGGAGATCTCTATCGATGATAGGCAGGGGCTGGCATTGATAGCCAAAAAACAGGAACACTTGACGGTCCTGTCGAGTGTCCCACTATATTGGCAATGATATTCAGCTTTCAGAAAAACAGGGTAATTCCAGAGGATATCTCGATGTTATGGGTAAGCTGCGACTGGCGGATTAGATCGCTTTTGAACATGTGATCGCGAAAATCAACATGCCAGGCCAGCCAGTCATTGAAAATGATGCGATATCCTGTGCCGGCAATAGTGGTAAAGTTATTCTCGCCACCAAAGTCAGTATTGCCGACGCCACCTACCAGATAGATGGCGGAATTGAATGCCAATTGGTCGGTAAAAAATATCTCACCGGGAAAGATGTTGTAGCCCAACAGAAAGTCGTAGTAAATGTAATCCCGGTCATCGTCAGATACGAGTCTGACGTTGGTGCCGCTCAACTCTTCGAATGAGGTCAGCCCCGCGGATGCCTGACCATAGTTGAACTGGATAAAAAAATCCTCAGTGGCGTGAAATGATGCATTTAGGCCATACATCGGCTCACTGCTGAAGTTATCAATACTGAGAAAACCGGCAAAGAGTCCCACCTCAAAGAATTCTGTATCGATGTCTGATTCTTCGATGGTTCGGGCCTCCACCTCCGGTGCGATGACCTGAACCGGGCCGGGCCTGGATTCTTCGGCTCCATCTTCGACAGCGTTTGCAAGTATTGGTAATGCCATGAGCATCAGCATTGTGTATTGGGCTAGCTGTTTGAACATGAATCGACAGCCTCTAGTAACGCTCTGAAAAACGCCAACTTTCTTAAAAGGATGACTGTTCAGAAAAATGTATTGAGTCCAATTTTCCATTCGCTTAAACCTGTTGTATCGGAATTAGATGAAATCGAGTACTGCCGGTATTCGGCACGGATCAGAAAGTTACGGCCTATGTAGTATCCAAGACCTCCGCCTATAGAGACGGCGTCAGCTTCGTCTACCCCTTCCAGCAGCACTTTCTGCCGGGCGTCGAAAGAAAATCTGGAAGCTCCGACGGAGAGGTACGGCGTTATTTTCCATTTATGTAAGGGTTCTATGATCAGGTTGGCACCATAGTATTCGCTAGTCACGGAGCGGCTGTAGATTTTTCCTGCTTCCACTTCGAACCCGGCCCAGGTCAATGGCCGGTAGCCGAAAGTTAGACTGAAACTGGAGGCTCCTTCGAATTGCCCGCCTGTGAATCCTGCGCGCCAGCTTGATGTGAGGTATTCACCATGTCCTGTTTCTGGCAGATCAGCAGGGATTCCGGTGGGTTTGAGAGTACGCCCCAATTGGGCGGCTTTCACCCAGCCTTCCTGACCATCAGGAGACTGAACCAGGTACCAGTTGGTCTTTCTTTTGAGAATAACGACTTCTTCACCCTGTTCAATCACATTGAATATTGGGTATCCACGACCAGGAGCGGTATGCATTTCAATGTAGGGATCTACAACCAGCAGGGTTAACGTTTTTTCATCCCCGTTATCCCAGAACTTAAGGTCAACAGCGTGAGCTGCTGCCGGCATCAGGGGGATAATGAGTATCGTGCAGAGTATCAAACCGCATAGCCACGTCGGTCCACCGGCGCAGGGATAAAATTTGGCAATGCCTGGTAAAAGTTTCATACAGCGTTAACAACCTACGTCAGGCTTTTTAGCGATGTTTAAGTTTGCTATGTCCCGATTTCAGAGGTGAAGAGCTGTTTATCTTGGAATGATTTATTAAACCGTCTTTTAAGCTCTCTTACATACCAGATTAGCGAGGCTGAACGTTAGATTCAGGAAGCTTGGTATCTCTTTATCTATCCTTTGAAAGTGTTACAAAATGTTTCTGATGTAACGATTTTTTACTGTGAAATCAGGCAATTCCGTACATGCGCTGCATCCTGCCAAGCACTGAATACCCCTAGCAATAATCAAAATTTGAAGTTCTGAATTAGTTCACAAATTCAGAACAACGATGACAAAAAGGGGAGTCAAAAGAAATTCTCTGTGTTAGGTTAATTGGGAAAATAATCCCAAAAAAAGAAAAAGAACATAAATAAGCGTCTTGTACAAAGACCCTGATTAGAATTCGAAACTCCTCAAAGAGCATCATCATCCCTAACGGTAAAGCTACCCGGAAGTATGCTGGTCCGTATCAAACACGGTTGTATCAGATCGTTGGTAAAGCTTCGTCTGGTCTCCGACAAGTCAGAGTTAGTTGAAACCTTTTAGCCAGTTTTTGGCATGGGAGAGATATTGTGGATGGTGCAGCCAGTCGTTTTTTTGGAATGCAATTTGCCCGAGCAGGAAGCAACCTTGTGCCGTTGACGCTGACCTTTTTGTTGGGGCTGGCGACATCCGAATTACATGCCGCGGATGTTGAAGGAGAATCTGCTCAAGCGATAGACCGGATTATAGAGACACCTATGTCTGTTGAACGCAGCCGGCAGCAGGCCTAGCAGGCTGTGAATGACCTTTCCCGGGAAATTCAGGAATTAAAGCAGTCCGTTGTGGTGTTGAACAAGGATCTGAAGGTAATGGAGGAAGATATGCTTTTTCCTTCAAATACCCGTCTGAATGTTTTTTTGTCGCTGGATGTCGGAGAGTTTTTCAAATTGGAAGGTGTGAGACTGAAGGTCGATTCCAATGTGGTTACGAGTTATCTCTACAGTGAAGAAGAACGGATGGCACTTGCAAAGGGCGGGATGCATCGTCTCCATCTGGGCAACATTGATACTGGGGAGCATACCATTTCTGCGTTTTTTATCGGTTCCGGTCCCAATGGTCGCGAATTCAAGCGTGGCACCTCATTAAAATTCAATAAGGAAAGCGGACCCAAGTATGTAGAAGTACGGGTCGCAGATTCTGAAGCTAAACAGCAACCGGAATTCAGCATCAGGGAATGGTGAGTATATGTTGATCCTGAAAGACTATTCCAGAGTGTTTTGCCGACGTCTCATAATCACTGGTATTGCTATTTTGGCCGCAATGTCATTGCAAGTTAAGGCCGAAGGCGTCAAAGACCTGAAGTATGGTGCAATCCTGTTTCAGTTTTATCAGCAGAACTACTTTGACACCTTGGTGGAGTATGCCTACGCCGAAGAAAAAGGCGGAATTGAGGGACATGGCAACTATCCTGAGCTACTAAAGGGAGGGGTGAGTCTTTCTTACGGGTTGGATGTACAGGCGGAAGAGATTTTTACCCGAGTGGTTGAGGGGAATGTAACAGAAGAGGCGCGCAACAGGGCGTGGTTCTACCTGGGAAAAATGCAGTATTTACGTGGTGATGTTCATCGCGCTGCCAGCAACTTGTCGAATATTGCCGGACGCCTTCCGGAAGAGGTCGATGCCGAGTATCGGTATCTGGCTGCATTGGCAAACATTAAGCTGGGTTACTCATCGATTAGTGATCAGATTATTGCCGGGATTGATGAAGACAGTCCTTATGCGCCCTATTTTTATTTCAACCTCGGCATTGCTTATGGCAAGCAGCAGGAAATATCGCGGGCAGCGGAAGCGCTAAACAAGGTCATTGAATACAGTCCCAGCAACCAGGAGTTTTCCCTGTTGGTTGACCGGGCATATATGGCGTTATCTTTTCTTTACGCTGCCAGCGGTGAACTGGGCAACTCTCAATTGCAGCTGGAACAGGTGAAAAGCCATGGAGCCTATTCCAATCGAGGGCTTCTGGGAGCCAGCTGGCTGGCTGTAAACAAAGGTGAATTCAATGAAGCTTTGGCACCCCTGGACGTATTGGCTGCCAGATCCATCGCATTGCCCGAAGTACAGGAAGCAATCCTTTTGCGCCCCTATGTCTATGAAAAACTGGACTTGGACGGCCGTGCTGCTATGGGATTTATCGAGGCAGATACAAAATACACTGAAGCTCTTGAATGGATTCACTCTGCCCGGGAGAGTCTGTCGCAGTCAGATATGATGGAGTTATTTGTCCGCAATCTGGATGAGGTTCTGGGTGAGAGTGACTGGTTTGGTCAGGCTCCTTCTGTATCTATTAACAGGCTATCCCCATTTCTGGTGGAACTGATGTCCGACCATAGTTTTCAGTCGGTACTGAAAGATCTTCGCGATCTCTATTCTGTCAGAAACAACCTGCGTACCTGGAAGTCCAGAGAAGATGACTTTGCCATCATTCTCCAGGCCCGTTCCCATGGAATTAAAGGAAATGTAACAACAGGACGACTCACGGCGGCCTCCCAAAAAGCCAAGCAAGCCAAAAACAAGGCGGAAGTTCTGGCGCGACGAGCCTCGTCATTACCATCCGAGAGTCAGGAAAAAATCCAGTGGTTACTGGATGGACTGAATTATGAGATTGGCCGATCTCAGGCAATGTTGACTGGCATCAAGTCTTCTGATGGCTCTACCGGACGGCATTACCGGGATGAAGTGCGCAGCCTGATGGCTCTGGTCAAGGAGAAAGAAGAATATACAACCAGTCTGATTAAAAAGCTTGAGAAGGTTATGCAGAAGCTGGTCACAACAGAGCTGGATATTCATGAGCAGCGTCTTAAACATTATCAGGTTGAGGCGCAGTTGGCCAAGGTCAGGATTCTTGACCGTTCTTTGATGGATCTGGATATACCGGAAACCTCCATGAACACTGAGGAAGCACCGGTAAATACCTCGGCGGTGAAGATTGAAGGCGAGACCAGGGGGGGGAGCAATGCGATATAGCTTCATAGCTATGGTCATTCTGCTCAGCGGATGTAATCTGATGAGCCAGAGCCCAACGATTGGAAAACTACAGTCGAAAAAAACAGAACTTACGGATATTCCGTTACCCAGAGTTGGTCATGAAGAGGTACGGGAAGAATATCGGCAGTTATTGGAAATCGTTGAAGACCCTGGCCTCAAAGAGCAGATTGATCGCCGTATTGCCAGTGTCTACATGATGGAAGGGGACTACCGCCAATTGTTGGGGGTAACGCCTGCAAGTGATGGTTACTTTGGTAACGCGATTCAGTCTTACCAAGAGGTCATCGATAAATATCCGGGCTCTCCGGATAACGCCGAGTCTCTTTATCAATTGGCCAAAGCCTATGATTTGAATGGCCAGGATCAGAAGTCGCAAACAGTTCTTTATCGTTTTATGCAGGAGTTCCCCAACTCTCAGAGGTTAGCGGAAGTATATTTTCGGAGTGGGGATATTCATTTCCGTCATAAAGAGTATGAAGAGGCGGAGAAATCCTATCAGGCGGTCATATCTCTTGGTCAGGAATCTGCCTTTCTTAACAGTTCTTATTATCTCCTGGGTTGGGTGAGATTTAAGCTCAGTGACTATGAAGGAGGGCTTAATGCCTTTGCCGAAGTGCTCGACAGGCTTGTGCCCGAGGATGGAAAGGTTGAGAAACTGGACAAGGTAAACCGCTCGCTTGTCGATGACACCTTAAGGGTCGTCAGTATCAGTCTTGCCTACTCCGGTGGTGCGGAAAAAATCGCCTCAGTATTCGCTGACAGGCCCGGAAGCGCCAAGTACACCTGGATTCTCTATTCAAGCCTGGGACAACACTATCTTGAGAAAGAGCGGTATGAAGACTCCGCCTCCTCGTTCCGTGCTTTTGTCAGTCAGAATCCTGATTCCGATCGAGCGCCGGAAATGCATGCCGAGATGATTCGGGCCTATGTGGATGGTGAATTTTCGCAGCAGGCGTTACCTGAGAAAGAAAGCTATGTCCGGAACTATGGTATCCGCTCGGATTTCTGGCAGAAAAAATCATCAGATATCAAAGCCAAAGTAGTACCCAACCTGAAGACCTATATTGACGAACTGGCTCGGCATTATCACGCCACTGGTCAACGTCTGAAGCGTGAGCTGGCTGACAAGGGCAGCAATGCAACAGCAAAATCCCGTGAACAAAAGATCAGCTTCCTAAAAGCGGCAGAATACTATGGCGAATACATGCAGACCTTTCCTCAGGACCCGAAAGTTCCTGAAATGGTTTATATGAGAGCTGAAGCAGCTTTTGACGGTGAAGATTTCCCCGCTGCTATCGCTGATTACGAACGCACAGCCTATGAACTGAAGAATCCAGAATACGGCGCTGAAGCGGGATATGCCGCCATCATCGCTTATCAGAAACAGGCTGACATGATCAAGGCGGCTGCCGGAGAAGACAGTGACCGGATGATGGCTTGGCGTGCCAAGAGTGTGGATAGTCAGCTGAGGTTTGTGCAGACCTATCGTAATGACGAACGTTCTGCTGCTGTGCTGGCCAATACTTCGGAAGAACTTTTTGCCCTCAAGCGATATGAAAAAGCCCTGGAAGTAGCTACCTCAGTTGTATCCGGCGCAGGAAAAGTCGACCCGGAGCTGAATCGCATAGCCTACGGGGTTATTGCTCACTGTCAGTATGAATTGAAGAACTATGCTGCGGCAGAGCAAGGCTATCGCAGCCAACTGAAGTATGTCGCGGACAGCCAGGAACAGAAGAAAGTGACTGAACGCATGGCAGTCACTATTTATAAACAGGGCGAACAGGCGTTGGCCAAGGACAATCTGCAGGGGGCTGTAGAGCAGTTTCTGCGGATTAAAGTTCACGCACCCAACACTGATGTTCGGGTGGTGGCGCAGTTTGACGCAGCAACTCACCTGATGACCCTGGAAAGCTGGGATGCTGCGCTTCATGAAATGAAGGAGCTTCGCAAACTGTTTCCACAGCACCCGTTGGCGGCCAAGTTACCGCAGAAGATTGCCTATGCCTATGAGCAGGATGAACAGTGGGAATTGGCGGCGATGGAATATGAAAACATCTATCACAGCGGTGCCGCCCCTGATATTCGTCGTGATGCGCTCTTTCTGGCCGCCGAGTTGAATGAGAAGGCCGGAAAAGAAATGGAGGCATTGAGCCAGTTCAAGAAATGGGCCTTCGATTATGAGGAACCCTTTGAAACGCGTATGGAAGCGCGTTACCACGTGGCATACCTGTACAAGAAACATGATGACTATAACCGCCATCTTTACTGGTTACGCCGTGTCATAGATGGTCATAACAAAGCTGGTGATAAGCAGACAGAAAGATCCAAGTGGTTGGCAGCATGGGCGAATGCCGAGTATGGCGACTACTGGCGAATTGAATTCAGACGGGTGTCTTTAAGAGCCCCATTGAATAAAAGCATCCCACGTAAGAACGAGAAGCTGAAAAACGCTTTGGATCGCTATGAGAAGGCGGCGGAGTACGGCGTGATGGATCAGACCACCAGGGCAACTCTCAATATTGCCGATCTCTACGGTCAGTTTGCCCGTGAGTTAATGGATGCGCCGAGGCCGAAGGGATTAAGCGCGCTGGAAATGCAGCAGTACGAAATCATTCTGGAAGAGCAGGCTATTCCGTTTGAGGAACTGGCCATTGAGGTTCATCAAGGCAATATCCAACGGTCCTGGGATGGTTATCTCAACTCATGGGTAGAGAAGAGCTTTGCCGCGATGGCCAAGCTTTCTCCAGCAAGATACAACAAACAGGAAATTCAGGTGGCATATGGCGATGGAATACTTTAATTACCTGCGTTTTGCTGGCGTCGTCTGTCTGGTCGTGATAAGTGGGTGTGCGGGAATGGGTACTATGCCGGCTTTTAATCAGACGCCGGTCTCAGCCAGCACGTCAACCGGCACAATAGAGTCGAAAACAAGCACGGATAAGCGTCGGTTTGAGTCCTCTCAGGACAGTCAGGATTTCCTGCCTCAACAGGCGTATTCAAGCGATGGTCGTAAGATCACTTATAAGGCGGCACCCAATCCGTATCTTCAACAATCGGTGCAGATTCCGGATGCCGCCCGTAAAGCCTTCATGAAGGCAAACAGCGCCCTCAAAAATGAACGCTACAGAGAGGCCCGGAGGGGATTCAGGGAAATTACCCGCACCTACCCTGAACTCTCAGGACCCTGGGTCAAACTGGGTGAAGTCGCCGACATTCGAGGTGACAAGGAAAAAGCAGAAAGCCACTTCCGCAAAGCTCTGTCTGTAAACCCATCCAATGTTAACGGATACATTGCTCTGGCGTTGCACCTGCGACGCAAAGGTGACTTTGCGGGAGCACTTCAGGTTTATGTTTCTGCGCTGTCGGTCTGGAAAGATTTTCCCGATGCTCATCTGAACCTGGCGATTTTGTACGACCTTTACCTTAATCAGCCTGAATTGGCGCAACCACATTACGAAGCATATGACTTTTTGGTCGGCGGGAAGCACCCCGAAGTGAAAGACTGGTTGGCAGAAATCCGGCGCCGCACGGGCATTGAGAAGAGTTTTATCGATAATCCGCCGGCACCGGCTGCGGAGTCAGAGGTGGTTTCCGGTGAAGCGGATACCCAGCCCACTATTGAAGAGAAGGGGTAATGCGTGAGTGCAGATGTTGTCCTGAAAACTATTGGGGGAGTCGTAGTGGCCTGCTTGTTTGTAACGCCATTTCAGTCTTCAGCCAATGATGATGTGAACCTGGAAAGTACCTTTGTAGGTGACCGTGAACAGCCATCGGTAAGTTATTTTATCCCCTGGAAGCCACCTGAAGGACCGGAAAAACTGTATCGCTCAATTACGTCAGTTTCTGGGAAGGTTTTTGAGGTCGTGGATCGGGATATCCATTCAAGGACGATGCAATTTTATGATGAGTTGAATCTGGAACAAGAAGATAACTCGTCCCACTGAAACCAATCGTAAAAAGCAAACATATTCAACAGTTTGAAGTTCGGAGTTACGCCAATGAATTTTTACACAATGATCGTCTCTTTCTTTCAGGAAGGTGGTGCATTCATGTACCCCATCGCTATCGTATTGATTATAGGACTGGCGATTTCAGTTGAGCGCTGGGTGTTTCTGAAACATGCGCTTTCTGCCAATAAAGCAGCCTATAAGCACCTTCAACCACTCGTTAGTCAGAATCAATATGATGAAGCTGAAAAATTTGCCCAGGAGAATCAGTCTGCCATTGGCCGATTGATGTCTGTTGCTCTGGATACCATGCGTGCATCTCCTCGTCGGGATGATATCCAGGCCGCAATGCAGGAAGGTGTGATGGAGAGTATTCCCCGTCTTTCCAAGCGTACCAACTACCTGTCTATTCTTGCGAACGTATCAACTCTGTTGGGACTGCTGGGGACGATCATCGGTCTGATTGCTGCATTTACTGCCGTTGCCAATGCTGATCCTGCTGATAAGGCCACGCTTTTGTCCCAGTCTATTTCTGTGGCAATGAACACCACAGCATTTGGTCTGATATCTGCGATACCTCTGCTTTTGATCCATTCTCTGCTGCAAAGCAAGACGCTGGAAATTATTGAAAGCGTAGAGATGGCAGGGGTGAAATTCCTCAACTCGATTGTCCGTGGTAACCGTTCCGTGGTCGCAACTCGTGAGACGGATGACTGATTAAGAGCGGGGCGCAACCATGTTTTCAAAACGCAGAGAACAGGAAGAAGCAGATATCGATATCACGGCTTTCATGAATCTCATGATCGTGCTGGTGCCGGTACTGCTGATGAGTATGGTGTTTAACCATATCACCATTCATGAACTTAACTTGCCTGAATTGACGGGATCGGCGGCCGCCAGTGCTGAAAAAAATCGTCAGTTGGAGGTGGTTGTCCGGGAAGATGAGATCGAAGTTTTTTATCCCAGTGGAAATCTGGTGAAGAGCATTCCCAATGTCGAAAAGGAATCTGACGGAGGCGTTGATAAACGTCATGACTACAAAACACTGTCTTCTGTATTGCAGGAAATCAAGAAGCAGTTGGCGGCGAAGTCCATTGAGAAACGCGATGCGCTTTTATTGTCTGAAGCAGGCGTCAGCTATCAATCAATCGTTTCCACCATGGATACGCTGCGGACGGCCAAAACAGTGGTTGTCACCGACGCAGTGGATGTAGAACTGTTTCCGGAAATTTCCCTTGGAGATGCACCCAAGAAGAAGGGTAAATCATGAACATTAGACCCGTATCGTTCCAGTCTCAGGGCGGACGTCATCGTTTAATGAAACCAGCCAAGCTTAACCTGGTTTCACTGATGGACATCTTTACCATTCTGGTTTTTTTCTTGCTTCTGAATTCTGGGAATAATGAGATTCTCAAGGTGAATCGGGATATCGAATTGCCGGAATCTTCTGCTGAGCAGCAGCCGGCAGAGACCATCACTGTCATGATTACAGCCGAAGATGTACTGGTGGATGGCCGTCCGGTGGCCTCCATGCAGGAGATCATCGACAGCAATGGCCTGATTAAAGGCTTGATGGATGAACTGCAATACCTGGCGTCCAAACGTACTGAATTATCCGATGAAGAAAAGTCGCTCGGCAGGGCTGTGACCATATTGGGTGATCAGGAAATTCCTTATGAAATTCTCAAGCGTGTCATGTTGACCTGTGCCAAAGCCAACTATAGGGACCTGTCGATGGCGGTATCCAGAGTTGCATCAGGCAGCGCGTAGTTTGAGGGGCCTAGATGACAACACTAGCAGTAAATCAATATGAGTTTGTTCTGCCCTGGGAAGCAAGTGGGGATGAGGACAGCAGGTTCAACAGGATTCTCAAGCGGCTTTTGCTGCTGCTTCTGTTGATAGCCGTGCTGTTTCCCTGGTTGCCGTTACCTGAAATTGATCGTGCAGAGAAAGAACGGGTACCGCCGACTTTGGCCAAAGTTCTGATTGAGCAGCGCAAAGTTGTGCCACCGCCACCACCTGTGCAGGAAGTTCAGGAGCAACCAAAAGATGTTCCTCAGGAGAAAACAGTCAAAAAGACTCAACCAAAAGAGGTGAAGGCTGCCAAAGAAAAGGTTTCCAAAATGGGAGTGGCTGCGTTTGCTAATGAACTGTCTTCTTTAAGAAGTTCAGTCAACGTCGCCAAACTCCAGGCTCACAACACGAACGTGACGACAGGGGCGGCTCAGAAAAGTGCCCGTTCAATACTGGGCAAGAACTCGGCGACGCAAACCAGTGGGGGGGTTAGCAGTTCAGTGATGAACGGTACCGGCTCCGGAACACAGCTGGCCGGCCATTCCACGTCCACAGTCGAAAGTCCGATTGGCGGCGGTGGAAGCGGAAAAGGTGGTGGATCACATAGCTCCACTGTTAGCGGTGGCCGCGATATGGAATCCATCAGACGGGTTTTCGAACAACACAAAGGTGCGATCTATGCGCTCTATAACCGAGCATTACGCAGTGATCCGAACCTGAAAGGCAAGTTTGTTTTCCATATTGTGATTGAACCGGACGGCAGTATATCTGCGATTAATCTGGTCAGCAGTCAGCTTGGGGACAACAAGCTGGAAACCAAATTGCTGGCGAGAATCCAGATGATTTCATTCGGTGCCGAGGATGTGGCTGCAACACCGGTTAACTACAAGTTTGATTTCCTGCCTGGCTAGCGGCTGTAGCGAAATTGTTCGACAAATGGTAACGGAACGACTTGCAGGTACCGGGTAAGTGTAACGTTATATTAAATGATCTCTGTATAGGGGTGGAGGAGTGTCATGGACACTTTGCTGAAAAGGTGTATTGGTTTCAGTTGTGCGGGCTTAATGTTATATGCCCTGAGCGGCTGTGAAGGCGAACTGACGGAGGCGACCGGAGTTGCGTCGGATCGTCCGTTCGCTTACGTGGTGAGAGATTTTCCCGCGATGGGGGACACTTCATCCGTTGATGCGCGCCCCCCTTTAGATCCGAGGTCGCCCTACCAGTTTAACCCTGGTGCCAAAATGATGGTCAGGGACAGGATTGCATTGGATTCGACCGAGCAGGACATTCTTGCGTCGTATTTTGGTGGTGGATCTTATGATGTCAAAGATCTGGATGTCGCGCCGGATGGCGATAAGCTGGTCTTTGCGGCGCATGGCCCGGAAGGACACTCCGTGCATAGTACCTGGAGCATATACGAATACAGCTTTTCATCCGGCAAGGTGCGTCGAATTTTTTCAGACGATGAAACGGCGAACCTTGGGAACGATACTAATCCAACCTACGCAAACGACGGACGTATAATCTTTTCCTCAGATCGACAGGTGTCGAAGGGTGATTACAGGGTACTCGATATTCGTGAGTACATTGAGGATTTTGATGAGCCGGCTTCCCTGCTGCATGTGGTCAACTCAGACGGGAGTGAATTACAGCAAATCACTTTTGGTGAGTTTCACGATATTGAGCCCAGCACTATGGACGATGGGCAGATCGTTTTTATCCGCTTTGGAAGAACCTATGAGGTGCTTGAGGACTGCACTCTGGAAAATATCGATGACCCGAATTTCAATACTCACCCTCATGGCGGTGGCTATGGTCAGGGAAATGGCAACGGTTTCCCGCCTGGGCTGGATAAACCAAAGGAGTGGACCGTTGATGATAAATGTGGGGCGTCGGTTGAGGGTGATGTTACCAGCGAAAGGGTATTTGTAGAGGATATTTTCAGTCTCTATCGAATTACGCCAAACGGCGGCAATCTACATCGGTATTTCGGTACGCTTCATGAAGAGTTTTCGGACGCGTCATATATCCAATATATGGACCCTATCCCTATGCCGGACGGCAATCTCGTGACGATTATGCGCCATATTTATAATCCGGTATACGGTGGTGATGTCGTCAAGATCAACAGCAAGAATTTTTATGCAGTCGACAGGCCGGTTGATGACAGTGTTACGGGGGAGGCGGAGGAGTCTATGACTCCTGGTCTGGTGAACTTTTATCCCAGCCAGGTATCGCCAAATGGTTGGTACAGCGGTGTCGCCCCCTATGATGATGGTAGCAACCGTTTGCTGGTTGGCTGGGCGCAGTGCCTGGTGGTACAAGATGGGTTGTCCTCCCCTTGTGAGGGATATTCAACTGTGGACTCTTTGGGAGAGCCTCAGTACGGCGTATGGGCTGTAGACCCGGTTAACAATACCCGCTTGCCTGTCGTTAAGGGGCATGGTCAGGCACTATTTACCGATATTGCGATTGGTAAGCTTAATGACCGCGCGAAACCATACACCGGGATCAAGCTGGAACAGATTCTTGATGACAATACTGCGGCTTTCAGTATTCGTAGTGTCTATGACCGGGATGGTATCGATATGGCGGAGCCCGATGGTGGTATCGTCACATTACGTGATCCGAGTCAGACTCATCCTGATGATCGTTCTGAGCGGTTTATCAGAGTGCTTGGCAAACGTAGTATCCCTGGGGACCTGGAGCAGGCCGTGCTGAATAATTCCGTGCTGAATCCAACAGACGGAAGTAATCCCAAGCTTGGTTTGACCCCAATTCTGGGCTCCGGTGGGCGTGGACTCTATGATGTCCTGTCCTACGCGATGGTCGAACCAGATGGCTCTGCCATGGTGAAGGTTCCAGCAGAAACCGGGTATACGTTTGAGGTGGTCAATCAGTATGGCAAGCGGGTCGATCTGATTGCGTCACCAGACTATCACTATAACTATCTGGTACAACATCCCACATCGTTGTTGCTGGAGAAGAATGAAGTTTTGGGATGTGTCGGGTGTCATGATCCTGAAAACGACATCCCCCATGCGAGAACCGATGTACCCCTGGCTTCAGCGAATCCGGGAGCTCCGGGTGACGGGATGGCCTTTCCCAATGCTAATACGCAGATTCGCGCGATTTATTGGCAGGATACAATGGCGGATGCTCTGATTGACTATTTGGGTGACATCCCTGCTACGTGGGCCAACATTATGTCATTCGAGGATTTCTGGGGGAATCCTCCTGATGCTGGACTGGCATTCAGTAATCGCTATGAGGATCTGACCACACCGGTTCCGGTAAATGATCCGGCATGTCTGACGGAATGGAATAGTAACTGCAAGGCTACAATCAATTATCTAGAACACATTCAGCCCATCTGGGATGTCTGCCGTACTATGCCGGGAGGTGAGCTGAAATCCTGTACCAGTTGTCACGATAAGGCTGATAGTACTCCGCATGACAAATGCACAGGAGGAGGCGGTTCTGGTGGTGATCTGATATTGAGCGGTGATCCGGCGCCCTGGGATCCTCGTCAGGTGCAATCATATGTTGAGCTGTTCAAACCAGATTACTACCAGAAAAACGTTGACGGGGATTGGATCGAAGTTGATCCGACAACGGATTGTCCTGACGGCGTTCAGGGCGAGCTGACGGTTTTGCCTGACTCGGATGTTTGCTTTAGCCGACGCTTGATGAGCGCCCGTGGCGCTATTGCCAGTGCGCGTTTCTTCAGTCTTTTTGACGATGATCCGGATGACGATGAGTACGAAGTGGATGCGGTAGATACAACGGGCGGGGGTAGTATGCCTGATCATATGGGGCTCCTTACCGAAGTCGAACTCCGCCTGATTGCTGAGTGGCTGGATAGCGGCGCCCACCTCTATAACGATACTGATAAATATGTTTTGCCGGAAGAGTGATAAGACCTGTTAACAGAGAACACCGATAATAAAGAGAAACCGACATGGCCGCCAATATGAACAACACGATTAATCTAGATCATTTTTCGTTGCCTGGAGCGCAGTCCCAAATAAAAGCCTCAGCTATACCTGAAAGGAAACACTGGAAAGTTCAGGGGCATCTGGAGCAGAAGAATCGGAAGGGGCAAGTTTGCACCTTTAGTCGATTTAATCTGCAATACCTGGAGATCTTGACGAAAGACCAGGGTAAGCAAGTAGGGGACGCGGTTGTGGACATGTCATTTCTTCAGCCAAAAGCCCGGGAAGTTAAAGACTTAAAGTTGAGTATGAGGTTATTGGCAGTGCTTCTGATGACGGGGGCTGTCGCAACCTTTTTCCTGACCGATATCAGACCTGAATGGCTGGCATTCCCCATATTGATTGGTGGCCTAACTCTTTCGCTGGCTGTGCGTTTCAGCACTCATCGATATGATTTCCTGGCTGTTGGAAGCGAAGTTGTCCTCTTCAGTTTTCAGGCAAACAAGCCTGACAAGGAAGCGGTGAAAGCGTTTGTCGTTCAACTCGAAGAGTGCATCGAACAAGCCAGACTATCTCTGCCGGCAGGGAAACAGCTGATCCCAATCGCTGTGACTGAAATGCGTCGACTGTACAAAGAGGGATTAATCTCTGAGCAGGACTACGAAACGATTAAATGGTACCTGTTTCGAAATTGAAGCGATCGACAGGGATGTCTTTTTTATCTCCTTTCCTTTCTCGTCAAGCTATCTATGACTACGTCTATATAGACCCTCTCAGTAATCGCTCTATTTGACAAGTGCGATAACGGAATTATGAACATATCGGTGGATCTATTACCGGATCTACAGTCAACACTGGTATTTGGGGGGACGGTTAAGAAGTTGTATAGTGATTTTAGGCAGAACGCCTGGAAGCTAAGCTCGTAAGACCGAAAACTCGATCAACAGAACGAAATGGCGCGCCCGAGAGGATTCGAACCTCTGACCTCTGCCTCCGGAGGGCAGCGCTCTATCCAGCTGAGCTACGGGCGCAAATTACAGGCCGCATAGTCTAATCGTTCATCGCCGTTTTGGCTAGTCTAAAGACGCCTCCCGATTAAACTTTTCTTGATCCGTCTCGAATCTGACCTTTTGTATCGAAATTGCGCCAATGAGGCGATTTGCTAGCCTATTTTTTGAAATATTTCTGTAACTATTGGGACTAGTCCGTATTAAGTTTTGTAACATAAAGGACTGGTCCGGTTTAGTAATGTTACATAGACTTTCAAAAAGTAATATGTAGTTTTGTTCTTGTGAGGCGCCTGAGAATGGTGCATTGCGGCGACCTAATGGGGCATAGTCCTTTTTTTGTGATACTTTGTAAGTTGTTAAATAATAATAAATTTTTAACATTTTCTTGCTAGATTAAGCTCGAGTTGGATAGAATTCCGGGCCATGCAACAGCGTTAATTGGCAATCGTTCTGCTGTGTTGTTATAACGATAATAATGTTACCAAATGTAGTTTTATGTAAGTGTTGATGTGTTTGGTGGCATAAAGCTTGCTGAAACGGATCAAACGGGAGTTTTGAACCCACGGGGTTCTCAATTCGGGGCTGAGATTACTCGGCCTCGGTGTGTTTGTTGAAAAATTCATGGAGAGATTGTTATGCGTATCAGCATTTTCGGGTTAGGTTATGTAGGCGCAGTATGTGCAGCCTCTATGGCAGCCCGCGGTCATCAAGTTATCGGAGTAGACGTTTCTGAAGATAAAGTCGCTCTGATTAATAGTGGTAAATCACCTATCGTTGAACCAGGTCTGGAAGAGCTTCTGTCTAAGGCAGTCTCTGAAAAGCTGCTTCACGGCACTACTGACGTTCAGAGTGCCATTGAAAACAGCGACATTTCCATGATCTGTGTGGGAACTCCCAGTAAGCGTAATGGCGACCTGGATTTGCGCTACGTAGAGTCTGTCTGCAGAGATATCGGACGTGCCCTACGCGGTAAAGATGAGCGTCACACCATTGTAGTGCGTAGTACCGTATTGCCTGGAACGGTTAAGAATACCGTTATTCCGATACTGGAAGACTGTGCTCAGAAGCAAGCTGGTAAAGACTTTGGTTTGGCGACTAACCCTGAGTTTCTGCGTGAAAGTACTGCGATTCAGGATTATGACTACCCTCCCATGACCGTGATTGGCGAGCTGGATAAAGACGCTGGTGACGTGCTTCAGGAGCTGTATAAGGATCTGCCTGCGCCGATTATCCGTAAGCCTGTGGAAGTGGCTGAGATGATTAAGTACACCTGTAACGTCTGGCATGCGACCAAGGTGACCTTCGCGAATGAGATTGGCAACATCGCCAAAGCTCTGGGGGTTGATGGTCGTGATGTGATGGATGTGGTGTGTAAAGATAGTAAGTTGAATATCTCGAAGTATTATATGCGTCCTGGTTTTGCTTTCGGTGGTTCCTGTCTGCCTAAAGATGTTCGAGCGCTAACCTACCGGGCTTCACAAGTGGATGTGCGTCATCCTTTGCTGGCTTCGATTATGGATAGCAACGCCTATCAGGTAGCGAAAGCTTTTGACATCGTTCATTCCTATGGCAAGCGCAACATTCTGATGCTTGGGCTTAGCTTCAAGGCCGGTACTGATGACCTGCGGGAAAGCCCTCTTGTAGATCTGGCGGAAACGCTGATCGGTAAGGGGTACTCTCTGCAGATTTTCGACCGCAATGTTGAGTATGCTCGTGTTCACGGTGCGAACAAAGAGTACATCAACAGCCATATACCTCACGTTTCCTCATTGCTGACCTCTGATTTGAATGCTGCTATGGAACAGGCAGATGTGGTCATCATTGGTAACTCTGATGAGATCTTCGAAAAAGCTCTCATGAATATGCCGTCTGACAAGAAAGTGCTCGATCTGGTTGGTTTCATGAAAACCAAAACGGTCGACAATCTTGAAGGTATTTGCTGGTAAGGCAATTTATCAAATCAGATAGCTGATGAGGTTGTTCAATGCAGCACGCTGCACTCTCGACTATGCTCCAGAGGCTGAGAAATGCCTCTGGCTGGCTGCTGTACCTCAGTGTGCTGGGAGGGTTAGCCCTCCTGGTGCCCGCAGAGGTATTTGTACCTGAGTCAAAGCATTTTCTGCTCTTGATCGGTGCCGTGGGGATATGGCGTTATGGAGTGGGTCTCGTGCACTTTGTGCGTGGGATGATATTTCTGTATCTGGTCTATCCCTACTATCGCCGTAAGGCCAGACTTCTTGGTGATGAGATAAAGCCTTCTCACGTCTACCTCATGGTGACCAGTTTCCGGATTGATAGCCGGACGACCGCCATGGTGTATGACTCAGTGATCAAAGAGGCTATACATACCGGTTGGCCGACGACTGTGGTGTGTTCCATTGTAGAGGTTTCGGACGAAATGCTTATCCGTGCTCTCTGGAAAAAGAATGCACCGCCAGAACATGTGTGCCTGAAGTTTGTCCGAATTCCCGGTACAGGAAAACGTGATGGGCTGGCATATGGCTTCAGGGCTATTTCCCGGGATTTGCCGGATGAGAACGCTATTGTGGCGGTCGTGGACGGCGACACGGTGCTGGCGCCTGGTGTTGTTTCTACATCGGCTCCGTACTTTAAGCTGTTTCCCAAAATGGGTGCTTTGACGACCAATGAATTCTGTGAAGTGCAGGGAAGCTACATCATGTCGGAGTGGCATAAGCTTCGATTTGCCCAGCGTCATATCAATATGTGTTCGATGGCACTTGCCAATCGTGTACTGACACTGACGGGCAGGATGTCCATGTTTCGTGCCTCGGTGGTCACCTCGCCCCTGTTTATCGAAGATGTTGAGCATGACCAGCTTAATCACTGGCGTTTGGGGACATTCAAGTTCCTTACCGGCGATGATAAATCCAGTTGGTTCAGTCTTATGCGGATGGGGTATGACACCTGGTATGTGCCGGACGCGGTAATCAATACGGTTGAGCATCCACCGGATAAAAACTTTGTCCGCGCCAGTCGTAAACTCATGTTCCGTTGGTACGGAAACAATCTTCGGCAGAATAGTCGCGCTTCAAAGCTGGGACCCTCCAGACTTGGTTGGTTTACATACTACGTTGTATGGGATCAACGGATCTCAATGTGGACAAGTATTCTGGGATTGACGGCTGCAATTGTCGCGGCACTTAAGTTTTCGATTGGTTACCTAATAATCTATTTCCTATGGATAGGCTTAACACGATTGGTGTTGACGTTTCTGTTACTGGCCTCAGGGCATAGCATTGGTCCTCTTTATCCTCTGATTCTTTACTACAACCAGATTTTTGGATCGATCATGAAAATCTATGTGGTATTCAGGCTGGACAGGCAAAGCTGGACGAGGCAGGACACCAAACTCAGTAAAGACTCGAAGACATTTCATGGCTGGTTTAACCAATGGTCTTCCAGAATGATGACCTTTTCATCGGTCAGCGTATTTCTGGCGATTGTTTTTGCAATAGTCTGACCCGGCCTGTCAGATACCACTGGACGGTCAATTATCAAAAGTTATTTGCAGGTCGGACAAAGTAAGAACAACAAGCAATTAATAAAAATTATCACGAAGTCGTTGGAGAAACGGGTTAGTCGGGGATATCTGACTCCTGAATATGCAGGTGTCCCCGGAGATGAGAATTCAACTTGAAGGAAGTGTTCATGAATACTGCAGAGAATATAAACGTTGTACATGAATCTGAGGCGCAGCGGCAGTACGCCAGGGTAAGGATGCCCATCGTTCTTGAAATGGTAGTAGAAGAAGGCGGCGTCAAGAAGCAAAAGCGTTATACGGTCCACGATATTTCAGCCGGAGGCTTTGGTCTGCAATGTACCAAGCAGGATTTCCAGGCCGGGAAAATCTATCAGGGGACTCTTAAGATCAATATTGACGGGTTTACCCTCGGCTTGGAGGCTAGCTTTCAAGCGCGCAATATCCAATCCGGAAGTACAAGGGTCGGTTTTGAGTTTCAGGATATCGGGCCAAGAGAGATTTCAGCACTCCGGTATTTAATAACGTCCTATCTAAGTGGTGAGCTGGTTACAGTTGGTGACATGCTGAATACCCTGTCCAGAGAAAACTTCACCAAGGCCCGCAAGAGCTCTGGTTCTGGTTCCTCCTGGAATAGTCGTGTCAAGGCTCTGGCCGGCAGCGTGGCGTTCTTTTTCGTAGGTGTCATGGCTGCTGGATTTGTTGCCGGGCAGCTATACGACACTTACTTCGTTACAGCTTCGAAAAGTGCGGTGCTGATGGCTGACACTTATCAAATCGACATGCCAAGAGATGGTGTTGTAAAGCCCTTGGTGGCAATGAATACGGAAGTGAAAAAAGGTCAGGCGATCGCCACATTTGACTCTCCAATTCTGGATTTCCTGAAGACAGAAATGGTGGACTCAATGAACTCGGAATCTCTCGAGATGATGACGGAGACATATATCAAGGGGACTTTAACCAGCCCATGTGACTGTATCGTTTTAGATGGTGTGGCGACGGAAGGTCAGTTTGTTCCAAAAGGAACGCCGGTGATGAGACTGGGAGTCAAAGATGTTCAGCCATATGTATTGGCTACTTTTGATTTCAATCAGGTCGAAGAATTGGCACGTGGTGCCAGGGTTGAAGTGGAAATCATCGGTGACGCAGAGACCTATTACGGTTCGATTGAGCATTTGACGATCGCAGGTCAAGGCAAAAGTGCCACCCCAGGTAATTCAGTTGAGGCGAGGATCATTCTTGACAGTATGCCTGCTCAAGCACCCGTCGGACATCCGGCGATCGTGAAAAAGACTGATCTGCCGTTGTCTTTTGTTTCGTCTGCTGTAGCCAAAATAGGTCAGTAATCGGACCCCGCCTTGCCAGGATGGCATATGGGGTAAGCGTGACATCGTTTGCAGGCAGCTTTTGGCTGCCATGGTAGGTCTTTTTTATGCGAACAAGAGTATCTCTACTTGCTGTATCTCTGGCGTTAGTTGTGTCTGGCTGTGCAAGTCTGCCGGATTATGATCTTGCGAGGGATGCCGTTGAGGGCGGAGACCCGGACACTGCAGTTGAACATCTTAAGCCTCTGGCTGATTTCGGTATGCCCGAAGCCCAGGTGTTGTTGGGAGATATATATCAGAGCCAGGATGACCCTGACTCCTTTGTGCTGGCTGAAGGTCTTTATCTGAAGGCGGCGGAAACTGGATATGTCCGAGCCTATGGACGGTTAGGGCGTCTGTACCAGCGTCGGGTTCAGAATGAAGGAGATGAGTCCAGGCTGAAGGAAGCTCAGCACTATCTTGAGAAAGCTCTGGATAATGAAGATACATCTGTCATCGCTGAATTGGTTGAGTTGTATATCGCATATCCGGAAATCGTTGGTAACAGAGATGTAGAGGCACTTATCCGCCAGAGTATGGCAGAGGGCGACCTGGATGCGAATTACGCGCTTGTCCGTCTGTATCAGATGCGTGGTGAAGCTGAGCAGCGTAAGCAGGAAATTGCAGAGCTGTGTCGCGAAGCCCTTCCCGAAGTACCTGAGTGTTATCTGGAAATTGCCGAAATATACCAGGAGCAACCGGATCTTGGTGATGTGGAAACGCTACTGGAGAAAGTGAAGGAGCATTGGACCAGTGGGCGGATTCGATCAGGTACCGTCTGGAAAATCGCCAATTGGCTCGCGGATAAAGAGCGCCTCAAGCCTAAACCAGCAGAAGCGCTTGAGTTATTGGTCATGATCGAGGACGGATATCCAAGGTCCATATATGGGCAAGTGAGATTACTTAATGAATTCCCTACGCTGGGAAGCACTGAGCACCTGCTGGATCTGCTGAAGCGGGGGCGGGATCTCGGCTTGGCTGAAGTCGAGCTGTATACAGGAAGAATCTATTACAAAGGCAAGCATGTTCCTCTGGATGCGAAGAAGGCTGAGCATCATTTTTTAATTGCCAGTAAAGAGATCCCCAAGGCTCACTATTACCTTGGCAACATCTATCGAGAAGGCTATTTGGGGCGGGATGAGCCCCGCAAAGCAGTAGACCATTATCTGATAGCGGCACGGGCCGGATCGATGCAGGCCGATTTCGCATTAGCAGAATGTTTTTGGGAAGGCATCGGCATAAAACGGAATGTCGGGTATGCCTATTCCTTTGCCAAGCTGGCGCTTGCCGGGGGGCATCCTCGTGCGGCGGCATTATTGGAACAAATCAAAGCAATTGTCACACCGGAAACTATTGCTCTGGGGGATATCATTGCCCTCCGGGAGCAGGCTGAGCGTGAGAAAGCAATGCTAGCTCAGGTGGACAGCGATACAGAGGAAAGTGAGTAAGTATGAAAGGGTTGCAGTTTTATATGCGTACTGTTTTTTCCAGTATTTCTCTGGGCGCCGGTTTGCTTGTCGTGGCGAGCATGCCTGCGCTGGCTGACGATGCTGACGAGAAGTCGTATGAATCAAAAATATATGTTAATCCGTTTTTTATATCAGATGCGGATCGTGATCTCGGGACACGGGAAGGCGGGAAATCTGATGAGTTCGGAATTATTGTCAAACCTTGGCTTAAGATGCAATTCAGTGAGCATTGGAGTGGTTTGATATACGGACAGGCATTCTATTCCACTGATACTGTTGATATCGACTCCGAAGAGGGGGGGGATGCATCGGACGGATTTGTCGGGCTCCGGGAGTTATGGCTTGACTGGAACGGGCTGACAGATTACCCGGGTGAATCCATCAGATTGGGACGTGAAAGACTGCAGTATGATGATGGGATTTGGATAGATACAGACATTACGCTGCTGCGTTGGCGTTGGGATACAACCTTGTTTGATGCAACGGCTGGTGTTGCTGAGAAATTGAGTCGGTTCCGTAGTGATGATTCAGAGTTGAGCGATGATGAGAAGGACCTTCTACGTCTCTTCGCCAGCGGTCGCTGGCAATATCAAAGACAGCATTTTGCTGATTTACGCGTACTGCACACCGAAGGGAGGGATGATTCACCAACAGAGCCCTCATTGACCTGGGTAAATTTAGGCTTCGATAGCCAGTATATGGATTATCGGGCCAGAAATCCTTTTGCGTATACGGTTGATCTTTTCAATGTCTCCGGAGATGAAGAGCTCGCGGGTAGCAGACAAAGTGTTAATGGGTGGGCAGCTGATCTTGGTATCCGTTGGCGTCCCAGCGGGTTCCAGAATTTCGCGCTAGGTGCTCACTATGCAATCGCCCCCGGAGACGAGGACGGTGGGTTCCGACAATCGGGGCTGGAGAGTAACCGCTCCGCATTTACGGGAACAAGAGCGAAGTTTCATCGATTCAATGAGGCGCTAAAGGCAACGCTTTATAACATTGAAGTCATGACTGCCTATGTCAGTTACAGCGACATGGATTGGGATGTCAGTCTGGTTTATCAGCAGTTCAGGTTGGATGACCCCACCTTGGGCGTCTTTATCGACGGCATTTCTCTGGCTCCGACGGCTCTGGATGACGACCTGGGTAGCGGTCTGGATCTTGTCACCTCAGTGTACTGGCCTGAAGAAGCCCCTATGTTTGATGGATTGGCCGTCGATAGCTACCTGAGGTTGCGTCTGTCTGGATTCCAGCCAGGAGATGCATACGCTAATGGTGATCTTGATGACCTACGTTATCGTGCCACTTTTGATTGGGTCATGAGGTTTTAGGGGGCAGGGATGATGACAGCGGGAAATGCCGACAGCATGGACATGACAGCAATGCAGCATCATTGGCGGCTGGCTGTGGCATCTGTATTGATGCTCTTCCTTCTGACGGGTGTACCGACTCTGGCTGATGCTGCGAAAAAAGGAGTTGCTACGGCTGAGGCCAGCGATTCAGAAACAGAGGTGGATGAAGATGCAGGAGCTGATGATTCGCCGAAACTGAAGGATGGCCCTTACCAAATGGATTACGTGCCGGCGGAAGCTCTCCAGCTTCCAGCGCCGGCATTGCCTCCAATTGATATTTATAACGAGGATTGGGTACGGCAACGGTTGGATGAGACCGGCCATGGTGGTGAACCGGTTGTCAGAGTCGAACGGATGTTCAAGAAGGCTACCCTACGAGAGTTTACGGCTTCGGATCGCGCTGTTGAATGGGCTAGGCGACAATTGTCGCACCCCAAGGCGGTCTTTGTGCGTTCGGGGAGAGTCACGGCAAAAGACATATTGCAACAGGTTAATAACCGGGCGTTCTTTGAGGAGCTGTCACCGGGGGTATTTATATTACGGCTGCCTTTGGTTGTTGAACATGGTGCTTCTCTGGTGTTGGACGGAGAGGAAATCAAAACCTTACGCCTGTCCCAGGACAGGGGGGCTTTCATTGAAGTGCATGGCCAGTTATACACCTTGAATATGGAGATGGTCGCCTGGGATGAAAGTGCCGATACCAATGCTCAGTACGAGTCGTCAAAAGAATTCAGGCCTTTCCTGACTACTTGGGGCGGGAGCAAGCTGTATATGTCCGGCACTCGCGTTGTGAGCTTTGGATACAACAAGAGTAAGTCATACGGAATTACAGTGTCCCATTACAGTGAGGACGAAAATGAGGAGTTAAGGCAAGAAGGCCCTAAGTCCTGGATCATGGATTCCGAGTTTGTGGATGTCTATTACGGCTTCTACTGTTTTGAAGCTGAAGGTCTGGTCGTTGTCCGCAACAAGTACATCAACAACATTGTTTATGGCATAGATCCACATGACTACTCATCGCATTTGGTGATTGCAGAAAACGAAGTATATGGAACCGTGAAAAAACACGGGATTATCGTATCGCGCTCAGTCAATGACAGTTGGATATTCAACAATAAGAGCTATGACAACGCCATATCGGGATTCGTGCTTGACCGCTCCAGTGAGCGTAATGTCATCGCCAACAATCTGGCCTACCGCAATGGTGGTGACGGGTACACATTGTATGAGAGTCATGACAATCTTTTCTGGTCAAACCTGGCTTTTGATAATAACCGTCATGGAATTCGGGCGCGGAACAGTGCCAATCTGCGTCTGTATGGTAATAAAGCCTTCCGTAATGGCGGTTTTGGTATCTATGGACATATCGCGGATCTATCCAACACAGACAGGGATTTTGAACATGATCCCTATGAAATGAGAGTCTCGATGACCATCCATGGTGGTAACTATGCCCTGAATGCCCGTGGGCCATTCCATGTGGAGCATCCTGAGTCCGTTGTTCTTTACGATCTGGATATGCGTTTCCCCGTGAACTCATATGGCCTGCAGTTGTTCGGTATATTCAAACCGCACCAGTCTTCGTTGTTGGAGGCGTTGATTAAGGATCAGCGTGCGGTGAAGTTACATCCGGTGGAGTTAGCCAGGGAGAGCTAAAGCGATGGTATTTTCCTCCAATATATTTCTGTTTTTGTTTCTGCCAGCCTTTCTGGCAGTGTATTACCTGACCCCTTATCGGGGAAAATCGTTAGTTATTCTGATCGGCAGCTACCTGTTTTATGCATGGTGGCGGGTCGACTTCCTGCTGCTGTTTGTCGCAGTAACGTTTTGGAATTACTGGATAGGCATCAACATATCCAATGCCCTGTCAGGATCAGTTAAAGCCAAGAGGTGGGTGGCTCTGGGAGTGGCCGGTAACCTAGGAACTCTGGGTTACTTTAAATATGCAAATTTTGGTGTCGATAGCCTTAATGCGCTACTGACCGGTCTGGGCTTCCAGCCGTTTGAAATCATGCATGTGATTCTGCCTATTGGTATTTCGTTTTATATCTTCCAGGCAATCAGCTATATCGTGGATGTCTACCGTGGAGATACAGAGCCCACTCGACGTTTTATCGACTTTGCGGCATTTATCGCGTTGTTCCCTCAACTTATCGCCGGTCCGGTGCTGCGTTATAAAGATTTGGCAGATCAGTTCTATGACCGAACCCACACCGTCGATAAGTTTTCGGAAGGGGCATCCCGGTTTATGCAGGGATTTGTCAAGAAGGTGATCATTGCGGATACCATCGCTCCTCTGGTCGATAATCTCTATGCCCTGGAAAATCCCACGGCTGCAGATGCCTGGCTGGGGGCTCTGGCCTATGCCGCACAACTGTATTTCGATTTCTCTGGATACAGTGATATGGCCATTGGGTTAGGTTTGATGATGGGCTTCCGGTTTATTGAGAACTTCAATCAGCCATATATCAGCCAGAGCATCACTGAATTCTGGCGGCGTTGGCATATCAGTCTTTCGAGCTGGTTGAGAGACTATCTCTATATACCGTTGGGTGGCAATCGGTTTGGTACGTTTAACACCTACCGTAATCTGTTTCTGACGATGTTACTTGGTGGCTTGTGGCATGGTGCGAACTGGACCTTTGTCATCTGGGGCGCCTGGCATGGCATCTGGCTGGCGATCGAACGCTACCTTGGATGGGGAGATGATCGAGGCCGTTTTCTGCCATTCCGCTGGATATTCACGTTCTTCCTGGTTTTGATGGGATGGGTGATATTCAGGGCTGCCAATGTGGATGAAGCTCTTAAAGTCTATAACGCGATGTTCTTCTCCTTTGAGTGGAGCTTCAGTGCTCTTTATGTCGAGTCTATCAACAGTCTACAGATATTCACTTTAATTCTGGCGTATGTGTTGATTGTTTTGTTGGGTGTGCGTGCCAAATATGCTTCGGCCAGAGATATGTCTGCAACGGGGTTAAGGTTTGCCTCTGTGGTGTTGTTGCCGCTGTTTGCATTATCGATTCTCAAGCTTTCGGCGCAGAACTATTCGCCTTTTCTCTATTTTCAATTTTGAGGTCGATCAGGGATAACGTGTCATGGAAAAGTTGACCCACACAATTTACGTTACTGTTTTTATTCTCCTGGTTACGGCATTGGGGATCTGGAGCCTTGGGTCCTGGCAAGCCTTTGAACAGCCACAGGAAGTAAGTGCCATCGATGGAGGCTGGGCCTCTCAATACGAGAGTCACTATAACAGTGAGTTTCCAGTAAAGAATTTGGGGACGAGCTTATGGGCAGCCATTCAATACCTGCTCTTTGATGAGGGGCGGGAAGGTGTTGTCGTTGGTGGTCAGGACTGGTTATATACCCAAGAGGAATTCAAAGCCTATTCAGACTTTTCTGACAGGGTGGATCAACAGCTCAATCTGATTGCCAGTGTGCAGCATTATCTGGCGCGGCAAGGAGTCGAGTTGAATCTGTCACTAGTACCGTCAAAAGTCCGTGTATATCCGGAATATCTTGATGGCCACAAACCTTTTACTCCGCACGAGACACTTTATTCTGAAGCGGTTGAAGGCTTGAGAGATCGTGGCGTCGCTACTTCGGAGCTACTTTCTGAAATGTTGGCGGCTAAAAACTCTGATCAGGTTTTCCTGCGAACAGACACACATTGGACTCCCGCCGGGGCTGCAGTGGCTGCCAATAAAGTCGCTCTGACGCTTGAGAAGCAACTGCGCGATCTGCCCTGGCATAGCAAAACCTATAGTACCGACATCAAACCTCCTGTTCCCCATAAAGGAGATCTGCTGAATTACATTCCCCTGGAACCCTATTTTGAGAATCTCGGCCCGGGTGAGGAGGAAATTTCCCCCAGGGAGACAGCTCTGGCGGAGACAGATACAGAGGATTCATTGCTGTCTGACGACCTTTTTGGTTCATCGAATGAAGAAGTGGTTCTTGTCGGAACCAGCTACAGCGCCAACTCATTGTGGAACTTTGTAGGCGCCTTACAGCAGCAAACAGGAATCGACATCATCAGCTATGCCCAGGAA
This sequence comes from Hahella ganghwensis DSM 17046, assembly GCF_000376785.1. GTDB lineage: Bacteria > Pseudomonadota > Gammaproteobacteria > Pseudomonadales > Oleiphilaceae > Hahella > Hahella ganghwensis. The sequence continues at coordinate 235,658 of NZ_AQXX01000144.1, forward strand.
GGCAAAGGGCCGGTCATTCCAATGATGGAATATCTGACTTCCGAAGATTTCCGGCAAAGCCCACCCAAGGTAGTGATCTGGGAATTTCCAGAACGCTACCTGCCCATGACCTATGAGCTGAATGAATATGCATTGCCATTTATAAGAAAAGAACAAGCTCAACAGGTTTCAACCGCCAATTAATTGAAGTGAGTGATTCAGGGAGAATCAAATGAAAACTTACGTAAAGAACATTTTGTTGATATTTCTGGTTTGGAGTTTTGCTACCTCTCTGGCAAGAGCGGATGAGGCTGCACTCTACGGTCCTGAAGCACCTCCGGGGTCTGCGTTTATACGTGTTTTTAACGCTCAGGTGAACCTGCCTGTTGAGAATGCCGGTGTCGGTGGAAAAGTTTTTGGTGAGATTGATCCACTGTCATCAAGCAAGTATGTGTTCCTGCCTGCAGGTGCATATGAAGTTGAACTAAGCGGTGCCAAACAGCCGGTTCAACTTGAGAAAGACGCTTTTTATACCCTGGTCGTCTTAAAAGGTGAGGAGCCTAAGCTGGTACAGGACGAGGCATTCGATAACCGTCGTAAGGCTTTGTTAGGGCTGTACAACCTCACGGATGCTGACGCATTGGATCTGAAAACCAGTAACGGTAAAACGGCTGTACTGGAGTCTGTTGAGAAGCTGGGCAGCAAACATCGTCAGGTGAATGCAGTCAAGATTTCACTGGCGGCGTTCAATGGCAGCGAAAAGCTGGCCGACGCGGCTCCGGTGAATTTGGAGAGAGGCAAGGTGTTCAGTTTGTTTGCCTGTGGTAGTAAGGCTCAACCCAGACTGGTATGGGTTGAAAGCCAGGTTGATTCGCAAATTTAAGGAGTGGAAATAGCCATGTGCAGAGGTTATCAGATGTATCCCATGTTTCTGGCGGTTGTGCTGCTGATGCTTGTGGGAAAGCCAGCACAGGCTATTGAGTACGAGGTCGAGCCTTGTTGTGATATCTGTCCGGCAGCTGCGGAAATAGAAAACTATGATACATCTTTCCTGCGATCGTTTAGGACTCTGATCGAAGGGGAAGATGGATGGCTGTTTCGAACAGAATCAGAGTTGATGATGGAGTTCGGACCGGATGAGTTCGGATTGAAAGAACTTCAGCGGTTTGCTCAGGCACTCAAAAGCAGAGGGACCGAGCTTGTACTGGTGTATCAGCCCACAAGGGGGCTGGTGCACCCCTTTAAGGCCAATACTGCGGGTAACAACCAGTATGACTTTGCGTTGGCTGCAACCAACTATGCCAATGCATTGAGGAGGATGAGAAATGCGGGAATTTATACCCCTGATCTTACTCCTTTATTGAACCAGCCTAATGATAAGGCAGATTTCTATTTCCGCCGGGATCACCACTGGACCCCCGTAGGAGCACGGCGAACGGCTGCATTGGTCGCTGAGAGTGTACGCGAGCACCCCATTTATCCGGAATTGGAAAACACTGAGTTTGCTACCAGACGTATTGGCATGATGCGCAAACGTGGGACATTACAGTCAGCGTTTGCACGTCTGTGTGGAGTCCAGTACGCAGAACAATACGTTGATGAGTACATAACGGAGCCAGTAGAGGAAGGGGACCTTCTGGGGGAGTCTGAAGAAGACAGTCTGTTTGGAGATGCAGAGTTACCGGAAGTCACGCTTGTTGGAACCAGTTTCAGTAAGGGTGCCTATAACTATAACTTTGAGGGCTATCTGAAGGAATATCTGGAAGTGGATATTCTAAATGAAGCCATCGTAGGTGGTGGTTATGACGGCACGCTTATCCAGTATCTGCCAAGTGAAGAGTTTCAACAGTCACCACCGCGACTGATGATCTGGGAAGTGCCCAGTTATTACGATTTATCTACGACGCAGTTCTATCGTCAGGTTATTCCAATGGTATATGACGGTTGTAAGAACCAGCCTGTCGTGTTGCAGAAGACGATGACAGTCAAAGCTGGTCTGCAGGAAATTCTGTTTAATGGAGGTGGTGAATATCAGGATCTTCGAGGTGGAGATCTTCTGGTGGATCTTCAGTTTTCTGATCCACAGGTAAAAGAAATCGAACTGGCCTTTTGGTATATCAACCGTCGCCGGGACCGGATGAAAATGGAGTTCGGTGAGAGGGTCGACAACAATGGTCGTTTCATTACCGAGCTTAAGACTGAAGAAGATTGGGGGAATTACCGCTTCTTATCTCTTGACCTGCAATTACCTGAAGAGGCTCAGCCTGTAGAAGTTACCGCGACAATGTGTCGCCGTCCCGATGCTAATACCCAAATGGCAGGAGGATAATCTCATGCATAAACAGATCAGCAAATCCTGCGTTCTGAGTACGTTTATTTTGGTCGGCAGCCTGTTGTCTTTTTCAGGGTGTGCAATGCAGGTGAAATCACCAGAAACTCAAATAAAGCAGCTTGTTGCTCCTGCAGGGTTTGGATTGGTGACCCGGGGGGGCAGCGATGATGAAGCTGTGGACTGTGTGGACCTTCCGGAGCCGTATACTGAATCTCTGTCAATGCGTAGTAAATATGAGGGCAGTGGAAAATCACGGGCAGATATCAACAAGAAAGCCATGCTCTCCTACAAGCAACACACGGCGGATGTTCGGGATTTTGAAAAATATAGTATTGGTCTGTCTGATAAAGTGCTGAAAGGCAAGCCGGGTGCAGGAAAGTGTCTGGTGAAATTGCTGGAGAACTGGGCGGGCGCCGATGCCTTGATGAATGATGAAGTCAATCATATCGGTGAAGCTGTCAGAAAATGGGCGCTTGCCTGCGCCAGTCTTTCCTATTTGAAACTAAATCTGGCTGAACCGCAGACAATCACCGCTGATCAGAAAGAGGTTATCGAAGACTGGTTGTATGATCTCTCTGTAGAAGTGCAGAAGTACTACACCGATCGCCCTCTGAAGAAAGTAAATAACCATGATTACTGGGCTGCCTGGGCTGTTATGTCCGCGTCTGTGGCACTTCAAAAGCAAGAGTTATTCGATTGGGCTGTGATGAAGTATCGCGAGGGGGTCGGTCAGATTGATGCTTCCGGATATCTTCCCAATGAGTTGCGAAGAAAACAGCGGGCACTTGAGTACCATAACTTTGCCCTTCAACCTCTGGTCATGATTGCTGTGTTCGCCGATGCGAACGGACTGGATCTTGCCAGTGAGCATCAAGGTGCTTTAGGTCGGCTTACAAAAAGGGTAGTTGATGGTTTGAATGACTCCACACCATTTACATTGCTGACCGGCCGCGAACAGAAAGTCGAGGGACTTTTGAATCCCTGGTCTGTCGCCTGGGTCGCTCCTTATGCTGCGACCTTCGACAGCATTGCTCTTGCTGATCTTCCAGAGTTACCTCCTGAACAACTTAAGGCTTCGAGATTGGGTGGAAATCTGAGCCGAATGTTTAAAGCATCAACTCATAAGAAAGATACAAAAGACCAAGTGTCTGATGAGAGTTCATAAAAATTACCGAAAACAAGAACAACAGGGCGAGGTGGCCGTGAGCTGGCTAGGTACTGACTGTTGGCAAACGACCAAAACATCCAAAGGATAAGGAGACGAAAATGATTCCCGTAATATTGTCAGGTGGTAACGGCTCACGGTTGTGGCCACTATCTCGTAAAATGTATCCCAAACAATTCCTTCCCTTGATTGGTGAGGAAACCATGTTCCAGCAAACACTGAATCGCCTGCCGGATAATCTGGGTGAGCCGATCGTGGTGTGTAATGAAGAGCATCGCTTTATTGTGGCTGAGCAGATGCAGCTGATCGGCCGGAAAGCTCAGGCGATACTGCTCGAGCCATTTGGTCGGAACACGGCTCCGGCGGCAGCCATGGCGGCATTTCAGATTCTTGAATCGGGACATGACCAGATTATGATTTTGCTGCCGGCAGATCATCACATCAAAGACGTTCCGGCATTTCACGAGGCTTTGAAGAAAGCTGAACAGGCTGCTTTGGAAGGCAAACTGGTTCTGTTTGGTATTGAGCCGGATCAGCCTGAAACCGGATATGGCTATATCCGCAAAGGCGATTCGTTCAAAGAGCTTGCTTTTGACGTAGAAGCGTTTGTAGAAAAGCCTGATGAAGCAACCGCTAAAGATTACCTTTCCAGTGGCGAATACCTTTGGAACAGCGGCATGTTTGTGATGAGTGCGGAGCGTTATCTGCAGGAACTCAAGCAATACGAGCCAGATATCTACGAAACCTGTCAGTTGGCGTTCAACAATTGTCATGTCGACATGGACTTTAAGCGCCTGCCCGCTGAAAGTTTCACGCACTGTCCAGATAACTCCATCGATTATGCCGTAATGGAGCATACCCGTGACGCTGTCACTGTACCGCTGAATGCTGGATGGAGTGATGTTGGTGCGTGGTCAGCCATGTGGAGTGTTAACAGCAAAGATGACAAAGGCAATGCGCTACATGGTGATGTCCTGGCAGAAGACGCCCAAGGGTGTTTCGTCCGTGGCCACGATAAATTAGTGGCTCTGTTAGGGGTGGAAGATCTGGTGGTGGTTGATACCCAGGACGCTGTCATGGTGGCACACCGGGATAAAGTCCAGGATGTGAAGAAACTGGTTTCCAGAATGGATAAGGCTGAGAGATCGGAAACGATTGTCCATCGGGAAGTATTCCGCCCCTGGGGAAGCTACGATTCTGTTGATATGGGAGCCCGTTTCCAGGTCAAACGGATCAAGGTCAAGCCTGGTGCCAGCCTTTCATTGCAGAAGCATCACCACCGCGCTGAACATTGGATTGTGGTTCAGGGGACGGCCCGTGTGACCTGTGGTGAGCAGGAATTCCTGCTGTCGGAAAATCAGTCCACCTATATTCCGATTGGCGAAGTGCATCGACTGGTCAACCCAGGTAAGATAATGCTTGAAATCATTGAGGTTCAATCAGATACCTATCTGGGAGAGGACGACATTGTTCGCTTGCAGGACAACTATGGTCGTTCTGAGAGCGGTCGTTCTGAAGCCGGTGGAGAAGATACGTCAGCTTCAGACAAACAATCTGCAAAGGATTCTGTGTCTGCCTGAGTATTCACTGACCTGAAGCAGCTTCAGATCTTTGATCTGGAGCTGCTGCATTCATCATTATTGTTAGGAGTCCACAACTGATGGATTTAAGCGGTTTTAAAGCTTATGACATTCGGGGCAAAGTGCCCGACCAACTCAACCCTGAGATTGCTGAGCGCATTGGACGGGCCTATGTGCAGGTCACTGGCGCCCGGAAAGTCGTGGTTGGTTATGATATCAGACTGTCCAGCCCTGAATTGGCGGAAGCATTGAGTAAAGGGTTGATGGCCGCTGGTGCTGATGTTTATGACATCGGTTTGTGTGGCACCGAGATGGTTTACTTCGCAACTTTCCACTACGAAATGGATGGTGGAATCATGGTCACAGCCAGCCATAATCCTCAGGATTATAATGGGATGAAGCTGGTGTCCAAGGGCTCACGCCCGGTAAGCTCCGATACCGGTCTGAACGAGATCAAAGATCTGGTTCCCGGTGAATTTGAGGATGCCGCTGAGTCTGGCAAACAGCATACGCTGGATGCCCACAGTGACTATATCCAGCACTTGATGGGGTATATCAACACAGCTGAGCTCAAGCCACTGAAAGTGGTAGTTAATGCTGGAAACGGTGGTGCTGGTTTGATCATTGATCAGCTAGAGAGTTTGCTGCCTTTTGAGTTCATCAAGGTTCACCACGAACCAGACGGAACTTTCCCTTATGGTGTGCCTAACCCATTGCTGGTGGAAAACCGTGAGAGCACCCGTCAGGCGTTATTGGAAAATGGCGCAGATATCGGAATTGCCTGGGATGGCGATTATGATCGTTGTTTCCTGTTCGATGAAACGGGTCGTTTCGTTGAAGGTTACTACATTGTGGGCTTACTGGCTGAATTGTTCCTCAAGAGAGAGCCCGGCGCGAACATCATTCATGACCCCCGGTTAACCTGGAACACCATTGATATGGTCAATGCCGGTGGTGGTAACCCTGTCCAGAGTAAAACAGGACATGCGTTTATCAAGCAGATTATGCGTGAAAAAGATGCGGTTTATGGTGGGGAAATGAGTGCTCATCATTACTTCCGCGATTTTGCCTACTGTGACTCGGGAATGATTCCCTGGTTAATGGTTGCCAACTTGATGTGCGTAACAGGCAAGTCACTTTCAAGCCTTATTGATGAGCGTATGGCCAAGTATCCAGCCAGCGGCGAAATCAATCGGAAGCTTGAAGACGCCGGTAAGGTCTTGAAAGCTATCGAGGCCGAATATGCCCCGTCTGCGGTGTCCGTCAATTTCGTTGATGGCTTAAGCGTGGAGTATGACGATTGGCGTTTTAATCTGAGGATGTCCAATACCGAACCATTAGTTCGTCTGAATGTGGAATCCAAAGGCGATCAGGCGCTGATGGAGTCCAAGACAAAAGAGCTGCTCGATAGAATCGATAGCATCTGAAAAGAAAAAGGCGGACTATTTGTCCGCCTTTTTCTTTATTCACAATCTAAGCCCACATTCTATGGCGATTGTGATTTAACTGTTCAGTTCCATCTTGTGTGAAGGTTGTTGATCAGGAAGGGGATCGGCGCCAGTCAATTTTGGTCACTTTTCCACCGGTCAGCTCCAGTATATAGATGGCATCACCGGGTTTCTCATAAACCCAGCGTTCAATTTTATGCTCACGTACTCGATCTCCGGTCAGAGTATATCCAACTAGACTGGTATGATCCGGTCGCCCGCATTTTTTGTATATTTCATATTCAAGGTCCTGAACTTTGATGATGTCCGTCCCGCATCTCATCCCCCAGGAAAGGGAGGATGAAAGCCCGAGAACCAATATCAGGAAGCTGTGTTTACTAATTGATGCGATAGCCATGCTTGTCCCACTGCAAATAACCAAATCAAGTAAAGAGAGGCTATCAGGAGATAGATGAACATTCGCTGAATAGGATTCGCCCGTTGGGTATCCGGGTTTTCGACCCAACGTATATACAGGTTCGCTGAAAATCCGGAAATGACCAGAAGGCTGGCAGAAATGGGAATCAGCCAAAGGACAGGCGAGGGTGGTTCCCCTTGTTCGGTGAACTGACCGAACATCACCATGGAGCCTACCAGAATGATCAAAGCGACAAACTCTACAATCAGGATGGTCTTTCGATAAGGGGTTAACTGCATAGCTGCATGTCCGTCAATGTTTCTCAGGTTGAATTGGGGCATTAGTTTAGCTGACAAGCCAGGTGGATGGTATGCTCGTCGGCGTGGCCCGAACGGATGTGCTTGATGGTCTGAAAAGGATGCTCGGCTCGAAGGAAAATTAGGAAAGGAGATCTGCCCCTCTGCTTTTGGCGTCGGGGAATGTTCGAGCCTTTTGGGCCGGAACTCAGATGCTGCGATAACAGCGGCGCGCATTATAACCATTGACTGCTGATTGCGCTACCGTCCGGCTGGGATATCCTGAAAACCATATTCTCTATACCGTTTCTGCAGTATTTCTATCGAGCGATAAGGTTGGAAAATGGCCTTAGACCACTTAAAGTGCATCGACATTCAGAAGCAAGGAACCTGATTTACCATGATTACTTATTTTTATTGGGCTGTTGTAATTCTAGTGGCAATGTCTCTGTTATTTCTTTTCGGTAAAGCAGATAAGTGGAAATTCGGCCTCGTTGGAGCTCTGGTGGTATTACTGATTGGGTGGGGAGCCTATTACTTTCACTTTGAACAGATTTTCGTTAAGCGGTATGGGGGAGTGATGTCGATCTCTGTACCTAAAGGCCAACACCATATCGCTGCAACCTGGAAAGACGATAATTTGTGGGTGGAGAACTACGATCCAGAGACCAATACCTGCCATTTCAATGAGTATTCCAAAGGGGCTTTGTTGCAGGGGAAAGTATCGATTAAAAACTGTAATCCTCTGATGCCCGCTGCCCCATCAGGGCAGATGCCAAACCGCGTGATACAGGATTCCAGTAGCCAGACTGGAGAAATCCAGCAATAGATCTATGCCAGGTAGCTTTTCCACCTGGCCAAGAAAGTCCTGTCAGTGAGTCACGTATGAACGCTGTCAAATAGTCAGGTATGCGCGTAATAATCTGACCGGGCATGATCTCAATCAACTGCAGGCTGCGGCCTGCTTTTTATTTCCCCTGCAATGTCGTTATAATGCGCCACTATAAAATTTTAAGCTGGTGATGAGGTAGTGTGGTGAAGACGACTCTGAGAGTGTTGTTAAGCGTTGCGGCGCTATTTATAGCAGGGACCGTGTGGTCTTTGACCCCGGCCGAGCAAAAGATTGCTGATCGTATTAAGCCGGTGGGTCAGGTATGTGTGGAAGGAGAGGAATGTGAAGGCGCCCAGGCAGTAGCCACCGCAGCAGTTTCCAGTGGTCCCCGTTCAGCCGAGGATGTCTATGGCAGCAAATGCTTTGCCTGTCATGACACAGGTGCTGCCGGTGCTCCTAAAGTTGGAGATGCCGCCGCTTGGGCACCGCGTGTTGACCAGGGACTGGAAACACTGGTTTCTCACGCGATTAACGGTATTGGCGGTATGCCTCCTCGTGGAACATGTTCAGACTGCTCTGATGAGGAAATTCAGGCAACTGTTGAGTTAATGGTTGAGCGTAGCCAATAACGGTTACACCGAGTACTTAATGAAAAGCCGCGATGATTCGCGGCTTTTTTTGGTGCTTCGGATTACATTGACCCGTCTTCGGCCAAATCTCTGAACAGCGCATCCAGTGTTGCACGACCTTTGGCCTTGTTGCGTTCAGGGCTTTGGTGGCCGACTCCCTCCCAGATGACATCTTCCTGAGGCAGCTCATCAAGAAAACGACTGGGCGTGGTCTCGATCTTTTCTCCAAACTGTTTGCGTTCTGCACAAAAGGTCATACACAGAGTCGTTCTGGCTCGTGTGATGCCAACGTACATCAGGCGTCTTTCTTCTTCGATCTGGTTGGTTTCTATGCTGTTCCGGTGAGGCAGAATATCTTCTTCCAGCCCAAGGATGAACACATGAGGAAACTCCAGACCTTTGGATGCATGTAGTGTCAGCAGATGAACCTTGTCTTCGTCTTCTTCTTCTGCCTGTTGTTCCATCATGTCCCTTAGCAGGAGTTTGGCAATGACTTCTTTTAATGTCAGTTGCTCTTCGTCTAACGGATCGTATTCCAGCATTCTCGCAACTTGATCGATCAGAAGCCAGACGTTGGCCATTCGGCGTTCTGCCTGCTGTGGGGAGGTGCTGTTCTGAAGCAACCATTCTTCGTAATCAATCTGGGTAAAGAGTTGTTTCAGAGCTGGGATTGGGTCTTCATCTTCGCAGCGGCTACTGGTGCGCAGAATGATATCGGCAAACTCGCGCAGGTGTTGCAGGGCCTTCTCCCGCATAACATGCTCAAGACCGATTTCACTGATAGCACTGAACAGGCTGATTTTTCTCTGGTGGGCATAGTTTGAGAGTGCTTCCAAAGTTGCCGGACCTATTTCTCGCCGGGGGACATTGACGACCCGCAGAAATGCACTGTCATCATCCGGATTGGCAATAAGCCGGAGATAGGAAAGGGCATCCTTTACTTCATTGCGGGAGAAAAATGAGGTGCCACCACTGATACGATAAGGGATCTGGTTGGCCTGGAGCTTTATTTCCAACAGCCGGGACTGGTGGTTACCCCGGTAAAGCACGGCACAGTCTTTAAAGTTAACCCGCTTCTGCAACCGCAATGCCAGAATTTCTGAGGCAATGCGTTCACACTCTGCTTCTTCATTACGTACCTGGACCAGGCGGATCTCATCGCCCATGCCAAAGTCGCTCCAGAGAGACTTCTCAAAAACATGTGGGTTGTTGGCGATCAAGGTGTTTGCAGCTTTCAGGATGCGGGCGGTCGAGCGATAGTTCTGCTCCAGTTTCACCAGTTTGAGAGTGGGGAAATCCTGCTGTAAGCGAGCCAGGTTCTCCGGGCGAGCTCCCCGCCAGGCATAAATGGACTGATCATCATCACCCACCACGGTTAATGCCTGTCTTTCAATAACCAGTTGTCGCACGAGTTCATATTGGCTCAGGTTAGTGTCCTGGTACTCATCCACCAGCAGGTAGCGGATTCTCTGGCGCCATTTCTGTAGAATCTGTGGCTGGTCTCTGAATAGCAATACCGGCAACAGAATCAGATCATCGAAGTCGACGGCATTGTAGGCCTTCAGGTATTGGTTATAGTGCTGATAAACTTTTGCAGCGGTCAGTTCTTCCTGGGTTATGGCCTGTCTTATCGCAGCTTCGGGAGTCAGCATGTCGTTTTTCCAGGCAGAAAATTGTGACTGGAGTTGATCGACATCCTCTATCGCATCCGCAAATTCTTTGAAAATCAGATCCCGGATAATGGTTTTGGCATCCTGTTCGTCGAAAATGGAAAATCCGGGCTTGTAGCCGAGGGCCTCGTGCTCAATGCGGATAATGTTCATTCCGAGATTGTGGAACGTCGAGACAGTCAGACCTCTGGCGGCGGGGCCTGAAACCAGCTGTGTTACCCGCTCTTTCATTTCTCTGGCGGCTTTGTTGGTAAAAGTGACTGCTGCAATATGCTTGGCCTTGAAGCCGCATTCTTGGATAAGGTAAGCGATTTTACGGGTGATAACACTGGTCTTCCCGCTTCCCGCACCGGCCAATACCAGAAGAGGACCATCGATATAATGCACGGCTTCACGTTGCCTGGGGTTCAGCTGGGCCAAAGTACAACCTGTCAGATTTTGGAATGGAGTGATAAAGAAAAACACGTTTGGCCAGGAGTGTTGTATGATGACTCCTGCGGAAAGCGGCATTTTACCAGAGAAATTGACAAGAGTTTCATTGGGAATTTTTATCGCGTGGCCATCTTAGGGAGACACCACTAAAAGATACATGATGAATCGCTATTCCCAACTATAATGTTAAGGCTTGTTGACGTTTCTTCCTTGTCGCCAGCAGAGTGATATTGATGAGTCACTCCAGCGGGAGTGAAAACTCAGCAGGCCCTTTCCGTTATTAATTTGGATTACAGTTACCACCTCCCCGGATTTCGGGATGGAGTCTGTTATGTTACGGAAATCCAAGGCGTCAGTACTTTCCGGATCCCGGGCAGGTCGCCTTTCCGTATTGTTATTGATCAGGCAACACACAGACTTGCTCTGGATACGCAAACTGCTCACCGGTCAGGACGACTTGCGCCTGTACTGGTGTAACAGTGTGCCCATGATGATGGATGTCATGCGTCGGAGGCATTACGACATCGTATTGTGGGAAGAACACCTGTTTGAGTCCGACCAGGCCAGCTTTCTTCGCATGATGGCGGAGTACGCGCAAGCGCCGGTCATTGCGGTGGGGTCTTCCCGCAATGAATCTCACATTCGTCAGTTGATAATGAAAGGGGCGGATGATTATCTGGCCAAAGGAGAGTTGAGGCCGGCTCTGTTGATTCGTGCTATTCGTCGGGCAAGGTACAGGGAGTTGGCCAGATCAGGCAGTCAACTGCGTGAACAAATGGACTCACTCACTGGCATCTTGGATCGCCACCTCTTTTATGACCGTCTGCATCAGGCCATGTTGCGGGCTCAGCGTGGAAACAGGCAGGTCGGTCTGCTGTTCTTGAATATTGATCACTTTCGAACCGTTAACCAGACCCTTGGGTACAAAAATGGCGACCTGTTGATCAAGATGGTCGCAGCCAGAATTCGTCAGGTGCTCCGGCAATGTGATGGACTGGCCCGAGTGGGTGGCGATGAATTTGCCGTTATTCTGGAAGATGTGGAGGAAGAGTTCAGTCTTTCAGCGGTAGCGGATAAAGTGATTGAGGTATTCCACAAGCCGTTCCAGGTCTCGCACCGGGATGTGGAACTGAATGTATCGATCGGGTTGGCCAACTATCCAGAGGAAGGGCACAGCGTCGATCTGTTATTGCAGCACGCCAACCAGGCTATGTTTGATGCAAAGAAAGAACCGGGAAGTGCTTATCGCTTTTTCGATGAAGCTCGTAACCGGGATTTAAAACGGCGTCTGGAGCTTGAAGCGGACCTGCGACAGGCCATCCGGGGCAATCAGCTTGAAGTCTATCATCAGCCGAAGATTGAAGTCAGTACCGGGCGGATTATCGGAATGGAAGCGTTGGTACGCTGGCCTCATCCCAAGTTCGGTATGCTGGCGCCCCAAACATTTATACCCATGGCTGAACAAAGTAGTCTAATTATTCCCATGGGCTATTGGGTGTTGCAGCAAACCTGCCAGGATCTGTCTGAACTGCAGCGTCGCGGCTTCGAGCATCTGCAGTGTTCTGTGAATTTATCATTCAGACAATTTCATGACCGTAAGCTGTCTGAAACTGTTTTCCGGATCATATATAACGCGGATATTGATACCACAGGGTTTGAGTTTGAGCTGACAGAGTCTGCGGTCATGTACGACCGGGAATATACGATGAAGTGCCTGAAGGAGCTGGCTCATATGGGAATAAGCTTTTCCCTGGATGACTTCGGAACTGGATATTCCTCCTTTAGTAATCTGCGTTCCCTGCCTATTTCCAGTGTGAAGATCGATAAGTCTTTTATCGAACGTTTACCTTCCAGTTCTCAGGATCAAACACTGGTAGCGGGCATGATTTCATTGGCGCATAACCTGTCAATGCAAGTGGTGGCTGAAGGTGTTGAGACACCAGAGCAGCTGGAATTTCTGCGTCGTCATCATTGCGATTACGCACAAGGCTACCTGATTGCCAAGCCAATGACCTTTACCGAGTTCAGTGATTTTCTGGTGCAGTCGCGTCCGGTGGTCTCGGAGGCTCACCCCGGTGCCAGCTGAATTTTTATCCAAGGCTGGTCAGTGATTTCCCTCAATTCTTGTATTCAACTCTTCTGCTTTATATCTGCATCGATATAATGGCTGCTTTTACCGCAGTTGTTGGGCCTATGTCCTGCTGAAAAGTTGTTGAGAATCCCCGCAGCACGCCATTCCGCAGGGGAAGATGATAAAGGTATTGAATGGACAAGATATATAACATAATTGCCAATGAACTAAACGCTTCTTCCTCCCAGGTGCAAGCCGCTGTAGGGCTGTTGGATGAAGGGTCGACAGTCCCTTTCATTTCCCGCTATAGAAAAGAGGCGACGGGAGGTCTGGATGACGGACAGCTTCGTCACCTGGAAGATCGTCTTCGCTATTTGCGGGAATTGGAGGATCGTCGACAGTCCATTCTTGGAAGTATTGAAGAGCAGGGCAAGCTGACTCCCGAACTGAAAAAACAGATTATCGATGCCGATACGAAAAATCGGCTTGAGGATTTGTATCTCCCCTATAAACCCAAGCGTCGCACCAAAGCTCAGATTGCCAGGGAAGCTGGAATTGAACCGCTCGCGGATGCTTTGTTTGAAAACCCTTCTCTGGATCCTGAAAGTTCGGCGGCTGACTATATCAATTCAGAGGCCGGGTTTGCCGATACCAAAGCCGTTCTTGAAGGTGCCCGTCATATATTGATGGAACGCTTTTCTGAAGACGCCGAGCTGGTTGGGCGCCTGCGTGACCACCTTTGGAATCAGGGATTACTGAAGGTTTCAGTAGTCGAAGGGAAAGAACAGGAAGGCGCCAAATTCAAAGATTACTTTGATTATCAGGAACCGTTAAAGGATGTGCCATCCCATCGGGCACTTGCTGTTTTTCGTGGCCGAACTGCCGGCATTCTGAATGTGGCACTGGGTGTGCCTGATGAGCCGGAGTCGCGCCTGGAACCCCATCCTTGTGAGAACATCGTGGCAGCCCATTTCAGCATTCGCGATCAGGGTAGGCCGGCTGATCAGTGGCTGAAGGAAGTGGTTCGCTGGACCTGGCGTGTGAAGCTGCTGACACAAAACGAAACGGACTTGTTTGGGAAGTTGCGAGAGGCTGCGGAAGAGGAAGCAATACAAGTTTTTGCCCGTAACCTGAAAGATCTGTTGCTGGCCGCGCCGGCTGGCCCTCGTGCCACCATGGGGCTTGACCCCGGGTTGCGGACTGGAGTCAAGGTTGCTGTGGTAGATAGCACAGGTAAGATGCTGGACCATGCGACGATCTATCCTCATGCTCCTCAGAATCAATGGCAGCAGGCGATTGCTGTGCTTGGAGCACTTTGTCAGAAGCACCAGGTGCAATTGATCAGTATCGGTAACGGTACGGCTTCCCGAGAGACGGACAAACTGGTAGGCGATCTGATGAAGGCCGCACCGGCTTTAAAACTGACCAAGATCATGGTGAACGAAGCGGGAGCGTCTGTATATTCTGCGTCAGAATTTGCTGCCCGGGAGTTCCCGGATCTGGATGTTACCATTCGGGGGGCTGTGTCCATTGCCCGACGTTTGCAAGACCCTCTGGCTGAATTGGTAAAAATTGAACCCAAATCTATTGGCGTGGGTCAGTATCAGCACGATGTCAGCCAGACCCGTCTGGCCCGGGCGCTGGATGCGGTGGTAGAGGATTGTGTAAATGCCGTTGGCGTTGACGTCAATACTGCTTCTTCTGCTCTGCTGGCTCGAGTTGCTGGTCTCAATACCACACTGGCCAATAATATTGTGACCTTTCGGGACTCAAATGGCGCATTTGGCAGTCGATCAGAGCTGACCAAGGTTCCTCGCCTGGGAGACAAAACCTTTGAACAGGCGGCGGGTTTCCTGCGCATCATGCAAGGCAAGAATCCGCTGGACGCTTCAGCTGTTCACCCCGAAGCCTATGGTGTCGTTGAGCGTATTGCAGAAAAACAGGCTCGTGAAATTGCTTCCATTATCGGTGATTCATCATTCCTGAACACGTTAAAGGCTGAAGACTTCATTGATGATCACTTTGGTGTCCCGACTGTTAAAGACATTATCAGGGAGTTGGATAAACCCGGCCGGGATCCGCGTCCGGAGTTTACCTTCGCGCAGTATCAGGAAGGGGTTGAGGATATCAAAGATCTTAAGCCAGGAATGGTGCTGGAAGGGGCGGTGACCAATGTTGCCAATTTTGGGGCTTTTGTGGATATCGGTGTTCACCAGGATGGTTTGGTGCACATTTCTGCGCTTTCCAACAAGTTTGTCAAAGATCCCCGGGAGGTCGTGAAAACCGGTGATATTGTCAAAGTGAAAGTAATGGAAGTGGATATCCCTCGTAAGCGTATAGGCTTGACCATGCGATTGGACGACGATCTACCTGCCGCCAGTAGTGATGCTGGCGCGGGGAAAACTTCCCGCCCTCAGAAAAACCGCGCGGGAGGAAAAGGTAGAGCCAAGGCAGAGGCTGACGGCATGGGCTCCTTTGGTGCATTATTAATGCAGGCGCAGAAAAAGAAGACGTCCAAGACGTCATAGCCACGGGTTCCCTCTGCAATCTGTTGGATGCGGAGGAAACTTTTTGGGCAAAACCGTAGTCTCACTCTGACGGATTTTGTGCTTAATCCGTCGGATATGGTTTTGCTGAGGGCGCCGGGGTAGGTAATACTCCGGTAGGCCACTAAATTAGTCAGAGGTAATATATGAATCAACGCCTCAGCCAAAGATTGGATCGTCTGCTACAGCATCAGTCAGATGCGTTAAAAGATATCCACAGAGGGGTCGAAAAGGAAGGTTTGCGAGCGGATGCAGAAGGTCGGGTATCGCAGACCGATCATCCGCAGGCCCTGGGATCGGCATTGACCCATCCCGGTATCACCACGGATTACTCTGAGGCGCTGTTGGAGTTGATCACTCCCGTAGAGCGCAGCATCGACGATATGCTGGCAGATCTGAAGAATACCCACCGTTATGTTCAGGCCAATCTGGCAGAAGGTGAAGTATTTTGGGCTGGTAGTATGCCCTGCCGCCTGGATGGAGATAGCAGTATTCGAATTGCTGAATATGGCAGTTCCAATCTTGGGACCATCAAGCATGTATACCGTCGTGGGCTTTCCTATCGATATGGCCGTATTATGCAGAGCATTGCCGGTGTGCACTTCAACTTTTCCATGGGAGACACCTTCTGGCAGGCGCTACGTCAACTTGAGGATGGTGATCAAACTCTTCAGGACTTCAAATCTGAAACATACTTTGGATTGATTCGTAACTTTCGTCGCTGGTCTTGGCTGTTAATGTATCTGTTTGGAGCTTCCCCGGCTTTGGATAAAAGCTTTCTGGACGGACAAAAGCACCAACTGGAGTCGATGGGGTCGGATACATTCGGGATGCCCGACGCTACTTCCCTTCGTATGAGTGGTCTTGGTTATCAGAATAATGCCCAGTCTTCTCTGAAAATCTGTTTCAATCATCTCGACACTTATCTCAGTACGCTTTATGAAGCGACCCACGTACCCTATCCGGACTATGAAAAAATTGGGCTGAAAGTTGATGGAGAATACCGTCAGCTCAATACCAATCTGCTGCAAATCGAGAACGAGTATTACAACTCAATCAGGCCCAAGCGGGTGGCTGCCAGTGGTGAAAAACCGATTCAGGCGTTGCAGCGCAGGGGCGTGGAATATATAGAAGTTCGATGTCTGGACCTGAACCCGTTTTCTCCAATTGGCATGGAAACGGAACAGGCTCATTTCCTGGATGTGTTCCTGCTGACTTGTCTTCTGGATGAAAGCCCTCTCATCAGCGATGAGGAATGCGGCCTTATCGACAAGAACTTCACTGCGACCGTGGAACATGGACGCCATCCGAACTGTCAGTTAAGTCGCATGGTGTCTGGGGACGATCCTGGGAGTCATCAGGAAATATCGCTTCGTGACTGGGGATATGAGTTGCTGGAAAAAATGAGCGGTGTTGCCAGTGTGCTGGCAGAAAGCCATCAGGATGATCGTTACTCAGAAGCACTGAAGCATGCGCATGCGGCTTTAACCGATAGTCATCTTACGCCGTCAGCCAAGCTGTTGACTGGCATGAAGCGAAGTCGCTTGGGGTATGCTGACTGGATACTCGAAATGTCCCGTCGGCACCAGCGTGAGTTGCTTCTTGAACCTCTGTCATCCGATCAATTGCAGCTGGCCAAACGAATGTCAGAGCAGTCCTGGCTTGATGAGAGGGAACTGAGAGAGGCCGATAACCTCTCATTCGATGACTACCTCAAGCAATACCTTACCTATTCCTGACTTTATGGTGCTCCTTGATTATCGCTTTCAGGGAGCACTAGCTCACAATTCACACTATTTCACAGACTGCACATTGAGAGCTTCTGCTGGAACATGATAATTTGTTTTTTGTTGCGCAAAAAATAATTACAAACCGATAAACGATATTACAGTTCTGTGAACTGAGCTCTCTGAATAGGTGTTTTTACTAATGCTTGTTCTGGGCGTGATCGGTCTAAGTTTAAGCAGTGAAGTTGTTGCAGTGGCGCTTGAAGTGGTGACCTGGCTTAACTGTCTCTGCGCATATAAACGACTACAACCACATGGAACAACAGGACAAAACCGGGGACTGCCGCCATGGCGAACGACCTATCCTTGAATTGGAATCTGCAAACTCTCAATAAGGCCTATCAACAAGGTTACATGGCTGGTGTTTTGGGTATGGAGAGAGTGAAGTGCCCATACCGCGGCGATGTTGTCATTGCTGCCTGGGAAGCCGGCTGGGAAGACGGCAAACAGATTGGCGGTAGCGTACAATCTATTCCGAGGACCGCCTAGAAAAGACGGGCTCTGTTCTTTACCGATATTGTCTGATGTATGGATTTACTTTTGTACCACAAAACTGGTGAACAGAAGGTCCTCAATCATTGGTTTTCCTTCTTCCTCTTCCAAAAGTTCCTGCAAAGCTTTCAGTGCTTCCAGGCGTAGTTTTTCCCGCCCCTGACTATTTCCCATGATTTCCTCTGTCTGCTGGCTGAACATCAGGACAATGGTGTTTCGTAAAGCGGGCATGTGATGCTCAACCGCTGTTATTCCCGCTTTAGAGTTCACCCTTAAAGAAATGTCGACTTTGGCGTAGCTCAATTTCGGAGAGGGTGGTCCATAATTCAGTACGAATGAGGGCCGCATTTCAATGTACTGAACCAATTCAGGTTCACCTTCCTCTGTCCGGGACTGTGCCGAAAGTAGCAGGAGTGCCAGGAGCGACAGAATGGAAAGGTAGTTTCGGAAATGCATGCGGGAGAGCTCCAAGGTAGATTAAATTTCATTAATTCGAGCCTAGACAAGCACTTGCGTTACGTCAAATGGATTGTCTGTGGCCATCCATTGGCCTATCCTGAACCAATTTAACGAGCAGGAGAAGTTATGCCCGCGTGGTTAAGTAATCGAATGATATACGGACTGGCTTTTGCCGTCATTGCCGGATTGATGGGGTTCGCCTTTTACCTGCAGTATGTTGAGGGGTTGGAACCTTGTCCGCTATGTATGGCGCAAAGAATTGCCTTTGTGGCTCTGGGTCTGGTTTTTCTTGCTGCTTTTTTGCATGGACCCAAGAAGCTGGGAAGTATGGTGTACACTGCACTTGGTGGTCTGGTTGCGCTGTCTGGGCTGGCGCTGGCAATACGCCAGTTGTGGTTGCAGAACCTGCCGGAAGATCAGGTGCCAGCCTGTGGGCCTGGCCTCGAATATATGCTTGAAGTCTTTCCTCTGGGCGAAGTTATTACCATGATGCTGAAGGGGACTGGTGAATGCGCTGAAGTGCAGTGGACATTTATAGGTCTGAGTATCCCAGGTTGGACAGCAATCGCATTTATTGGTTTTGTTTTTCTGCTTGGTTCTACCCTGGTCCGTAGCCGGAGATAGTGACAACATATTTCGATCAGGATAGAAGGGGCAAACTTAAAATTGTGCAAAAGCTTGGTCGCATTTAGGGCCAATCAGTATTGCGGCCTTGTTTCAGGATTACCTGTTCGCGTATAGTGGAATTCACCGATTCATCAGTAATATGATTGTAAGCCCGCCAGGGTTATGGTGAAGCCAGGGTCGGCAGTTTGCCGGGGCCCACCCCAGGTGTCAGGTGCTGGAGGTTCTGGTTTCAACGTCCGAATAGTCCAAGGTGGGCGATTTCAAGTGGTAACGTTCAGTAGTACTCGTTCCACGACATTTGCATAAAAGAATAACGTCTGTAGAGCTAGGTCTAGAGAAGGTGAGGTCATGCTAGAAAACTGCCAGAGCGCAAAAGAAAAATGGGGTGGAGTCAGCGAAATTATTGATCGTTGGCTGCGCGAGCGTCAGGACTTGATTGTTCGCTACTGTGATTTGATTGGCAGAGGGGAGTTTGACGACTGTGAAGTTGCTGTGACCACTTTCCGACAATTCTGCCAGGTGCTTCTGGATTATGTTTCTGCTGGACATTTTGAAGTTTACGAGCAACTGATAGAAGAAGCTCATGAGTTCAATGATGGTGGGATAGAGTTGGCTCATAAGCTGTATCCTGAAATTCAGGCGACCACAGAAGCCTCGCTTGATTTTAATGACAAGTTCGACAAGACTCCGGAAGAGCTGGAAGAAATCAATTCCATGTTACCAGAGCTGTCCAAGCTTGGTGAAAAGCTGGAAGAGCGTTTTGAGCTTGAAGATATGCTGATTTCCAAGCTGCATACCGCTCACGCTGATCAGGTCGCTTAAGTCAGCAACTGAATAACTATGTCCACAATTGAATAAATAGTTGATAACCCAGGCCAGTGAATTTTCAGGTTCGCTGGCTTTGTTGTATTTGCTTCCCTCTAAACGGTCATTTCCGCTTAATCGCTTTATTCCGATAAACATAACTTATTCTTTTTTATCCTGATATTTGGTCTTATAAGGTCTGTTGGCTAAACTACACTATGAACTCTGGCCATATGCTGATGAGCCCGACAACGCAATCTGAATTGAACGGATAAACTGTAAACGTGACTCACCTTCTGTCGACAGCTGGCATCAAACTCAAGCGTGCAGCTGTCGGACTATCCCTGCTTTTAATGTCCCTGTTGCTTGCTGGCTGTGAAGCTCCGAAGCCTGATGAGGTTATGGAGGTTGCCGTTCAGGGGGTATTAAGTGGAGGGATATCCGGTGATGCTTCCTATGCTGTTATTGCCTCGGTGCAACATGGTGGGAGCCTGTGGAATGCCGATCGTGCTGAAAGACTGTATAACTGGAATCGCAGCGCGGGTGAATACACCACTTTTAGAGCGGCCGATATCTCCTCGGAAGGAAGAGTGGCCATTACGGCAGATAATATGGATCTTCTGGTGTGGGATGTCAGCAGTGGCAGATCCCTTCACTTCTGGCGTGCGCCTTCCAAGGTGTTGTCTCTGGCTATCGGTCCGGATGGTCGTTATGCGTTACTGGGAATGCAGAATAACCAGGCTGCCTATTTTGATATCGAACGTGGCACTGTGCTTTATTTATTTCAGCATGGAGCAGAGGTTCATGGTGTTGCCTTGAGTGACGATGGGCAGTTTGCCATCACAGGATCAGATGACCAGTCAGCAAGACTGTGGCGTGTTAAAGATGGTGCCTTGTTGCATACCTTTGATCACTCGAACCAAGTTAGAACAGTGGCAATGGCAGTGGACGGAGATATGGCTTTTACCACCGCTCAACGTGAGGATGCCATCATATGGGACTCGGCCAGCGGTGATGCACTGACAAAGCTGGATTACCGGTATGAAAACTTCACCAGTGCCCGTTTTTCACCGGATGGAAAATCGCTGGCATTAGGGACTTTTCGTGGCGACCTTTATTTGGTCAGTACGTCTGACGGGTCAGAGCTGGCTCACTGGAAAGCCAAGGCTCGGTCACCTTGGGGGCCTGGTAGCAGTGGTGCCATACTTGCCCTGGCATTCAGGCCGGATAAGCGGATATCCGCAATCACATCCGATGGCTTGTTGCAGACCTTCAGTCATCAGAACCAATAGGTGTTGGCAAGCCTCGACAGACCCTGGCTGCCCGATTCTTTTCATCGGATGACAATATTCTGAGCACCTTTGATCACGCTATCCGGGTCTGGTCTGGCAGGGATACTGATTCCTTTCTGGGCAGCGCTGCGATCGCCGATGGTCTCAGACCAGCGCGACAGGTTTGGAAGGTCATCAATAGATACCCCCGACCAATTGTGGGTCCTTACCCAAGCCCAGTTAGCCATGTCTGCAATACTATAATCGCCGGCGAGGAATTCATGATCCTCCAGTTGCTTATCAAGAACAGTGAAGAGTCGTTTGACTTCATGCTGGTAACGATCAATGGCTGGTTGAATTTTCTCCTGGAAGTATCGATAGAAAACATTGGCTTGCCCCATCATTGGTCCGATCCCCCCCATCTGGAACATCAGCCACTGAATGACCAGGGAGCGTTTCTTGGTATTTTCGGGATAGAACTGACCGGTCTTTTCCCCCAGGTAAATCAGAATCGCTCCTGACTCAAAAACCACGAAATTGTCGTTATCTCTATCGACAATTGTGGGGATTCGACCGTTTGGATTAAGTTTGAGGTGTTCGGGTGTTTTCTGGTCTCCCTGGCTGAGATTGATGGGGATCACTTGATAGGGAAGCGACATCTCTTCCAGGGCAATGCTGATTTTGTGTCCGTTATTTTGATGCACAATCGGCCACATACGAAGATAAATCAATGCTTTAGGCGGCTTTGAGCCACCTTAAAACACTTATTAGCACCTTTGTGTGGACACTTTGTGGACCTTTAGAGTGTTGCTATTGGATTCTTAGTTACTACATCTGCAAGGTGTTTAGGCGCTAATTTAGCGTACCGAATGGTCATGGTTAAGGTAGAGTGTCCCAAAGCGTCTTTCAGCTTCAGTATGTTTCCATCGTTGATCATGTAATGACTGGCAAAGGTGTGGCGTAACACATGTGTCAACTGACCATCCGGTAAGTGGATGTTCGCTCTCTTAACAGCACTCCGAAATGCTTCATTTGATGAGTTACTTGCAAACAAACGCCCAAAACGAGGCCGACCAGTTAGAATCTCATCTGCAAGCTCTGTCGATATTGGAATAATTCGAGCCTTAGTATTTTTTGTGTTAACAAAATGAACCTTATTCTGTTTTACTTGCTCGCCCCTTAGCTTTTCCGCCTCTCCCCAACGGGCGCCAGTTGCCAAGCATAGTTTGGCCATTACATAGACATCGGGATTCTTTGACCGCTTTAACTCCATCAGCAGTGACTTTATCTGGTCCTCTTCAAGATAGATTAGATCTGGTTCATTTATTTTTAGCTTTGGAATCCCTCTCATCGGGTTTTCATGTTTCCAGTTCTTCAGCTTTATTAATGTTCCAAACACTGCCGATAAGTATGCATGCTCGTGGTTAATAGTGCTCGGTTCGACAAGTTTGTTTCTGCGTACATGCTTTTGCGTCAATCTCTGTCGCCTGTATTCAAGCCAGTTTTCACCGGTAAAGTTACGGGCAAGGGGATTACCTAACCGTTTAATTATGGCTGTTAGAGTTCGAAGTCTATTTTCACCGTCTTTCAAGGTATGGCCGTGCAGGTCATACCAGGTTTGAATTAAATCTGATAGTCGGCGCTTGTCTTTGTCTAGTTTTGACCATTCTCCAGCATTGGCTTTTGCCTTCTGAGCGACCAGCCATTGTTCTGCCTGTAACTTCCTGGGAAATGTCTTTCTAACTCGTGGGCCGCTACGTCCTTCTGGACGGAAATCTACCTTCCATCCCTTCTCCACTTTGGTGATGGCCATTCTCTAACTACTCACTCCCTTATTATTAAATCTGATTACCTATTGCCGTTAAGAGGTTCATTTTTGTCCTGGACTTCGATAGCGTCTCTAAACCCGTAGCCTGCGGGTATCTCTCCAATTTTGATTTTTAGAGCAATCAACTGACAATATTCATTATCGCTGCGCTCTAACTCAGAGAGAGAGATTTTTCCCCCATACACAAGCCAGGGCATCATCTCTGGAAACATCTTCCCTAATTTCTCGAACTCATCTTCAGCAACCCGAGCTTTTAATTGCTCTAGGTTTTTCAGACGTATGAGATTGATGTCTAAGAATTCAGCAAACCGCATTCGAGTAAATCCCATTAACTCCCGCATTCCCTTAAGTCTTTCACCCGCTTTTAACCCCATTTTTTTTCCTTTTGCATTTCAACCTAACCACACATACGGCCACATTTGTACACCTTAAGACATTATTATTGCAAGGCTAAGCCTTAAAAAATATCTCTTGGCGCATATCTTAGTATTAAAAAAGAATGAATTAGGGTAATAATTATCTCTTATCGATCATATAAGTTGACATCTGATCGGCGAGGGGTAAATAATACGGCCACATTTCACCACATACGTTCGACTAATACATACAAGGAAACCGCTGTATGCCAACGATGATTTCCATCGAATCCCCCGTAATGACTAGAGAAAGGTTCGCTAAAGCCAGCGGGTTGCGTGAGGAACAAATCAGGGGACAAATGGACCGGGACCAAATCCCGACGAAAAAAATTGGGCGTCTACTCCTGGTCAACGTGGCTAGGCTGGCCCTGGACTGCGTTGAAGCTGACGAAGACCAAGAGTAATCAAGGCAATGAAAGATTTTGATAACAGAACCGAAATTGTGGAGGCACTGACCAGTGATGGTCAGTTTGCCTTCAAGCAGGTCGGGGAATACCTACAACAGGGCCGTTGCCCGGGCTGTGGCAAAAAGGAACTGTTTGTTAGTAAAAAAGAACCCTGGCGGGTTAGCTGTAACCGCATGAATAAGTGTGGTTACAGCGAAACCACCCGGGAGCTGTACCCGGAACTTTTTAACAACTATTCCGAACGTTTCCCTATTACGGAAGACAATCCCAACGCGACGGCAGACGCCTATCTGGCACACAACCGCCGTTTTCCCATCAGCAAGATGGCCGGATGTTATGAACAAGGCAACTACAAGCTCCCGAAGTCCCAGGAGTGGTGTAATACGGTCCGCTTCTATCTGAACAGCGATAGAACCCTGTATTGGGAACGGTTGATTGATAAGCAGAAGGACGACGGCCAGCGGATTAACTTTGGTGGCAAGCGTCTCAACGTCAATGGAAAGTGGGTATTGGCTGATCCCGTCAAAGGCAAATGGTGGATGCCGCCCAACCAGGAAATCCTGGCAGGGGACCGGGTGTATATAGTCGAAGGCATTTTTCATGCTTTGGCATTGCACTTTTCCGGTTTCAAAGCGGTGGCGATCTTCGCCGCCGGTTACTTTCCCAGTGAGGCAATCAAGTCCCACCTGGGGAAAAAGGTCATCTGGATTGTGGCGCTGGATGATGACAAAGCCGGCCGTAAGTTCATGCGCTCCCACTATCAGAAGCTCAAGAAAATGGATGAGCACGCCGAAGTGGCACTGACCGGGACCAGCCGGGACTGGGACGACCTTTACCGCCTGGGCAAGATCACCAAAAGCTTTCTGCAGGATGCCCAATATCGGGGGCTCATGTTCACAGCCAAAAGCGTGTTGTGGAAGGCCTACGCGCTGTACCTATGGAAACGTCATTCTTACTTTGTCATCGACTTTGACAACCGCCTGTATTCAGTCACGGTGGACGTGCATAAGCTCTATGAGGAATTGGACGGGGAAGAGCTACAGCTAGGCAAAGGCTTTGATCCGTTCAGCCAGAACTGTACCGCGTTTCCCATCAGTAACTTTGTCCCGGAACTGCTCTACGCCGAGCGTGACGACATCCTGGATGAAAAGTTCTATATGTTCCAGGTGAAGTACAGCAGCAATAACCCGGATGCGCTGATCCGGTTGGATGGAACCAACATCGACACCGCGTCGAGTTTTCACAAGGCGATGATCACCAAGGGCTACGGTGCCTTTTCTGGAAGCTCCAAGGACATGGCCATGCTGCACGAGCAATGGTTAAACCGACAGGTCAAAGAAATTCAGTCCATCCCTTATGTGGGGTATCACGCTGATAGTCTGACCTATGTTTATCAGGCATTTGCTTTCAGTAAAGGCAAAGCCCTGGAGCTGAACACAGAAGGCTACTTTGAAACCGACCGAGGCGGCATCAAAACCAGCTTTAAGGGGTTTGAAGTACATTCAGGGGAATTCAGCCCGGAATGGATCGATAACTTTATGACCACCTTTTCCTGGCAAGGATTAACCGCGCTGGCCTTCTGGCTGGGCTCGTTGTTCGTTCAACAGATCCGGGCCAAACACAAGAGTTTTCCATTCCTGGAACTGACAGGCGATCCCGGGGCGGGGAAATCCACCTTGATTGAATTTCTGTGGAAACTCATGGGGCGGGATGATTACGAAGGCTTTGACGCTATGAAAGCCACCGCCGCCGGCCGGAGAAGGGCATTTACCCAAAGCTCCAATATGCCGTTGGTGTTGATTGAGTCCGACCGGGGAGATGAACCGGACGCCAAAAAGAAGCAATTTGATTTCGATGAGTTCAAACCCTTCTTTAACGGTCGGGCCGTCGGCACCCTGGGAGTAGCCAAACGCGGTAACGACACAGAAGAACCGTTGTTCTTAGGTTCTCTGGTGTTTGCGCAAAATGCCGAGGTGGACGGCTCCGAAGCGTTGTTACAGCGGATCGTCCATTGCCACTGTACGACCGAACACCACACACCTGGTACGCGAAAGCTGGCCCAGTGGTTCGAACGACAGACCGTGGATCAGGTCGCCGGCTTTTTGTGCCTGGCTCTGGAGAAGGAAACCCAGATCCTAAACACATTTTTCAGTGAGTATGCGCGTTATGAAGAAGCCTTCACCCATCGTGGGGAAATCAAAACCAGCCTGTCACGCCTGGTGAAAAACCACGCCCAGGTGATGGCGGCTGCTAAAGCGTTAAAGCATATCTTCCCAACGTTAAATGAAAGCGCTTTCGCAGGTTTGAATGACTATCTGTATGAGCGAGCACTGAGCCGTCAGGAACGTCTGGCAAAAGATCACCCGCTGGTTGCCGAGTTTTGGGAGTCCTATGAATATCTCAATATTCAACCAGACCACACCGCGCTATCACCCAGTTCTATGGCAGAGGTGTTGAATCACTCTACAGGGGCTGAACAAATCGCCATTAACCTGAACCATTTTGATGAGGTGTGCCGGGATCGTGGTCAGAAGTCCCTCGACCTTAAGACATTAAAAAAGTTGCTGCCCAACAGTCAGCGCTACAAGTTTGTGGAAAGTCGCAAGGTGTATTCAAAACGGCTGAACAAAACCCTGCATTGCTGGATTTTTAAGCGTTAATCATACGTGTGAGTACGTGGGAAAGCGTGAGAGATAGGCGGAAAGTTTCATTTTTCCAAGGGGGGTGTCGGAAAAAGGTAATATAGGTAAGAAGGTCCAAAAAAGTGCCATATTCCTTATTAAAAACAGTAGGTTATAGATTTATTAAAAAGGTAAGAAAAAGGTAATATTGAGGTAAGTTTCTTACCTTTTTACACCTTAAAAACTTACTTCCACCTTACCTTTTTGAAAAACAAAAAATCCTTATAAATCAATGATCTTACTTTTTACCTTACCTTGATATTACCTTTTTCTTACCTTTCGCAAATAAGTTAAAAATCTAATTAAAACATATAGATAGATGATGTTTTTGGAAGCGTCTTACCTATATTACCTTTTTCCGACACCCCCCTCTGATTTTTGAGGGGAAACAGAACCGGGAAGAGACCCGGAATCAATGCAAAAGGAGAAAACGCAATGATAGATAAAGTGGCCAATGAGCCAACTATAGAGGCACCCCTATGCCCAATGGAGACATGGGCAAAAGGGATCTGCAACGGCTTGGCCGTCGTGCCGGGTGTTGTGAGCACGTTAAATGGCAAACAGGCTTTGCGCTGTTGGGTATATGAAGCCAAGACCCGGGGACGGCTCCGAGTCCTGGAGACCCTGGGCAAGCGCCATCGGCTGGCGAAACCGGAATCACTACAGCCAACCCAGGAGTTTTTCTTCTATTGGGACCAGGCTTTGGAAGTACTGGGAGAGAGAGCTTTTGCAATTACCTCAGCGAACCAGCGAGCCACGCCTCTGGATCAGATCGGCTTTAAATCGCCAACGGCAGTGAATGCGGTATTGATCCATGCCAAACGGTGCGACCAGATCTTACTGGCGACTATGGTCAGCTTGCTCCATCCGTCCTGGGGCACTTTATTAGCCATCAGTCACGGCGTATGCAGTCAAAGCGATATTCCGGGGCGGGTGATGGATCACCACTACGAAAGCGTTTTAGAAGGGTTGCTGATATGAAGAATGCAAACAGGTGGGCGCTGGTAGCCGAACTTGACCGGGACGCTACCAGCCGCACAAGCCTTTATCAGGAAGACAAACCACACCAGGCCGATAAATCGGCGAAGCGATGCGCTTATGCGTGAGCCCGAGTGTGATTCTACGTGTTGAAACGTGCAGAGGAAAGCACAAGCAATGGATCGCAGACACTACCAACACAACGGCCATGTGATTGCATGGCTGAAACATCGAATAAGGGGCGGCAAGCACCGTCGGTGGATCGTGAAGACAGATCAACGACCACAGATTGAAAAAGAAACCCCTAGCAACCGGCCAGTGAATACTGACGATAGAAACTAACCCGACATAGGCATGATAGGGGCCAGCATGACCTGGCCCTCTGCCCATTGGATACATTGAAAATGAAAAGTAATCAAACCGAACTGTTAGAAATCTTTAGAAGCTGGGTGTTTGAGCCCGAGGTGGTGGTACTGGATACGGAAACCACCGGGCTGGATGAACACGCCGAAGTTATCGAAGTGAGCGTCATGGACATGACTGGAAATGTTTTATTTGATCAACTGATACGTCCGCTTCATTCTGTGCCGGAGGATGCGATCGAGATCCACGGTATTACGAACGAAACCTTGCGTGATAAGCCGATTTTTCCAGAGCTCTATCATGCCTTGATGGAAGTGATCAAAGGCAAATCGGTGGTGGCCTACAATGCAAGCTATGACCATCGATTACTAAAACAGACCTGTGATGCGTACGGTCTGCCGATGATAGAGGTAGACTGGCAATGTGCCATGATGGCTTATGCAGAATTTCGAGGTGAGTTAGACACAAAGCGCGGCGGGTACAGAAGACAAAGTTTAATCAAAGCTGCTAACCAAATGGGGATTGAGATTACCGGTTCCCACCGCTCTGTGGCTGACTGCTTCACAACGGTGGAGGTGATTAGAGCTGTATTTGCTAAGTTGACGGTTTCAGATCTTATGACGGCTGACCAATTACGTTCAACCGTATAATCCATGTTCGCTAGCCTGGGGGTGCCGCCCAGGCTGGCCCCATCAGTTACCCAGGGCGTTGAAGATCCCATTTTCAATGGTCCGCTCAGCATGTCCGTTATTAGCCTGCGAAAGAAAAAATGTGATGCTGTTCACAATCCGGTAAAAAAACTCCACATAATTGTTACACACTTTCGTCGTAAAAAAGTGTCATATATGAGGACTGTATATATATACAGTTTTTGGGGGTTGGATGTAAAATCTGATTCCTTGATGGCAAGAGCCATTCATATGGAACAGTGCAGTAAATTGGAGTTATATAAATTGGCGCACAGGAAGAAAATGATAGACGCTATAGAACAACTGGCGGAGAGCCAGAAAATCTTGGAATTTGTGCAGTTTGCTTTATCAAATCGACCCGGTTTGGAGCTGGGAGACGATATTCAGCAAGGATGTCATTTTATTATTGATCATGTGAAGGAGAAGATCGAAGCGGCACAGGCGTGCCTTAGAACTGATACCCAATAAGTAAAACAATCAGGCGTTGCTTCGAGCCTGGGCCAGCAGTTCCAACTGCTCGGCCCGATCCATTCCCCTCAACATATCCACCATCATTTTTTTCGCCTGAAACGACGATGGGCTTAACGTATGGCTAAACGCCAGATTCATCACAAAGCTATGACCACATTCCGCGT
The DNA here is from genome assembly GCF_000376785.1 of Hahella ganghwensis DSM 17046. GTDB lineage: Bacteria > Pseudomonadota > Gammaproteobacteria > Pseudomonadales > Oleiphilaceae > Hahella > Hahella ganghwensis. The sequence continues at coordinate 264,472 of NZ_AQXX01000144.1, forward strand.
TTTTGCAGATACAGTAAAGATTTGCCAGTTTCGGATCTAATACCTGGCGGCTGGTGATAATGGCTTTTTGGCTGCATTCGGGGCAGTTTACTTGCATGGTCAACCCTTCCTTATTTGGTGACCTGAATTTTACCACACTACCCCTTTAGGGATAAATATTATCCATCCGGTTGTCCGTCCGGCTTCATAAACTGAAGGCGCTTCTGCTTGGGTAGTTCGGTGTTGAGCTTCAAAAACACATGCTGCATGGGCACCACTTCGTTTTCATAGTACACCCGGCTGATCTTCTCAATATCCCCAAAACCCCCGGTATTCTCCGGCATGATCCCGGCCAGGGCTGGTTGGATGCGCCACATACTCAAAATGTCATTTCTCGACAGGTTCTTGACCCGCTCAAATTCGTCCTTGGTGGCAATGTCACCCACCGGAATAATCTTCACCGAGTCCGGTTTGCCGCCCGGAATATTTAAATACAGGCTCCGAAAATTCCCCACGCCCTTGCTGGCGGTGATCTGTTCTTTCAGGGCCTTTTCATCTTCCGGCTCCAATTGGGCATCGGCGGTGTAAAAGATAAACCCCATATGTGCGCCGTTGTTGTAGTACTTGCGGCGGAACAGGGTGGCGGACTCATTCAATAACACCGATTGGATCCCACCCAGGTATTGGGGCGTGCCATAGATTTGTTGGGTGACGTCGTACTCTTTCAGGTGCAGCACTTCCCCGGGCTGAAACTCCAACGGCAGCTCCCCATGCGGCCGCAACAAACAAAACCGGTCTGCCTCTTTCATCCGTCGCATGTTCAAAGCCGGTAAGTGCTGAAAGCGCAGGAGCTGCCCAAAGCGGTTTTTAATGCGTTTAAAGTAGCACTGCCCAAACACCAGATAATCAAAGCCCGCGTTCTCCAGATCCGTGGCCGACAGGGCGGGGGATTCCACATAGAACTTACGCAGCATATTGCGCTTAAAATACGGAATGGTCCCATGATGGGCATTGGCCCGTAACAGCTTGGCCAAGCCGGGCAGACTCACAGGCGGCTCGTAATAGTCCCCATGTGGATGCAGGAACATGCCCAGATACCCGGTGAGGGTATTGTCTAATACCGCTTCAGGTTCCCCGAAACTAAAGGCGCTGATATTCGTGTTTGTGTAGGTGTTAGTTGTCATAGAAAAGCTCATTCACTGGCAAAGGCAATGGAGCCCTTGCGGGTGCGACGGTTTAAGGGTTCATGGCTCAGCGCGTGCATAATCGACCAGGCCACATCAGCGTGGCCGGTTTTGCTGTTGCGATCCGCCACATAGGTGATCTGATCCTTGCCGGTGGTGGTCTGTTTCACCTGCAAAAAGGCCTGGGCGATGTCGGTGTGTTCGGCGTCCCATTCAATGCGCCCGTTTTCCACCACGTCCAGGGCTTTCAACACCAGGGCGGTTTTGGCTTCCAGGGAGTAATGAATGGGCGTCGCTCTGTGGTAAAAGGCCTTCACCTGTTCAAACACCCCCAACCCCGGGCCGGTGCAATCAATGCCGATAAACTGGACGTTGTAACGTTCGGTCAGTTCCTTAATGCGGTTGGCCTGGTAGCTGAACGCGCCTTTCAAATGGATCTTTTCCAGCACTCGGAAACGCCCGGTGGGTTCCAGGGGCGGGGCGACCACCACGACCGTGGAGCGGTCCCCGGTGCGCGCCGGATCGTACCCAAGCCACACGGGCAGATTGTTAAAGGGCCGTTGTTGCTTGGCCTTAAAATCCACCCAGACCACATTGGCATCGATGACGCAGTTCAACAGGTCATCCAGCTTGAACACGGACAGCCCGGCTTCCATAAAGGCACACAAGAACAGGTTGTTAAATTCCGATTCCGTGTACTCGGTGCGCAGTTCCTCAATATCAAACAGGTCACAGCCCTGGTCTTCGGCATCTTCCACCGTGACAATATTGCGCCACACCTTATCCGGACCCAGTAGGCCCTGTTTCAGGGTTTTGTGGGACAGATCAAAATCGGCGCGGGTCTTGCGGTGTTCGTTGTATTTCTCACCAGACCATAGGGTATAGGCGCCGTGGCTTTTCACTGACGGTGTACTGAAGTAGGTTTTCCGCCATTTCTTGTGGGCGGCCATGCCGCTGGCCAGTTTGTTTAAGCGGTCAAAGTCCGGTATCCAAAACACTTCATCTATGTACAGGTGCCCATGGTAACCCTGGGCGGTACGCCCGTTGGTCGACACAAAGCGCAGCTCCGCGCCGTTACTCAACGGGATGACATCGACGCCTTTCAGCTCAACCTCGAAATACTCCCGGGCGAACTTGATAATGTACGCCTTGAAAATATCCGCCTGGCTGCGACTGGCCGACAGAAAAATCTGATTGTCCCCGGTGACAATGGCGTTTTCGAACGCCTCCCAGGCAAAGTAATAAGTCGCGCCGATCTGGCGGGACTTCAGGATAAAGCGGGTGCGCTGATTTAGGTTGTCATACCAGCGGTGCTGGTATTCATAGAACAACTCTTTGCGGATTTTCTCCAGGCGCTCCGGGGTAATCTCGCTAATGTCATTCTTGGCACTGCGACGTTTCTTTTTCTCCTGACTTTTATTCCCGTTTTCACTCTGGGCTTTTTCTTTCGCGGCCTTGGCTTTCTTCAGGTCGATGCCCGCCAGCTTATCCAGCAGGTTACTGAGGCGGTCGATTTCCTGGTAATCGCTGGCCACCTTGACCGGTTTTTCTACCAGATGAATTAAGCGGCGGGCGGTGGCCTGTTCCACCGTCTCATGCTGTAACAGGTCTTTCCACTCATAGCGATCAATCCACTGATAAATCACCCGGACATTATTAATGCCCAGCTGATCCTTGATTTCAGCCGGTGATACGTGACGCAAAAACAGCCCTTTGGCGGCGTCGATAACTTCTTGGGGATAACGTGATGACATACGGCCATGATAGGGGCTTTTTACATCGTTGAATCTCGCTGAAATCCCGCGCCGTTCCTAGCCTTCAGCGCTAGGAAGCTTTCGCAAGTAAAGCCTTTGAAGGGGAGCGTTTTACGCCCTAATCTGGCCCCATCGAAACATATCAACGAACATTTTAAGAGCTGACGGACACCCTTTTTATGGCGAAAACCCTGACCACCGATTTTGTCAAAGTCGCGACCAGTGGCCCGACCATTGACGGTCGGAACATCGACGCCCAGGACATTATCGATATGGCGGATCTTTACGACCCCCAGGAATATACCGCCGTGATCTGGTACGAGCATTTACGTTTTTTCGGCAGCCTGGGCAAAGTGACCGAGATCAAACACGACACCGACAACAAAGGCCGGGTGTGTCTGTTCGCCAAAATCACCCCGTCCAATGAGCTGTTACGCCTGAACGCCCAGGGCCAGAAGCTGTTTACCTCCATTGAGATTCAACCGAACTTCGCCGATTCCGGCAAAGCCTATTTGGCGGGTCTGGCGGTCACCGATTCCCCGGCCAGTATCGGCACCCAGGAACTGCATTTTCACCACCGGGCGCAACTGCCGGGCAACCTTTTTTCTACGCCCATCGAACTGGCCCCGCTGGATCTGGAACCCCCTAGCGGTTTGCTGTCTCGGTGGGTAGGCAAATTCGCACGCCAGGACGATGAACCACAGGACACTGAGACCATGAACACCGAGCAATTTAACCAACTGATGGACACCACCAAAGCCACCCAGGACGCCATCGACAAGATGGCCGAAGGCTTCACCAGTTTGGCGGATCGATTAGCCCCAATCGAAACCCCGGAAGCTGACAGTGCGGCATCGGAGGAACACAGTGAACTGGCCGACCTGAAGGAACAGTTTTCCCAGTTGCTGGCCGCCCATGATCAATTGAAATCCGATTTTCACGAGGCGCTGAACCAACCACAGCCGGGCACGGAAGTGCCGGAAGGCGAGGGGGCCAGTTTGCCCCGGGTGCTGTAACCCATTGTTGGGCGAGAGCGACAAACACCCGACCCGAATTCTATTTTTTAAGTGGACCTGATGAACTTTAAGACCAAGAAATTATTTAACGATATGTGCAGCGCGATGGCCGCCACCTATGGGGTGTCGTCCGTGGCGGAACAATTCAGTGTTGAGCCCACCATTGCCCAGGAACTCCAGGACAAGATCACCGAGTCTTTCGGTTTTCTGCAGCTGGTGAACGTGATCGGTGTGGCGGAACTGAAAGGCGAGAAAGTCATCGGCAGCGTGACCGGCTTTGTGCCCAAGCGCACCGATACCGACAGCCGCGACCGCCAGACCAGCGACGTGCTGTCCCTGGGCAGCAAAGGCTATGAGCTGCACCCGGTCGAGTACGACACTCACATTAAATACAAAACCATTGATTCCTGGGCCAAGTTTCCGGACTTCCAGGCCCGTTATGCGGGCTGGGTGCGTAAGGCCATCAGCCTGTCAAAACTCCGTGTGGGCTGGCTCGGAACCAGTTGCGCCTTTCCGGAAACCAAACCGGCAGACAACCCCAACGGCGAGGACGTTAACAAAGGCTGGTTGCAGTTACTGCGGGAATTCAACAGCGGGGCGCAATGGTTTACTGAAGGCGCGAAAGCCCCCGGGGAAATCCGCATTGGCCCCGGCGGCGATTTTGAAAACCTGGACGCGGCGGTGCATGCCTGCAAGCAGATGATTGACGAACTGCACCGGGACGGTGGCGATCTGGTAGCGCTGATCGGGGGCGACTTGTTGGCCGAAGACAAGGCCCAGCTGTACACCGCCCAGGGCCAGAAACCCACCGAAAAAGAGCGTATCGAAAACCAGGCCATTATCCGCACCTATGGGGGATTGCCTGCCATGACCGCGCCGTTTTTCCCAGGTCGGGGCTTGCTGATTACCAGCCTGGATAATCTGTCTATCTACTACCAGGAAGACAGCATCCGGCGCCAGGTGATCGACAACCCCAAGCGTAACCGGATCGAGGACTTTAACAGCCTGAATGAAGGCTATGTGATCGAAGACGAAACCAAGGCCGCCGGCTTTGAATTCGCCCATGTGAAGCTGCCCGACGGCGCGGACGGCTGGCAGTAATGTTTTTCTATTTTCTCTTGTGTGTCGCGTAAGGATGCGCACTTTTCACCGGGTGGATCTCCCACCAGGGAGGCAATCCTCCGGTGGCTTTTTACAACGAATTTCTGAGTGACCTATGCCCTTGATCACCGTGCTACATAAACAGCGTTGCCTGGAACAGCAGGCGGGTAAAGATGCCCTGGCGAACCGGTCCGGCGTCCCCGTCCGCAATGATAAAACCACCCACAGTTACCAGGTGGCCCTGACCGCGCTGGCACAAATCCGGGAGCAGTTGGGCGCCCTGGACGATATCAGGGACAAGGTGGCGTTAAAGGCAAAAGTGTTGCCCCAGTTCACCGAGTTTTTACAGGACTACCGGGACAGCGGCCAACGCTACCCTAATCAGGTGCTGGTGTTCTGCATCATCTGGTTGCTGGACGTGGAAGATATCGAAAGCGCCATGGCCTGGGCTGGGCTTGCCATCGAGCAACAGCAACTGATGCCGGAATTCTTTAAACGGGATCTGCCCACCTATGTGCTGGAAGAGATCCACGACTGGGCCGAACGTCAGTACAAGGCCGGGCACAGTGCCAGCCCCTACCTGGAGCAAGCGGCGGATCTGATGACGGCAGGCACCTGGCCGACCACCAACAGCATTGTGATGGGCAAGGTGTACCGCTTGTGTGGGATGCACGCCGAACGTGGCCAGGAACTCAAAGCGGCGTTGGATTATTTCGAGCAGGCCCAGGCGGCCAATGAAGCGGCAGGCTGTAAAACCCGGATCAAGCAACTGAAGGCCCAACTGGGCCTGGAATAAACGATAAAAGGCTTCCCCACCCGGCGGGCGTGTCTGGGATCTGCAACGCTTTTTTGAGTTGGCAGTGAACGGACACCGACCCGCCACCTATTCGGGATCAACGAGATAAACAGGCATGAGCTTTACCGGTAAAACCCACAGCTTTTTAAACGTCACGTTAAGCAACGACGGCTTTTTCCCGGACCTGTCCCTGGGGGACTTTCAGCGGGTGTACCGAATTCCGGCGGAGTATCACGCGGACATGGTGAAAGAGCACCTACGCCTGGCGATGGTGGCGATTAACGTAAGCCTGGCCGAGCGTAAAGACGAGTGGATCAGTGGTGGCTTTGAGTCCCTGGCAGCGGTGAGCGATCAGGAACTGGATGGCCAAAAGCTGTTGGTGATGCATTACCAGCAGGCGGTGTACTGCCGGGCAAAAGCCAGCCTATTGCAAGCCTTCGCCACGATGAACCGGCGCGAGTCGGCGGAGAACCTGGCCAAAGAAGCCCCGGAGACGGAGCAGAAATATCTGAGTTTGAGTGTTAGGGCGGTGCGTCGATTATTGGGACAAGCCACCGGCATCACGGCGGTATTGCTCTGATGGCCCTGGCCAAATTGCAACAGCTCACCGCGCACCTGTTGGACCGCAATCTGGTGGCGGTGGAACAGCTCGACAGCTGGATGGAGAACGGCACCCTGGAACTGGCGGACAAATCCCTGGGCCAGGGCGTGCGGATCTGTCGCCTGAAATACGACGCGGTACTGACTTTGGAACGATACCCGGGCGATCCGCAAACCCTGTTTGCGCACCTCGTGATCTGGCTTTCAGATCATGATCCGGACCGAGACCGGGAAGGGTTGGCCCCGCCGGACGTTGAAGTGGATGTGAACGACCAGGACACGGCGGATATTGAGATCCGAGTGAGCTTTTACGAAAACATCGACCTGGTGAAAGACGACACCGGCGATATTGCTTTTAACGGTGAGTCCTGGCGCCTGGCCAGGGTCCCGATTTTTGAACCCCGGGCGGTCGGTGTGGGGGATGACCAAACCCAACCCACGGATGCCCCTTATGTCCGTGAAGATTGAGGTCGGTGGCCAGCTGGCGATCCAACGCCAGTTGGACTTATTGAAGCTGCCCCCAGCCAAGCGCAAACGCTTGTTAGGCCAGATCGGGCGCAAGGTCCGCACCGCGACCCGCAAACGTTTGCGGGCCCAAAAGGGACTGGACGGTCAGGCCTGGGAAGCGCGCAAAGGCCGGGGCCAACGGCGGATGTTGCGCAAGCTGGGCCGCCACTTAGCGGTCCACAGTCAATCGAATCGGGTGGATATCACCTTTAACAATCCCCTGGTGGGGCGGATTGCCCGACAGCACCAGGAAGGCATCAGCGAGGTGATGACCTCGGGCCGGATGCGGCGGATTCATGGGACGCCCGATTATGACGCCCCGGCCAGCCGGTCCTTAGCCCGCGCATTACGACAAGAAGGTTTCACCATTGCCCGTCATGGCGGCAAGGGGCGTAAACGGCCGACGTTGCGGTGGATCACCGAGCACTTAACCCAAGGCCAGGCGGGCCTGATCCTGCGGCAGTTGCAGGACAAAGAAACCAAAACCCGGTGGGAGATTCCGTTGCCGGCGCGCAGTTTCCTGGGCGCGACCCAGACAGAGATCGACGCGATGGCGGACCACCTCATTGAACAGACACTGAAGCAGGTAAGAAGGCCCTAACAATGGCACAAGGCAAAGTCACGGTTAACAACCTCAATCTGTCCCAGGGCAATTTCCCGGAGATTGAACGCAAGGCGCTGTTTATCGGCGTCGGCAGTAAAAACGCGGGCAGCGTGCTGTCCTTAAATACCCAGAGCAATCTGGACGAATCCCTGGGCGTGAATCATAGCGATATAAAAAACCAGGTCAGTGCGGCCAAGGCCAACGGCGGCGAAAACTGGCAGGCCTACGCGGTGCCGCTGAACGGGGGCGACGCCTGGCAGGACGCCCTGGATCAGGCCATGTTGACCATCTCCCCGGAATTGGTGGTGTTATGCACCCCGGCCCAGGAAGCGGCGGACATCGAGGCGATGCAAACCAAAGCGGAACTGATCCGGACCACGTTAGGACGACGGGTAATTATCCTCGCGGCCACCTCGGGCATTGATAGCGATAACCAATCCTGGAGCGATTTTGAAGCGGCCCAGGCGGCCATCGTCCAGGGCTTGGCCTGTCCCCGGGTGGGCGTGGTGCCCTTGCTGCATGGTAATGATTTGGGTGTGTTGGTCGGACGTCTGTGTAACCGGGCGGTGAGTATTGCCGATAGTCCCATGCGAGTGGCCACCGGCTCCGTGCTGGCCCTGGGCAATGCCCCGGTGGACAGTGCCGGCATTGAACTGCCGGACGCCACTTTGGCCACCCTGGATGCTAACCGCTTGTCTTGCATTCAGCGTTACCCGGATTACCCGGGCACCTATTGGGGCGACTGTAATTTGTTGGATGTGCCCGCCGGGGATTACCAGGTGATTGAACACTTAAGAGTGGTGGATAAGGCCGCCCGAGCCATCCGGATTCTGGCCATTGCCCGGGTGGCGAACCGCTCCCTGAACTCGACCCCGGTCAGTATCGCGGCGAACAAAACCTATTTTATGCGCCCGTTGCGGGAAATGAGCAAAAGCGTGGTGTTTGCCGGGACCCATTTCCCGGGGGAAATCAAACCGCCGTCTGACGACAGTATTCAGATCGTCTGGCCGACCAAAAACAAGGTGGAAGTGTATCTCAAGGTGCAGCCTTACAACTGCCCCAAGGACATCACCGCCAACATCATTCTGGACCTGTCGAACCCAAGCGCGGGTTAAGCCAGGGATAAGAGGACTAACGCAACATGAGTAATCAAAGACTGTCAGGCAAAGACATTGACGTGATGATCGGCGACATGCTGGTACACGTGGAAGAAGTCACCCTGACCATTGAAGACGCCACCAGCGTCACCAAAACCCGGGGGATTCCCAACGGCTATGTGAATGGCGAGGTCAGCGCCTCGGGGGACATCACCGTGGATACGACTAACCTGCAAACCATCCTGGATGCGGCCAAGAGTGCGGGCAGCTTCCGTGCCCTGGAGCCTTTCGACCAGGTGTTTAATGGCACGACCAGTGGCGGGGAACTGCGGATTGAGGCCTTCGGCTGCAAGCTGCGTATGGCGGATCTGTTAAACGCCAATGCCAGTGGTGGAGAAAAGCTGACCCACAAACTGGCCTATGACGTGACGGACCCGGATTTTGTGCGGATTAACGGCGTGTCCTATGTGGACGCTAAAGAAACCGAGAATCTGGTGTAAGCATGGCGATTGATCATCTGGATACCGCCACTGAGTTACAGGATTTGTTGAATACCACGGCATTACGACATCAGTTAAGTCAGTCCGTGACCCATATGCCCAGCCTAAAAATGTGTGCGGACTGTGACGCGGACATTCCCGAAGCCCGGCAACGTTTGGGCGGGGTGACCCGGTGCGTGGAGTGTGAGGGCTACTTTCAACGAGAGCGCCAGAGAGAGCAGCAGCGGGGGCGGCGATGACTCCTTTGTCCTATCGACATCTGCAAGTGGCGGTCTGTTATCAGGGATACCGGTTTTTCGATCAGGGCGATTTCAATCTGAACCTGGTCGGGGTACGCGCCCGGGACCGTCAGGCCAACACCTTTAACGACAGCCTGTATGTGGCCTTTAAAACGGGGAGCCAAACACATGTGTTTCAGTTTCCGGTGACCACGGACCCGGGGGTCTATTGGCGGGAGCATCCGGCCAATGTGTCAGGCACGGCCATCGTCAAACCCGGCCAGTATCCGGGGCTTTGGGCGCTGGGCAAACACCAGGGGAAATATGACGCCCTGGTCCAGCGCGCACCGGTCACGGTGTATCGGGATAACGACGGCAACGCCCAGCTGGACGCCCAGGGCTACACGGAAAAAGGGCTGTTTGGGATTAACTGCCATCGAGCGACCGCCACCGGGACCAGTCACCAGGTGGACCGCTGGTCCGCCGGTTGTCAGGTACTGGCCGATGTCCGCGACTTTGATGTGTTGATGGCGTTCTGTCGCAAGGCAGCAGGGCTCTATGGCAACCGCTTTACCTACACCTTATTGGATGAGGAGGACTTATGGGCTGGTTAAAGGGCCTGGTGGAGGTGTTCACCGGGGATCTGGCGACCACCGCTTACAGCATCGTGAAGGAGTATTTTCCGCCGGACATGAGCGAGGCAGAGAAGGCCAATATTCAATTGGCCTTACAGAATCTGGAGCTGGAAAAACAACGCCAGGCGGACCAGGCGATTAACGAAGCCGAAAAGCGGCTAACGGATCGCATTAAAACGTTAGAGGGCAGTGCTTCCGATTTATTGCGCGTGCCGTTACTGGGGCCGCTGATGTTGTTTTTACGGGGTTGCCAGCGTCCCTTGTGGGGCTTTGGGGCCATGGCCCTGGACTGGATGTGGTTTAGTCACTGGAGCCTGAATGAGCAACAACAAAGCGCCTTAATCCTGATCAACTTTTTGGTGCTGGGCTTTTTGTTTGGGGAACGGGCGATCACCAACGCAGCGCCGCATCTGACCCACTTACTGAAAGCCCGTAAAGGTGGGTAACGCCATGCCCGAAAAATCCGCCGTGATGACCAACTATGCGGCCTCTGCCATCACCACCATGGCGGGGCTCACCTTCAATCAGTGGGTGGCCCTGGGCGGTCTGTTGATTGGCGTGGCCACCTTCCTGGTCAACTGGTTTTATAAGCAAAAGCACCTGGAATTATCCCGGGAACAAATCAAGCAACAAAACGGAGCAAGCAACGATGAACAGCCAAACACACCAAACCATTGACGTGACGGCCGCAGGCAAGGACTTCAGCTTTCAGGTCAGCCGTGAAGCTTATAACAAGTACATCAACAGTGTGACGCCCAATAACAAGGTGGCGCCCAGTCATAACTTTCTGGTGAGCACGGTGGACACCGAGCATAAGGACGCCTTGCTGGAGTTGTTGAAAACCCACCCCGGCGCGGAAATTCAACTGGTCGGCGCGGTGCTGGAAGAGTACACCCCGGACCTGGGGATTGTGGCAAAAAAGCGCAGCTGATCGCCGACCAGATTTCCAATAACGGTTACGACCAGCTCCGCGCCTATGCCACCAAATGGTGTCCCGGCCAACCCCAGAACGAACAGGTTTTAGGGTTGGCTCTGTTCCTGGAAACCAACTACTGGGAAAAACACGCCCACGCCGTGGCCAACGGCATTGCCAAAGCCTTGAAAGGGTAATTTTTTTAATGAGTCGCCAATTGGAAAAACTGATGTTCACCGTCGGCCTGATCGACCAGGCCAGCGGTACTGCCGGCAAGATCCAGCACCGCATCGACCAACTGACCCGCACGGCCACATCGGGCTTTTTGCAGGTCGGGGCCGGGGCGGCGGGATTGTTGGCGACCGGGGCGGCGCTGGAGTCGATCTTAAGCCCGGCCATTGCCATGGACCATGCCTTAAACGAGGTCAAAAGCCTGGGCGTGGTCGAGCGTGACCTGAAAACCCTGGAGGCCACCGCGTTGCGGTTTTCCATTCGTTATGGGGAAGTCGCCGATGAGGTGGTGAGATCCAGTTATGACATTCAAAGCGCGATTGCCGGACTCACTGGACACGAATTGGCGCGCTTTACCGAAGCCAGCGGGGTGTTGGCCAAGGCCACCAAATCCAACGCCGACACCATCACCGACTACATGGGCACCATGTACGGGATTTTCCAACAGACCGCCGATCGGATGGGCAAGGCCCAATGGGTGGACATGTTGACCGGGCAGACTGCCCACGCGGTGCAGATGTTCAAGACCACCGGGGCGGAGATGGCCCGGGCCTTTGCCAACCTGGGGGCGGAAGCGCAAAGCCATGGTGTGGCGATGGCCGAACAAATGGCGATCCTGGGCACCTTGCAGGCCACCATGAGCGGTAGCGAAGCCGGCACCAAATACCGGGCGTTTTTGGCGGGTGTGGGCAAAGCCCAGGATGAGCTGGGCTTGAGTTTTACCGACAGTGCCGGGCGCTTATTGCCCATGGTGGAGATTCTGGACCGCATCCAGGGCCGCTTTGGGGATCTGGACACCGTGGCCAAATCCGACGCCCTGAAAAACGCTTTTGGATCACAGGAAGCGGTGGGCCTGATCAAGTTGCTGATACAGAACACCGACGGGCTGGCGGGTTCTTTGGATCGGCTGGGCGCGGTCACTGGGATGGACAAGGCGCGGGAAATGGCACAGGCCATGGTGGACCCCTGGCAACAATGGGCGGCCGGGGTGACGGCGGTCAAGATCAGCTTAGGGCGGGCGTTATTGCCGATTCTGCAACCGGTGCTGATGTCCCTGACCGAAGGGGCCGACACCATTACGCGCTGGACCCAGTTGTTTCCAAACCTGACCCGGGTCGTGGCCATTGGCGTGCTGACCATTACCGGACTGGTCGCGGCCGTATCGGCTTTTGCCTTGATTGCCGGGGTGGCCAAGCTCGCGCTGGCCGGTTGGCAAACCCTGATGCTGGTCGGCACCGGGATCATCAAAGCCTGGCAGCTGGCCCTGGCGGTCGCCCGGGGGGCGTTGTTCCTGTTTCAGATCGCGTCTTTCCTGGCGGCGGGGGGCTTTGCGGCCTTAAGCGCTGGCTTGGCGGGCGTGATCACCGCCACCTGGGCGTTTACGGCGGCACTACTGGCCAATCCCATCACCTGGATTGTGCTGGGCGTGGTGGCCCTGATCGGGGCGTTAGCTGCGCTGGTGATCTATTGGGATGAGGTGAAAGTGATGGCGGTGACAGCTTTAACTTATATCACCGACAAGTGGCAATGGTTACGCGGGGTGATCGAGGACAATGCCTTTTTACGCTTCGCCTTTGCGCCCTTATTGGCGGCGGTGGACTTGGTGGATTCGCTGATTAAGGCCTTTGCCAAAATCCCCCAGTGGTGGGACCAGTTTAAGACCTGGTTCGATCAGGTAAACCCGTTCGCGGGATTGGGAAACGGCATTGATTGGGTGACGGAAAAACTGAACAAGTTACCCGGTCTCGACTTTGCCCCCCAGGACGATATCGAGATCACCGAAAAGATCCGCCAGGAACGCGACGCCATCACGGCAGCGGTACCCCGGCTGCAAACCTCTCAACCGGGCCAGGTACCCAGCGGTGGCTTGCTTCAGCACATCACCCAGGCGACCACCCACCAGAACCAGGGCGTCACGGTGGAAAAGCTGGAAGTGAACACCACGCAACCGGTCAACGGGTTTTTATTGGCCGATGAGCTGGCCATGGCGGGGGCCTAACAATGGGTGACTATATCGATCTTTACATTGTGGATAACGATCTGGCCCTGGATGCCATTGGGGTGCCCCAGGAAGTGGACGGGCGGGCCTCCATTGCCCAGGACATCAAACACATGATCCGGGAAAGTGGCCTGTTGGTGGAACTGATCGGCGAGCGCAACGGGGAAAAAGTGGCGCTGAACTTGAGCCGGATTGAAACCCGGGTGGAGAACGACACCCGCATTAAACCCGGTACCGCCAAAGTCACCCGCACCGACACCGAGACGTTTTTGATTACGGCCAAAACCCTGGCCTATGGCGATTTGGAATTTTATTTATGAGTGATCAGCAAGCGGCCTTTACCCGCATTGTGAAAGAGGCGGGGATTCCCACCACCGAGGCGGAGTTAAAGCAACACTGGGAGGCGGAAGTGAACGCCCAGGGCGTGGCCTTCAGCAACAACAGCGACTATTCGCCCTGGTGGCGGATTGTCACCGCCCTGGTCACCAAGCCAGTGCTCTGGCTGGTCCAGATGTTGATCCAGAACGTGTTGCCGCAGATGTTTGTGAAGACCGCCACCGGTCCCATGTTGGACCTGTTGGCTTGGGGGGTGAACCTGGAACGCAAACACGCAGCCAAGGCCCAGGGGATTCTGCAGTTTACCCGGGCGGAAGTGTCCGGGACGTTGGAGATTCCCGCCGGTACCGCTGTGCTGAGCGCGAATATTAATGGCCAGATTTACAGCCTGGTCACTCTGGAAAATCAGAGCTTTCAGGATGGGGAAGACAGCCTCCGCGTGAACGCTGAAGCCGTGGCCGAAGGCCAGGGCTATAACCTATCGTCAGGCTATTACGCGGTGATGCAAACGCCGATTCCCGGGGTGGCGGTGACCAACCCGACGGACTGGTTGCAACGTCCCGGCGCCGACCGGGAAACCGATGATGAACTACGCGAGCGGGTACGTAACCAGTTCAGTGCGGTGAACCAATGGCATACGGACGCGGTGTATACGGCGATCATGGCCAGTTTCGATGGGGTGAGCGTGGATAACGTGTACTTCCTGCATGGAGCGCCCCGGGGGCCGGGCACGGCCAACGCCTATATTTTGTTGGATACGGGCACCCCGGATCAGGGCTTTTTAGATCAGATCCAGAGCCGGATCAGCGACGAGGGCAACCATGGCCACGGCGATGATCTATTGGTGGCGGCGATGCCGGAAACCTTTCACGACCTGACCGCAGATCTTTGGTTAAACGAGGCGCTGACGGAAGCGCAACGTACCCAGATCACCGCCGACATTACCCAGTTTATCCGGGCCGCCTTTCGGGAAAACCAGGACTATGCGCCCACGTTAACCCATCCCTTTAGTCGGTTTTCGTTCAGCCGGTTGGGCCAGGAACTGCACCGGGAATTTCCGGCGCTGGTCTCCATTGAATTTGCAGGCTCTGACATTGTGAGTGAATTGAATGTGCCGCGCCTGAAATCCTTAACGGTGACCGCTCAATGATCGACATTCAATTACCGTTTTGGTTGAGCGGCGAACAGCTGACCAAGCTGACCCGGGCGGCCAGACATTACTGGGCCAAGGTGGAAACCTGGTTGTCCTGGCCCTTACAGCAAATGGACCCGGACACCTGTTCTCTGGGGTTGCTGGATCTGTTGGCCTGGCAACGCAATATCCGCCGTTTTACCGGTGAGCCGGAATCTTTATACCGACTACGGGTGAAACACGCCTACGCCAACGCGGTGGACGCGGGCAGTACGGCAGGGATCAAGCGGATCTTTGCGCGCCTGGGCGTGGGGTATGTGGAGGTGGAAGAGCGCACCGCCAACCGGGATTGGGACGTGATTGTGTTACGGGTGACGGACGGCCAGCTGGCCCGCAATCCGGATCTATTGAACATCATTATCAGCAAATACGGCCGCACCTGTCGGCGCTATGAATGGGACATTATCACCCCGTTAATTGCCGGGGTCGCCGTCGCCGAATTCAACAACACCTGGGCCACCGATGTGGCCCGGTTAGAGGAGTAACAAATTCATGCCAGCGATATTGAACGCCGGGCGTGACCTGATCGCGCAAAAACAAGGGGCCGGAGAGGCCCTGATTATTGACCGCTTTGTGTTGGCTTACATCGATCACCTGGACCCCACCCAGCCGGTGGACCTCAACACCACCTTGCCCAATCCTGACACGATTGTGTGGCAGGGACCGGTGACCCGTCATGGCTATGTCAGCCCCGACCAGGTGGTGTATAGCTTGTTGCTGGGAGCCAATGTGGGGGACTTTGATTATAACTGGATTGGGTTGCTGGCCGAGGATGACACCCTGGTGGCGGTGGCCACGACTGAACCCCAGCACAAGCGCAAGTCCGATGGCTTTGTGTTGGGCAATACGCTGACGCGGAATTTCCTGTTGGCCTTCACCGATGCCCAGGCCACGACCCAGATCAATATAAACGCCCATACCTGGCAGATCGATTTTACTGCTCGCCTGGATGGCATTGATGAGCGGGAACGGCAAAGTAATGTTGATCTGTATGGGGACCAGGCCTTTATGGGCGAGGGTTTCCAGGTCTGGAATGACAGTGGTGTATTTAAGTTAAAAGCCGGTTGGGGTTATGTGGGCGGCCTACGTATTACCCAGGGCTCAGAGATCACCTTAACCCCGGGGGTTCTGCCCAAAGATGTCTGGCTGGATGTCTCGCTCCAGGGCAATGCCACCGATGTGGTGCCCGAGGTGCAAGTGATCCTGTCCACTGACCCCCAGGCGAACTATCAGGATGTTAACCAGCGACAACATTACTTAGTCAAAATCGCCCAGATTGCGGCGGACGGTTTGGTGACCGATCTTCGCAAAGTTCTGGGAGACCAGGGGCCAGCCTGGGATCTGTTGTTAAAGATGGCCGATGTGGTCAATCACTTAACCTCCGAAGATCCCCATAAGCCGTTAAGTGCCGCCCAGGGGAAAGCCCTGTTGGCCCACATCCAGCAGAAACTGGGCATTGAGGATCAGGCCGCCGATGCGGCCAAGTTGGCTGGCATCGAGGCGGACCGCTACCAGCGTATTACCGACGCCATAGATGCGGGGCGGGTGGTCAATGTGCCGGCGGCCTGGACCGATAACGTGACCTTGTCCGATTCGGTGACCAGTACGGCGTCCCATGTGGCGGCGTCCAGTCAGGCAGTGAAGACCGCTTATGACAAAGCCAAAGCGGCGCTGCCAATTAATGGGAAAGCGGCGGACTCGGACAAGGTGGACGGCTATCACGCTTCCGCCCTGGTCAAGCATTCCGACCAGACCAGCAAGAATTCGAGTAACGGTTATCTGAAGTTGTCCATGGGCATCATGATTCAGTGGGGGAAGGTCTCCACCGCCAGTGACAGTCCGGTCCGTTTCTCGTTCCCAACGGCATTCAGGAGTAGCTGTTATCAGGTGGTTGGCAACCGTATTGACCGGGATCATACCAAGGAAGTGCCTATCGTCACCTGGAGCCGGACCTCCTTTGAGATTGATCGGGCACCCTCGGTGGATAACACCTGTGCCGTTTCCTATATCGCGATTGGACGTTAATGATGAAGCACTACTTTTGCCCGTCGGATCAGGGCTTTTATATGGAAGGGGTCCACGAGCCTGGAGAGATTCCCGCGGATGCGGTGGAGATCACGTCAGCGGAATACGAACGGTTATTGGAGGGCCAGGGCAATTTGCAGAAGATCCAGGCCGATGATCAGGGCCAGCCGTGCCTGGTGCGACCACCGGCGCCTATCCTTCGACGTCTGGCCAAACAACGTATTGATGAAGCCGCCGGCGAAGCCCGCGCCCGTTACGTCAGCGCCGGGCAGTATCTGGATGAGGAATACCGCCTGGTGTTGCAACAAGTGGAAATCTGGAACACCCAGGGCCGACCCGCCGACCAGGTGCCGGCATCGATCCAGGTCTGGGCCGAAGCGGCAGGACTGACCGCCACAAACGCCGCGGATAATATCGAAGCCACCGCCGAGGCCTGGCACAGCCTGTTGTTGCAGATTCGGGCGTTTCGGTTAACCGGGAAAGCCGCCTTGGATGCGGCGGACGAGGACGAGGATTTTGAAACGCTGGCCCAGCCCTATATCGATCAGTTGGCGGCGCTACGGCCTGGAGAAAGCCTGTGATGAGATGGGAAGCAGGCCCTTTTCAGTTTCCGCCCAGTGGTCAGCAAGTGTTGGATCAGGTGGCCCCGGTATTGAGTGGCGCCAGTGTCGAATTATCCGCCGCTCAAAATCGCCTGGAGAGCATCGGGGCCAGTTTTGTTACTAACCCCCTGGCCTTGATAGCCGATAAGGCACAACAGGCCAGAGAGCAGCTGAGAGGCCTGTTAAATGTGAAAGGGCAGGTGTTGTGTGTGCATCCGTTTTTGGAAGGGATCGGCCAGGGACAGGGGCGTTATCAGTACCTGTCCGCGCCCAACTTGGTGCAATGTCTGGCGGAGAAGCTGCAAGACAAACACGACGAGGGACGGCCAGTAGGCCCTTGTGATGCCTTGTGTATCTTGGTGACGGCCACCGAATATGGCCGATTCTCAGAAGCGTTAGGCAGTTTTAACCAGGTGTTTCCGGTGCCGGAACTGCAACTGGCTGAGCGTCGGGCGGGGCAATTGGCCGTACTGGAGTCAGAAAAAACGATTCAACCGAATGCCGCTTTGAATCCGCACTGGAAAGACCGGGATCATGGCCAATATCCGCTCGCCCAGGAAATCCGGCGGGGCATCGGTGCCCAGGTGGGTCTGATGGAAAGTTTTGATGCAGAAAACCAAACGCCCATTGATGAGCTTCAACAACTGATCGCCAAAAAGCAACGCTGGTTGCAGCAACAGGAGGACAACATTACCGCTTTAAAAGCCCGGTGTTCTGGTCCCGCCGGTTTCCGTTTGTTCCTGGAGAATCAATCCCCGTCAGGGATTGCTAAAGCGTTGCAGGCCCCCGGCTTACCCGGTCATGAAAACGTACTGGCCGCCGGGGTGTTGTTGGTGACCGAACCCGGCGGGCTGACGTTGTTTAAAGAGGTGTTGGGATTATGAGACTAAGTGAATTTACCGTGCCCGGTACGGAGTTGGTGGTGTCTGGGCACTTAAGAATTGAGACAGAGGAATTAGGTGGGCAGACCAACGCCACCGATAGAGCCAACAAGGGCATTAAACCCAAGACCCTGAATGTGTCCTTGCTGATCAAAAAGAAACACGCGGGAGAGCTGACCGAACTGGTCAAGGTGGCCGAAGCGGTGGACTCGCCGGTAAGCTTCTGGTGTACGACATTATCGAAGACACCGCCCAGGCGATGAACATTCGCCAGGTGCAGTTTAGCGGCAATCTGGTGACCAAGGATCTGAGCCCCCGGGACGCCTGGCGGGTGACTTTTACCCTGGCCGAATATCTAAGCGTGTCGGAGAAAGCCGAACAACGACAAACCACAGGACTTATTCAGGAACAACAGGGCGAAGGTGCGGCCACCGTCAGCGCGGCAGAGGCGGAAGCGTTAACCGGCTTTGAAACTTTCTTAGGGAAACTGGATCAGGCCCTGGCATGAAACTGCATAAACAAATCGAGGTGGCCGACCAACTTTTAAAGCTAGTTAAAGAAGAGGTTCGCCTGTCATTGATGAGCCCGGGCCGGGCGGTGTTCACCGTGCAGTCTGAAATCCCGTTGTCGGGCATTGTACGGTTTTCGATGGGATATGATCCCCAGGAGCTTCAACGTTACTTTGTGGGTTATGTGGAGAGCTGCACAACGCTGGATAGTCAGCAACAGCGGCTGTTTTGTCGGGAGCTGAGCGCGACCTTAAACCGGCGAATTCCGTTAAGCCTTCGCAATGTGGATCTGAAACAGGTGTTAGCCGCGATCAGTGACCAGACGGGACTTAGGTTTGTGACCCCGAAAGCGAACTACACCGAAACCAAAGCGTCGGCGTTTTATTCCCTGACCGGTGGTTACCACTGCCTAGATTCGATGGCGGAGGTGTTCAGTATTCCGCAACTGATCTGGCAACAGCAAGGCGACGGTCAGGTGTATGTGGGCAGCTGGCAACACAGCTATTGGTCCGGGCGAGAGGTCGAGATTCCTCCCGCCTGGCTGGACGGCTTTGGGGTGGCGAACCGGGCCAGAATTCCGGCGGTGCCGAAGTTGCGCCCAGGCATTTACTTATCCAACAGAAATTACCTGCACCAAGTGAACCTGGTGGACAGTCATATGTTATTAAGCTGGAGTCCCAACCCTTGGACGAAGAGATTAAAAAAATAGTGTTGCGGTTGTTTCCGGAATTGACCGGGAACTATCACTTGCCCCGGTTCGCCAAAGTGGTGGCGATCAGTGACCACCTAAACCAACCGGAACTGTGCGACGATTTCAGGCCGCGCTATGCAGTCGATATTGAAATGCTCACCCCCCAGGGCGAGCCGGACCCGGAATTACCGGTGTATCGGTCGGTGCCTTTGCCGGTGCAGTTTGCCGGGATTGAACGGGGACAGTATGGCTTTCCGGAACCTGGGGCGTTGGTAGAAGTGGGCTTTGCGTATGGGCTGCCGGACCATCCGTTCATTCGGACAGTGCTCGGACATTGGCAAGGGATTCCGGGAATTAAACCTGGGGACATGGTGTGGCAGCAAAGCGAGACCTCAAGGCAAAAAGTGACGGCCAAAGGGGACTGGTTGAGAGAAACCCACGGGAACATATCCGACACGTCCAGCACCAGAAAAGTGAACGTCCTGGATAACCAGGAACACTATCAAAACACCTCTATGGAGGTGCTGGAACACTGCCCGGCAATGGTGGCAGGCACCAAAAAAGTGGAAGCCCTGGGCGCGCTCAAACTGTTGTCCGGAGGCCATGCCAATCTGTCCGCCGTGGACAATCTGAACCTGACTACAGCCAGCGATCTGAACCAAGCGGTGGGGTGTAATCGCAACGCCAGTATTACGGGAAACGATAACAAAAGCATCAAAGGACATCAGTCTACGAGCCTAACAGGTAACCGAACTCTGACCATTCAAGGGACGGACAGCCAGGCATCTGGCCAGCGGTCTGTGAATGTGACCGGTAACCATACGGATATCGCCACGGCTGTGAGAACAATTCAGGCTCAGGTGATCCAGTTAAAAGGGAATGCCTCGGTGATGATTCAGGCCCCTTCTATTGCGCTACAGGGGGCATCTATTGCTCTGGGTGCCGGTGGAAGTGGGACGGATGTATTACGGGTGCTGAGTGATTTGTGTGATGTGGTGAGCCGCATTGCGAACGCCTCGGCCAGTCATACCCATCCAAGTCATGGGACAGCACCGTCCACGACTGGACTGCACGTTAGCCAGGCTGGTGAAGCATCAAAGCTGAATATATCTTTATCTGGGCTAATGCCATAAAAGTGACTGATTGTTTTTGGGTAGAGAATTGCTAGCTCTCCCCCTAAGCTTCATGACTTTCATAACTTTAGCTCTTTTTGTTAGTTCATTAGACTTAGATGGCTTACAATAATGCATTTTGCTATCAATATTTCTCTGTGGTAAGTGAGGTCATGCTAAAAGTAGATCAAATAGTAAGCAGTTATTCTCCATCTGTCGTAAGTCTCTTCGTGGGCTGCGGGGGACTAGATCTCGGCTTCAAGCAAGAAGGGTTTAATCTCATCTACTCCTGTGACAATGATCCTGCGGCCATTGATGTCTATAAACGCAATGTCGATGAAAGAGCTTATGTCAGAGATGTAACATCCGAAGAGTTCCATAATGATATTAAGGATATAGGAAGCTGCGATGTAGTGTTGGGCGGTTTTCCCTGCCAGGGTTTCTCCAAAGCAGGCCCGAAGCGAGAAAACGATACTCGAAATTTGCTTTATCTTGAAATGAAATCAGCCATTGATGTCCTGCGCCCACGTATTTTCATAGCTGAAAATGTTGATGGCTTAAGTCAGAACTTTAAGGGGAAATTCTTTGAACAGATTATCAGTGACTTTGAAGAGATAGGATATAGCGTGGAAGCTCGTATTCTAAGCGCTGTCAACTATGGTGTTGCTCAATATAGACGAAGAATATTTTTTGTTGGAATTCGCGAAGACCAAAATCATATTGATTTTGAGTGGCCTTTAGAAACTCACTGCTCAGTTGACAGAAACGGAGAATCTATCTCTTCTAAAACTGCTGACTTCTTGGATAGCATTACTATCAAACACAAATCTAACGCTCTAACCATCAAAGATGCTATATACGATCTTAGAGAACTCTCCTCCAATATTCCAGATCATCGCGTAACGAAGAAATGGAGTTCGGATGCAGAAAAGATCATGGCGCATATCAGAGAAGGACAAAAGCTTTGTAATGTGCGCTTTTCTAGTTCATCTGTTTATACATGGAATATCCCAGAAGTTTTTGGTGATGTTGATGACATTGATATTCAGATTTTAGAAACTATCGGTAAAAATCGAAGACATAAGAAATATGGCAATATTCCGAACGGAAATCCTCTATCCGAGGAAACTATAAAAGAACTCAGTGGATTTGGCGGTATAAAGAGACGTTTAACTCGTCTAGTAAAAGCGGAATATTTAAAAGAGAAAAATGGTGGATATGACCTTAAAGGTGCAATGTTTTGCTCTGGCTTATTTAAAAGACCACGATGGGATGAACCAAGCCCTACGGTTTTGACGAACTTCCATAATCCACGTTATTTCATTCATCCAAGTAGAAATACCCCTTTTAGTTTGCGCGAATGTGCAAGGCTTCAGGGCTTTCCTGATAGTTTTATTTTCACGCAAACAGAAAGTGTTAAAGAGCTAGAGATTGGCTATAGACTCGTAGGAAATGCCGTAGCGCCACCACTAAGTAAAAAGATGGCCGAAGCGACAAGAAAAATATTCAATCAAGAAACCGTTAATAATGAAATTACCTGTAAAGAAGATAAGCCTGTCGGAGCAGTTAGCAGAGTTTGATTTATGGATTACCCCCTCACTGCAGGAGATTCAGGATACTGATAAATATACTCAGGAGCTTGCAAAAGTTGATAGGCTTATTTGTAGGTTAGGTGAAGCTACTAACAACTTTGCGTCAATAGAAAGCTGTTCTCCAAAAGCAATTGCAGCAACATGTGTTGAACTGGTTGAGCAGGTCATAGCGGAAGCTGATAGTGAACAGAATAAAATCACCTCAGCAATAGGCATACTTGAGTCACTTTGTGCATTACTGTTCATGGTAACTGGCAAAACAGACAACAACCTGAAATGTCAATTTCCCGTATTCCTGGCTCAAACAGAAAAAAGAGCTGACTTCCCCCAAAGAAAGGGCAAAAACGGTATCTTCCAGAAGGCTCCACTTGGTAGAACTATAAAATCAGACAAGTTGGCCAAAGTTATAGCAGACGCACTAGTTTGCTATAGCAGCTATGAAGGTTTGGAATATCTTGAAGAGGAAGCACTCTGGTTACTCGGCAAATATATCACCGCGATTCTCAAAGACGAAGAAAGCATCCGCCAATTTTGGGCATTAGGAAAGAGCTATTTTACATTGATGGCAGAAGATGCTGGCTCTGAAAAAGCTCTGCTGGCCCCCATTATTATCTTCAAGGTGAGAGGCTCGGTTTCTGCATCTGGCGGCCACATTCCCGAAGATAGACTTCGAGAGATGATGTCTTCTTGGGGAATGGAAAGAGGTGTAGACTTCAATCTCGAGGATGTGATTCTTGAATATCCGCATAATGTTGTCGGTAACACTAGCAAAACACGGGCTTACGATTTTGTATTGCCTTACCGCACGGAAGGCTGGCAACCCCACATATTTGTTCAATGCCAATATTATGCAGGTGATTCAGGAAGCGTCTCGCACAAGGTTATCGATCAAACGCAGGCATCAAGACATTTAACTCTTCAGCAATATCCTAATGCGAGATTCCTTGAATACCTCGGCGGTGCAGGTTATTACTCATCGCTCAATACTGACTTGCAGCACATGCTGGGAATGGAAACTACTAAAGATTTCATTCAAGTTAGATCGGCGCATGTAAAGTTACGACGAGAAATTCAGGATTTAGGTTTTCTCGTTCCCATTGATATTGAACATGCAATATTTCGCTCTAATAGTGGCCGCAAAGACGAAGTTATGAGAGTGCTAGAATCAGAAGGTTATTCTTTAGACGAAATTCAGCGTGCTATCAACCATGCAATACAACGAGAAATTATTAATCGGAATGATGACACATTATTAGTTAGCAAACACCGTACTGCATTTGCGAAACGGCTGTTTATCGTAGACTTAATCGCTATTATTGGAGAGCCAATTGACCATGATGAAGGTAATACCGGGAATGTATTAATACCAGGTTATGGCGAGCTTTATGGAAGCCAATTAGCCGTCGTTTCTCAAAAAATTGATGAATATGCTCCAAACTCAAATTACTCACGTAATGAATTTGCAGAATGTATAACGTGGCTTATAGAAGAGAAGTTCATCATATTGAGATAAAAAATTAATGAGATTAGCCTTATCAATCTCAGGCGATCGCGGGTGAGGTGAATATACATCCAGTTAGAAAAGCTGTGAGGGTAACCGTTTACGCAGTCCTTTTATAAATGCTCATTATCGTGAGTAACTAGGAATGATTCCTACTCCTCTTTACAAAGTCTTCGACAATAAAAAGTACGCTGAACAGTTTATCAACGAAGGAAATTTGCGTTTTTCAACTCTCGGGTACTATAAGAAAATCGAAGATAGGGCCAGAGTAGATTGCTCTGAAGGGTTTGGGAAAGTATCAAAGGATGGCGAGTCGTTTCTCTTAGACTCTGCTAGTAATTCTGTTAGTTTGGTCCCCGGTATTGAAACCCTATATGTTGAGGGTGGAGAGCTAGGGAGGCTCTGAATAACTCCCCAAATCAGTCATAATACGGCCAACTTCACTCATCAGGAATACTATCCATGGATCAGATGACTTTCTCCGAAGCTGAATACCAGAATAAGAAGCGTAAGACCCGCCGGGAAATCTTTCTGGAGCGAATGGATAAGCTGATCCCATGGAAACGCATGGAAAAGAAGATCGCCCGCTATTACCCCAAGGGCGAGAACGGCCGCCCTCCGTATCCGTTATCCACCATGCTTCGTGTCCACTGCATGCAGCTATTTTATAACCTCAGCGATCCTGCC